>NZ_MCZK01000147.1 GCF_002875945.1 Vibrio lentus
TCAGATGACTAAGTCTCAGATCCTTTCTCAAGCTTCAAGCTCGATTCTTGCTCAAGCGAAGCAAGCACCGAACTCGGCACTTAGCCTACTAGGTTAATCGATTGAAAGGCCACGTTGACTATATGTTGATCACCGTCGTTAACGTTAGGCCTCCACAAATTAGCTCGTGGTGAGAGATGAGCGCTAAACAGACCCAGCTTCGGCTGGGTTTTTTATTGCCTGCGATTTGGCGAAGGTATATTTGGAAAAGTGCAATGTTGGTAAGCAGAAGCAAAAACGAGATTCCCTCGCTTACTACATCGAAGCAGTCTTTCGTCATCCCAGAATCGAGTAGAACGAGATATCAGGGATCTCTTTTGGCTTTTATATTCAATACCATGCTCATTAATCTAAGCAAACAGGGAACTTTAGCGAATGTCGCTCTATTAATTGAAGCCCGATCACACTTTTCTTTGTTGTTGAAAAGAATACGAAAAAAAGCACATTTTTTATTAAAGCTTCTACTTAAGGGGCCGTTAAAGGGATTGAGAGAAATGATATGTACCAATGTAAGGTGAGAGAGACACTGGTGCATAAACAAAATTGACATGTATTTGTGTGAGGTGAGAGTCACATAAGTGCATTAAAAAATGCCTAAAGGAGATCAACTATGGCGATTAATGTAAGCACTAATGTGTCTGCAATGACGGCTCAGCGCTACCTAAATAGCGCGGCTGAAGGTACTCAAAAATCAATGGAGCGTTTGTCTTCTGGCTATAAAATCAATAGCGCAAAAGATGATGCTGCAGGCCTACAAATCTCTAACCGCTTAACGTCGCAAAGCCGTGGCCTAGATATGGCTGTGAAAAACGCGAATGACGGTATCTCTATTGCACAGACAGCTGAAGGTGCAATGAATGAGTCAACCAACATTCTGCAACGTATGCGTGACCTTTCTCTTCAATCTTCAAATGGTTCAAACAGCAAATCTGAACGTGTTGCGATCCAAGAAGAAGTTTCTGCTCTAAACACTGAACTTAACCGTATCGCTGAAACGACCTCTTTTGGTGGTAACAAGCTTCTTAACGGTACTTACGGTAGCCAATCTTTCCAAATCGGTGCTGATTCTGGTGAAGCAGTAATGCTAACGATGAACAACATGCGTACCGACACTCAAGACATGGGTGGCAAAAGCTACGGTGTTACTGAAGGTAAAGATGCTTCATGGCGTGTTGCTGCAGGTTCTGATCTGACTATCAAATACAACGATAAGTTTGGTGAAGCACAAGAGTTGTCTATTTCTGCGAAGGAAGGCAACGATATGGAAGAGCTAGCAACTTACATCAACGGTCAAAGCCAAGACGTTAAAGCGTCTGTTGGTGAAGGCGGCAAACTGCAACTTTTCGCTTCAAGCCAAAAAGTTGATGGTGATGTTGAGTTCGGCGGCAGCCTTGCTGGTGAACTGGGTATTGGTGCAGCTAAAGACGTGACTGTTAACGATATCGATGTAACTTCTGTTGCTGGTGCAAACGAAGCGGTATCTATCATTGATGGCGCACTAAAATCTGTTGATAGTAACCGTGCTTCTCTTGGTGCTTTCCAAAACCGTTTTGACCACGCAATCAGTAACTTAGATAACATCAACGAAAACGTTAATGCATCTAAGAGCCGTATCAAAGATACTGATTACGCGAAAGAAACGACAGCAATGACGAAGTCTCAAATCCTACAACAGGCGAGTACTTCTATCCTAGCTCAAGCAAAACAATCACCATCAGCAGCTCTAAGCTTATTGGGCTAAACTTACCTCGGTAAGTAGCGGTAAACTCTACTTCGGGTAGAGTTTTACTGTATGGCTCACAAAGGAGGGAGGGAGACTGTTATGGAAATACCATCCAACGCATCGAACATCCAGCCTTATGGCTCACCTAATGGCATTAAATTTGCAAGCGATGAAGGTAGTAGTGCGTCGAGTGTTTCTCGACTGAAAGAAGCAACATCCTATGGCAAGGTAGAGAAATCGAAAGAAGAGGCTACCGAAGCGGCAATTCAATTGGCTCAAGTTAGACAAGAGCTGAATGATGAGGAGCGAGTCAAGATGGTAGAGAAGGTGAACGAGTTCATTTCTTCTCTAAATAAAGGTGTTGCCTTTAAAGTCGATGAAGAATCGGGGAGAGATGTGGTTACCATTTATGAGACCACAACTGGCGATATTATTCGTCAGATTCCTGATGAAGAAATGCTTGAAATTCTAAGACGCCTAGCAGCCCAAAACTCAAATAGTCGAATATTTGAGGTGAAGGTTTAAGTCGTATTATTGAGGTGGTTTAATGAGTTTTGGCCCAATGGGGATTTCGTCTGGCATGGATATCAATTCCATGGTCAGCAAAATTGTTGATTCTGAGCGTGTGCCTAAACAGCAACGAATCGACAATGAACGAACGCGAATCGACACCAGCATTAGTGCCTATGGAAGACTCAGAGAATCTCTCGATTCGATGAAAAACCTGATGACAAACTTTCGTCAGGAGAAAGCTTTCGCTGTGAGAACAGTCGAAAGTACCGATGAAGGTCTGGTTTCTGCAACAGCGACTACCGAAGCGATCGCTGGCAAATATGCCGTCGATGTGTTGCAGCTTGCCCAAAGCCATAAAGTGGCTTCTGATGTATTGTCAGAAGACATGAAATTTGGTCCAGGCAAGCTGCAGATTTCATTAGGTGATCAGAGCTTTGGCGTACAAGTTAGCGACAGATCGAAACTGATCGAGGTTGTTCGCGGAATTAACGGCGCAGATAAAAACCCAGGCGTTCGCGCTTCCATCATTAATGATGTAGAAGGCCCGCGACTTATCGTTGCTTCCAATCAGTCTGGTTCTGATCAACAGATCAATATCAATGTAGAGTCCGACTCTGCAAATCCCTTAAAAAAACTCGAATACAGAACGCTTGAAGAGCGTGTTAAATCGCTAGAGAAAGCTCGCCTTGCGGCTCAAGAGCTCCTTGCGCTAACACCGGCAGGGCAAGCGGTCGAACTTATCGATGACGCAATCACTAACGATGATCCAAATGCGAGTGAAACACTCGATGAAAACGGAAACATCATTCCGGCAACTCAAACAGATTCTTCAGCCGCTGACGAAGGCTCCCAAAGCCTGAGCTACGGCGAACAAGCCGCAGCTGACGGTCAAGCTGCCCTAGACGCTGCCCAAGCTGCAAAGTCGGTCATGCCTGAAGACAATATTCCAGGTTGGAGTGAGACGGCCTCTGGTACGCTCCTAGACTCTTATTACTCACCTGAACTTGAGCTTGATGAAAAAGCGATAGAGAAAGCACCCGATGTGCCGGGTTGGTCAAATGCAGCATCAGGTACCTTGACGGACTCATACGTCACACCAAAAGAAGCACAGCAGAAATTAGAAGCCGAACAAGCGCGTATCGAAGAGAAAATCGCTCAAGAAAAAACTGAGCTGGCTGAAAAAGTAGAAAAAGGCGAATTGACCGCTGAACAAGCTAAAACCATCGAACGCTCTAAGCTATCGCCAGAAGAGCGTGAGCAATTGGAAAAAGTCGACAAAGTACAAGCCGATCTGGCTCAAGCACAGCAATCGTTTGATACTTATAGCGGCATGACGGAAGTTCAAGCTGGCCAAGATTCAATGGTGGTTTTGGACGGCGTAGCTCAGCTTTCTAGTAACAACAATGTGATTGAAGATGCCGTTGAAGGTATCGATATTACGGTTAAAGGAAAAACCCCGAAAGATAAGCCGCCGGCAGAAATCGGTGTTGAGTACGACCGTAATAGTGTACGCCAAGATATCGAATCCTTTGTGAGCTCTTATAACCAGTTCTACCAAGTGTCGAAAGACCTAGCGGGTGTTGATCCAACAACAGGCCAAAAGGGCCCACTCTCTGGTGACAGTACGGTACGTAATGCAGACTCTAGACTGAAAGGCGTTTTCTCGTCGAGCATTGAGGGCGCGCCAGATAACCTCAAATCATTGACTGAGTTTGGTATCACGACCACAAGGCAAGGCTCGTTAGAAATCAACTACGACATGCTTGATCGTCAACTCAACAACAACTTCGATAAGTTGGGTGAGTTTTTTGGTGGTAACAATGGTTTCGCCAAAAAAGTGGAAGATGCGATTCAAGGCATCACCGGTATTACGGGGTCTATTCGTACGCGGGAAAAGAGCTTGGTCGAACAGAATTATCGCTTGGTTGATGATCAAAGCGCGCTTGATCGCCGCATGGATAGCTTACAAAACCGCACGCACTCCAAGTTTACCGCGATGCAAGATGCGACCAGCAAAATGCAATCTCAGCTGGGCAGTATGATGAATGCGTTGGGCTAATCGATGAATAGCCAGCTTCAAGAGCTTTGTGAACTAGATCAATTAATTATCTCTAAGCTCGAATTTAGTGAAATTAATGCTGAAGAAATAACGCAGCTTGTCGATAACAGAGAACAGTTATTGCAAAACGTGCTTCAATTCATCGACTCACACCCCGACGTTAAGCAAAGTTCTGAATGGTTTGAAGCCATTACCAGAACCAGAAAATTGGTCGAATTGATGCAGTCTGAGACGAGTCGAGTAGGTAAGACCCTACACAAGTACCGTCACGGCGCTAAATCAGTTCAACAATACAAAAAGTTTTTATAGAAGAGGTTTACTATGCGCGGTTCTTTACAGGCATATAAAAAGGTATCAGTGGATAGTCAGCTAACAGCTGCCTCACCCCATAAGATTGTACAAATGTTGATGGCGGGTGCAATTGAACGCTTGATTCAAGGCAAAGCGGCAATGCAAGCAGGCAACATTCCGGTGAAAGGTGAGCGTCTTGGTAAGGCTCTAGATATCATTATTAGCCTACGTAGTTGCCTTTCTATGGCCGATGGTGGTGATATTGCGAAAAACCTAGATCAACTTTATGAGTTCATGATCACGCAAATTTCTGCGGCAAATCACAAAAATGACCCACAGCCAATTGATGATGTTATCGATATTATCCGCGAAATTAAGAGCGCTTGGGACCAAATTCCGAACGAATATCACAACTTGACGTCTGCTGACGTAGGTATTTAAAGAAAAACAATCCTTTCAACTAACGACACTTACGTTAATTGGTTGGTTGCCTTATTTTTTTAATCAAATAAAATAGAAGCCATTAGATAGCCTAATGGCTTTTTTCGTTGCTGATTTCCTTAATTTGTCCACGTAAAACATAATCATTGATATATTCTTCTGTTTTATAGATTACGTTGCTCACCGTTTTTCCGCATCGCACCAAAATAAAGGCAATAATTCCTACTTATGCATGGTTTGGCAAAACTGCTTGTCGTCGATGATAATGCTCAAGATCGTCACAATTTAAGCACAATATTAGAGTTTGTAGGAGAGAGCTGCGAAGTAATCAGCTCGGAACAAGCACGTAAAGTGGAGTGGTCACTACAGTGGTCAGGCTGCATTATTGGCTCAATTAAAGGTAAAGGCTTCAACGCTTTACTCAATGAAAAGCTCGTTCACGCAAATCACATCCCATTGCTTGTTATTGGCAAGCATAATCATTCGGTCGATGAACTTCCCAACTTTGTTGGTGAATTAGAGCTGCCCCTTAACTACCCTCAATTAAGTGATGCATTAAGACACTGTAAAGACTTCTTAGGTCGTAAAGGTGTTCAAGTCGTCTCTTCAGCACGTAAGAACACACTGTTTCGTAGCCTCGTTGGGCAAAGTGCTGGCATTCAAGAAGTTCGCCACTTAATTGAACAAGTTTCTTCAACGGACGCGAACGTACTGATTCTTGGTGAATCGGGCACGGGCAAAGAAGTGGTAGCGCGTAATATTCACTACCATTCTAAGCGTCGTAGCGGGCCTTTCGTACCTGTGAACTGTGGCGCGATTCCGCCAGACTTATTGGAAAGTGAGCTGTTTGGTCATGAGAAAGGCGCGTTTACCGGTGCGATCACTGCACGTAAAGGCCGCTTTGAATTGGCTGAAGGCGGTACTCTGTTTCTTGATGAAATTGGCGATATGCCAATGGCAATGCAAGTTAAGCTACTGCGTGTATTACAAGAGCGATGCTTTGAACGCGTAGGTGGTAACAACACGATTCAAGTTGATGTTCGCGTGATCGCGGCAACACACCGCAATCTTGAAGACATGATCGACGACGATTCTTTCCGTGAAGATCTGTATTACCGACTGAATGTGTTCCCGATTGAAATGCCGGCTCTACAAGACCGTAAAGAAGATGTGCCTCTTTTACTGCAAGAGTTGATGACGAGAATGGAAGCAGAAGGCAGCATGCCTATTTGTTTCACGCCTCGTGCGATTAACTCATTAATGGAGCATGAATGGCCTGGCAACGTTCGTGAGCTAGCAAACCTAGTTGAGCGTATGGTTATCCTCTATCCAAACAGTTTGGTCGACGTTAATCACCTGCCAACAAAATATCGATACAGTGATATTCCTGAATTCCAACCAGAATTTAATAGCTTTGTATCAGAAGAAGAGCAAGAGCGTGATGCATTAGCTGACCTGTTCTCAGAAGATTTCAGTTTTGACCAACAAGACGAACTTGCTGATAACGCCAATGCGCCTCAAGAGTTGCCTCCTGAAGGGGTAAACTTGAAAGAGCTTCTCGCGGATATGGAAGTGAACATGATCAATCAAGCCTTGGAAGCTCAGGGTGGAATCGTTGCTCGTGCTGCTGATATGCTTGGAATGCGCAGAACAACTCTGGTTGAAAAAATGCGTAAGTATAATCTACAGCGCTAGAGATCAGATTCGCGTTAAGCGATATCAAATTAAGACGGATGTTGAGTTAAAACGTCGTTTTGATTGAGAGAATAGAGAGGACATAGTCGAGTTGTTGCTTGCTTAACTATGTGATAAATATAGCAAATAGCCTGACGCGTGTTTTACGTGTCAGGCTGTTTTAGTATTTGAGGCAAATTTTTGACATGCACGGATCTAACGAATCAGAAAATCAGTCACACCTAGATTCAGTTGAACAGCAGGTTGAGCGCTACAAGCAAGTGCTTGATGTGATGCCAGCAGGTGTCATCTTGTTAGATACTCATGGTGAAGTAAGAGAAGCGAACCCAGAAGCGCACCGAATTTTAGGTGTGGAGCTGGTGGGTGAGAAGTGGTTTTCGGTCATTCAAAGTGCCTTTGACCCAAAAGACGATGATGGACATGAGATCTCACTGAAGAACGGGCGTAAGGTTCGTTTGGCGATTTCAGCTTCTACCACGGGTCAGCTTATCTTGATTACCGACCTGACGGAAACTCGTCTTCTACAGTCTCGCGTGAGTGATCTTCAGCGTTTGTCGTCGTTAGGTCGAATGGTGGCCTCGTTGGCGCATCAGGTGCGCACGCCGCTTTCTAGCGCGATGCTGTATGCATCAAACCTTGCCGCGCCAAACTTACCGCCGGCAACAAAGACACGTTTTCAATCTAAGCTTATGGATAGATTGCATGACTTAGAGAAGCAAGTGAATGACATGCTGTTGTTTGCCAAAGGCGGCGACAACAAGGTTGTGAAGCCGTTTACCGTCGCTGAACTGATCACTGAATTTCACCCAATGGTGGAAGCGGCATTAAAATCGAACCAGATTGATTATTGCCAGGAAGTGGAAGGCGAAGAGACTCAGATGTTTGGCAATGCTAATGCGATAGCTTCTGCTCTGAGCAACCTAGTTTTGAACGCAGTGCAAATTGCTGGCAAGGAATCGCAGATTGATGTGTTCTTTAGGCCCGTAAACGGCGAGCTTAAGATATCAGTACAAGACAGTGGCCCCGGCGTACCGAAAGAGCTTCAAGGTAAAATTATGGAACCCTTCTTTACCACTCGTTCGCAAGGTACAGGTTTGGGGCTAGCGGTTGTGCAAATGGTCTGTCGAGCGCATGAAGGCCGATTGGAATTAATATCAGAAGAAGGCGACGGCGCCTGTTTTACAATGTGTTTGCCGTTAGAGAGAAGCACTTCTTCTGAAAATGAATAAATTTTAACTGAATTTACACTGGAGAATTCTATGGCTCAAAGCAAAGTGTTAATCGTCGAAGATGATGAAGGTCTACGCGAAGCCCTTGTCGATACACTCGCGCTTGCTGGCTATGAATGGCTGGAAGCGGATTGTGCGGAAGATGCTCTGGTAAAATTGAAATCGAACTCCGTTGATATCGTTGTCTCTGATGTACAGATGGCAGGTATGGGCGGTTTAGCTCTGCTAAGAAACATCAAGCAGCATTGGCCAAACCTTCCGGTTTTATTGATGACGGCTTACGCCAACATTGAAGATGCGGTAGCGGCCATGAAAGAAGGCGCTATTGATTACATGGCAAAGCCATTTGCGCCTGAAGTTTTGCTCAATATGGTGAGCCGTTACGCTCCCGTGAAATCGGATGATAATGGCGATGCCATTGTTGCCGATGAGAAAAGCATCAAGCTAATGATGTTGGCCGACAAGGTGGCTAAAACCGATGCCAACGTGATAGTGCTAGGGCCAAGTGGTTCTGGTAAAGAGGTTATGTCTCGCTATATTCATAACGCTTCGAGCCGCAAAGACGGTCCGTTTGTTGCGATTAACTGCGCTGCGATTCCAGATAACATGTTGGAAGCGACCCTGTTTGGCTACGACAAAGGCGCATTTACTGGCGCTATTCAAGCTTGCCCGGGTAAATTTGAGCAAGCGCAGGGCGGTACTATTTTGTTGGATGAGATCAGTGAAATGGATCTTAGCCTACAAGCGAAATTGCTGCGTGTGTTGCAAGAGCGTGAAGTTGAACGTCTTGGCAGCCGCAAGAGCATCAAACTGGACGTCCGCGTTCTGGCAACCAGTAACCGCGATCTAAAACAGTATGTTTCTGAAGGGAATTTCCGTGAAGATTTATACTACCGACTGAATGTATTCCCAATTACTTGGCCAGCCCTGTGTGAACGTAAAGGCGATATTGAGCCGCTTGCGAAGCATTTGGTGGAGCGTCATTGCACCAAACTTGGAATGCCTGTTCCTGCTCTGTCTGAGCAAGCCATCAGTAAACTCGTCAATTATCCGTGGCCGGGTAATGTGCGTGAACTGGATAATGTTGTGCAGCGCGCGCTAATTCTGAGTGAGCAAGAAAATATTTCTGGTGAGCATATCTTACTTGAAGGTGTTGATTGGCAAGACGCTACAGGCCTACAACAAATTGTTGAAGGAAACAGTGTTGCAGCGCCTGAAATTAAGCCTATTGCTGAAGCGAATCCTATCAGTAAAGTTGTGGCAAGCAGTGAAGGGCTTGGAAATGAACTTCGAGATCAAGAGTATGCGATTATTCTTGAAACACTGATTGCTTGTAATGGTCGACGCAAAGATATGGCCGAAAAGTTAGGGATTAGTCCCCGTACGCTGCGTTATAAGTTGGCAAAAATGCGTGATGCTGGAATAGATATCCCAAACTGAGGTTAGATTAGTGGTGCCAGCTTTCTGACTGTTGTAGTACGATGTCTAGTCAAATTAATGTGTGGCACGCTAATTGCTTTGTCAATAATACAGCTAAATAGATAGTCATAATTTTGACTCCTGAGGTAGTAGATGAGAATAGATGGTTTACAAGGCGAAATGCAGGCAATGATGGTTGAAGCTGCTAGCGCGCGTCCTGCTGCAACGGGGCAAGCGGTTGGTGCAGACTTTGGCAACATGTTGACGCAAGCCATCAATAATGTGAACTCACTACAAAAGACCTCTGGCGATCTTCAAGCTCGCTTTGATAGCGGCGACCAGAGTGTGTCTCTATCCGATGTGATGATCGCTCGGAATAAATCTAGTGTGGCTTTTGAGGCGACGATCCAAATTAGAAATAAATTGGTCGAGTCGTACAAAGAGCTTATGAATATGCCGGTATAAGTTAGGTAGTTGAATAGTGGCAGAAAATAGTCAAACAACAGATTTAGCCGTAAGCGATAGCAACGACCACGCACTTATTGCCGGTTCAGAGCTAGACGGAGAAGGGCAAAATCCCGATCTAGGTGAACGCAGTTCATCGAAGTTCGATATGGCCGTAGGTGATCTTGATTTACTTCGTCAGGTCGTCTTAGTCCTTTCGATCTCTATCTGTGTTGCGCTTATTGTGATGCTGTTTTTCTGGGTAAAAGAGCCAGAAATGCGTCCATTAGGGGCTTATGAAACAGAAGAATTGATCCCAGTTCTTGATTACTTAGATCAACAGAAGATCGAGTATTCTCTTGATGGCAACACCATTTCAGTACCTGCTAGTGAGTACAACTCGCTGAAGCTTAATATGGTACGAGCGGGATTGAATCAAGAGAGAAACGCAGGTGATGACATCCTCATGCAAGACATGGGCTTTGGTGTATCACAACGCTTAGAACAAGAACGCCTTAAATTAAGTCGTGAAAGACAGCTTGCGAAAGCCATTGAACAGATGAAACAAGTGCGTAAAGCGCAGGTTTTACTGGCCTTGCCAAAGCAAAGTGTGTTTGTTCGACACAATCAGGAAGCGTCCGCTTCTGTATTCCTAACGGTGAAAACCGGTGCCAACCTAAAACAACAAGAAGTGGATTCTGTTGTCGATATGGTGGCCAGTGCCGTACCGGGGATGAAGACCTCGCGTATTACTGTGACCGACCAACACGGTCGACTTCTGAGTTCAGGCTCTCAAGACCCGATGTCTACGGCTCGTCGTAAAGAGCACGAATTAGAACGTAACCAAGAGCAAGCGTTGCGTGAGAAAATTGACTCTATTCTTATCCCTATTCTTGGTTTTGGTAACTACACCGCTCAGGTTGATATTCAACTCGACTTTAGCGCGGTAGAGCAAACAAGAAAGCGTTTTGACCCGAATACTCCAGCAACACGAAGTGAATACACGCTAGAAGATTACAACAACGGCAATACTGTGGCAGGTATTCCGGGTGCTTTGAGCAATCAACCACCTGCCGATGCTTCTATCCCTCAAGATGTTGCCCAGATGAAAGACGGTACTTTGACAGGGCAGGGCTCGGTTCACAAAGAAGCGACTCGAAACTTCGAGCTGGATACCACCATCAGCCATGAGCGTAAGCAGAGCGGCACTGTGAATCGCCAAACAGTTTCTGTCGCAATCAAAGATCGCCAGTCATTGAATCCAGATACAGGTGAAGTGGTACACACGCCAATCCCTGTTAGTGAAATTAATGCTATTCGTCAGGTTCTTATTGGTACCGTAGGTTTTGATGAGACTCGTGGTGACCTACTTAATGTATTGAGTATGCAGTTTGCGCCTCAAGTGACCGATATCGTAGCTGATGTACCTATTTGGGAACATCCAAACTTCAACGATTGGGTTCGTTGGTTTGCAAGTGCGTTGGTTATTATTGTGGTGGTGTTGGTTCTGGTTCGCCCAGCAATGAAGAAATTGCTTAACCCAGCCGCAGACAATGATGATCAGATGTATGGCCCTGATGGCATGCCAATCGGCGCCGATGGCGAAACCAGCCTAATTGGTGGCGATATTGAAGGTGGTGAGTTGTTCGAATTCGGTTCGAGTATTGATTTACCTAACCTTCATAAAGACGAAGATGTGCTGAAAGCAGTACGTGCTCTTGTAGCGAATGAACCAGAGCTAGCAGCTCAAGTAGTTAAGAATTGGATGGCAGATGGCTAACGAAATTGTTCCACAACAAGCTGAAGGCGGTGAAGTGCTTGATGTCGCTAATGTGGACATCGACTCTATATCGGGTGATGAACGCGCAGCGATCTTGTTATTGAGTCTCAATGAAGAAGACGCGGCCGGTATTATTCGTCACTTAGAGCCTAAGCAAGTGCAACGTGTGGGTAGTGCGATGGCGCGTGCCACGGACTTGTCACAAGAGAAAGTCGGCGCAGTGCACCGTGCTTTCTTAGATGATATTCAGAAGTACACCAATATCGGTATGGGCAGTGAAGACTTCATGCGTAACGCATTGGTGGCTGCTCTGGGTGAAGATAAGGCGAATAACCTTGTTGACCAGATCCTTCTGGGTACCGGTTCGAAAGGCTTGGATTCTCTTAAGTGGATGGATCCTCGTCAGGTGGCAAGTATCATCATCAACGAGCACCCTCAGATTCAAACCATTGTATTGTCTTACCTAGAAGCCGATCAGTCAGCCGAGATCTTGTCTCAGTTCCCTGAACGTGTACGTCTAGACTTAATGATGCGTATTGCTAACCTTGAAGAAGTTCAACCTTCGGCGCTTGCTGAACTGAACGAAATCATGGAGAAACAGTTTGCGGGTCAAGCTGGTGCTCAAGCAGCCAAAATTGGTGGCCTGAAAGCTGCGGCTGAAATCATGAACTACATGGATAACAACGTCGAAGGTGTCTTGATGGATCAAATCCGAGATCAAGACGAAGACATGGCAACTCAGATTCAAGATCTTATGTTTGTCTTTGAAAACCTTATCGAAGTTGATGACCAAGGCGTTCAACGATTGTTGCGTGATGTTCCACAAGATATTCTTCAGAAAGCACTTAAGGGTGCCGACGAAGGTCTACGTGAGAAGATCTTCAAGAACATGTCTAAACGTGCTGCAGATATGATGAGAGACGATATTGAGGCGATGCCGCCAGTGAAAGTCTCTGAAGTGGAAGCGGCTCAGAAAGAGATCTTGGGTATTGCGAGGAAAATGGCAGACAGTGGCGAGATTATGCTATCTGGCGGTGCCGACGAGTTCCTCTAAGACGAAATCTCAAAGCCCCACAGTGTTGGGGCTTTTCTTTATCCAATCTCGAAATCCCGATTATTTAAGTCTAACTCTCTGAATTTAAATAGTAGTTTGACTCACACATAGATAGGTACTGATATGTCAGGTGATAGAAAACGCGGCTTCCTTCGTCCCGATGAAGATAATACGGTTGCCCAGCCTCAAAAATGGGGGCTCCCTGATTACACTTCTGACGTGAGTAAAAATGCTAAAGAGACGGCGTTTAATTACGACCCTAGCTGGATGCCTACAGTTGAAGAAGCCATTGAAGATGAAGAGCTTGTTCTGACTGAAGAGCAGATTGAACTGATCAAGCAGGGTGCTTATCAGGAAGGCCTTCACCAAGGGCAAGAAGCTGGATTTAAGCAGGGCTACGAAAAAGGCAAAGAAGAAGGGTTTGTTGCAGGTCATACCGAAGGCAATGAAGCCGGTAAGCTTGAAGGTGTTACTGCTGGGCAAGAATACATTCAACAACAAGTCGCTGTTTTCATGGGGCTTGCTAACCAATTCGCACAGCCATTAGAGTTAATGAATGCTCAGGTAGAGAAGCAATTGGTCGACATGGTGTTAACCATGGTTAAAGAAGTTGTTCATGTGGAAGTTCAAACCAACCCGCAAATCATATTAGATACTGTGAAAGAATCGGTCGAGTCATTGCCGATCTCTGGCCACGCAATCACTTTAAAACTTAACCCTGAAGATGTCGCAATCATCCGTTCTGCACATGGCGAATCTGAGCTGGAATGTCGGAATTGGACTTTGGTTTCGGAGCCTGCACTCAACCGTGGTGATGTACAAATCGAAGCTGGTGAGTCGAGCGTTAACTACCGCATGGAAGATCGCGTGAAAAACGTGATTCAAAACTTCTGTGGCGCCAATCGTCATCAAGGTCATGAGTAATGCTTGAACTCGCGAATCGCCTAAGCCAATACAAAGTCGAAGGGCTGAAATCACGACCGATTGCCTCAGGTAAGTTGGTGCGTGTGGTCGGCTTAACGCTAGAGGCGACTGGCTGTAAAGCACCCATCGGCAGCTTGTGCTTGGTTGAAACCATGTCTGGTCAGATGGAAGCTGAAGTGGTTGGCTTCTCCGGTGATAATCTATTTTTGATGCCGAGTGAGCAAATCACGGGGATCTTACCGGGTGCACGTGTTACTCCTGTGACCTCTGAAAGCGGCATTCCTGTCGGGATGGAACTGCTTGGCCGTGTGATCGATGGTGTCGGTAACCCGCTTGATGGGCTAGGTCCAATCTATACCGAGCAACGCGCTTCATTTAACGCAGAACCCATCAACCCTTTAGCTCGTAAACCTATCTCTGAGCCGCTTGATGTCGGCTTGAAGGCCATCAATGGTTTGCTCACGGTGGGTAAAGGTCAACGTATTGGCCTGTTTGCGGGTTCCGGTGTTGGTAAATCGGTCACGCTTGGCATGATGACTCGAGGTACAACGGCGCAAGTGGTTGTCGTGGGTTTGATTGGTGAACGTGGACGCGAAGTAAAAGAATTTATTGAAGAGATCCTTGGCGAAGATGGTCGTAAACGTTCGGTTGTTGTCGCCGCTCCTGCGGATTCATCGCCATTAATGCGTTTGAAAGGCTGTCAGACTGCGTTGGCTGTTGCCGAGTATTTCCGAGACCAAGGCTTAGATGTTCTGCTGTTGATGGATTCACTGACCCGTTTTGCTCAAGCACAACGTGAGATTGCTCTGTCGGTTGGCGAGCCACCGGCTACTAAAGGTTATCCGCCATCGGTATTTGCCAAGCTTCCTGCGCTGGTGGAAAGGGCGGGTAACGGCAACGATGAACAAGGTTCGATCACCGCTTTCTTTACGGTTCTAACTGAAGGTGATGACTTACAAGATCCGATTGCCGATGCGTCGCGAGCGATTTTGGATGGACACATTGTATTGTCCCGCGAGATGGCCGATGCGGGTCATTACCCTGCAATTGATGTAGAGAAGTCGGTCAGTCGTGTTATGCCTCAAATCACCACTGAAGAGCATGTTTTGATGTCGAAAGCGGTGCGCCAAGTACTGTCTATCTGTCGTAAGAACCAAGACTTGGTGTCGATTGGTGCCTATAAACCGGGGACTGATCCTGCGATTGACAGTGCCTTCACCTTGAAACCGAGATTGGACGAGTATTTACAACAGAAAATGAAAGAAACGGTTCCCTATGACATGTGCGTAAACATGTTGAAGCATGTGTTAGGCGGCTAAGCTGTGTTGAATAAGGTCAATCATGGATAACGCGTTAGAATTTCTTCTCGATCAAGCGAAAGACCAAGAGAACCAAGCAGTATTGGCGCTAAACAAAGCGAATTCTGAGTTGCAAGGTTACTACGATCAGGTCTCGCAGATTGAAAAGTACCGACTGGATTATTGCCAACAATTGGTCGACCGAGGTAAAGCGGGGCTTACAGCCAGCCAATATGGTCACTTGAATCGTTTCCTGACTCAGCTTGACGAAACGCTTTCCAAGCAAAGAGAAGCGGAACACCACTTCAAAAATCAGGTCGATAACTGCCAAGACTATTGGATGGAACTACGTAAAAAGCGTAAATCCTACGAGTGGTTGATGGAGAAAAAGCAGAAAGAGAAAGCCAAACTGCAAGACCAAAGAGAACAAAAAAAAATGGATGAGTTCTCGACTCTGATGTATGGCCGAAAGAAGATGTGATCCTAAGCCAGAAGCGATACAGGTATTGTTTGGCAGATTGTAAAATCGAAACTTATAGGCATGTTTCTTGCTCCGTTTTATATAAAATTGCGTGTTATGCCCTACAACGGTATGAAAAACGCCCGACTTTCTTTTTGTTGCCTAGTTTGTGGCAGCAAAGCTAGTAGATAGAGCTTGTATATATGAATGTTAGTCTTTCCTCAAATTCAGCGACCAACAAAACGTCATCATTGTTGGACACCGGCTCTGCCTCTCCAAAGGTAGAAGAAACCGGCGACTCAAAAGGTTTCTTTGAGTCTTTCAAAGAAGCGCTCGGCTTTGAAGAAAGTGGCAGCAAAGCAACAACAAAAGATGCTGACAGCGCCTCTAAATCTGACGGTAAGCAAGCCTCTACTTCGAGTGATGACAGTGCATCGGCTAAATCGAGTTCAGCAGAAAGTGAAGCGTCTTCTGAGGTGACTAAAGGCGATGGTAGCGAACCTAAGAGCACAGACGCTGTAAGTGAAACTCAAACCAAGCAAGCTTCTGCAAAGTTGGAGGCTGAAAAATTTTCTAATGAAAAAGCAGTCACTGAAAAAATGGCTGCTGAACAAGCGTCTGAACAAGAACCGACATTGAAAGGCACAAGCCCATCGAATCCAAGCGATGACAATACACTCACCGAGAAGTCACTAGCCAAAGGGGAGCAACCTCAAGGTGCATCTCAAGCGAATGCTGCGATGAGTGAGGGTAATAAGTTACTTGGTCAGTTGGATGAGGCAAATAAAACGCTTAATCAGACACCGAACGGCAAAGGCTTGCCTCAGCAAACTGAAATAAACCAAGTTAAGGTAGACCAAGCTCAAGGTCATATCGCGGGTGCTTCTGCTGCAGGGGGTTCTGCTACAGGCGAAGCGGTACAACAAGCTAATGTCGCAAAACAAGAGAGTGGCTTGGACGTCGATTCTGAAATCGCAGTGCTTACCGGTGGTAAAGGCGTTTCTCAACTGACAGATGATGAAATTCGTCAATTGATGGACAAAGGCGTTACCCCCGAGCAAATAGAAGCGAGTATGAGCAGAGAGCTGAGCCAAAAAAATGCGGCCAGTGATGTTGCGGCTGTTCAAGCTCAAGCCATCTCTCCAGCAGATATTGAGCTTGCAAAGCAGGTTGAGGCTCATACCAAAGCGTTGAACCAATTGAATGGGCAAATCGACTCAGAACAGTCAATCGTCGATGGTCTGCTTCAAAAGCAACAAAGCGGCGCTAAGTTGTCGGTTGATGAGCAAACCGCTCTGGCCAAAGCGACGTCTAACCTCGAAGTATTGAACCAGCAACTGACTAATGTTCAACAGCAAGCAAACGCTCTGTTAAGTCAAGCTCCGGACTTGAACGGTACATCAGGTCAAGCAGCCGCGATTGATTGGGATAATACGGATTCTGCTGAAGCCAAAGCGTTAGCTGCAGTGGCATCAACAGCGGCTGTCGCGACGGCAGCCCAACAAGCGACATCACAGATGTCATCTCAAGCTGCAACTAATGCTGTGGCAGACAAGGCAACAATGTTACATACCAATAATGCACACGCGGCTCAACAGGCCGCAGCTCAGCAGTTGGCAGCTCAGCAAGGTAATGCCGCTTCTGCACAACAAGCAGCCTTAGACCCGAGTCTAACGGCGCAAAGCCTGGCAATGAATGCACCAGTAGCAGCAACGAAAGCGGGTTCAACGGATATGTTGCTCAAAGCTGGCGCTGGCACGGCCGCATTGTCTGGTCTTGGAAAAGCGGGTGCTAAAGAAGACTCCAAAGATTCGACCTTGGCTCAGCAGATAGCGTCTGCCGCGGGTGTTCAGGGTACTGCAACGACAGGTTTGGCTCCAACACGAGCTGAAATTCAAGCGGCTCAACAGGCGCCTTTGCAGCTCACTAAAGAACTGGCCAACGAGCAAGTGGCAGAAAAAGTACAAATGATGATGTCTAAGAACCTTAAGAACTTGGACATCCGTCTCGACCCGCCAGAATTGGGTCAGATGAAAATTCGCATGACCATGAATAATGATGTGGCGAACGTGCACTTTACAGTGAGCAATCAACAAGCCAGAGATGTGATAGAGCAGACTTTGCCTCGCTTGAGAGAGATGCTTGCTCAACAAGGTATGCAACTGGCCGATTCGTCCGTACAACAACAGAATTCTGGGCAAAGCCAAGATAGCTATAACAATGGTGAACAACAATCAGGCTCTAACCGCACAAATGATGGGCAAGGTGATGAAAACCTTGATAACGGCAGCAATCTTGAATTGAATGTCGCATCAAAGCGTGATGGAATTAGTTATTATGCCTAGTATCAGGTTTAGATCCGTTAGTCCGTGGAAATAACAGGAAGTTAGAGAAGAATATGTTTGCAGAACAAGCCCCAGGTCAAAAGAAAAGTAAGCTACTTATAATCATAATTGCTGTCGTTGTTTTACTGCTTGCTATCGGTGCTGCTGTGTTCTTTTTTATGGGCTCTAGTGACGATGCCTCTGAATCGAAATCTCAGTCTGCTACCGCTGTAGTCGCGGTTGAACCTGTGATGTATGTTAATATTCCACAACCTTTTTTGTTCAATGTCACCGGTGACAAAAAAGATCGTCTGGTACAGATCAAAGCGCAGCTTATGGTACGAGGCAGCAAGAATGAAGACCTTGCTCGATACCACTCTCCACTCGTTGAAAGTACGTTATTGGCGACATTTGCCTCTGCAACGGTAGACCAATTGCGCTCTCCGATAGGGCGAGTAGAACTTCGTGACAAGGCAACAGAAGATATTAAAGCAAGTCTGGCTCAAGCAGTGGGTCAGCCTGTTATTGAAAAAGTGTTATTCACTGACTTCGTAATTCAATAGGTAATTTGTGACCGATTTATTAAGCCAAGACGAAATTGATGCGCTATTACATGGTGTCGACGATGTTGAAGAAGTTGAAGATGTCTTAGAGTCCGAAAACGAGAATGCGGTTAATTTCGACTTCTCATCTCAAGACCGAATCGTTCGTGGTCGAATGCCGACCCTTGAACTTATCAATGAGCGTTTCGCGCGTCATATGCGGATCAGTTTGTTTAATATGTTGCGAAAAACGGCTGAAGTGTCGATCAACGGCGTACAAATGATGAAATTTGGTGAGTACCAAAACACATTGTATGTACCAACCAGTTTAAACATGGTGCGTTTCCGTCCGCTAAAAGGCACGGCGCTGATCACCATGGAAGCTCGTCTTGTTTTCATCTTGGTAGAGAACTTCTTTGGTGGCGATGGACGTTTTCACGCCAAGATTGAAGGTCGTGAATTTACGCCAACGGAAAGACGAATTATTCAGCTACTGCTTAAAATTGTATTCGAAGACTACAAAGAAGCTTGGTCTCCCGTGATGGGCGTTGAGTTTGAATACTTGGATTCAGAAGTGAACCCAAGCATGGCGAACATCGTCAGCCCAACAGAAGTGATTGTTGTGAGTTCGTTCCATATTGAGGTTGATGGCGGCGGCGGTGATTTCCACGTGGTTATGCCTTACTCAATGGTAGAGCCGATTCGTGAATTGCTTGATGCGGGTGTGCAATCAGACAAGATGGAGACCGACGTTCGTTGGAGTTCAGCACTGCGTGATGAAATCATGGATGTGCCAGTCAACTTCCGGGTCAATTTGCTCGAGCAAGATATCTCGCTGCGTGATTTGATGGAACTTCGTCCTGGGGATGTTATCCCGATGAATATGCCAGAACATGCGACGATGTTTGTTGAAGAACTACCAACCTATCGTGTGAAAATGGGTCGCTCAGGTGAAAAGCTGGCCGTACAGATTTCTGAAAAAATTCAAAGACCGCACGTGGTTAAAACCGATCTCGCTTTCCTAGGTAAAGACTTGATGTCTGAACTAGAAAACAGCGATGATAACGATTAGCAAAATATAAATGTATAGGAATTGGTAATGGAACCTAGTGAAGATCAAAAGCTAGCAGACGAATGGGCTGCAGCACTTGGTGAAGACCCTTCAGCACCGTCAATTGATGTTGATGATGTTCTCGCGGCGCCACTGGATGAGCTAACGGATTCGTCGTCGCCGATTTCTGAAGATGAGCGTCGTAAACTGGATACCATCATGGATATCCCAGTGACCATTTCAATGGAAGTGGGTCGCTCTCAGATCAGTATTCGTAACTTACTTCAATTGAACCAAGGTTCGGTTGTTGAGCTAGACAGAATTGCTGGTGAATCATTGGATGTAATGGTTAACGGCACTTTGATCGCGCACGGCGAAGTGGTTGTCGTGAATGACAAGTTTGGTATTCGTTTGACTGACGTGATTAGCCAAACAGAACGTATCAAGAAGCTACGTTAATGAGCTTTTCTTCTCAACGGCTGAAAGCTTTTTCTCAACGAGTGACCGGCATGTATCGAGGAATAACTGGTTCTCGTGGAATACTAGGCATCAGCCTATTTTCTATGCCTTCCTTTGCCTTTGCTGCAACGCCGCCTTCTCTTGATTTAGCGACCACCTTTGGGTCGCTAATTTTCGTTATAGCCTTCATCTTGTTTATCGCTTGGCTGCTTAAGAGAATGCAAGTGCCAACAATGTCCAACCAACAAGGCTTGTCCATTGTGAGACAGATAGCGGTTGGGACAAAAGAACGTATTGCTATCGTTCAAGCGGGTGAGGATCAGTATCTAGTGGGTATCACTACCCAATCGATTCAGCTGATCTCTAAGCTTGATAAACCTCTTACTCAGGAGATGCTGGAAAAAAGCACATTCTCAAGTCAGCTTTCCCAGCTAATAAAAAAAGATGCAAACAAGTAACGGACTTTTGAACTCATCTTACTTTTACCAAAGCGGAGTTTTCCGAATGGTGAAAGTGTGGTTGGTTCCGCTCATTCTCCTCTGCTCTCTAGTCTTCAGCGTGTCGGTATTTGCACAAGCTGAAGATGGCACCGTAATTCCTGCCAATACGGCTGGTTCAGAGTCGGTCACCATCAGTACGATGGAGCAAGACCAAGCCAAATCGCAAACCATGACCACTGGCAGTCTAACGGGCAATGGTGGCGGTATTCCTGCCTTTACCATGACCACCAATGCTAACGGTGGCGAAGACTACTCGATTAATTTACAAATCTTAGCCTTAATGACCATGCTTGGCTTCTTGCCAGCGATGGTGATTTTGATGACATCGTTCACTCGTATTGTGGTGGTGATGTCTATCTTGCGTCAGGCGATGGGTTTGCAACAAACACCTTCAAACCAAGTCATCATTGGTATCGCGATATTTTTGACTTTCTTCATCATGTCTCCGGTGATCAATCAGGTCAATGAGCAAGCGGTTCAACCTTATTTGAATGAGCAGATATCGGCACGACAGGCATTTGATGTCGCCCAAGGTCCGATTAAATCCTTCATGCTCAAACAGACTCGAATCAAAGATCTGGAAACCTTTGTTGAGATCTCGGGCGCGGAAGTGACTAACCCTGAAGATGTTTCAATGGCAGTTCTGATCCCTGCGTTTATCACGTCAGAGTTAAAAACGGCATTCCAAATCGGCTTCATGTTGTTCTTGCCGTTCCTAATTATTGATTTAGTCGTTGCCTCGGTGCTGATGGCCATGGGTATGATGATGCTGTCACCGATGATTGTATCCTTGCCATTTAAATTGATGCTGTTTGTTCTGGTTGATGGTTGGAACTTGATACTCTCCACACTCGCCGGCAGTTTTGCCTTGTAGCTGGGGGAATAATGAATCCTGAAATATTCGTAGAATTGTTCCGAGATGCACTTTGGATGGTACTGATAATGGTGTGCGCCATTATCATTCCTAGCCTGCTGATTGGTTTGGTCGTGGCGGTATTCCAAGCTGCAACCTCAATCAATGAACAAACCCTCAGCTTCTTGCCTCGTTTGATCGTAACTTTGTTGGCGTTAATGTTGTTTGCTCACTGGATGACGCAGATGATGATGGAGTTCTTTTTTGAACTCATTGAACGCTTACCACAAGTGTTGTATTAAACCGCAATGGAATACCCAACAAGCCTAGTACTCGAGTGGTTAGCCAATTACTTTTGGCCATACACTCGCATCTCAGCCATGCTGATGGTGATGACGGTAACCGGGGCGCGCTTTGTGTCGCCACGTATTCGTCTGTATCTAGGCTTAGCGATTACACTTGCCGTTATGCCAGCTATTCCTGCTGTCCCTAAAGACATTGAGCTACTTTCATTTCAAGGCTTCCTCACGGTTTTTGAACAGATTGTGATTGGTGTTGCGATGGGGTTTGTCACTCAGTTTTTGATTCAAACCTTTGTTATGCTCGGTCAGATTCTAGGTATGCAATCGAGCTTGGGCTTCGCCTCAATGGTTGACCCAGCAAACGGTCAGAATACGCCAGTACTAGGTCAGCTGTTTATGTTGCTTGCGACCATGTTCTTTCTGGCGACAGACGGCCACTTAAAAATGCTGCAGCTGGTGGTGTTTAGCTTTACCACATTACCTATTGGCAGTGGTTCTTTAACCGCTGTGGATTTCAGAGAGTTAGCCTTGTGGTTGGGCATCATGTTCAAAACAGCGCTGGCGATGTCTTTATCTGGCATTATTGCGCTGCTTACGATTAACCTCTCTTTTGGTGTAATGACACGTGCTGCACCTCAGTTAAATATATTCTCTTTGGGTTTTGCGTTTGCGCTACTCGTGGGTCTGTTACTTTGTTGGTACATCCTTGGCGGCCTATTCAGCCACTATGAACTATTCTGGGTGCTCGGCGAACAACAGATATGTCGTCTCATCAGATTGGATTGCTAGGAGACTGAAATGGCAGAGTCAGACGGTCAAGAACGCACAGAAGACGCCACGCCCAAACGCTTGCAACAGGCCAAAGAAAAAGGGCAGGTTGCAAGGTCAAAAGAGTTAGCGTCAGCGTCGGTACTGATAGTCGGTGCGATTTCTTTAATGTGGTTTGGCGAATCGATGGCGAAAGCTCTGTTCGAGGCCATGCAACGCCTGTTTTCGCTCAGTCGTGACGAAATCTTTGATACCAATAAGCTGCTGGAAATCGCGGGTGGTGCCTTGGTCAATCTGCTGTTTCCACTGTTTTTGATTCTCATCACTTTGTTCGTGGCGGCTGTGATTGGTGCAGCGGGTGTCGGTGGTGTTAACTTCTCGATGCAAGCCGCTATGCCTAAGGCGTCTAAGCTCAATCCATTGAGCGGTATTAAGCGTATGTTTGGCCTACAAAGTTGGGTTGAGCTGCTGAAATCTATTTTGAAGGTCGCTCTGGTATCGGGCATGGCTATCTATCTTATCCAAGCCTCTCAACATGACTTAATGCAATTGAGCATGGATGTGTATCCGCAGAATATCTTCCACGCCTTGGACATCTTGCTTAACTTTATTCTGCTTATCAGTTGTTCTCTGTTGATTGTGGTGGCGATTGATATCCCATTCCAGATTTGGCAACACGCCGATCAACTTAAGATGACCAAGCAAGAAGTTAAAGATGAGTTCAAAGACACTGAAGGTAAGCCTGAAGTGAAAGGGCGTATTCGTATGTTACAGAGAGAAGCAGCTCAGCGACGTATGATGGCTGATGTTCCTCAGGCAGATGTGATCGTCACCAACCCGGAACACTTTTCGGTCGCTCTACGCTATAAACAGAATCAAGATAAAGCACCGATAGTTGTTGCCAAAGGTGTCGATCATATGGCGATGAAGATCCGTGAAATTGCACGTGCGAACGACATCTATATTATTCCTGCCCCTCCATTAGCTCGGGCGCTTTATCACACTACTGAGCTAGAACAACAAATTCCTGACGGCCTGTTTACGGCGGTTGCTCAAGTGCTTGCATATGTGTTCCAGCTGAAACAGTACAGAAAAAGAGGAGGGGAGAGGCCGAAATTGCAAGATTCTAATATGCCGATCCCACCTGATTTACGTCATTAGATCAATTGCTTGAGCTCAGCCCAATGAAACTGGATAATGGTTGTGTATCTGAGCGTCTTTATTTGTAAGCTGTGACGATAAATTGACGTTGAAATATTGGTACAGTGCTTGCTATATCAATGTCAAACATTATAAGTCCGATCATGATAAACCTGATCATCATAAACCTTATTGCTATAAATTTTGGCAATACAGCTTAGACCTGAGCCTTGATTCGCTTAGTGGAAGAGCTACAACATAGCGATACTACCCAGATTTATGAAATTTACCCTCCCTTTTGCGGACAAGCTACCTAAAATTCCTAACCGTGCCATGCCTGCGATTGGCGCGCCTGTTATGGTACTTGCCACGCTCGCTATGGTGGTGTTGCCCATTCCTGCGTTCTTGCTGGATATGTTCTTCACCTTCAACATTGCATTGTCTATGGTTGTGCTATTGGTTTCGGTTTATACCCGCAGGCCTTTGGACTTCGCTGCATTCCCAACGGTACTTCTGATTGCAACGCTACTTCGACTGGCCTTGAACGTTGCTTCGACACGTGTGGTACTGCTCCACGGTCACGAAGGGGGCGATGCTGCCGGTAACGTGATTGAAGCTTTCGGTAACGTGGTTATCGGTGGTAACTATGCGGTTGGTTTAGTGGTGTTTTTGATTCTGATGATCATCAACTTCATGGTTGTAACCAAAGGTGCAGGTCGTATCTCGGAAGTAAGTGCACGTTTCACGTTGGATGCCTTACCCGGTAAACAGATGGCAATCGATGCCGATTTGAATGCGGGTTTGATCGATCAAGATCAGGCTCGTACCAGACGTTTTGAAGTCACCAAAGAAGCAGATTTCTACGGTTCGATGGATGGTGCGTCTAAGTTTGTTAAAGGCGATGCAATAGCCGGTATCTTGATCCTGTTCATCAACATCATTGGTGGCTTGAGTATCGGTATGGCTCAGTTCGATCTTGGTTTTGGCGAAGCAATCGAAATCTATACGCTACTGACTATCGGTGATGGTTTGGTTGCACAAATTCCGTCTCTACTACTGTCGATCGCAGCTGCGATGATGGTAACGCGTCAAAACACCGATGAAGACATGGGCGAGCAACTTGTCTTCCAAATGTTCGACAACCCTAAAGCCTTAATGATCACTGCCGCTATCCTGGGCATTATGGGTATTGTTCCTGGCATGCCGCATTTCTCATTCTTGAGTCTTGCCATCGTTGCAGGTGCGGGTGCGTATTACATCGATAAAAAGAACAAGAAGAAGGCCGAACAACCCAACCTTCCCGCGACCGTTGAAACGAATGGAGAAACGGGCTCTCAGAAGGAGCTCTCTTGGGATGACGTTCAACCTGTCGATATTATTGGTTTGGAAGTCGGTTATCGTTTGATCCCGCTGGTGGATAGAGACCAGGGTGGCGAACTGCTAGAGCGTGTTAAAGGGGTTCGTAAGAAGCTGTCTCAAGATTTCGGTTTCCTGATCCCGGCGGTACATATTCGAGATAACCTAGAACTCACCCCCAATAGCTATCGAATCACTCTGATGGGTGTTGCCGTGGGCGAGGCTGAGATAAAGCCTGATATGGAACTGGCGATTAACCCGGGTCAAGTCTATGGAATGATCGATGGTGAACCGACGATTGATCCTGCCTTTGGCCTTGAAGCGGTATGGATTCGAGAAGAGCAGCGTGAACACGCCCAAGCGTTAGGTTATACGGTTGTGGATTCATCGACTGTACTGGCAACGCACCTCAGCCAACTATTAACCAATAATGCATCACAGCTTATTGGTCATGAAGAAGTACAAAACTTACTCGAGATGCTAAGCCGCTCGACACCTAAGTTGGTCGAAGGCTTTGTACCGGATCAGCTGCAGCTTGGTGTGGTCGTGAAAGTACTGCAAAACCTACTGAATGAAGCCATTCCAATTCGAGATATCCGCACTATAGTCCAAACTTTGTCGGAGTATTCAAGTAAGAGTCAAGAACCTGACATACTTACTGCAGCGGTTCGTATCGCTTTGAAACGATTAATTGTTCAAGAAATCAATGGTATAGAACCTGAATTACCAGTAATTACCTTGATTCCTGAGCTGGAACAAATCTTGCATCAAACCATGCAGGCATCCGGCGGAGAATCTGCTGGTATTGAACCTGGTTTAGCCGAACGTTTACAGACATCCCTCAGCCATGCAACACAAGAGCAAGAGCTGAAAGGTGAGCCAGCCGTGTTACTGACTTCTGGCGTGTTACGTTCCACTCTCGCGAAGTTCGTGAAAAACACGATCCCAAGCTTAAGAGTTTTATCTTACCAAGAGATACCGGACGAAAAGCAGATACGCATTGTACAAGCTGTTGGTAATTAAGCCGCCTAATTAGAACGGACGATCGAATTGAAAATTAAACGATTTTTTGCAAAAGATATGCGAACCGCGCTGCTCCAAGTTAAAGAAGAACTTGGCTCAGAAGCGGTGATCATGTCTAACAAAAAGGTCGCAGGTGGCGTTGAAATTGTGGCCGCTATTGATGGCGAATCTAGCCCATCGACAGCCAGCCCAAAACTCAATAAGCCTCAGCAGCCTACGCAAAGTCAATATACCCAAATGACAGCGCCAGCCGCGCCGTCTGGGCGTCGTCAGTTAGATGATGACAAAGTCAGCCTGCAGTCGAATGCTGAAGGCGGACGTTCAATGACCAAGCGCTTCGCTAATATGCTCAAGCAATATAGCCATGGCGCAGACGACGAACAGCAGCACCGAGCTGAAAATGAAGACTCGTTATCCGCGTTGCTTAACCGCCAGTCTGGTGGTAATCAATCGTCTCTAGGTAACCATCAGTCTCGCGGCAGCAGTCAGTCTCTAGGAAATCACCAATCTCTCGGTAATCAACAATCTCGCAGCGGTGGCAACGTAGATTCGGCTTTTGCTCGTGAGTCTGGCTTATCCAAATTGATTGCTGAAGATCGCAGAGTTGAGCGTCCGGCACCTCGCTTAGATCCTACTCGCTACGATCGCGGCCGTGATCCTGGTCAGTCGAAAAGTTCAGACACCGAAATGGAAACGATGCGCGAAGAGATGACCTCGATTCGCCGTCTGTTAGAGCATCAAGTCTCTGGACTGATGTGGCAAGAAGTCGAACGTCGCGAACCTTTGAGAGCGATGCTTATCAAGCGCCTAGAACGTATGGGTGTTTCGGCAGAGCTCGCCGATCAAATGGCCTGCTACATTCCAGAAGACACAAAACCAGCGCGAGCATGGAAAGCCTTGCTTGCTCTGGTCGCTGATCAAATCTCAGTGACACAAAAAGATATTTTAAAACGCGGCGGTATTGTGGCCTTACTTGGCCCGACTGGCGTAGGTAAAACAACAACCGTTGCTAAGCTCGCAGCCCGCGCAGCAATGGAGTACGGCGCAGATAACGTCGCACTAGTGACAACAGACACATATCGTATAGGTGCACATGAGCAGTTATCGATTTATGGTCGAATTATGGGTTGTCCTGTAAGAGTTGCTAAAGATTCTAGTGAACTGGCCGATGTAATATATCAATTACGTAATCGTCGCCTGATTCTGGTTGATACTGCAGGTATGGGACAGCGAGATGTTCGTCTATCTGAGCAGTTAGACACATTGATGCAAGAGAGTGGTTCCGTTATCAATAGCTACCTTGTGTTGCCGGCAACCGCGCAACGTAAAGTGCTGCAAGAAACCATTGAACACTTTAGAAGAATCCCGTTGTCAGGATGTATCCTGACTAAGCTGGATGAATCGCTCAGTTTGGGTGAGTTCATCAGTGTGGTAATACAAAATGCATTACCAGTTGCTTACATAGCAAATGGTCAACGAGTTCCTGAGGATATCGTTATAGCTCAGCCAAAGTACATGATTGCTAAGGCGAATGAGTTATTAGAGAAATCTACAGAGAATGAACCTCATTACTGGAATAGCGATTCTGAAGGACTCTAGGCGGCGGATAAATATGAATGAAAATATGATACATGATCAAGCTAGCGGCCTCCGTCGCTTAACGAAGCCTTCAATCACGAAAGTTATCGCTGTAACTGGCGGTAAGGGTGGGGTAGGTAAATCTAATGTGACGTTAGGTATGGCTATTTGCATGGCTCGCCAAGGCAAAAAAGTCATGGTACTGGATGCCGATTTAGGATTGGCTAACGTCGACATCATGCTGGGTATTCGTTCTAAGCGAAACCTAGGGCACGTTTTGGCGGGTGAGTGTGAACTTAAGGATGCGATTGTCGAAGGGCCGCATGGAATTAAGATAATTCCAGCGACATCGGGTACACAAAGCATGACTGAACTTTCACATGCTCAACATGCTGGTTTGATTCGAGCGTTCGGTTCTCTTGAAGACGAGATGGACATCTTGCTAGTCGATACGGCAGCAGGCATTTCAGACATGGTGATTAGCTTTTCAAGAGCGGCGCAAGATGTCGTGGTTGTGGTCTGTGATGAACCAACTTCGATCACTGATGCTTATGCCTTGATTAAGCTGTTGAGCAGAGAACACCAAGTTCAGCGATTCAAAATCGTTGCAAATATGGTCAGAAGCTATCGCGAAGGCCGAGAATTATTTGCAAAGTTGACTTTGGTCACAGAGCGTTTCTTGAATGTGAGCCTCGAACTCGTAGCATGTATTCCTTTAGATGATAAAGTACGTCAATCAGTCAAGAGACAGAAAATCGTAGTAGATGCGTTCCCTCGCTCTCCTGCGGCGTTGGCAATCAGTTCATTAGCAAATAAAGCATTGACGTGGCCAATACCAAAAACGCCAAGCGGGCATTTGGAATTTTTTGTTGAAAGGCTGCTGAACCGTACTGAATTTGTAGAGGAACCATTTGGTGAATAAAGCGCTTACCTACGATCAGCATGCAAATCTCAATAGCCAGCAGGCTTTTTTTGAGAAGTACTCTGTGTTGGTTAAACGTATCGCTCATCACTTGTTGGGGCGATTGCCGCCTAATGTATTGGTTGATGACTTAATTCAAGCTGGCATGATTGGCTTGATTGAAGCACAACAAAACTATGATGGTACGAAAGGCGCAAGCTTTGAGACGTATGCTGGTATTCGAATTCGCGGGGCGGCTCTTCTCCGCTTAGAT
>NZ_MCZK01000148.1 GCF_002875945.1 Vibrio lentus
AGAAGAGCCCTTCAGCTAATCGCACTTCTTACTCAAAAGTTCATATCTGAAAAGACAAGAGTGCGAGTATTTCAGACAAAAAAACAGCCAGTAGGAAATGTTCTACTGGCTTACGTTTGTGAACACGAAGTCCACTAACAACGTCAGTTGGCTAGGTGACCCGAAGGTCAGTTAAATAACTGCATCGTTCGTGCCACATAGATAACACATTGATTGTTTAAAACAGAGAAAGAAATGTTCCACAAATACTGTGGTTAATTTGCATAATGCAAAGCGGAATGCGATTATAATAATAAATGCAAATTATAATGGCTAGGATATGCAATCAAAAACACTAGATAACAAATCGAAGTATTTGTTGATGGTAGAGGATACCGCTTCGGTAGCGGCTCTATATCGCTCGTATCTTACACCGCTCGAAATTGATATCAACATTGTCGGTACAGGCCGCGATGCAATTGAGAGTTTGAATCACCGAACCCCTGACCTTATTTTATTAGATCTACGTCTACCTGATATGACGGGTATGGACGTGCTATTTGCTGTAAAACAAAAATATCCAGAAGTTCCTGTCATCTTTATGAGGGCTCACGGCTCGATTGATACAGCCGTTGAAGCGATGCGTCATGGTTCTCAAGATTTCCTTATCAAACCGTGTGAAGCCGACCGACTTCGTATTACGGTGAACAACGCGATCCGCAAAGCGACAAAACTCAAAAACAGCGCTGAACATCCCGGCAATCAAAACTATCAAGGCTTCATTGGTAGCAGCCAAACCATGCAGCAGGTCTACCGAACGATTGATTCTGCAGCATCAAGTAAGGCGAGTATCTTCATCACGGGTGAAAGTGGTACCGGTAAAGAGGTGTGTGCAGAAGCGATTCACGCTGCGAGTAAGCGTGGCGATAAGCCTTTCATCGCGATTAACTGTGCCGCTATTCCTAAAGATTTGATTGAAAGTGAATTGTTTGGTCATGTTAAGGGAGCCTTTACTGGCGCGGCAACGGATCGTCAAGGTGCAGCTGAGCTCGCAGATGGTGGAACCCTGTTCCTCGATGAGTTGTGCGAAATGGATCTTGAGTTGCAAACTAAGCTTCTGCGCTTCATTCAAACCGGTACTTTCCAAAAAGTGGGTTCTTCAAAAATGAAGAGTGTTGATGTGCGCTTTGTTTGTGCAACCAACCGTGACCCTTGGAAAGAAGTACAAGAAGGTCGCTTTAGAGAAGATTTATACTATCGTTTATACGTGATTCCTTTGCACTTGCCGCCACTGCGTGAGCGTGGGGAAGATGTTATTGAAATTGCGTACTCGCTGCTGGGCTATATGTCTGTTGAGGAAGGTAAGGCCTTTGTGCGTTTTGCTCAGGAAGTGCTGGATCGCTTTAATCAATACGAGTGGCCGGGTAACGTTCGTCAGCTACAAAACGTATTACGAAATGTGGTGGTATTGAATAATGGTAAAGAGATTACTCTGAACATGCTTCCGCCGCCATTGAATCAACCGATTGAAAACAGTCTGCGACTGAAAGAGAAGCAGAATGAAGACATCACGGTAAAAGATATTTTCCCATTGTGGATCACTGAGAAAACGGCAATCGAACAGGCCATAAAAGCGTGTGATGGCAACATCCCACGCGCGGCAGGTTTCTTGGATGTCAGCCCATCGACGATTTACCGTAAATTGCAAACGTGGAATGCGAAGCAGTAATCACCAAACAATAAGAAAGAACGATGATGAAAGTATTAAATCAGCAAAAAGTTGATGAGCTTGCCGGCGAAATTGGGCAAGAGAATGTTCCAGTGCTACTGGAAATATTTTTAGGTGAATTGAAAGGATACTATGAGCACCTAGATCTCAATAAAGACACGGATACATCGAAGTATCTGGCTGACATTAGCCATGCCTTAAAGAGCAGCGCCGCGAGCTTTGGTGCCGATTCTTTGTGTAGTTTTGCGATTAGTGTGGATGCAAAAGTGAAACAAGCGTTACCCGTGACAGACGTTGATTTTCAAGATATGCAAGAACTTCTGTTATCAACGTACACGGAATATCAGCAGTTGATGACTGATCTCTAAAACGGTTGATGGTGGCATAAGTAGATATTAAAAAAGGAGCATGATGCTCCTTTTTTTGTTTTTACTGGTCTCAGTCGTTTAGCCTAAGCTACAAGCTACAAGCTACAAGCTATAAGTATTAAGCGAGTTGAGCCCGAATCGCCTGTTGAAGTTTTAAACGGTCATGTCGCCAATCTCGGTTAGGAGAGGCAAGGTCGGTGGTCACGCAGTTCCAAAGTCCTTCAAGTTCAGGGTGCGGCGCATTGCCCAGCACGACATCAATTTTCCTTGCTTTGCAGGTACGCTCACACCATTCAAGCTGTTCTTGAAGCGTCATTTTTCCTGCAGGGCCATGTTCTGGCGAAAGGTTTTCAATGAAGATAACCTTAGCCTTGGTGTTCTCAGCGATGGCTTTCCCAATCTCTGGAAGGAGAAGAGGGGGCATAACACTGGTCAGGAAGCTGCCAGGGCCAAGAACGATACAGTCGGCTTGTTCGACGGCTGCAACGGCTTCTTTGGTTGCGGGCACTTCTGGAGACAAGTCCATCATGCGCAGTTTTTCTGTCATGTCGTCAACGTTGGTTTCACCCGTAACCCAACGACCATCCATTGATAACGCGGTGAGATCGGAAGGATGCTCGGTCATCGGCACGATATTCACATCGACCTTCAACATGTTTCTGATCAGGTTGATGGCTTCCAACGGACGAACGGATAAGTTATCTAAGGCGGTAAGCATCAGATTGCCGAGGTTGTGGCCGTCCAGCTCACCTTGACCGCGAAAACGGTACTCAAACATCATCGAACTGATGGAAGGTTCGGTGATCAATTGATTGATACAGTTTCGAGTATCTCCCCAAGCGATACCACCTTGGCAGTCTCGAATTCGTCCGGTTGAACCACCGTTATCTGTTGTTGCAACAATGCCAGTCGCATTGCTACCAAAGTCTTTTAATGCAGCAAGCATACGACCTAAGCCATGGCCTCCACCGATTGCTACGACTTTCTTTGAAGAGTAAATATTCATTTTTTGTTCTTGTTAGATTATTACCAACTATAATTTAGGTTAAATGCTTCTCGTCAGATACTCAACAAGAGTTATTTTGAGGGTTTGATACGTTTTTTTTGCCGATGTGACCCGTTTTTTGTCATCAGAGCTAGATTCACGTACAAATATTAAGTATTTTATTACTCAGCTACTGCGCGTGTGAATATAACGTGCAGTTGCCATAACTCCGAGCTCTCGCATGCTAAGTCGCACAGTGGAATTTGCTGTACCGATACGCATCAAGAGCCAGTGACATGTTGTCACAAGGGCTTAATTGGAAATGATTATGCCTCCCGTGTTTGGAAAGGTGTTCCGTGGCGCAACAATTCGAAGATAGATTCCATCGCAAATTTTATTATTTGCGCTTGTCGGTTACAGACGTCTGTAACTTTAAATGTACTTACTGCTTGCCAGATGGTTATAAACCGTCAGGGCAAAAAAACTCGTCTTTTTTAAGTGTTCCCGAGATCAAACGCGTTGTAAGAGCGTTTGTAGATTGTGGTACCTCAAAGATCCGCATTACAGGCGGAGAGCCGAGTCTGCGTAAAGACTTTCCTGAAATCATACATACCGTTGCTTCTACTCCAGGCATCGAAAAAATAGCCACGACAACCAATGGCTACCGCATGGAGAAACAAGTAGGGCAATGGCGTGATGCTGGTTTAACCCATATAAACGTCAGCGTGGATAGCTTAGATTCACGCATGTTCCATCAGATCACTGGTGAGAATAAGTTTACTGAGGTTATGCGAGGCATTGATAAAGCGTTTGAGGTTGGCTATGAACAAGTCAAAGTCAACGTTGTATTGATGAAAGACCTCAACAGTCAGGAATTACCAGCCTTCCTTAATTGGATCAAAGACAAACCTATTCAATTACGTTTTATCGAGCTGATGAAAACCGGCGAGATGGACGAGTTGTTCGATAAACATCATGTATCTGGCGTTGCGATTCGCAATCAGCTTATTGCTAACGGTTGGCTGTTAAAAGTCAAAGCTGTTAATGATGGCCCAGCACAAGTGTTTGTCCACCCAGACTACAAGGGTGAAATTGGTTTGATCATGCCTTACGAGAAAGACTTCTGTGAGAGTTGTAACCGACTGCGTGTTTCTGCGACCGGTAAACTTCACCTGTGTCTGTTTGGCGACCACGGTGTTGAACTGCGAGATCTGATTCAAGAAGATCAACAAGAGCAAGAGCTCATTGATCGAATTCAGGCCCAGCTTCAAACCAAGTCCGTTAGCCACTTCTTGCATGATGGCAACAGCGGCATGACTCCAAACTTGGCGTCAATCGGCGGTTAACCCGCTATACATACTCTAAAGCATTTTATCGCTCAGCTTTTTTAAGCTGGGCGAATCAGTCTAATCATTGAAAAATTTATATAGGTGAACAAATGGGTCACGCAGAAAGCAAATTCCAAGCAGCAAACATCGCAGTACTAACCGTTTCAGATACTCGTACAGAAGAAAATGACACGTCAGGTGGTTACCTAGCTGAGCATGCTAAAGAAGCAGGCCACAACGTGGTTGATAAGCAAATTGTTATCGATGACATGTACAAGATCCGTGCGATCGTCTCTAAGTGGATCGCGGATGAAAGCGTTCAAGCTATCATGATCACGGGCGGTACGGGTTTTACATCTCGTGACAGTACACCGGAAGCGCTTAAGCCACTGTTCGACAAAGAAGTAGAAGGCTTTGGTGAGCTATTCCGCCAAGTGTCTTACGAAGAGATCGGCACATCGACGATTCAATCTCGTGCGATCGCGGGTTTTGCTAATCACACGGTTATCTTTGCGATGCCTGGTTCTACAGGTGCTTGCCGTACAGGTTGGACTAAGATCATCAAGCAACAGATGGATGCTAGCCACCGTCCTTGTAACTTCATGCCACATCTTTCTGTATAAGGTGGTTTGAGCATGAGCCAATTTACTCACATTAACGCGTCTGGCGAAGCAAACATGGTCGATGTATCGGCTAAAGCAGAGACAGTACGCGAAGCGAGAGCTGAGGCTTTCGTTCAAATGTCAGCAGAAACGCTAGAACTGATTGTTTCTGGCAGCCACCATAAAGGTGATGTTTTCGCAACGGCACGTATTGCTGGCATTCAAGCGGCGAAGAAGACTTGGGACTTGATTCCACTGTGTCACCCTTTGTTGCTGACTAAGGTCGAAGTTCAGCTTGAGGCTATCGAGTCTGAAAATAAGGTTCGCATCGAATCTGTTTGTAAGCTTGCTGGTAAGACAGGCGTAGAAATGGAAGCGCTAACGGCGGCTTCTGTTGCTGCGCTAACGATTTACGATATGTGTAAAGCTGTTCAGAAAGACATCGTCATCGAGAATGTACGCTTGTTAGAGAAGACCGGTGGTAAATCAGGTCACTTCAAGGTGGAATCATGATTACTGTACTGTTTTTTGCTCAAACGCGTGAACTTGTTGGTGTGGACAGCGTTGAAGTTGATGCACAGTTCAAGACGATTGAAGCTATTCGCAGCCACCTTGTAGCACAAGAAGGCAAATGGGACATCGCTTTGGAAGAGGGCAAGCTTCTGGCTGCGCTTAACCAATCTATCGTACCTCTAACGACTGAAGTGAAAGACGGCGACGAAGTGGCTTTCTTCCCACCTGTGACTGGAGGTTAACCATGAATGACTCTCAAGTTCTTGACCCAAGAGTACTCGTTACTGCAGATGATTTTTCTGTGGGCGACGAATACGATTACTTGGCTCAAGGTACGGCTGCGGGAGCGGTTGTGACGTTTGTAGGTAAAGTTCGCGACATGAACCTTGGCGACAACGTGATTGGTTTGTCTCTAGAACATTATCCGGGTATGACAGAGAAGTCTCTGAGTGAGATTTGTGATCAAGCTGAAGCGCGCTGGCCTATCCAGAAGATGCGAGTGATTCACCGCGTTGGTGACCTAGATATCGGTGACCAGATTGTTTACGTTGGTATATCCAGTGCACATCGTGGCGCTGCCTTCGAAGCGTGTGAGTTTGTTATGGACTTTCTGAAAACCAAAGCGCCGTTTTGGAAAAAAGAACGTACTACTGAGGCGACTCGTTGGGTTGACTCTCGAGACTCCGACGCGAAAGCAGCAGAGCGTTGGGAAAAGTAAGCTATCCCATATCGTGTATCGTCCTTAACGTAAAGAACACATTTCAGGACGGGACAGTGAATAATAAGAAAGCCGACGTTGAACGTCGGCTTTTTTGTGCGTGCTACAAAGTAATTTATAAATAAACACTGCATTTAATAAATGGTTAAGCATTCAAGATGCATATAAATTCTAGGTGGGATTTTGTCTGGTTTGGTGCAGTGTTGAATCTGTTTTGGTGCAGCGCATTATGCTGTTTTGTAAAAAGTGATAATCCTCACAAATAGTGTAGTCTGTTTAGGTGATATGTGATGTGCAATTAGATTTCATGTGGCATTAATGTTAATTTGCCGGCAGTGTTCTAGCATAAGATGCTAAAAAAAAGTATCAACACAGATACATCAACACTAAAGGCTGTTTTTTAATAATTCCCTATGTGTAACTCACTATGTATTAGGTTTTTATTAGAGATTTACACTGATACCTTGAATACTTCGGAGAATTATCCGATTTTTTGCGACTTGTTTATGGCAAATTACTTCAATGGTTGATAGTGTGTGCCTCAATCTTTGTAAGGTTTTAGATTTTTATGCTTAATTTTTGAGCTAAAGAAATCTAAATCACTGCCGTTCAGTGAACCTGGCAAAGAAGTCATGGATGCAATACGAAAAACTTGGAGTTTATTGAATGTACAAGAATAAAATCACTCAGGCCCTTCTTCTAGGTGCTGGTTTGGCAGTGGCTGCCACTTCTACTCTTTCTATCGCTGCTGAAGTTCCAGCAGGCACAGAACTAGCAAAAGTTCAGGAACTTGTTCGCGGTAACGGTACTGAAGTTGCGACTATCGACCCACACAAATCTCAAGGTGTACCAGAATCTCACGTAATTCGTGATCTTCTAGAAGGTCTAGTGAACCAAGACGACGAAGGTAATACAATCCCAGGTGTAGCCGAAAGCTGGGAAACGACAGACAACAAAACATTCACTTTCCACCTACGCAAAGACGCAAAATGGTCTAACGGCGATCCTGTAACAGCTGAAGATTTCGTTTACAGCTGGCAACGTGCAGTTGATCCTGCCACTGCTTCTCCATACGCTTGGTACATGGAATATACCAAGATGGTGAACGCGAAAGACATCGTCGCGGGTAAGAAAGACAAGAGTGAGCTAGGCGTTAAAGCTGTAGATGCGAACACACTTGTTATTGAATTAGAAACAGCGGTACCGTACTTCGTAATGATGATGGGCCACACAACAGTTAAGCCAGTACATAAAGCAACTGTTGAAAAATATGGCGACCAATGGACTAAACCAGATCACTTTGTTGGCAATGGCGCATTTGCTGTTGATAAATGGGTTGTTAACGAACGCCTAGTACTTAAGCGTAACGACCAATACTGGAACAACGATAAGACGGTTCTAAACAAAGTAACGTTCCTGCCAATCGAAAACCAAGTAGCGGAAATGAACCGTTTCCTATCTGGTGAAATCGACTTCACAAACGAACTTCCAGTAGAGCACTTTAAGCGTCTTAAGAAAGAACACGCTGAAGATGTATCGGTAGCGGGTAACCTATGTACTTACTACTACATCTTTAACACTAAGAAAGCACCATTTGATGATGTTCGTGTACGTAAGGCTATCTCTTACGCAATTGATCGTAATATCGTAAGTGACGCAATCTTAGCGCAAGGTCAAAAACCAGCTTACTTCCTAACGCCTGAAATTACAGCGGGCTTCGATCCAGAACTTCCTTCTTACGGCAAGATGTCTCAAAAAGAGCGTAATGAAGAAGCTGCTCGTCTTCTTGAAGAAGCGGGTTACGGTAAAGACAATCCACTTAACTTCAACCTACTTTACAACACTTCTGAAAACCATAAGAAGATTGCTGTAGCGCTGGGTTCTATGTGGAAGAAGACACTAGGTCTAAAAGTAACGCTTGAAAACCAAGAGTGGAAAACTTACCTATCTTCTAAAGATTCAGGTGATTTCGAAGTAGCACGTGCTGGTTGGTGTGGTGACTACAACGAAGCGTCGTCATTCCTAACGCTAATGAAGAGTAACAACACTACCGGTGGTGTTCACTACGATAGCGCTGAGTACGACCAAATCATTGATAAAGCACTTAACTCTACATCAGCAGAAGAGCGTGAAGCACTTTACCTAGAAGCTGAGGCGTTAATGGCTAAAGACATGCCTATCGCACCTATCTACCAATACGTGAAATCACGTCTACTAAATCCGCACGTTGGTGGTTTCCCTACTAACAACGCGGAAGATAAGATCTTCTCGAAAGACTTATACATCAAAGCTCAATAATAAGAGCTTAGATTCTAAAAAGTTAATATAACTATAACGATACAGACACTACATGCGCAGGGCGCGCATGTAGCGTCTTTCTAATTTTAATTGTCACAGACTGAAAGAGTGAGTTTATGCTTAAATTCATTATGAAAAGGATATTTGAAGCGATTCCAACCATGTTGGTGTTGATCACTATATCTTTCTTTCTCATGCGTTTCGCACCGGGTAACCCGTTTTCAAGCGAGCGTCCATTACCGCCAGAAGTTATGGCTAACATCGAAGCTAAATACGGCTTAGATAAACCTGTATTTGAACAGTACACCACGTACTTGACCAACATCCTTCAGGGTGATTTTGGTCCATCTTTTAAATACCAAGATTACACCGTAAATGAGCTGATCGCTGTTGCACTTCCAGTATCTGCGAAGGTAGGTTTTGTTGCCTTTATCTTCACATTATTGATGGGGGTAACGGTCGGAACCATTGCCGCCTTGAAGCACAACACCTGGATCGACTACACCATAATGTCGACCGCCATGCTCGGGGTGGTGATGCCATCCTTCGTGTTGGCACCAGCGCTTATTTACCTATTCTCTCTACACTGGCATATATTTCCAGCAGGTGGTTGGCACGGTGGTACGTACATGTACATCGTCCTACCCGTTATCGCGATGTCTCTTTTATACGTAGCAACCTTTGCTCGTATCACTCGCGGTAGCATGATTGAAACCCTAAACAGTAACTTTATCCGTACAGCTCGTGCTAAAGGTCTAAGTTACCGTTATATCGTTCTTAAACATGCGCTTAAGCCAGCAATGCTACCTGTTGTTTCATACATGGGGCCTGCGTTCGTAGGTATCATCACAGGTTCTGTTGTTGTTGAAACCATCTTCGGCCTGCCGGGTATCGGTAAGCTGTTTGTTAACGCCGCGTTTAACCGTGATTATTCGTTAGTAATGGGTGTAACCATTTTGATTGGTTTCCTATTCATCTTGTTCAACGCAATCGTTGATATTTTACTAGCGCTTATTGACCCGAAAATTCGCTACTAGCAGGGACGCATGGTTATGTTGAAGAAAAAAGAAAACTTAGAAGCGATCGAAAAATTCTCTGAGAGTTTGGAAATTGAAGGTCGTAGTTTGTGGCAGGATGCGCGTATTCGTTTTATGCGCAACAAAGCGGCAATGATCAGTCTGTTCATTCTAATTGTTATGGTGCTATCGGTAATCTTCTTACCTATGTTGGCGCAGCATGCTTACGATGATACTGACTGGTACGCAATGCACGTTGGCCCAAATGCTGATCACTGGTTCGGTACTGACAGTTTAGGTCGTGACCTATACGTTCGTACGATGATCGGTGGCCGTATTTCTCTTATGGTTGGTGTGATGGGTGCATTCGTAGCGGTACTGATAGGTACGCTTTACGGTGCAGCTTCAGGTTTCATTGGCGGTCGTACTGACCGAGTGATGATGCGTATCCTGGAGATTCTATACGCCGTGCCATTCATGTTCCTAGTGATCGTACTGGTGACGTTCTTTGGTCGTAATATCGTACTTATTTTTGTTGCTATCGGCGCGATTGCTTGGCTCGATATGGCGCGAATCGTACGTGGCCAAACGTTGAGTTTACGTAGTAAAGAATTCATTGAGGCTGCGCACGTATGTGGTGTTAGCAAATGGAAAATCATTACACGTCACATCGTACCGAACGTATTGGGTATTGTTGCGGTTTACTCAACGCTACTTATCCCGAGCATGATCCTTACAGAATCATTCTTATCTTTCCTTGGTCTTGGTGTTCAAGAGCCTATGACAAGTTGGGGCGCGCTATTACAAGAAGGCTCGCAAACAATGGAAGTTGCTATTTGGCAATTGGCATTCCCTGCAGCATTCATGGTAGTTACGCTGTTCTGCTTTAACTACGTAGGTGATGGTCTGCGCGACGCGCTTGATCCAAAAGACAGATAAAGAAATAGCAATTAAAAGCTATAAAAGATTAAGGAAGCAATAATGAGCTTATTAGATGTCAAAGATCTGCGCGTCGAATTTACCACGCAAGATGGTACGGTAACCGCAGTAAACGACCTGAACTTCTCACTCAACCAAGGTGAAACGCTGGGTATTGTTGGTGAGTCGGGTTCGGGTAAATCTCAAACGGTATTTGCACTGATGGGACTGCTGGCTAAGAACGGCATCATCTCAGGCAGTGCAAAGTTTGAAGGTAATGAGATTCTCAATCTACCTGAGAAAGCACTGAACAAAGTTCGCGCTGAACAGATCGCGATGATCTTCCAAGATCCAATGACGTCACTGAATCCTTACATGAAAGTATGTGATCAGCTGATGGAAGTTCTTATGCTGCATAAAGGCATGGGAAAATCGGAAGCGTTCGAAGAATCAGTACGCATGCTGGAAGCGGTTAAAATCCCTGAGGCACGTAAACGTATTACCATGTATCCACACGAATTTTCTGGCGGTATGCGTCAGCGTGTGATGATCGCAATGGCTCTGTTATGTCGTCCAAAGCTACTGATTGCTGATGAACCAACAACGGCGTTGGATGTAACCATTCAAGCGCAAATCATGGAATTGCTGAACGAGCTTAAAGATGAGTTCAATACAGCAATCATCATGATCACTCATGATTTGGGTGTAGTTGCCGGTTCTTGTGACAAAGTTCTAGTGATGTACGCTGGCCGCACCATGGAATACGGCACAGTAGACGAAATCTTCTATGAGCCTAGCCACCCTTATGCGGAAGGCCTGCTTAAAGCAATTCCTCGTTTGGATACCGAAGGTGAAATTCTACCGACGATTCCAGGTAACCCACCTAACTTACTTCGCCTACCAACCGGTTGTCCTTATCAAGACCGTTGTCACCGTGTAATGGACCGTTGTAAGCAAGAAGCACCGATTTTGCAGCCATTTGCAAAAGATCGTCAGCGTGCTTGTTTTTCTGATTGGGAGACTTGGACAAAATGAGTAAAGAATTACTATTAGATATTAAAAACCTTAAGGTTCACTTTAGCATTGCGGCTAAGTCTGCTTGGCCTTGGGCGAAACCATCAAACCTTAAAGCGGTTGATGGTGTGGATGTTCACCTTTACGAAGGTGAGACTCTGGGTGTAGTAGGGGAGTCTGGCTGTGGTAAATCAACATTTGCGCGCGCAATTATTGGTTTAGTTGAGGCAACTGAAGGCGAAGTTATGTGGTTAGGTCAAGACCTGACTAAGATGCAGGAAGTGAAGCGTCGTGAGACTCGTAAAGAGATTCAGATGATCTTCCAAGACCCGCTAGCATCGCTTAACCCGCGTATGTCAGTTGGAGACATCATTGCTGAGCCTCTACAAACTTTCTATCCTGAGCTTTCTAAACAGGAAGTGAAGGACAGAGTTAAAGAAATGATGGCAAAGGTTGGTCTACTACCCAACGTAATCAACCGTTACCCACATGAATTCTCTGGTGGCCAGTGTCAACGTATCGGTATCGCACGTGCACTTATCTTGAAACCTAAGATGATCATTTGTGATGAGCCGGTTTCTGCTCTGGATGTATCTATCCAAGCTCAAGTAGTTAACCTTCTTATGGAACTACAGAAAGAGTTGGGTTTGTCTTTGGTATTCATCGCACACGATTTGTCGGTTGTGAAACACATTTCTGACCGTGTATTGGTGATGTACTTAGGTAATGCTGTTGAGCTAGGTGAATCAGATGCCTTGTTCTCAGATCCTAAACATCCATATACCAAAGCATTGATGTCTGCAGTTCCGATTCCAGATCCACGCTTAGAGCGCAGCAAAACGATTCAGATGCTGGAGGGTGATCTCCCATCACCAATTAATCCACCATCAGGTTGTGTGTTCCGTACTCGTTGCCCTGAAGCAACCGAGGCCTGCGCGCAAACCAAGCCAACTATTCAAGGCGATGACGTACACGCAGTATCTTGCTTGCACGTACAAGTCTAGAACCCATTTAAAACGGTTCAGCCTGTGACAGGCTTAAGCGCAACTTTTTTATGAGTTGCGCTTTTTTTGTGCCCAAAATTCTTCTTAAACAACCTTCTTCAAATAATTCGAACAACTAAGCCAACTTATTCTAGTTTTGAAAGATTAGGCTTTTCTTATACTAATACCAATCGTAGTAAATAACTGCTCATCCTAGCTTGTTAAAACGCTCGATAACGGCGTTAGAATTTTTGATTGTAGAATAACTACTAACAGAAAAATTCTTCCTTGTTCTCAAGCCTTTTCTCTGCGCTATTTCTGAACATTTACTTACTGTGATTGGTATATAAAATTTTGGATGATAGAGGTTTGGATATGGGCAAGTTAGTTGAAGGTGTTTGGCACGATGTGTGGTATGACACCAAAGAAAGCGGTGGTAAGTTCGTTCGTGAAGATGCGGGCTTTCGTAGTTGGATCGAGAACAAGGCCGGCGCGCAGTTTGAACCAGAAAGTGGTCGCTACCATCTATACGTATCGTTAGCTTGTCCTTGGGCGCACCGCACTCTTATCTTCCGAGAGCTGAAAGACCTAACCGATCATATTGACGTGACAGTGGTTTGCCCAGACATGATGAGCGAAGGCTGGCAAATGGGTTTGCCTGAACCTCTGTTTGGCCACACTCGTATGCACCAAATTTACACTCAAGCCAAACCTGACTACTCAGGCCGAGTAACGGTTCCTGTGCTATGGGACAAGAAAACCAACACCATCGTGAGTAACGAGTCCTCTGAAATTATCCGCATGTTCAACTCAGAATTTAATGAGTTAACAGGCAACACCGATGACTACTATCCGTGGGAATTGTCCAAGAAGATTGATGAGTGGAATGACTACATCTATCCAAGCATTAATAACGGTGTTTATCGTACTGGCTTTGCAACCACACAAGAAGCTTATGAAGAAGCGTATGACGCGTTATTTGAGGCGTTAGACAAAGTAGATGCACATCTTAGTGAACATCGTTATCTAGCGGGTAATGACATCACAGAAGCAGATTGGAGATTGTTTACCACTCTGGTTAGATTCGATGCGGTGTATGTTGGCCACTTTAAGTGTAACAAGCAGCGAATTTCAGACTACGTCCATATTCAGGGCTACTTAAAAGAGCTCTATCAGATTGAAGGCATCAAAGAGACGACCGACTTTTATCACATCAAGCGTCACTACTATTACAGTCACACAGGTATCAACCCAACTCAAGTTGTGCCGAAAGGACCTGCGCTAGATTTAGAATCAGCCCATGGGCGAGGCTAGATTCATCTTAAGAGCATCAAATAACCTTAAGCATTAGACATAAAAAAACCCTAGATAAACATCTAGGGTTTTGGCTTTCTACAAAAGAAAAATTAGTTAATTACTTTTTCTTCAGCTTGAGCAGCTTGGTCTGCTTGGATAGCCGTTAGAGCTACTGTGTAAACGATATCGTCTACTAGAGCGCCGCGAGACAAGTCATTTACTGGCTTGCGCATACCTTGAAGCATTGGACCGATAGACACTAGGTCTGCTGAACGCTGTACAGCTTTGTAGGTCGTGTTACCCGTGTTTAGGTCTGGGAATACGAATACTGTCGCTTTACCTGCAACTGGAGAGTTAGGCGCTTTAGAAGCGGCTACGTTTTCCATGATTGCTGCGTCGTACTGAAGAGGACCGTCGATCACTAGATCAGGACGTTTCGCTTGAGCAAGTTTAGTTGCTTCACGTACTTTATCTACGTCTGCACCTTTACCAGATTCACCAGTAGAGTAAGAGATCATAGCAACGCGTGGGTCGATACCGAATGCCGCAGCAGAATCTGCAGATTGGATAGCGATTTCAGCAAGCTGTTCAGCTGTTGGATCTGGGTTGATCGCACAGTCACCGTATACAAGCACTTGATCAGGCAGAAGCATGAAGAAGATGGAAGATACGATAGAAGCATCAGGAGCCGTCTTGATGATCTGGAACGGAGGAACGATTGTGTTCGCCGTTGTGTGAACAGCACCAGAAACTAGACCGTCAACTTCACCCGCTTCAAGCATCATAGTGCCTAGGAATACTGAATCGTTTAGCTTCTCACGAGCAACAACTTCAGTCATACCTTTAGCGCCACGAAGTTCTACTAGACGAGCTACGTAGTTTTCGCGAACAGATGCAGAATCGATGATCTCAACGCCAGCGCCTAGTTCAACACCTTGTTGTGCAGCAACGCGACGGATTTCGTCTGGGTTACCAAGAAGCACACAAGTTGCGATACCGCGTTCAGCACAGATAGAAGCTGCTTTAACAGTACGTGGCTCATCACCTTCAGGAAGAACGATACGCTTAGCCGCTTTACGAGCAAATTCAGTTAGCTGGTAACGGAATGCTGGTGGGCTTAGACGACGAATGCCTTGAGTACCTTCAGATAGAGAATCAATCCAAGGGCCATCGATATGGCTAGCAACGTGATCGTTAACGAACTCGATACGCTCTTTATCGTCTGCAGGTACTTCTAGGTTGAAGCTCTGTAGGTTAAGAGACGTCTGCCAAGTGTTACCTTGAGCCTTGAAGATCGGTAGACCTGAAGCGAATGCTGGTGCACAAAGGTTAGCAATGCTTTCTGGAATGTCGTAACCGCCAGTCAGTAGGATTGCGCCAATTTCAACACCGTTTTTCGCAGCAAGAGCCGCAGCAACGATAACGTCAGGACGGTCTGCAGAAGTTACTAGCAGTGAACCTGGTTTGAAGTGCTCAATCATGTGCGGTAGAGAACGTGCACAGAAAGTGATGCTCTTAATACGACGAGTTGAGATTTCACCTTCGTTAACGATTTCAGCGTTAAGGTGCTTAGCCATATCAACCGCACGAGTAGCGATTAGGTCGATGCTCCATGGCACACAGCCAAGAACACGGATAGGGCTAGAGTTGAAGATTTGCATTACTTCAAGGTTCGCTTGCTGAGCGCTATCTGCATCATCGAAGATTTCAGAAAGGTCAGGGCGAGTACGGCCAGCTTCATCAACAGGTGCATTCAGTTTGTTAATAATAACGCCTGAGATGTTCTTGTTTTTAGTGCCGCCGAAGTTAGAACATGCTACTTCGATGTGCTCTTTAAGCTGACTAGGGTTGTATGTACCCGGAGTCGCAACGAATACGATCTCTGCGCCTAGTGTTTTAGCGATTTCCGCGTTCACTTGGTTAGCAAATGGGTGCTTACGAGTCGGTACTAGACCTTCGATTAGCGTTACTTCTGCGTCTTTGTTGATCTTGTTGTATTGCTCAACAACAGACTCTAGAAGCTCGTCCATTTTTTCGCTACCGATCAAAGCTTCAGCTTTAGTCATTGCGATTGGCTCACCAATCTTAATGTCGCTGTTTGCGCTGATGATAGTAGACGTTAAATCAGGTTGGTTACCACCGCTGCGAGGTTGAGCGATTGGCTTGTAGAAAGAAACACTTACGCCCTTACGCTCCATAGCGCGAAGAACACCCATGCTAACACTAGTAAGACCAACACCAGCGCTTGTAGGGATAAGCATAATAGTACGGGACATTGACGAACACCTTTGACTATTGGAAATAAAAAAAGCTCAACTGCTATTCCCACCGATATTTAAATTGGGGTAGGAATAGAAGTTGAGCCCCATTTTCTTGATATGAAAAACTGACTAGCTTCGAGTGAAGCTAGTCAGGAAAATCAATTAAAGACCTGCTAGTTTCGCAGTGTCTTCAGCAATTACTAGCTCTTCATTAGTAGAGATAACCATTGCAGGGATACGGCTGTTAGCTGTAGTGATAGTACCTTCGCCGCCGAAACGTGCTTTAAGGTTAGCTTCGCTGTCAACTTCGATGCCGAAGATGCCTAGGCGGTTAAGAACCATTTCACGGATTGGGCCAGAGTTTTCGCCGATGCCGCCAGTGAAAGTGATTGCGTCTAGACGACCTTCTAGAGTTGCAGTGTAACCAGCAACGTACTTAGCTAGACGGTGACAGAACACGTCCATTGCACGAGTTGCTTCTTCTTTCTCACCGTAGTTGTCTTCAACGAAACGACAGTCAGAAGTCACTTCAGTTAGACCAGCAAGACCAGACTCTTTAGTTAGCATGTTGTTGATTTCTTCAACAGAGTAACCAAGAGCGTCGTGTAGGTGGAAGATGATCGCAGGATCTAGGTCACCACAACGAGTACCCATTACTAGACCTTCAAGAGGAGTAAGACCCATAGAAGTATCTACAGATTGACCGTTCTTGATAGCACATACAGATGCGCCGTTACCTAGGTGACAGTTGATGATGTTAACTTCTTCAACTGGCTTGTTTAGTAGACCAGCTACTTCACGAGTAATGAACAGGTGAGAAGTACCGTGCATGCCGTAACGACGGATGCCGTGCTCTTTGTACAGGTTGTACGGTAGAGCGTATAGGTAAGACTCAGAAGGCATTGTTTGGTGGAACGCAGTGTCAAATACAGCAACGTTTTGTAGGCCAGGGAAGTTCTGTTGAGCTGCTTCGATACCGATAAGGTGAGCTGGGTTGTGAAGAGGTGCAAAAGTTGCAGCGTCTTGAATACCCTTAAGTACTTCATCAGTGATAAGTGCTGATTTAGTGAACTGCTCGCCACCGTGAACGATACGGTGACCGATAGCGCCAAGGTTAGCTTTAAGCTCAGGCTTAGAAGCAAGAATAGTTTCTACCATGAAAGATAGTGCTTCTACGTGAGCTGCGCCCGCGCCTAGTTGTGCTTCGTGCTTGCCATCAAGTTTCCACTTCATACGAGCTTCTGGAAGACCAAGACACTCAGCAAGACCAGTTAGGTGCTCAGCACCTGTTTCTGCATCAACAACAGCAAATTTAAGAGAAGAACTACCACAGTTTAAAACTAAAACTAGCTTAGACATTAATGACTACCTGTTTATTTTTCTGATCGAAATCAGTTAAGGATGAAAATTAATCTCAAGAATAGTCGAAGCACATGGGCTTGCGTACTAACCTTGGTCAAAAAAACGTTAATTTCCGTATTAAAGTGAAAGCGCACTTTTTCAGAAAAAGAGGCTTTTGCATTCCTTGCAGAAGTCGTCCCAAAGTTGCTTAAATTGTAAATAAGGGCAACAATGAGATTGAGGTCTGCAAATAATAGCGATATTGTGCAAATATAACAAAAAAATTTGAAAGAATATTATTTTTCGTCAAATTTTTGTGTTTTTAGTTGATGATTTCAACTTTTTTTTAATGGGAGACTCATATGAGTAATAGAGTTGGTTTAGCGAGCAGTTTAAAAGATGGCCAAAAGTACATGGATCTCTGGCCTGTTCGAAAAGAGTTAAACGCTATCTTCCCTGAACAGCGCATCATTAAAGCCACGCGTTTTGGTGTGAAAGTGATGCCAGCGATAGCCGCTATTAGTATTCTTACACAAATGGTCTTCAATAATTATCATGCGATGCCGCAAGCTGTGGTCATGGCATTGTTTGCGATCAGCTTGCCACTTCAAGGCATGTGGTGGTTAGGTAACCGTTCGAACACTCAATTACCGCCAGCATTGGTTTCGTGGTATCGAGAGCTGCACGAGAAGATCAGCGAAACAGGTTTTGCATTGGAACCAATGAAACCACGCCCCCGTTATAAAGAATTGGCGATCATTTTGAATCGCGCATTCCGCCAGTTAGATAAATCTTCAATGGAACGTTGGTTCTAAGAATATCTGACCTTCTCCTATCGTCTGAGGACAGCTACACATCGATGTTGGCTTGTTCTCAGATTCATTTCGTTTAATCTTTATTATTCGTTTCACTTATCTCTCGTTATTCACTTCGTTTCTTACCTAATAACTCAATCAAACTTACCTTTTCTCACATAATTCGAGCATTGTTGTGTTTTTGTTAAATATCACTTCAACTTATCAATGGTTACTGGTAATACTATCAATAATGAATTTAATGTTGTTCTCTTTAGATCGAGCAATAACAACGAGAGCTTGATGAAGGGAGTATTGATGGGTTCTGTAAAAAGAGTATTAACGGCGACTTTGAGCTGTTTCCTGTTGCTATGGACAGGCAACGTGATGGCAAATATCGCCAAAGTCTCGGTCTCACAAGTTGTCGACCATCCTGATTTGAACGCGACACGTCTGGGGCTTCTTGAAGGGTTACGAGCGAAAGGTTATGAGCCAGGAAAAAATCTAGAATTCTCGTATGAGATGGCCGATGGTAGTCCAGCGCAAGCGGCAAAAATAGCAAGAGAGTTGGCTAGCGAAAATCCTCACGTGTTAGTTGGTATAGCCACACCGACCTCGCAAGCATTGGTTTCCGCAACCCGATCTATTCCGATCGTATTTACCGCTGTAACCGACCCGATCGGTGCAAGGCTGGTCAAACAACTCAACAACCCCGGAAAAAACGTAACTGGTCTTTCTGATCTCTCTCCTGTGTCGCAACACGTTTCGTTGATTAAAGAACTGCTCCCCAAAGCGAGTTCTATTGGTGTTGTCTACAACCCTGCAGAAGCTAATGCGGTTGCATTGATAAAGTTACTGAAGAAAGCGGCGCGCGAGAATGGATTCCAACTTTATACAGCAACAGCACTGACTATCGATGATGTCGAATCAAAAGCTGAATCTGTCGCTAAAAAGTCAGATGTTATCTACGCGCTGACCGACAACACGGTAGCAAGCGGTATTGAAGATCTAATCCAAGCAGCAAATCAATCCGGTACACCGGTCGTCGCAGGAGCAACCTCTTACGTTGGAAAGGGCGCTATTGCTGGCTTAGGGCTAGATTATTATGACGTAGGTGTTCAAACCGCAGATTATGTGGCGGCAATACTTGAGGGACAAAAGCCCGGAAAGTTGAATGTGAAAACAGCGAAGAGCTCTCAACTTGTCGTCAATTTGGACGCGGCTCGTGAACTAGGCGTAACCCTTCCTCAGTCTGTTATTGATCGTGCGATTGTTAGCCGTTAGTAATAACCCGAATGATGAACATAGGTTGCATATAAATAATGTTGTTAACAGTATTAAAGCAGTTGATAGGAATTAGTAAATTAACTCAACATAATGGTCGTATTTCTCTAATTTGTTCTTTTATAAGTGGTTATTTTGTTCACTTCGAATAGGTTATTTGGCCGTGAGCTATGCTGTTAATATGAATTTACATTATTTTACATCGAGAGAGCTGACAATTAATGTCATAATATTAACGGGGTAAATGAAAATAGCTAAGCGCTAAGAGCACATGATATGAAAGTTAATAGGCATTTTAGCCTTACCTTTGTTTTTGGTTTCCCTGCTGTGATCGCAGCAATGTTACTCGGCTTGATTGCAAAGAACCATTTTGATTCGGTAGAGAAAGACATCAGAAGTGAATTTCAACGTATCGAAGAGGTCTTCAAGCGAACCACTAAAGTCGTTACCGCGTTAGACTACAGTTTCTCAAACTACTATAAATCGGGTAATCCTCTTTTCCTTGACCACAACAAACAGGTGGTTGATGGCCTTTGCCAGATTTGGCCTATCGATAGCTTACTACTTGCTGATGGAAAGACTGCTGATATTCCTTCGGTCGATATTGATTATATGTTGGTGGGCGAGGAGTCGTTGTGCTCTGAAACGAGTGACAGCTATAAAAGTGCGTCAGAAAAAATTGCTCTAGCGCCGATCCTGTCATTTTTATCCCAACTTGATGAGTTTCATAACGGTGTGCATTTTATTGATACAAGCGGCTATGTTATTTCATCACCAGAAGATTTTGCAAAAAGGTTAGGAAAAGAACTACTTTCGACCATCAAAAGCCGTCCTTACTGGCAGAAGACCGCCAATAACCCAGATCAAGTAACGTTGTCTGGTCCCGCTTATCGGTTTGACTCTCTTGACCGTATGATCAGTATGACTATTCCGGTGTTTCACAAAGGTGTGCATCAAGGAATGTTGTCAGTTGGCATCTACGCGGACAAATTACTTGCTACTTCGAATAAGCATCTCGCGGGTCGGATAGATATTATTGATACTACCTTAGTTAATCCAAGTGATACTGCAGCTTTCTACCGTAAGATAGATTTCGAAGGTGTAGCATCTCATCACGCGATGTATTACGAGTTAGATATTGCGAACGAAGTTCGACATTTTTTCGTTTATGAAAAAGACAGTTTAATCGTCGCTATTATCGTATACCTGTTCTCGGTTACGATTTTCTTTTATGTTAACTCCAATATCGAACGTGGCTATTTCAAAGAACTTGCAGCCAAAGACCCAATGACAGGGTTATTGAATCGACGTGGCTTAGAAGCGTTTTGGCGTAGTGTGGAACATGACCAGTTGTTTGCTTTAACGGTGTTCGATATCGATGATTTCAAGTCGATAAATGATACCTTCGGCCACGATAAAGGTGACGATGTAATCCGCTATATGTCACGTCAGATAAGCAATAGCATTCGAAGTAGTGATGTTGCAGCAAGATTTGGTGGTGAAGAGTTCGTTGTCTATCTGAAAGGTGATGACCGAGAAACATTGATCAGAACATTACAACGTGTAAAAAGTGCAGTCTGTTCTAAATCTGCGGATATCATCCCTAATGGCTTCACGATATCTGGCGGTGTGTGCATTGTTGAAACGGAGCAAAGCAAACTCAACTTTGAAGAGATATTTAAGTACGCCGATGAAAAACTGTACGTGGCTAAGACGACCGGTAAAGACCGAATCGAGTTTTAACCACGTTATTGAAGTCTTGTGCTGTATAAGGAGGAGAGGGACTGATGGCTCTCCCTCGCTAAGACATAGTTAAGCTGAGTGGAAATGCTCTTCTTGATAACGTTGTAGGCGCTCTACGATAGGCGGCGCTTTCTTGAAAGTACGAATTTCTTTAAACAGTTCGTTTGCTTCAGGGTAGCCTTTACTTAAATAGACAAACCACTGTTTCACTCTATTGGGGTAGTACATGCCTTTATCCCCTTTAATTTGAAACTCTGAATAGCGCAGTAAAAGTGCGATTACTCTATCCCATGGCATTTTCTGGTGGTTGTGCTTAACGACATTACCAAGGTTTGGAATATTAAAAGCGCCGCGGCAAACCATTAATGAGTCGACGCCCGTTGCTTCAATGCAATCTTGACCATCTTGATAGTTCCAAATTTCCCCATTTGCAATCAACGGCAGAGAGGTTTTCTCTCTTATTTGATTGATGTAATCCCATTTGATTTCGCTGGCTTTATAGCCACCAACTTTGGTTCGTGCATGCACAGTGAGTTCGTCAGCTTTTGCTTGCTCGATAGCGTCAACAATTTCAAAGCACTCTTCAGGATGTTCCCAACCTAATCGAATTTTTGCGGACACGGGAATGTGTGCAGGCACCGCTTCACGGCAAGCTTTCACTACTTGATAGATAAGCTCTGGCTCTTTTAGCAGTGACGCTCCACCATTACTTTTATTTACCGCTTTCGCAGGGCACCCAAAGTTAATATCGATCCCTTTAGCGCCTAAACTGGCCGCTTGGAAGGCATTCTCAGCCATCCAATTTGGGTGTTGTCCAAGAAGTTGGAGGTGAATAGGCACACCTGCCATGGTTTGAGAGCCTTGATGTAATTCAGGGCAAATACGGTGGAAAACATGCGGAGGAAGAAGTTGATCAACGATACGCACGAATTCTGTGACACAGAGATCATAGTCATTAATCTCTGTAAGAATTTCGCGCATTAGATGATCAAGAACGCCCTCCATAGGGCCAAGTATTACTCGCATGCTGTTTTTTACCGAAACTGAGTGGACCGAAAAATTAAGAGGCGTGATTGTACGAGGTGTTAGTTAGATTGTCACTAAGGAGCGGTGTTTGCCATTTCACGGGTCACTCTTACCTCACCTGTAATCGGTGAGTAATAAAGAATAGGCAAGCGTTCGGATGGGGTAAAACTTGAAGTGTAGTAGTAATAACACTCCGGCGTACCCGTGTACCAACTCACAATGGCTTCGTCTGAGGGTAGAATAAAGCCAGTATCATATTGCGATCGAGCAACTAAATCAGATTCAATCAAAGAGTTCCAAAGTGCTACACATTGATCGCCTTCCACTGTTGGAGGTGCAGTAGGTACTTGCTCTCGAACCGAGATTGGAAAACCGGTTTCCGACGGGTATACATCGCCTTCACCATAATTCACCACTTGGTCGAAATCTGGTTCACCATCGACCAGCCATTGTGAGTGGTACATATCAATGCTGTTTCTGAACGCTGAAAACGCACCTTGCGCTAATGCTTCATGAGCATCTCGCTGAACACCAAGAAAACGAGGCGCAGCGGTGACGGCTAAAACACCCAAAATAACGATAACAACAACAAGTTCGAGTAATGTAAAACCTTGGGATTTTGATTTCATGCTGAGCACGCCTAAATGTAACTAAATGTTTATGGCAGCGTTTTACACCCAAGGTTCTGATTATCAAAGCGAAATAAGTGAAAATTCGATAATATTTGAATAGCAATGGTTTGCGTATGATTGTTGGTTAGAAAACAGAGGGAAGTGGTTGGCGACATCTTAGCGGGGATAACGTTATAATATCGAAAATGCCCCAATATCCAGAGCTTTCATGACATATCAATTATTAAGCCTACCAGAACAAGTCACAGACATTACACCGCAGTTTATTGAAGGTGCAATCCTTGCGTCTAACCTAGCGACTAAGCCATTAGATCCAGAAGAGTGGCTAGCTATCGTCGCGCCTGAAGCGGGTAAAGAGCTGGTAACAATCGTGACGGAACAAATTAACCGTCAGCACAACCTGATTCAGCGTAGTGAATACTTACTAGCCGATGTGTTTGCGGAAGGTGACTTTAACGAGCAATTCGCTGATTTCGCGGAAGGCTTCATGATGGTTTGGCCTACGATTGAAGAGCAGTGGCAAAGTGTGACAGTGGCGGATGGTACGTTACGTATGCTACAAGCGCTGCTAACTACATTGATGCTAGCGATTGATGAAGAACAAACCCAACAGCAAATGGTCGCTGCTGGCCTTCAGAATCCGCCATCGCTTGCAGACTTGGTTGGTCAGATTGATTTGATGATTTCTGAAGTGGCACTTGCGGCAGATGAAGCTATGCTGGGTAATAAGTCACAAAGCGTGAACCCATTTAAAGACATTGGTCGAAACGATCTATGTCCGTGCGAAAGTGGCAAGAAATTCAAGCAATGCTGCGGTAAAAACAGCTAATCGAGACTTGTTGATAGAGTAAGCTTGAATGAGCAACAGACTCTCTTTAACTGATAAAAAGCTTAAGCAATAAAAAAGTCGACCTATTGGTCGACTTTTTCGTTTCTGAACATCATGAGTTAATTGTTAGTCATTCTTTGATTTAACGAATTGAGAAACAACAACAAAGCCGAAAGCAACCAAGTTACCCGCGAAGATGATGACCAGCCATTGAGGCATAGAAAGCTCTAAGAACTGCCACACAACCTTACTGCAGTCGCCGTAAGCTTCAAACATCCACGGAGCCCATTGGTTTAGAGGTGCCCAGCTAGGGAAGGTGACGAATAAATCACAAGTTGCGAAAGGAGACGGATTAAACTGGTAGTCAACATGTTGTAATGCCAGCATCAAACCCTTGTATGCGCCAAATCCCCAACCAGCCAGTCCTAGCCAACGTGATATCGGATTATTCGGCGCAATAGCACCAATCATTGCTGCGACACCAATAGCAAGCATGGCAACGCGTTCATAGATACACATTACGCAAGGGCCAAGCATCATTACATGCTGGAAGAATAGGGCACATGCTTCAAAAAATAGTATGAAAGCCAGCAGTAAAAGCCAAGATAAACGTCCCTTAGAGAAGTCTTTGAGCATTGCAAAAAAGTTCACGAATTTAATCCCGTCTATAAAATAAAAAAGCTCTGAATACTCAGAGCTTTTTATCTTGGATAAGTTTCCTAATCAACTAATATTTTTGATTAGTTAGATACACTTATTGTGTTTCGCAACACAAAATCGGATTAGTGACCACCAGAAATCACTGGGGCAACAACTTCACCAGTGCGCTGAACGATCCAACCTGCATCGTAGAACCAGGCTGTCATCGGTTCAACAAAGAACACGATACCAGCAAGACCAACAAGAGCCAGTACGATAGTGTATGGCAAAGCCATGATAACCATGCGGCCGTAAGACAGTCGAATTAACGGGGCAAGTGCGGATGTTAATAAGAATAGGAATGCAGCTTGACCGTTTGGCGTAGCAACAGAAGGTAGGTTAGTACCTGTGTTGATAGCAACAGCAAGTAGGTCAAATTGGTCACGAGTGATGATGCCTTCAACCAGTGCAGTTTTAACTTCGTTGATGTAAACCGTACCTACGAACACGTTATCTGAAACCATCGATAAGATACCGTTAGCCACATAGAATAGTGCGAGCTGTGCACCTTTATCTTCAACGTGAAGTACTGCATCGATCACTGGCTTAAACAGTCCTTGGTCAATGATTACCGCAACGACAGCGAAAAAGACAGCAAGAAGTGCAGTAAATGGTAGCGCTTCTTCAAAGGCTTTACCCATTGAGTGCTCTTCAATTACACCAGTAAACGCCGTTGCTAAGATGATAACTGAAAGGCCAATCAAACCGACTTCAGCCACGTGAAGCGCAAGGCCTACGATAAGCCAAACTGCGATTGCACTTTGAACCCATAGTTTTGCTACGTCTTGTTTTGTACGGTTTGCGCGTTCTTTGTTGTCAAATTCAACTAAGATTTGGCGAACGTTATTTGGCAGCTCTGCACCGTAACCAAATACTTTGAATTTCTCTACAAGTGCACAAGTGATAATGCCGCAGATGAATACAGGCAATGTTACCGGCAGCATACGGATGATAAATTCACCGAATTCCCAGCCTGCTTGCTTCGCAATCACTAAGTTTTGTGGTTCACCTACCATGGTCATTACACCACCGAGTGCAGTACCTACACCTGCGTGCATAAGTAGTGAGCGTAGGAAAGCGCGGTAGTTTTCTAAATCGTCACGAGTTAGCTCAGAGATCTCTTCATCGTGAGTATGATCGTGTGCAGACGTAGTGCCTTTACCTGATGCCACCTTGTGATAGATAGAATAGAAGCCAACTGCAACGCTGATAACAACGGCGATCACCGTTAGTGCGTCTAGGAATGCTGATAAGAAAGCAGCAGCGACACAGAAAGCGACAGAGAGTAAGGCTTTGGATTGGATACCGAGTAAGATCTTCGTGAAAATGAACAAAAGCAGTTCTTTCATGAAGTAAATACCAGCAACCATGAATACGAGCAAGAGTAATACAGGAAGGTTTGCTTGGAGCTCGTGATAAACCATTTCAGGTTTAGTCATGCCAATGGCGACTGCTTGAATGGCTAATAAACCACCCGGTTGAAGAGGGTAGCATTTTAGAGCCATAGCTAGAGTGAAAATAAACTCAACCACTAACAGCCAGCCCGCAACAAATGGGTCAACTAGGAAAAAAACAAACGGGTTGATGATTAAAAAGGAAATGATGGCAAGTTTATACCAATCAGGAGCTTTACCAAGGAAGTTCTTGATAAAAGCGTTTCCGAGAGACATCGGCATGTTAATACTCTTTTATGTTGATTATGAATAGACAAGCAATACAACATTTTGAGAATTGAGCTATAAAATTGATTAAAAACTATAACTAACAGTGACTTAGAAAAACTACATTCCATGTAATGTTCTGTGGTCTTGCCAAGTCACTCCCTTAGAAACTCAAGCACTGCTTATTTTTGAGCGCAACTCTACTCTTAGATAACATTTAGTCAACAGGAAAAGCCCTGTAGCACTAAAAATACCTCTTTTTTGTTGAGAAACGCGATCAAAGTAGCGCAAGCATACCACTTAAAATGTGATAAAAACCGACTAGAATCAATATTTCAGCGAAATGATTGAAATCAACATAATAAAGACTGTTTATGTGTGATTATTACAACTTAATATTGCATTTTAATTACTTTGTAAATATGACAAATGTCATTGATTTTTAAGGTTTTTTGTTGTGTTAATAAGTTGTTGGAATGGTGGTTTGTAGTCACTTGCTTTCCAAACTCTAAGTGTAAACGTGTGCTTAACTTTAGAGCTTTAGCTCTATTGTTGTATTTGGGGGAGTAAAGTTTTTGGGGGTATTTCAGCTAGGTAAGACTAGTGGTATGATGAGTAAATTAGAACATAATAATTAAATTGGATTGAAGTGTAGATGGTCATTAAGGCGAAGAGCCCGGCAGGATTTGCAGAAAAGTATATCATTGAAAGTATTTGGAATGGCCGTTTCCCTCCAGGTTCTATCTTGCCCGCAGAGCGTGAGCTTTCTGAACTGATTGGTGTTACACGTACTACGCTTCGTGAAGTACTACAACGTCTTGCTCGTGATGGTTGGTTGACGATCCAACACGGTAAGCCAACTAAAGTTAACCAGTTTATGGAAACCTCAGGTCTTCATATTCTAGATACGTTAATGACGTTGGATGTTGATAACGCAAGTAAAATGGTCGAAGACTTGCTTGCTGCACGTACCAATATCAGTCCTATCTTTATGCGTTATGCATTCAAAGCAAATAAAGAAGCTTCTGAGCGTACGATTACTAACGTGATTGAATCTTGTGAAGCGTTACTTGCGGCACCGACATGGGATGAATTCCTAGAGTCTTCTCCGTATGCTGATAAGATCAAACAGTCAGTGAAAGAAGACGTAGAAAAAGATGAAGTGAAGCGTCAAACGATCTTAGTCGCTAAAACGTTTAACTTCTACGATTACATGCTTTTTCAACGTTTAGCATTCCATTCAGGTAACCAAATTTACGGACTGATTTTTAACGGCGTTCGTAAGCTGTACGACCGTGTTGGCAGCTACTACTTCTCTAACCCGGAAGCTCGTCGTTTAGCCATGGAGTTCTACAAAAACTTGTTTGTTATTTGTGAAAGTGGTGAGCGTGAAAACCTGCCACTTGTGATTCGCAACTATGGTATCGCAAGCGCACAGATTTGGAACGAGATGAAAACAACGTTGCCAACAAACTTTACTGAAGACGACAGCTAAGTCTTTTCATTTAAGTACGGCTAGGTTTTACTTGTTAAGTAAACGACGTAAAGAACACAAAAAAGCGGCGAGATAATCAAATTATCTCGCCGCTTTTTATTTATCGATAGTTGGTGAAAACTTATCAATAAGCAGTAACTTACCCTGCAAACTCTTCTGAGTCTGGGCGGTTAGTAAACTGAACGCCATTTAAGTAATCACAAAGTAATTGGTCTTCACACACTTTGTAGTTCTTATTTTCTGGTTTGCGGAAGTAAGCGCCGATCTCGTATTTACTTAAGCTCACACCAACAACTTCTAATACATCAAGCACATCTTCAGCTTTCATGTTTAGCGCGATACGCAGCTTCATGAAAATCATGTTGTTCGTTAGCGCAACTTCAGGTTTTGGTTGCTCACCTTCTTTCTTGCCACGCTTTAGGTTGATGAAACCATTTAGAAATACCGCTAACTCTTTGTCTTTCATCGTTGCGCATGACTTGTCGTTATCGTCTTTCAGCCAGTTAATCACTTTATCGTGAGCAACGGTAACGTCAGCTTGTTCAATAGCTTTGATGATTTGTGCATTTTTAAGGTTTAGTGCGTGTTGAATACGACGCAAGATTTCATTGTTAGTCACAGGGTAGTCCTAAAAAGGTATCTGGGAGTGAATATGGCTCCAATCAAATATATTGGATTTGATAAAGCACACTTTACTCTACATAGCATAGTTGAGGGCGACTCTAACAGAGAACGCTTGTTTTCCATAGATATAAAAAATCCCCACAACATGGCTGTTATGGGGATTTTTAAGCGGCTAAACCGGCATTACATTACGCGCATACCTGGTTGAGCACCTTCGTGTGGTTCAAGGATCCACAAGTCGCTGCCACCAGGGCCAGCAGCTAGGATCATGCCTTCAGACATACCAAACTTCATCTTACGAGGTTTAAGGTTTGCTACCATGACAGTTAGCTTGCCTTCTAGCTCTTCAGGTTTGTATGCTGACTTGATACCAGAGAATACTTGGCGAGTTTCACCACCGATGTCCAATTGGAATTTCAGCAGTTTGTTCGCTTTTGGTACTTCTTCACAAGAGATGATACGAGCAATACGCATATCGACTGCTGCAAAGGCATCGAACTCAATCTCATCTGCGATTGGCTCTTTGTCTAGCTCAGTTTGGCTTGCTTGCTCTTTTTCCGCTTCTGCTTTTTCTTTTGCTGCTGCTTCAGCGGCTGCATCTTCTTTAGAAGATTCGATCATTGCTTCCACTTTCTTCGGATCAATACGGCTAAATAGCGCCTTGAACTTAGTGATTTCGTGATCAGTTAGTGGAGTAGCAATTGCTTCCCACGTTAGCTCTTCGTTTAGGAAAGCTTCAGTGCGAGCGGCTAGTTCTGGCATTACGGGTTTCAGGTAAGCCATCAGTACGCGGAATAGGTTAATACCTACAGAAGAAACTTCTTGAAGCTCTTCCTCTTTACCTTCTTCTTTTGCAAGAACCCAAGGTGCTTTTTCGTCGATGTACTGGTTAGCTTTGTCAGCGAGTGCCGTTACTTCACGAATAGCGCGGCTGAACTCACGAGTTTCGTACAGTTGACCGATACGCTCAGCTGCTGCTACGAATTCGTTGTAGAGCTCTGGTTCTGCAAATTCAGCAGAAAGCTTGCCTTCGAAACGCTTAGTGATGAAGCCTGCGTTACGAGACGCTAGGTTAACAATCTTGTTTACTACGTCAGCGTTTACACGTTGAGTGAAGTCTTCAAGGTTAAGGTCTAAATCATCGATACGGCTGTTTAGTTTAGCAGCGTAGTAGTAACGTAGACATTCAGGGTCTAGGTGGTTTAGGTACGTGCTTGCTTTGATGAATGTGCCTTTTGACTTAGACATCTTAGCGCCGTTTACGGTTACGTAGCCGTGTACGAATACGTTGTTTGGCTTACGGAAACCAGAACCTTCTAGCATTGCAGGCCAGAATAGAGAGTGGAAGTACACAATGTCTTTACCGATGAAGTGGTAAAGCTCAGTTGTGCTATCTTTCTTCCAGTATTCGTCGAAATCTAGATCGTCACGCTTGTCACATAGGTTCTTGAAAGAAGCCATGTAGCCAACAGGCGCATCTAGCCATACGTAGAAGAACTTGTCTTTTTCGCCTGGGATTTCGAAGCCAAAGTAAGGCGCATCACGTGAGATATCCCACTGTTGCAGGCCAGACTCGAACCATTCCTGCATTTTGTTTGCAGTTTCATTCTGTAGAGAGCCAGAACGAGTCCACTCTTTAAGCATGCTTTCGAACTGAGGTAGGTCGAAGAAGAAGTGCTCAGAGTCTTTCATTACTGGAGTTGCACCAGAAACTGCTGATTTAGGATTAATCAGTTCAGTTGGGCTGTATGTCTCACCACAGTTATCACAGTTATCACCGTATTGGTCTTCTGACTTACACTTAGGGCAAGTACCTTTTACAAAACGGTCTGGAAGAAACATCTCTTTCTCAGGATCGAAAAGCTGAGAAATAGTACGGCTAGAGATGAAACCGTTCTTTTTAAGTTCTAAATAGATATGAGAAGCCAGTTCACGGTTCTCTTCGCTATGTGTGCTGTGGTAATTATCAAAGCTGATATCAAAGCCAGCGAAGTCTTTTTGGTGCTCTTCACTAACAGCAGCGATCATCTCTTCTGGTGTGATACCCATCTGTTGAGCTTTAAGCATAATTGGCGTGCCGTGAGCATCGTCAGCACAGATGAAGTTTACAGTGTTGCCACGTAGACGCTGGTATCGAACCCAAATATCAGCTTGGATATGCTCAAGCATATGGCCAAGGTGAATAGAGCCGTTAGCGTACGGAAGCGCACAAGTTACCAAAAGTTGTCTTGGATCAGTTGCCATACTTAATAATTCGCTTTTTTGATAGGTATAAATTTTGAGAGGTAATACTACTTTATAACGTGTGATACGCCAAGGTATCAGACAAAGGATTCCCCTAGTTTTTTAGGGGTTCAGTCTTCATCTCGTGGGTGATAGCATAAATAAAAAAAGGAGCCCCAATGCGTAACTTTACTTCTAAGCAAGATTTCTGTTCATGGTTGAATGAGTTTGAGTCACCAATCCTCATACCAGAGTGGGCGCTACACCAAAATATTGTCTCTGTTGATCCACGCGGATCATTTGTCATTACTTTACCTTTTGCTGCCAATCAGCTCACGGTTGAACTGGAACAGTGGATCAACGCTCAAATTGAACAGCAACTAGTGAGTGCTTTCCAATTTGAAGTAAATGTGAAGCCGTCAGCGTTAGAAACCACGGTTGCTACCCCATTGAAAGGCGTGAAGAACATCATCGCCGTGACTTCTGCAAAGGGTGGAGTGGGTAAATCAACAACCTCTGTGAACCTTGCTCTAGCTTTGTCTAAATCAGGATCAAAAGTGGGTTTATTAGATGCAGATATCTATGGCCCATCTGTGCCTATGATGCTCGGCCAGTTAGACGCAAAGCCAGAAGTGCAAAACAACAAATGGATGATGCCAATCGAAGCTCATGGCATTTTTACTCATTCTATCGGTTACCTTGTGTCAAAAGACGATGCGGCAATCTGGCGCGGTCCAATGGCGGCTAAAGCATTAGGTCAGCTCGTGAATGAAACCGTATGGCCAGAACTGGATTACCTTGTTATCGACATGCCACCGGGTACGGGTGATATTCAACTAACGCTTTCGCAGCAGATCCCAGTAACGGGCGCGGTAGTCGTGACAACACCTCAAGATTTGGCTTTAGCTGATGCACGCAAAGGCGTGGCTATGTTTGATAAAGTGAGCGTGCCGGTTGCAGGCTTAGTGGAAAACATGAGCTACCATATCTGTAGTCATTGTGGCGAGAAAGAGCATATCTTCGGTGCTGGTGGCGCGGAAGCGATGTCGGAAGAATTCTTCCTTGATATTTTGGCGCAGATTCCACTGCATATTGATGTGCGAGAAGACATCGATGCGGGCTGCCCAACCGTTATTCGTCGTCCAGATAGCGAGCACACGCGTCATTACCTTGAGTTGGCTGAAAATGTTGCTGCGAAGATGTTCTGGACGGGAAAAGCGAGACCGGAAGCGATTAACTTTTCAATGGTTGATTAGAGCAGATAAGTCTTAAAGCCGTATAAATAACGTTTGGGTGAGATAAATAGCTTTTGTATTTGGCTAGATAGTCGTTGGGTTTGTGCAAATAGTTGTACTCTAGTTATTCGAAAGCAAACGATTGTATTCATTTAATATATAGAGAACATCAATTTGACTGCAATTAGCAAGAATGGCGACTAGAATCTATGTTGTTTAGCCCCTATAATCAGGCGGTTTATCTCTTCCCACCACCAAACCATATCGGGTGCAAAATTAATGTCTGATAATAATCAATGTGTCATCGTAGGTATCGCTGGCGCTTCAGCATCAGGAAAAAGTCTGATTGCTAGTACAATTTATAATGAGTTGCGCGAGAAAGTAGGCGACCATCAAATTGGTGTTATCACGGAAGATTGCTACTACAGCGACCAAAGCCACTTGAGTATGGAAGAGCGTGTTAAAACTAACTACGATCACCCAAATGCACTGGATCATGATCTATTATGTGAACACCTACAGCAGCTAATGAGTGGCAATGCGGTAGAAGTTCCTGAATACAGCTACACGGAGCACACACGTACTTCTGAAACGACTACACTTACACCTAAGAAAGTGATCATTTTAGAAGGTATTCTGCTACTAACGGACCCACGTCTACGTAAATTGATGCACGCAAGTGTGTTTATGGACACGCCGCTAGATATCTGTCTGTTACGTCGTGTTAAGCGTGATGTAGAAGAACGTGGTCGTACAATGGATACGGTACTTAAGCAATATCAGCAAACAGTACGTCCAATGTTTATGCAGTTTATTGAGCCTTCAAAACAACACGCAGACATCATCGTTCCACGTGGTGGTAAAAACCGCATCGCGATTGATGTGCTAAAAGCGCACATTGCGAAGTTGTTGAAGTCTTAATTAAGTAAAATTTTTGCCTAAGTGATTAACTTAGCTTTATTTTTTACCGAATCAGTGGCACTTTTATAGTGCCACTTTCTTTTGGAATCTAAGCAAGGAATATGCGGATGAAGAAACTACTCATTTTCATAGCTGTACCAGTGTTTGTTGTCGTTGCAGCAATTCTGGCACTAGTGCTGTTAGTGAACCCTAACCAATTTAAGCCATTAATTGTCGAACAAGCCCAAAAACACACAGGCTTAGAGCTTGTGATAGAAGGCGATATCAGTTGGCAATTCTTCCCATCTATTGGCTTTGAACTTGGTCAAACTGAACTACGTAATCCAGCAGGGTTTACTCAACCGAACCTATTTAAGGTTGATACCGTTGGCGTCGATGTTTCGGTTACTCCGCTATTTAGCAACCAACTAGAGATTGGTAACATCACTCTAGACGGTGCAGAGTTCTATTTGGAAACGCTTAAAGATGGTCGCAAGAACATCGATGCGCTAACACAAGCGTCAGCGCCTCAAGAATCTGAACCTGCTGCAGATGCAAATGCTGAATCAGCACCTGCACCTCAAGAACAAAACGCAACTGAAGCATCTGGTTGGAAGATCAACCTTGCGGGTGTCACTGTCTCAAACGCACTGTTTGAAATGGATGACAAGCAAGCGGGTTCATTCACTAAGTTATACGATGTGTCTTTGAACTTATCAGAGTTCGCAGTGGACACATGGACAACTGCGACGTTTGCCGCTTCTGGTGAAAACAACCAACAAAAGTTTTCTGCTAACGGCAGCGCTGAATTCAAATTAGCGGAAGGCTTCGCAAGTTACGCATTACGTAATATTGACCTTAATGCTAAATTCAATGATCCAGCAACGTCGATCGAGTCGGCAAAGATTGGCTTGAATACGTTTGAGTTCGATAAGGTTAACCAACTGACTTACGCTGTCGTAGGTAAAGCTGCTGGCCTTGACCTTGATCTTAAAGGTGGTGGTGAGCTAACGGTTGATAGCGCGATTTCAAAAGTAACATTGAACAAGCTAACGTTAGACTCAACATTCAAAGGCGACACGCTTCCTCAGTCACCAATGAAAGTGGATATGTTGTCTGACCTAAGCTTTGATCTAACTAAGAGCCACTTGAGCTTTGTGTTAGAGAAACTGCAAGCTAACTCTATTGCGTTAGATGGTAAAGCCGACGTAACCCTGTCTGAAATTCCAAAGGTTCGTTTCTCTCTTCATAGCCCGAACATCGACCTTGATGAGTTCTTAGGTCTAGGTAACACAACAGAAACGGCGAGCACGGCTCCTTCTGATTCTGCTGGTGGTTCAACGTCAAATGCTGGTAGCTCGGCTCCGGCGAAAGAAGTAGAACCTGATCTGTCGGCACTGAAAACGTTAGACGTGAAAGGTGACATCACGATTGATAAGTTCAAGGCGAGCAATGCGAAAATGCAGAACGTGAAAACAGCGTTCTCTGTTAACCGTGGTATCGCACAGCTAACATCATTCACATCGAATCTTTACCAAGGTTCTATTTCTGCTACCGCTAAGTTAGACGCTCGTAAAACACCAGCGACTTACACGGCTAAGAAGAAAATCAAAGGCGTGAAGGTTCAACCGCTGCTGGTTGATGTTGCAAACAACGACATGCTTGAAGGTACCGGTAATATCGATGTTAACGTGAAAGGTAAGAGCCTGACGCCAACTGGAATCAAGAAGAACCTAGTTGGAACCATCGCGATTAACTTTGAAGATGGCGCAGTGAATGGCATCAACGTTGCTCAACTGATTCGAGAAAACTACGCGAAGATTAAAGGCGAGAAAGTTGAAAGCACAAATGAAGCTCAAAAAACGGACTTCAGTGCAATGAAAGCAACACTGAAAGTAGACAAAGGTTGGGTTTCAACGAACGACTTATCGGCACAGTCGCCACTGTTACGTGTGACTGGTCAAGGCAAAGCAAACTTCATCAATGAAACGGTCGACTTCCTAGTAAGAACGTCAATTGTTGGTTCATTAGAAGGTCAGGGGGGTAAGAACATCGATGATCTGAAAGATGTGACGATTCCTATTAAGGTGACTGGCCAGTGGGCTGACCCGAAATTTGCGCTTGTTTTTGATGATGTGTTGAAACAGAAAGCACAAAAAGAAATCGACCGTGGCGTGAATAAGCTAACGGATAAGATCAAAGACGAGAAAACTAAAGAAGCGGTTGATGGTTTGTTGAAAGGTTTCTTTAACTAATCTTTACCTAACTCGCATATAAAAGAAGCGCCATTCCTGTTGTAGGAATGGCGCTTTTGTTTGGGCGCTGATAATAAGCAAGAGAGATTCACTATGATGCTCGTATCTTGATCTAGGAATGACGAGCCTAGACCGAAAGCTTCCTAGCGTCGTCATCTTTAAGAGGGAAGAATGATCGAGTCGGGGATCTCTAGTTGAACGGGATTACCAGTCGACACCTTGCAGTGCTTTAACACCGGATTCGAAAGCGTGCTTTACGTTACGGACTTCAGATACCGTGTCCGCCATCTCTGTCAGAGTTCGATGCGCACCACGACCAGTAATGATCACCGATTGCATTTTCGGACGGTTGTTGAGAGCTTCTACCACTTCATCTAGCTCGATGTAGCCGTAACTCACCATGTAAGTCAGCTCATCAAACAGAATCACGTCAATGGACTCATCAGCCAGCATCCGCTTACATTCTTTCCAGATACGTTGTGCGGCTTCAATATCTTTTGTTTTGTCTTGGGTTTCCCATGTAAAGCCAGTTCCCATGACTTGGAATTCAACATCCAGCTTTTGGAGAACGTTTTTTTCGCCGTTATCCCAAGTTCCTTTAACAAACTGAGCGACAGCACACTTCTTACCGTGACCGACGGCACGTGTGATGGTGCCAAATCCAGATGTTGATTTACCTTTACCGTTACCAGTGATAACCAATAACAAGCCTTTCACTTCTTGCGCGGCCGCGATACGTGCATCGACTTGTTCTTTTACTTTCTGTTGCCTTGCTTTATGGCGTTGTTCTTTGTTGTCTTCAGTCGACATAACAAATCCTTTTAAGTTGTGATTGCACCTATCATAGCCTAACTTAACCATAGCAAAAACCATCGGAAGAACAGGTGATTACGAATGAAGAAGATACTCGTTGTTTGTATGGGTAATATTTGTCGCTCGCCAACAGGTGAAGCGGTACTGAGGAAGAAGGCTAATCAGCTAGAAGTAGATGTTATTGTCGATTCTGCAGGGACGATTGGCTTTCATCAAGGCAACCCACCAGACTCTCGTTCAAAGTCTGCAGGTGAGAAACGTGGTTACAGTTTCAAAGGTATTACGTCACGCAAAGTCGTGATGAACGACTTTGAAGAGTTTGACCTAATACTCGCGGCAGATAAGGCGAATTTAGATGACTTAATGAGCCAGTGTCCGGCTCATCTGCAATACAAGATTGCGTTGTTTTTGAGTTTCGGAGAATCGCAGTATCAAGAGATACCCGATCCGTATTATGGCGAAGGGAATGGTTTTGAGTTGGTATTGGATTTAATTGAAGAGTCTAGTGAAGCGATATTGCGCTCTATCTAACGCCGAAACTATGTTCCGTGTTCCCACATTAGATATAAAACGACGGGTATAAAAAAGGCCGACATTCAATGTCGGCCTTTCTAAATCTAACGATAAGCGATGGCTAAAATTACTTAGACATTACTTTGTAGATTGGGTCTTCTGCAACGTTCGCTTCAACTAAGCTACCCGCTTTATGCAGCATAGCAACACAGTCTTGGCTTAGGTGACGAAGATGAAGAGTTTTGCCCAGAGCAGCGTAACGATCGGCAATCGTGTCGATTGCTTCAATTGCTGAGTGGTCAGTAACGCGTGAGTTTGCAAAATCAACGATAACATCTTGTGGATCGTTGTATGAGTCAAACAACTCAAGGAAGTTAGCGGTTGAACCAAAGAAGATTGGACCGTTAACTTTGTACTCTTTTGAGCCTTCAGCGTTTACTGATGTGTCTGCGTAGATGTGCTTAGCATGTTGCCATGCAAACATTAGTGCAGAAGCAACAACACCCACACCAACTGCTACCGCTAGGTCTGTTAGTACTGTAACTACAGTTACAAGAACGATAACGAAGAAGTCTTGTTTAGGAACGCGACGAGCCAGCTTGAAGGTTGCCCATTCAAACGTACCGATAACAACCATAAACATAACACCCACTAGCGCAGCTAGAGGAATCATTTCGATAAGCGCAGAGCCGAACAGGATGAACATCAGCAGTGCAACTGCAGCTACGATACCTGAAAGACGACCACGACCACCTGAGTTTACGTTGATCATCGATTGACCGATCATCGCACAACCACCCATCGCACCGAATACTGAACACGTTACGTTAGCCATACCTTGACCCACACATTCACGGTTAGATTGACCACGAGTGTTTGTCATTTCGTCTAGTACCGTTAGTGTCAGTAGAGACTCAATCAAGCCGATAGCCGCAAGGATAATTGCGTATGGCAGGATGATTTGTAGCGTCTCGAAAGAAACCGGAACAGCAGGAATAGAGAACGTTGGCAGAGAGCCTGCAAGTGTTGCAGCTTCGTCACCAGACATAGTACGTAGGAAATCAACAACAGTACGAGTTTCAAGATCAAGGCCGACAACCAAAGCCGTTACCGTAACAATAGCAACCAGTGAAGATGGTACTGCAGTTGTTAGTTTAGGCAGGAAGTGGATGATACCCATTGTTAGCGCAACTAAGCCTAACATCAGTGTCATTTGACCAGTTGGTAGCCAAGTTAATACACCTGTTACGTCTGGTGCTTTAAATTGTCCAAGCTGTGCTAAGAAGATAACGATCGCTAAACCGTTCACGAAACCAATCATTACTGGGTGCGGAACGATACGGATGAATTTACCTAGCTTGAATACACCCGCTGCAATTTGCAGAAGGCCAGCCATCATTACTGCGGCAAAGAGGTATTGAACGCCGTGGGTTGCTACTAGGCTCACCATTACTACAGCCATTGCGCCAGTTGCACCAGAAATCATACCTGGACGACCGCCGAAGACAGAAGTGATTAAACCTACGATGAATGCCGCGTAAAGACCAACCATTGGGTCAACGCCTGCAACAAAGGCGAATGCTACGGCTTCAGGTACCAGAGCTAGGGCTACTGTTAGACCTGAAAGCACATCATTTTTTACAGAGTGCTTTGAAAATTGTGGGAATTCGAACATGTTTGCTCAGCTATGCTTAAAATGGGTTTACCGACAAGAGTGTATTGCGTAGCCAAACAGTGATGAAAAAGAGCGGCAATAGCTAAGTGTCGAAAATATAAGTGCGCGAATGCTACCCAAAAATGTGATTAAGTTCAAGGTTGAACCCCATTTTGAGTAATATATCTATTATAACCAATCGGAACTGTGGATATAAAAAAAGGGCGACTTATGAATAAGTCGCCCTTAGATAGTTCTTTGCAGATTACTCTGCGAAGCTCATTAGTATTGAGGTTTAGTCATGCCAGCGCCGGCTTTATTTGACGCTGCTTGGCTGCCTGCACCTTTCGATACAAAACGCTCAGTACGGAATGGAGCTGCAACAACTTGAATCTCTTTGATCTCTTGAGGACCAGGAGCTTTAGTCATTGGAGAACCCGCTTGTTTCTTCGCTTCTACTGCCTTCGGTGCTGCTTTAGGAGCTTGTGCTTTTACCACAGGAGCTTCTTCTACTTTTGCACTTTCAGCTTTAGGCGCTTCAACCGCTTTTGCTGGTTCAATAACAGCTTCAGTTTCAACAGGCGCTTCAGTTTCAACAGGCGCTTCAGTTTCAACAATTGTCTCTGCTACAACGTCTTCAGCTTTAACTGTCTCAACAGGAGCTTCAACTACTGATGTTGTAACTACCGGAGCTTCTTCAACTACCGCAGGAGCTTCAGTAACCTGAGCTTCAACGACAGTTTCAGCTTCTTTACGGCGGATAATGACTTTACCCATCGCAAGTTCAGGACATGCAAAGCCGCCTGCCATAGCAGTGTTACTTTGCGGTGCCGTCTCTTGAGCTACGTTTTGCTCTTGTACAGCAACTTGAGTTTCAACTGCTACTTCAACTTCAGCCACTTCAGGTTTTGTCTGATTGTGGTGAGGTTTTGGAATGAAGCGAGGCATCACTTTACCCATAGCCATCTCTGGAGAAGCTACACCACCTTTACGTAGGCGGAATGGGTTAGGGCGACGATCACGACCGCGACGACGACGTTGACCACTTGCACGTAGGTGACGTGGTGAACGGCGGTTACGACGTTGCTTCGGCTCTTCCTGTTCAGTTTGCTCTGAGTCTACTTGAGTTGCTTCAACTTGCTCAGCAACCTTCTGTTCTTGAGCTACAGCTTGTTCGTGATTTGCTGCTTGTGCCTTTTGCTCTTTTGAAGCGTTATCGGCATTGTTGTCAGCTTCTGCTTGAGCTAGTTGATCTTTAACTCGAACTTGCTTATTCAGTTTACGACGCTGGCGACGCTCTTTAATCTTCACAGCTTTTGCTTCAGGCTTCGCCTTAGGCGCTTCTGGTTTATCAGCTTGCGCTTCTGCTGCTAGCTGTAGACCTTCTTCTGCTAATTTAGATGGAGCTTGCTCTTCACGTAGCTTCTGCTCATCACGTGGCTTATTGCGACGATCTTGCTTAGGCTTACGTGGTTGACGAGTTTGCTGTGGAGCTGCTTCTTTTTGCTCTTCAGGCTTCTCATCACGTACAGGCTTACGACGGCGTTTGTTGTCACGGTTTTCGTTACGATTGTCACCACGCTCGCTGCGCTCATTACGTTCACCGCGCTCACCACGTTGGTTACGACGGCGATTATCGTTACGATCACGGCGTTGACGGTTGCCGTTGTTGCGGTTGTTCTTAGGCTTTTCTTCTTCTTTCTTCTCTTCTTCTTTCTTCTCTTCTTGAGTTGAAGATCCAAATAAGAAGCTACCGATAGCTTTGAAGAAACGACCAATTAGACCTGGTTCTTGCGTTGTTGCAGCTGGTTCAACTTTCTTCTCTTCAACAGCTTTAGGGGCTGGAGCAGGAGTCGGTGCTGATTGAGCTGGAGCCGCGAAACCTTTCAGAGCTGGCTCTTCGATCTTCTTAGGACGAATAGTCTGTTCTGCTGGTTCTTTGCTTTCTGCTTCTTTTAGAGCTTCTAGCTTGTTAGGCAGTAGGTAAGATAGTAGATCGAACTCTTCACCTTCACGTACACGGATAACCTCAAAATGTGGCGTTTCCATGTCAGAGTTAGGAACAACAGTGATCTTAACTTCTTGGTTCTTCTCGATGTGGTTTACTGAGCGACGTTTCTCGTTCAATAGGTAAGAAGCGATAGGAACAGGGACTACAGCAAGAACTTGCGCAGTGTTGTCTTTTAGAGCTTCTTCTTCGATCAGACGTAGAACAGATAGTGCTAGAGATTCGTTATCACGAACAACACCAGTACCTGTACAACGAGGACAAATGTGGTGGCTTGCTTCTGCTAGTGATGGGCTCAAACGTTGACGAGACATCTCTAGAAGACCAAAGCGAGAAATACGACCAATCTGAACACGTGCGCGATCTAAACGAACAGCATCACGTAGACGGCTTTCTACTTCGCGTTGGTGGCGAACCGGAGTCATATCGATAAAGTCGATAACAACAAGACCACCTAGATCACGTAGACGTAATTGACGTGCAATTTCATCGGCTGCTTCTAGGTTAGTGTTAAGTGCTGTTTCTTCGATATCGCCGCCCTTTGTTGCACGAGCAGAGTTGATATCGATAGAAGTCAGAGCTTCTGTTGGGTCGATTACGATAGAACCACCAGATGGAAGACGAACTTCACGTTGGAAAGCAGATTCGATCTGGCTTTCAATCTGGTAATGGCTGAATAGTGGCACTTCACCATCGTATTTCTTAACGCGATTCATGAAATCTGGGCGTATTAATTGAATGTGCGCTTGTGCACGTTCAAAAATAGTATTGCTGTCGATTAGAATCTCGCCAATATCACGACGTAGATAGTCACGAATCGCGCGAACGATAACGTTACTTTCTTGGTGAATAAGGAAAGGAGCTGCATTTGAATCAGAAGCTTGCTTGATAGCGCCCCAGTGATTCAATAGAACGTTCAAGTCCCACTCTAGCTCTTCTGCACTTTTGCCAACACCCGCTGTACGCACGATTAAACCCATGCCTTGAGGTAGCTCAAGAGTGCTTAATGCTGCTTTCAGTTGAGTGCGTTCATCACCTTCGATACGACGAGAAATACCGCCAGCACGAGGGTTATTAGGCATAAGAACTAAGTAACTACCAGCCAAAGAGATGAAAGTTGTCAGTGCAGCGCCTTTGCTACCACGTTCTTCTTTCTCAACTTGTACGATTACTTCTTGTCCTTCTCTTAGCACTTCTTTAATGCTAGGACGGCCTTGGTATGTATAACCTTCAGGGAAGTATTCGCGGGCAATTTCTTTAAGAGGGAGGAAACCGTGACGTTCTGCGCCGTAATCAACAAATGCCGCTTCTAGGCTTGGTTCAATACGGGTAATACGTCCTTTGTAGATATTCGCTTTCTTTGACTCGTGACCTGGACTTTCGATATCTAGATCGAACAGTCGCTGGCCATCAACCAAAGCGACACGCAACTCTTCTTTTTGAGTTGCGTTAATTAACATTCTTTTCATTTAGAAATTCTCATTGTCTTTTCTTATTTTCATCATTGTTCTTATCGCTTTATTCGTTTCTCATGGTGCCAGATCCCATGGCTTTATCGGTGCAGCCTCCCGGCTGGAGAGGGATGCTCTGGGGCACGTCAGTCATCATAGGAAGTTAGCCTATGATCCGCGATGTGGCGGTGAATACTCAACATGAGCGTACGTGAGTAGAGCGATAAGGAACTCAGTTGACCGTGTCTTACGCCGATTGCAGCACTGTCTAATCTGAGTTATCTACTCATTTACTTGCTTATGAATGGTTAGCTGTTTAAATAATAGTCAAACCACTGATAGCAGCTGTGAACTATAGCAGCGGTCGGTAAACACAGCAATCTGCTTTGTCGGAATGCGGTAAAAAAAACAGTTTTTGTTTGGGTTTTGATAGCTCTAACTCACTGTCTATAAATAATTTATCAATTGATATTTTAATTTGCAGGAATCTTGATGCTTTTTTGTTCGAAGAATCAAAGAAATATAGGACTTCAGTCGCTATTTAGGGAGGATTCCGTGAGGATTAAGGATAAATTAGTACGGAATAGCGCTAAGAAAACCTCAATTATCAAAAGTGACAGTGGTACAATAGCCACATGAGCGAAATTAGAACCCAAGTCCAGTTCGTCGACATTGACGAAGATATGGCTGGTCAGCGTATTGATAACTTCTTACGCAACCAATTAAAAAACATCCCGAAAAGCATGATTTATCGAATCGTGCGTAAAGGCGAAGTCCGCGTAAATAAAAAACGCATCAAGGCTGAATACAAACTAAAAGCAGGTGATTTAGTTCGTATCCCGCCAGTTACTATTGAAGAGAAAACAGAAGACAGTGTGCCAAGCACGAAACTCAATAAGGTTTCGGAATTGGAACAGTGCATCATCTATGAAGATGATCACATGCTGATTCTGAATAAACCATCAGGTACTGCGGTTCACGGTGGCAGTGGACTTAAGTTCGGCGCAATTGAAGCGTTACGAGCACTTCGTCCTGATGCGCGTTTTCTTGAACTTGTGCATCGTATTGATAGAGACACGTCAGGTATTCTACTTATCGCGAAGAAACGTTCTGCGCTAAGACACCTTCAAGCACAGTTCCGCGAGAAAACCGTACAGAAGTACTATTTTGCTTTGGTGATGGGTGAGTGGAAGAACAGCTGTAAAGTTGTTAATGCTCCGCTGTTGAAGAACGAAGTGAATAGTATTGTTCGTGTTAATCCAAATGGCAAAGCTTCTGAAACGCGCTTTAGAGTTTTAGAAAAGTTCCAAGACGCCACTTTAGTTCAGGCAAGTCCAATTACGGGTCGTACGCACCAAATTCGTGTGCATGCTCAATACACTGGCCACCCAATTGCTTGGGATGACCGTTACGGTGATCGTCGTTTCGATGCTTATACGGGTAAAGTAGGACTGAACCGTCTGTTCTTGCATGCAGCCAATATCAAGTTTACCCACCCAGGTAGCGAAGAGAAGATGGATATCTCGGCGCCAATGGAAGCAAGATTAGAAAAAGCACTGACTGGCTTACGTAAGCTTTAACTTTAGGAAGATACGAGATACGAGATACGAAAGAGATAACTCTTTTAGGATTTAGTATCAGTTATCCGCAAATGATAAAGGTTGACGAATATCGTCAACCTTTTTTGTTTTTATATGTTGTAGAAAATCCCTAACACGTTCGAGACTCATTCTTCTTCATCGTCATCCCCTAGACCGACGAAGGAAGGAGTAGGGAACCTCCAATAGAGAGTACCTGCTATAACACACTCATTCCTTGCGCTTCTAACATATCGACCAGATCGATCAGAGGTAAGCCGATCAACGTATTTGGGTCTTTACCTTCCATTTGCTTAAATAACGCAATACCTAATCCTTCACACATAAAACTGCCGGCGCAGTAATAAGGCTGTTCTTTCTCAACATAGGAAATGATCTGTTGCTCTGTTAAATCGCGGAAATGTACTACGAAGGTATCTAAGCGAGTATCGGCTTGATTGGTTTCGCTGTTCCATACGGTTATCCCTGTATAGAAAGTGATGCTCTTACCGCTTTGGCGAGATAACTGCTCAATCGCTTTTTCACGAGTATGTGGTTTACCAATGATCTCCCCGTCAATGACGCACACTTGATCAGAGCCGATCACTAAGCTTGGTTTTTCAACCGCACAAGACTTGGCTTTTGTCTCGGCAAGACGCATTACCAATTGTTGAGGTGTCTCGTCTGAAAGAGGGGTTTCATCGCAGTCTGGCTTGGCTGTAACGAAGCTTAACTGTAGTTTTTTGAGGATCTCTTGCCTAAATGGTGAGGTAGAGGCTAAAACTAGTTGGTAATTTCTCATTTTAATTTACAATTCACGGAAGCATTTATCTCAGGATAACGTAACTTGTCCTGCTATTCATAATGCTCTGAATAGGAAAGGCAGGAAAGTACATTTTTTTTGCCATTTCCTTTGACTAAACATGATTTGGAAGATAAGATTCGCGCCCTATGCAAAAGGAAAAAATACCGCGTACAGTAGATCCGGCACGAACGGCTCAAAAACGACTTGATATGGATGGTATCATCCAAGTAAGTCTTTTGAAGCGTTTAACCGAAACAACTGAAGGCGTAAAACGTGACGCGCAAGTCTCAATGTCATTTGGGCTTGATGAACAACGATTAGTCGTTATCTCTGGTAAAGCTAACGTCGAAGTCGATTTAGAGTGTCAACGTTGTAATGAGGTTTTCGCACATGAGTGCGATGTCCAATTTACTTATACTCCTGTTTACAGCGAGAAAAGTGAAGAGGAAGCACCGGAAGAGTACGATTTGGTAGATCTGAACGAGTACGGTGAGTTAGACCTGATTCAATTAGTTGAAGACGAGTTCATCCTTGGATTGCCACAAATAGCAATGCACGACGATGCGAAATGTAGCGTTAACTCAAATAACTTGGTGTTTGGTGAACTTCCTGAAGAAATTGAGGAAGATAAAAAGCCGAATCCATTTGATGTTTTAAAAAACTTAAAGAAGTAACTTATTAACAAGTAACTATTTTTAAGAATTTACATAGGAGTAGGGTCAATGGCCGTACAAAAGAGCAAGAAATCACGTTCAATGCGTGGCATGCGTCGTTCACACGATGCGCTAACTACAGCTGCACTTTCTGTAGACGCAACTTCAGGTGAAACTCACCTACGTCACAACGTGACTGCCGAAGGTTTCTACCGCGGCAAAAAGGTTATCAACAAGTAAGGTTGACCTTTGCAAAATCTAACCGTTGCGCTTGATGCAATGGGCGGGGACTTCGGTCCTCGTGTAACAGTGCCTGCCGCCGTGCAGGCACTGTCGTATTTCCCAGAGCTAAAAGTCATTCTCATAGGTGATCGAAACGCGATCACATCTCAATTATCTTCATTAGGTCGAATGCCTGATTCTCGTTTGAGTATCCAGCATTGTGATCGAGTTATTTCCAATTCTGAAAAACCTTCACTAGCCTTACGTAATAGTCAGGGTAGTTCTATGCGTGCCGCTATTGATCTTGTTGCCGAATCACAGGCTGATGCTTGTGTGAGTGGTGGTAACACTGGCGCACTGATGGCTTTGTCCCGTTTCCGACTCAAACTCCTTCCTGGTATTGATAGGCCTGCATTGGTTTCAGCTTTGCCTACAGCGTCAGGGAATCGTACATGGATGCTTGATTTAGGGGCAAACGTGTCTAGTGATGCGGATTCACTGTTTCAGTTTGCCGTGATGGGCAGCGCATTAGCGGAACAACATTTAGATCGCGCTCCACGTGTCGCAATCTTGAATATCGGCGCAGAAGAAATTAAAGGCAACGACCTTGTAAAACGATGCGCGGAAATGTTGTCGAATACTCAGTCTGTGAACTTCATAGGCTATATTGAAGGTAACCAGCTACTTCAAGATGCTGCTGATGTCGTCGTATGTGATGGTTTTGTGGGCAATGTCTGCTTAAAAACGTGCGAAGGTACAGCTCAGCTCTTTATTGATAAGCTAAAAACGCGCATGATGGCTTCAACAATAAAGGGTTGGATAGCCAGAATGCTGTTTTCTGAGCTATTTACTGAATTAAAAACCTTGAACCCCGACCAGTATAACGGCGCAAGTTTGTTAGGATTGCGCGGCATTGTCATTAAAAGTCATGGAAGTGCTGATGTATCTGCAGTCGTCAACGCGATTGGTGAAGCAGTACACGAGGTCAAACGACAAGTCCCCAGCCGCATTAGCGATCGTTTGGAAGCGGTTTTACTCGAGAGGCATTATTAGTCTTCATGTATAGCAAAATTTTAGGTACTGGCAGCTACTTGCCATCTCAGGTGCGTACTAACGCAGACTTAGAGAAAATGGTAGAGACTAGCGATGAGTGGATCGTTGCTAGAACAGGTATTAAAGAGCGTCGTATTTCAGCGGAAAACGAAACCGTTGCGGATATGGCGTTTTACGCTGCTGAGAATGCCATTGAAATGGCGGGTATCGACAAAGAAGATATCGACTTAATCATTGTTGCAACAACCAGCAGTAGCCATACATTCCCATCTTCTGCATGTCAGGTACAAGGTAAGCTTGGTATTAAAGGCTGTCCTGCATTCGACTTAGCTGCAGCATGTTCAGGCTTTGTATATGCATTGTCTGTTGCTGACCAGCATATCAAAACGGGCATGTGTAAGAACGTTTTGGTGATTGGTGCTGATGCATTATCAAAAACCTGTGATCCGACTGACCGCTCTACTATCATCTTATTTGGTGATGCAGCAGGCGCGGTGGTTGTAGGCGCAAGCGAAGAGCCAGGTATTTTGTCGACTCACATTTACTCTGATGGTAAATATGGTGAACTTCTAAGCTTAGAAGTACCAGAGCGTGGCGGTGATGCAGATAAATGGCTGCACATGGCGGGCAACGAAGTATTCAAAGTGGCGGTAACTCAGCTTTCTAAGCTAGTTAAAGACACATTAGCGGCGAATAACATGGATAAGTCAGAGCTTGATTGGTTAGTTCCACACCAAGCCAACTACCGTATTATTTCAGCAACCGCTAAAAAGCTGACAATGTCGCTTGATCAAGTGGTGATTACCCTTGATAAGCACGGCAATACGTCGGCAGCTACGGTACCGACAGCACTCGATGAGGCTGTTCGTGACGGGCGAATTAAACGTGGTCAAACGCTTCTTCTCGAAGCCTTTGGCGGCGGCTTCACTTGGGGTTCTGCGCTAGTTAAATTCTAACCTCAAGCGATAATCAACAAACAAGGCACATAACTTATGTGCCTTATTCAATTTTTTGCTTTGCTTAAAGGAAAATTACAATGAGCAAATTTGCTATCGTATTCCCAGGCCAAGGCTCTCAAGCTATCGGTATGCTTGCTGACCTAGGCGAACAGTATCATGTTGTTAAAAAGACATTTGCTGAAGCTTCAGAAGCACTTGGTTACGATCTATGGGCATTGGTTCAAGATGGTCCAGTAGAAAATCTAAATGAAACTTTCCGTACTCAACCAGCTCTACTAACAGCGTCTGTTGCAATCTGGCGTGTATGGCAAGAGCTTGGTCTAGAGCAACCTGCAAACCTAGCAGGGCACAGCCTAGGCGAATACTCTGCACTAGTGTGTGCTGGCGTTATCGACTTTAAAGAAGCGATCAAGCTAGTTGAGCTACGTGGTCAACTGATGCAAGAAGCGGTTCCTGCAGGCGTTGGTGCAATGTACGCAATCATCGGTCTAGATGATGAAGCGATTGCTAAAGCGTGTGAAGAAGCGGCACAAGACGAAGTTGTGTCTCCAGTTAACTTCAATTCACCTGGCCAAGTTGTTATCGCGGGTAACAAAGCGGCAGTAGAGCGTGCTGGTGCACTATGTAAAGAAGCAGGCGCTAAACGTGCTCTTCCTTTACCTGTATCTGTGCCGTCTCACTGTGCCCTTATGAAGCCTGCAGCAGACAAGCTAGCGGTTGCTCTAGAAGCTCTAGAGTTCAACACACCGGCACTGCCTGTTATCAATAACGTCGATGTTATTGCTGAAACAGACCCTGCAAAAATCAAGAGCGCACTTGTTCGTCAGCTATACAGCCCAGTTCGTTGGACTGAAAGTGTACAAGCGATGAATGAGCAAGGCGTTGAAAAGCTACTAGAATTAGGCCCAGGTAAGGTTCTTACTGGTCTAACAAAACGTATTGTTAAAACTATGACAGCTGCTGCAGTTAATGACACTGCATCACTAGACGCTGCTAAGTAAATAACCAATTAATAGAGAAGTTATGATGAATTTAGAAGGCAAAGTTGCACTAGTTACAGGCGCAAGCCGTGGTATCGGTCGTGCAATCGCTGAACTTTTAGTTGAGCGTGGTGCTAAAGTTATCGGTACTGCTACGTCTGAAGGCGGCGCTGCTGCAATCAGCGAGTACCTTGGTGAGAACGGTAAAGGTCTTGCTCTTAACGTAACTGACGTTGACTCAATTACTGCTACACTGAAGACCATCAACGATGAATTTGGTGCGATCGACATTCTAGTTAACAACGCAGGTATCACTCGTGATAACCTACTTATGCGTATGAAAGACGACGAATGGAATGACATCATCGATACTAACTTAACGCCTATCTTCCGCATGTCTAAAGCTGTATTGCGTGGCATGATGAAGAAGCGTCAAGGTCGTATTGTAAACGTTGGTTCTGTAGTAGGTACTATGGGTAACGCTGGTCAAGCTAACTACGCAGCTGCAAAAGCTGGCGTGATTGGTTTTACTAAATCAATGGCTCGTGAAGTTGCATCTCGTGGCGTTACAGTGAACACTGTTGCTCCAGGTTTCATCGAAACTGATATGACTAAAGCGCTAAATGATGACCAACGTGCAGCAACTTTGGCGAATGTACCAGCAGGTCGACTAGGTGACCCTCGCGAAATCGCTGAAGCTGTGGTATTTTTGGCGTCACCTGCGGCAGCTTATATCACAGGTGAAACACTTCACGTCAATGGCGGTATGTACATGGTGTAAATTATGTGCAACATTTGTGCATGATTTAAGTCAAGATCATACGTAATTTCGGTTAAAATCGTGAAAATTGTGGTTTGACCAGAAAAGTTGACCTTGCAACTTTCAATAGATTGAATAAACTACGGAAAACATCGCATAAAGCGAACTCTGTAAAGGAAAAGAAAAAATGAGCAACCTCGAAGAACGCGTAAAGAAAATCATTGTTGAACAGCTAGGTGTAGACGAAGCTGAAGTTAAAAACGAAGCTTCTTTCGTTGATGACCTAGGTGCAGATTCTCTAGACACAGTTGAGCTAGTAATGGCTCTAGAAGAAGAATTCGACACTGAAATCCCAGATGACGAAGCTGAGAAAATTACTACTGTTCAAGCTGCTATCGATTACGTAACTAGCGCTCAGTAATAATCTCTCCCAGGCGGTCACCTTGACCGCCTGTGTTTTATCTAACTCATCTATCCTCATCTTAAATCACCTCAATCCCCGGAGTGTAATATCGTGTCCAAGCGTCGTGTAGTTGTCACTGGCATGGGTATGTTGTCGCCGGTAGGCAACACTGTAGAATCTTCTTGGAAAGCCCTGCTAGCTGGTCAAAGTGGTATCGTTAATATCGATCATTTTGATGCAACCAATTTCTCAACTCGTTTTGCAGGTCTAGTTAAAGACTTTAACTGCGAAGAGTATATGACTAAAAAAGATGCTCGTAAGATGGACTTGTTCATCCAGTACGGCGTCGCAGCAGGTATTCAAGCTTTAGATGATTCAGCCCTAACTATTACTGAAGAAAACGCCCCTCGTGTTGGCGTTGCTATCGGTTCTGGTATTGGTGGTCTTGGTTTGATCGAAGCAGGTCACCAAGCTCTAACTGAAAAAGGCCCTCGTAAAATCAGTCCGTTCTTCGTTCCGTCGACGATCGTGAATATGATTGCGGGTCACATGTCTATCATGCGTGGTCTACGCGGTCCAAACATCGCGATCTCTACGGCATGTACGACTGGTCTACATAACATTGGTCACGCGGCTCGTATGATTGCATACGGCGATGCTGACGCAATGCTAGCGGGTGGTGCAGAAAAAGCATCTACACCACTAGGTATGGGCGGTTTTGGTGCGGCTAAAGCACTGTCTACTCGTAACGATGAGCCTCAAAAAGCTTCTCGTCCATGGGACAAAGGTCGTGACGGCTTCGTTCTTGGTGACGGTGCAGGCATGATGGTTCTTGAAGAGTACGAACATGCGAAAGCTCGTGGCGCTAAGATTTACTGTGAGCTAGTTGGCTTCGGTATGTCGGGTGACGCTTACCATATGACATCTCCAAGTGAAGATGGTTCTGGTGGCGCGCTAGCGATGGAAGCGGCTATGCGTGATGCTGGCGTGACTGGTGAGCAAATCGGTTATGTTAACGCACACGGTACATCGACTCCTGCGGGTGATGTAGCTGAAGTTAAGGGTATTAAACGTGCTCTTGGCGAAGCAGGCTGTAAGCAAGTATTGGTTTCTTCTACGAAATCAATGACTGGCCACCTTCTTGGTGCTGCTGGTTCTGCTGAAGCGATCATCACAGCGATGTCCTTGGTTGACCAGATTGTCCCACCGACAATCAACCTAGATGATCCTGAAGAAGGCTTAGATATTGACTTAGTACCTCACACCGCACGTAAAGTTAGCGGCATGGAATATGCTGCATGTAACTCATTCGGTTTTGGTGGTACAAACGGCTGTTTGATCTTCAAAAAGATTTAATCATCTTATTAAAGACATAAACACTCGTAGATAGTCACAATTAGACTTGTTTTTAAACGGCTTGATGCTTTAGCATTGAGCCGTTTCTTTTTATGGGGAAAAACATGTTTTGGGTTGATGGAGAAAGCCAACAAACTATCGGTATCTTGGATCGTTCGTTTCAGTACGGAGACGGCTGTTTCACAACAATGCTTGTCCGAGATGGTCAGATTCAACATTTTCACGATCATCAGCGTCGTGTCGATGATTGCCTTAAAGCGTTACGCATTTCCGCACTTGACTGGGATGTGGTTAACCTTTGGCTCGATAGTGCGCTTCAACATATCCAAGATAATGCTCTTCATGGAACAAAGAGCCTTGATGGTTCAACGAATCTTCAAGGTAAAAACAAGCTTCATAATGAAAAATCAGGGATCAAGCTGCACGTTAGCCGTGGAGCTGGCGGTCGTGGCTACAGTACCAAGAATATCGCCAAGCCAACGATAACCATCAGTACATTTGATTACCCAAGTCATTATTCAGCGTGGCAAGATTTCGGTGTAGAACTTGGCATCTGCCAACAAGCATTAGGTTTGAGCCCACTATTGGCCGGTCATAAGCACAATAATCGCCTCGAGCAAATCTTGATGAAAGATGAAATGGATCAGGCCGATGAAGTTGATGGTGTTGTTCTTGATATCTCAGGTAATGTGATTGAAACCACCATGGCCAATTTGTTTTGGCGAAAAGGGCAGATGGTTCACACTCCTCAACTGACGCAAAGTGGCGTTGCTGGGGTTATGCGTAAGCAAGTGTTAACCGCGCTGAATCAAGCTGAACTTTCCGTTACTATTAGTGACTACTGCTTATCTCAACTCATGCAAGCTGACGAGGTTTTCATGACCAACTCCATTTTAGGGATTGCCCCCGTTACTCGTATTAGTGATACCCAATTTACGATTGGGACCGTTACTCGTAGCCTTCAAGGACAACTAAACTCGTGATCAAAAAGTTATTTATTTTTATTATCTTGTGCCTAATTGCAGCCGGTGCTGCTGGGTTCTACGTTTACAACCAAGCGCAAGATAACCTGAAACAAGTTATTCAATTAGAAAAACCACAGGTTGTTACTGTTGCTTCAGGTAGCAGCTTTAACCGCGTTCTCGCTCAGCTGATTAATGACGGCCTGTTTGAAGCGTCTCCTTACGAGAAACTGATCCGTAAGTTACATCCTGAGCTTGTAGACGTAAAAGCGGGGACATTCCTGCTTGAGCCTGGTTTAACCCTCGAGCAAGCGCTACAAGTGCTGGTCGAAGGGAAAGAGCACCAATTTACGATTACTTTCGTCGAAGGCAGTCGTTTTGATGAGTGGCTTGTTCAGCTAAAAGATAACGAATTCATTCAACAGACGTTGGATGGTGTGTCTGAAACAGAGATCGCTGAAAAGTTGGGTATTGAAAATGAAAAGCTAGAAGGTCTTTTCTTAGCGGAAACGTATCATTATACCTATGGCACAACGGATTTAGATCTGTTGAAACGCGCCCACCGAGATCTAATGAACGTGGTGAATGATGAGTGGGAAAATAGAGCCGATAAACTGCCTCTTAAATCGCCTTATGAAGCTCTGATTCTTGCGTCTATCATCGAGAAAGAGACGGCTGTCGCTTCTGAGCGTGAGCGTGTGTCTTCTGTGTTCGTTAACCGCTTGAACAAGCGTATGCGTCTGCAAACTGACCCAACGGTTATCTACGGCATGGGCGATAGCTATAAAGGCAATATTCGTAAGAAAGATCTACGTACACCAACGCCCTACAACACCTATACAATGAGTGGTTTACCACCGACGCCGATTGCAATGGCGGGTAAAGCGTCTATCAACGCGGCTCTGAATCCAGAGAAGAGCAACTACCTGTATTTTGTAGCGAGTGGAACAGGCGGTCACGTATTTTCAAAGAGTTTGACTGAGCATAACCGTGCAGTACGAGCTTACTTAAAGCAATTAAGAAAAAACAAATAAAGAAAGAATTATGAATCAGTCGAAATTTATCGTGGTTGAAGGCCTTGAAGGCGCAGGCAAAAGTACAGCAATCAATGCCATCGTTGAGACATTGAAAGCCGCTGGTGTCGCGGACATCGTTAATACTCGTGAACCCGGTGGCACCGTGCTTGCCGAGAAGATGCGCTCATTGGTCAAAGAAGAACACGAAGGCGAGAAGCTTCAAGACATGACCGAATTGCTGCTGATGTACGCGGCGCGTGTTCAATTAGTAGAAAACGTCATCAAGCCAGCACTCGACAGTGGTAAATGGGTCTTGGGTGATCGTCATGATATGTCATCTCAAGCTTATCAAGGTGGTGGTCGCCAGATCGCACGCACTACGATGGAATCACTGAAAGAAACCACGCTAGGCGGTTTTAAGCCAGATCTAACCCTATACTTGGATTTGGACCCTAGAGTAGGGCTTGAACGCGCTAGAGGCCGCGGTGAGCTCGATAGAATCGAAAAGATGGATATCTCATTCTTCGATCGTACGCGTGAACGTTACCTTGAGATTGCAGCACAAGACGAAACGGTTCTTGTGGTTAATGCACAGCAAGAGATTGAGCAAGTGGCTGCTGATATTAAAGTCGCGCTAGGTGCTTGGCTCGATAAACAGTAGGTAGTCATGGCTGAAGTGTATTCTTGGCTCACACCGGTATGGAGTGAGTGGAAAAAAAGTCTCGATGCAGAACGTTTTCCTAACTCTGTGATTGTTAATGCGCCTGAAGGGCTCGGCGTGGAAGCGCTGGTTAGTCAGCTCACGTCGGCATTGATGTGTGTTAACTACGAAAGTGAAGCGTGCGGCTTTTGTCACAGCTGTGAATTAATGAAGTCGGGGAGTCACCCGGATTTCCATGTGATTGAACCTGAGAAAGAAGGTAAATCGATTACCGTTGACCAGGTGCGTGCGAGTAACCGCTGGGCTCAACAATCGTCCCAGTTAGGTGGCCTGCGTGTCATCTTACTGAATCCGGCTGAAGCGATGAACGAATCGGCGTCTAATGCGCTGTTGAAAACGCTGGAAGAACCTGCGAGTAACTGTATTTTCATTCTTTCGACGCGCAATAGTAATCGCTTAATGCCGACTATTCTTAGCCGTTGTCAGCAATTTAATGTCGTGTGTCCACAATTGGATGCGGGCTCGGCATGGTTAAATGGAGAAGTCGGTAAAACGGTTCCCCAGTATATATTGGCATTGAATGACAACGCGCCTTTGAAAGCCAAAGCGATGTTTGAGCAAGGCGGTGTTGAGGCTTCTAGCAAAGCGTTAGATGGCTTCGTGGATGTTATCAAAGGTGTCCAACCAGACATGCTGAAGTTCTCTACAGAGCTGAGTAAGGAGCCTCTGGTTCAACTAGGTTGGCTATGGCACTTACTGTCTGACGTGCAAAAGCTGCATTTTGGTTTAGCGAGCAAGGCGATCACCCCGAGTGCCAACGCACTCTCTGAGGTGATGTCTTACCAAAGTGCCTATACAGTATCGAATAAGCTGCTGATATTAATTGAGCAGTTGAAGCAACACCCTGGGCTCAATACGGAGCTACTCATAATGAATTGGCTTATTGCCACTTGCGAGGAAACATGTTCGTAGATTCCCATTGTCATTTAGACAAACTGGATTACCAAGATTTGCACACAAGCGTCGAAGACGTGGTTAATAAAGCGAAAGCAGCAAACGTTGACCAACTGCTTTCTGTTGGCGTTACGCTGGATTCGTTTGAAAATATGCTCGAGATGATCTCGCCGTTTGATAACGTTAAGGCATCGTGTGGCGTACATCCTCTCGATGTAGAGAGCGACTTTTGTTTAGACAGAATGCGTGAATACGCGAGCAACCCTAAAGTGGTGGCGATTGGTGAAACAGGCCTAGATTATCACTACCAACCAGAGACGGCAGAGCTACAACAACTGCGATTTAAGCAGCATGTCGCGTTGGCAGTAGAGCTAGATAAGCCTTTGATCATCCATACTCGTAATGCGCGTGAAGATACATTGTCGATTTTGCGTGATGGCGGTGCTGATAAATGTGGTGGTGTGATTCACTGCTTTACTGAGGATCAAGCGTTCGCTGAAGCGGCGATGGAACTTGGCTTTTATATCTCGATCTCAGGGATCGTTACTTTTAGGCAAGCGACGGAACTTAAAGAAGTCGTAAAGAATTTGCCGCTTGATCGACTGTTGATCGAGACGGATTCTCCATATCTTGCCCCAGTTCCATATCGTGGTAACCAGAATCAGCCTGCATATGTGGTCGAAGTGGCGGCTTATATTGCGCAGTTGAAAGGGCTGTCAATGAAAGAGGTTGCTGAACAAACGACCAAAAATTACCAAAAACTTTTTTTGCGATAAAAAACTAACTTAACAAATAAAAGGGAGCGAAAGCTCCCTTTTTGTGTTTTTGATCACCAAAAATGCGCTTTTTTTTAATGTTTACTAATTATGTTGAACTTGAGAGCCCTATTTCTAACATTTGTAATTTTGTTACTAAAAATAACATTCGCTCCTATTTTATTTACCCAGTAAAATAATAAGACTCTTAAAAAATTCTGTTTGTTTTCAATTGTTTACTGGCTTGTAAAGCATTGCATTTCTTGATTTGACATGTGATCCAAGACGTGTTTTGAAACTAAATTTCGTAAGTGACTAGAAAGTTAGTTCCCCATCAATATATATTTAGCGGCAGAAAATATAATGCAATACATGGTTACATTTTCGCAGGGTGCTAACATATAGGCTACGGGGGTGTGCCGTTAGGACCCATATAATTATTTTATCTTTATCAGGAGCATAAACATGTTTAAGAACCTTTTTGCTAGCCTGCAGAAAGTTGGTAAGTCTCTGATGCTACCAGTATCAGTTTTACCAGTTGCGGGTATTTTGCTAGGTGTCGGTGCAGCAGATCTTCCTTTCATTCCAGAAATTGTTTCAAACTTAATGGAACAAGCTGGTGGTTCAGTATTCGGTCAAATGGCACTGCTGTTCGCAGTAGGTGTTGCACTTGGCTTTACTAACAACGATGGTGTAGCTGGTCTAGCTGCTATCGTTGGTTACGGCATCATGACTGCTACACTTGGCGTAATGGCTGGTGTAATGGGCGTTGATAAAATCGATACTGGTGTACTAGGTGGTATCCTAGTCGGTGGTGTTGCTGCTTGGGCATTCAACCGTTTCTTCCGTATTCAACTACCAGAGTACTTAGGCTTCTTCGCTGGTAAGCGTGCCGTGCCAATCATCACAGGTTTCTCTGCGATTGGTCTAGCAATCCTACTATCTGTAGTATGGCCACCAGTTGGCGGCGCTATCTCTGCGTTCTCTGATTGGGCTGCTCACCAAAACCCACAAGTGGCGTTTGGTATCTACGGTATCGTTGAGCGTTCTCTGATTCCATTTGGTCTTCACCACGTTTGGAACGTACCTTTCTTCTTTGAAGCTGGTACTTGTGTAAACGCTGCTGGCGAAACTCAAAACGGTGTTCTTACTTGTTACCTAGTTGCTGATGACGCATCTCGTGCAGCGGGCAATGGCTTCGGTCAGCTAGCTGGTGGTTACATGTTCAAGATGTTCGGTCTACCTGCTGCTGCAATCGCGATTGCACATTCAGCTAAACCTGAAAACCGCGCTAAAGTAATGGGTATCATGGCTTCTGCTGCGTTAACTTCATTCCTAACGGGTATCACTGAACCAATCGAATTCTCATTCCTATTCGTTGCTCCTGTTCTGTACGCAATCCACGCTCTACTAGCTGGTTCTGCATACGTTCTTGCGAACACTCTAGGTTTTGTACACGGTACATCTTTCTCACACGGTCTAATCGACTTCCTAGTTCTATCTGGCAACGCGTCTAAGATGGGCCTAATGGTTGTATGTGGTATTGCTTACGCTGCAATTTACTACATCGTATTCCGCACTGTGATTAAAGCACTTGACCTTAAAACTCCAGGTCGCGAAGACGAGTCAGAAGACGAAATCGTTGCAACTGGTACAGAGCTTGCTGGTGAGTTAGTTGCTGCATTCGGTGGCAAAGCGAACATCACTGGTCTTGACGCTTGTATTACTCGTCTACGTGTAGCAGTTGCTGATACAGCAGTTGTTGACCAAGACAAACTGAAGAAACTAGGTGCTGCAGGTGTTGTTGTAGTTGCTGGTGGCGTACAAGCTATCTTCGGTACTAAGTCTGACAACCTTAAGACAGACATGGATGAGTGGATCCGTAACAACGGTTAATTCACTGATTCAATAAATTGAAAGGAGGCCGAAAGGCCTCCTTTTTTGTTTTCTGAGTTATGAAAGTCCTTCCTGCACTTATTCTTTTGCACTCAATCGGTTATCGAACAGCTCAATGTTTTGATGCTCAATTACCCGCTTTGGGTACCTCTTATCTTTAACTTTATGATGACAACATCCGTTGTGATTTAAGTAATCTACCGTTTTTTAAACACAGTCTGAGAATACTATGAAACATCGTTACCTAATTGGCCTTATGTGCTGCAGCGGAGCCTCGCTAGCTCATGCTTCTGAAACTCCAAACCTAGAAGTTGGCTTAGCCGTCGACCAAGATCTAAGTGTTGTTGTTGAGTTTGATCAGAAGTATCGCGCCACAGTCGGTAATGATGGTGCAGCATTCGATTATATTTTTAAGCGTGGTCAATTTGAGACTGAAGCGCCTTTAAGTTGGTATGTCGGTGCAGGTGCTTGGGCTGAATGGAATGATGATTTTGGTTTGCGTGTGCCGCTAGGCGTGAAAGTGAATTTCTACGAAGGTTGGAATGCTTACGCACAAGTTCATCCTGAGCTCGACATGTATAAAGGTGTTGAGTTACAAATAGGCGGCGCACTAGGTGTGACCTACAAGTTCTAAGTTGAACTGAAAAACGTTTTTTCATTTCGTTAGAATACTTCTAGTCTAAAGGCTTATTGAGCCAATATGGGGACTCAACCTAGAAGGTAAAACTCAATCCAACATTGGCTTGGAATTGATTCATCCAGTCGGTATCAAAGCGGATAATGCAGTCTTGGCCATTGCTCGGTATGTTACAAACACCGAAGGTATCGTTGTCGACGACCGTGCCTAACCAACGTACTTGTGTGTTCAATGCTAAGCGGTCGCTAAATTTGTACTCCAAACCGCCGAAGATCGAGGTTGAGAAGCCATATTTATCTTTCGCCCAGTCGACATCAACGTAAGACGCTCCAAGACCTAACCCTAGATACCCAGACAATACAGGGGATGCAGGGTAGTAGATACTGCTTTGAAGGTGCAGGTATTGAATTGAGGAGCTTAGGTTGAGTGTTTCTAGTTCAGAGCTCTGATTGGAATAGAAAAAGCCGATGCGACCTTTCTCAAGTGGAGTTTCAATGGCGAAGGTGTAGTTTTCTGAACCTTCCATGTCATAAGTATTACCATCCTGATCTTCGACGCTACCACCACCGGTATAACCAATCATCGGAGTGATAATAATTTCCGGTGCTGCATACAAGTTTGAAGCGGAAATTAGCGCAACAAGCGCAATCATATTTGCTTTGTTATTCATGAGTATATCCTTATCCATACGCTGACTAATTGTGATGGTTACATCAATATTGTGCGACTAATTTCGACGATTCTTGAAGATACTTCACACACCTGATAATACTTAAATAGAGACTCGACAAATTAATAATAAGCCAGAGGTGTTTATGGACCATAATCTGAAAAATGCGCTACAAATAACAGTAGTAATCTACACCATCATTCTTTCATTTGGCTTTATTGCGATTGGTAGCTAATACCATCTATTGCGAGGCTGAGTTTTTATACTCAGGGAATAATGAATAGTGGGATTATAACCAATATCGACTCAGCAATAGACTTAGATTATTACGCTAAGTTTGTTGCTGGAAAAACAGCACTGGTCGCTCAAGGCGGCGGACAGCGAAGTATTTTTACGGCTGGTGTGCTGGACGCCTTTCTTCTTTCTAATTTTGACCCCTTCGACGAATTCTTTGGCACCTCCGCGGGTGCGCTTAATTTATGTGCCTATCTGTGCCGTGATAAAGGGTTGGGTCGTTCTTTTGTTCTTGATCTAACGACCGCTCCTGAATTCTTCAATCTGTTCTCTTATATACGAAACCGCCAGAACTTAGGTTTAGAGTGGGCCTTAGAACAAATCATGGCTTACCCATACAAGCTTGATCTTGATTTAGGACGACAAACCTTAGGTGATCGCCATTTCTCTGCGGCAGTAACCGATTCTAAAGATTTACGAGACCATTATTTCCCGTTGATGGGAGAAGACTGGTATAAGGTGATGATTGCGACCTGTGCTATTCCTCGTTTGTACAATGATGAAATCTTCATTGGTGATAGTGCTTATGTTGACGGTGGTGTGTCTGCGTCTATTCCTGTGCAAGAAGCATGGCGTAGGCAAGCTCGCTCGATAGTTGTGATACGTACAGAGCCTGTATTGGAAGAGGGGGCTGAGCTATCCAATGAGATTCAACGTAAACACGCCTTAGTGAAAGCTCCTAAGCCAATATCGGCAGAAGAGTTGGAATGGTTCCGTGAGTCGTTTGATAGTGTGCAAGACCATTGGCAACAGAAAGTAGAGCAATGGAAAACCGATTGGACGTCATTTTTTCAGCAGCAAATTCTCCGTTCAAAGGAGCAAAAGCGCGATAGAGGGCACCTTGATCTACTCAATGGTGGACGATGGCTATTTGGTGCTGATGATATTTATCGTTTAAGTCATTTGATTGGCGATAAGTTTGATTCAGGTTTAGCTGACATGTTGATGGTTCATTATCAGACCTACTCATTAACTCAGGACTTTTTGAATTCTCCACCGGACGATGCGTTTGTTGTTCAAATCGCACCTAGCAAACCGCTTAAGTCGAGCTCTTTGATGAGTGACAAGGAAGATTTGCTGCACGATTACGACTTAGGGTTAGAAGCGGGTTATCGATTTGTAGAAACCTATACTTCAACGGAAAACGCTCGTAGCTCACATATGCCACAGCTGGTGACTAGCGCTGCTGAGAAGTAATATTCGAAATTGCTAAGTAATACTCTAACTTGATAAGTCATACTCGAATTTGAAAGTTAGTACGCAATGAGCTAACAATGTTCTGAAGTGAAAAAGGGTTACTGAACTTAGTTCAATAACCCTTTTTTGATCTTGGTAGGAACGTTTATCAACGAACTGACCTAATCGAATACAACCTTGTTAAGTGACAGGTAGGATTCTCATACAGTTAGTTGATCCCGCTACATCCATAATGTCGCCTTGAGTGACGATCACTAGGTCACCAAACTTAAGGTGTCCTTTCTCTTTCAAGCAAGTGAGCGTAGACAGTGCGATATCAAAGCTGTCTTCTGCTTCTGTCTCGAAGTAGATAGGGGTAACTCCTCGATACAAAGTACAGCGGTTCAGCGTCCCTTCGTTACGAGACAGCGCATAGATTGGCATATCGGCACTTAGGCGCGACATCATCAGAGCAGTGCGGCCTGATTCGGTTAGAGTCACCACGCCCTTGATACCTTCCATATGGTTTGCAGAATAGATGGTTGCCATGGAGACAGTTTCTTCAGCCGTCACAAAGGTGCGGTCGATACGGTAGTTAGACTGGTTGTTAATGCCCGCCATCTTTTCAGCGCCGATACAGACTTCGGCCATTGATTTCACGGTTTCAACAGGGTAATCGCCCGCAGCGGTTTCACCTGAAAGCATCACGGCATCGGTGCCGTCTAGTACGGCGTTGGCCACATCCATTACTTCTGCACGAGTTGGCATTGGCGCGGAGATCATCGATTCCATCATTTGAGTCGCGGTGATCACTGTTCGATTAAGCGCTCTAGCACGGCGTATAAGCTGTTTTTGTACTCCAACCAACTCTGGGTCGCCAATTTCCACTCCGAGGTCACCACGGGCCACCATGACGACATCTGAGGCCATTATGATGTCATCCATGTTCTCAACAGTGGCTACTGTCTCTGCTCGCTCTACTTTAGCGACAAGGTGAGCTTCTAATCCTGCTTCTCGCGCTAACTGACGAGCGTAGTGCATGTCTGCGCCGTTGCGTGGGAAAGACACGGCCAAATAGTCGACTTGGATTTGAGCTGCGGTGATGATGTCTCGCTTGTCTTTGTCGGTGAGCGCTTCTGCAGACAGTCCACCGCCTTTCTTGTTGATGCCTTTGTTATTCGACAGTGGGCCACCAATGGTGACTTCAGTATGAACGCGACAGCCTTCAACTTCGGTGATTTTCAGTTGAACACGACCATCATCAAGCAACAGAATGTCGCCAGCTGACACATCGTTTGGTAATTCTTTGTAATCGAGGCCTACGGCTTCTTGATTGCCCTCACCTAAACCTAGGCTACTGTCGAGCGTGAACTTGTCGCCCACGGCGAGTTGGATTTTGCCGTCTTTAAAAGTAGAGACTCGAATCTTGGGACCTTGTAAGTCGCCGAGGATTGCGATTTGGGTGCCGAACTTTTTCGCTATTGCTCGGACTTTTTCAGCGCGTTGAATATGGTCATCGCTGCTGCCGTGAGAGAAGTTCATACGGACGATATTGGCGCCGGCTTTGATGATCTCTTCAAGGACGTTACCTTTATCTGTTGATGGTCCTAAAGTGGTGACGATTTTTGTTTTTCTTAATTCTGATGTCATGAATGCTCCGAAGGTGAGACCTAGAAAATCTTGTACAAGACAGAATTAAGTATATGCATTAATTGATAATTTATTGGGAGCTAGGAAGATATTTCTGTATTTGCTGTTATTTATTGAATTTAGGACTCAAACACGATGTTTTTTTCTGAAAATTAAGTCTCAAATTATCGATGCGGGTGTTAATTTTTCTTAAACTATTTGACTAGATACACAAAGATTCATGTATATACGTGATACTGGTCACGGCGATATACCAAGTCACTTCACAATTACTTCGCAAAGTAAAAAAATTAACCCGTTGATGATTTCTGGAGCGTAAAATGTACATGGCTCAACCGGGCCATATTGATCATATCAAACAGGTCAATGCTGGTCGTGTATATAAACTAATTGACCTTAAAGGTCCTATTTCTCGTATCGAACTGTCCAAGCAAAGTGAGTTGGCTCCGGCGAGTATTACTAAAATTACCCGCGAACTTATTGAAGCCCACCTTATCCATGAGACGACGGTTCAAGAAGCCACGACTCGTGGACGTCCTGCTGTGGGTTTGCAAACCAATAATGAAGGTTGGCAGTTTCTGTCGATGCGTCTTGGTCGTGGGTATCTCACGATCGCGCTTCATGAACTGGGTGGCGATGTGCTTATCGATACTAAAATTGATATTCACGAGCGTGACCAAGAGGATGTGCTTGCTCGTCTTCTGCATGAAATTGATGAGTTTTTCCAAACCTATGCGGAACAGCTCGATAGGGTAACCAGTATCGCCGTTACTCTGCCGGGTCTTGTGAATTCTGAGCAAGGTATTGTGCTGCAGATGCCGCACTACAACGTTAAAAATTTAGCGTTGGGCCCTGAGATCTACAAAGAAACGGGTCTACCTGTCTTCATTGCCAATGATACTCGAGCTTGGGCATTAGCTGAGAAGCTGTTTGGTCACTCACAAGATAACGATAATTCAGTTCTTATCTCGATTCACCATGGTGTCGGTGCTGGGATTATCCTAGATGGCCGAGTTCTACAAGGTCGTCACGGTAACATCGGTGAACTGGGTCATATTCAGATCGAGAAAGAGGGCAAGCTTTGTCATTGTGGTAACCGAGGCTGTTTAGAAACGGTGGCGAGCTCGCAGGCGATCCGTGAGCAAGTCAAAGAACGATTAGCCAATGGTGAAGAATCAACACTTACTGTGTTTGAAGATGTCACGATTGAACAAATCTGCGCTGCCGCCGCGGCGGGTGACCCACTAGCGGTAGAAGTGATTGAACAATTAGGCCGTTACCTCGGCTCTGCGATTGCGATTGTGATTAACCTATTCAACCCTGAGAAGATCTTGGTGGGTGGTGTTATCAATCAGGCTAAAAGCGTGTTGTATCCTGCGATTCAAAAGTGTATCGAAGAGCAGAGTTTATCGGTTTACCATCAAGATTTAGAGCTGGTGGAATCTCGATTCTATAAACAAGCAACCATGCCAGGCGCTGCGCTTGTGAAACAAGCTTTATACGATGGTCAATTATTGATGAAAGTCATTGAAGGTTAACCCTCTTTTACTCTTCTTATAGCCTACCGAACTCTTATCATCTCCTTAAACTATGTATAACGTCATTTGTTGTACTTAGTTTAAGCATTCTGTGCAATGGCGCTTTGCTTTAACCTATTGAAGTAGGCTATTGTAGCCTCAGTTATTATTTGTCACTAAGGTGTTGTATGTCTGGCGTTTTAAATTCGGTTGATCAGAGAACCAAACTAGTCGGTGAAAACCGTCTGGAACTCTTGTTATTCAGCTTAAATAGTCGTCAACTATTTGCGATTAACGTATTTAAAGTGAAAGAAGTCCTAAAAGTGCCAGTGTTAACTCGCTTACCAGGTTCTCACCATCATATTACTGGTGTGGCTTCTTTACGTGGTGAATCGGTGCCTGTTATCGATTTACGTAGCGCGATCGGCTTCCCGCCATCTCGTGATGAGACTCAAGAAAATAACTTGATCATCACCGAATACAACCGAACCGTACAAGGCTTCTTGGTTGGACAAGTGCGTAATATCGTGAATACGACGTGGACTGAAATTCAGCCGCCGCCAAAGACAACGGGTCGTGCTAACTACCTTACGGCTATCACGCATATTCAAGAAGAAGAGCAACACAAGATCGTTGAGATCATTGATGTTGAAAAAGTACTCGCTGAAATCATCGATTACGACGTTTCGATTTCTGACGGTGTATTAGATGAGCAGCTTGCCAATGAAATGGTTGGACGTAACGTACTTATCGTTGATGACTCTTCAACTGCGCGTAATCAGATCAAAGGCACCTTATCGCAACTGGGTTTGAACATTATTGAATGTTGCGATGGCCTACAAGCGCTTAACCTACTGAAGGGCTGGTGTGACGAAGGCAAAGACATCAATCAAGAAATATTGTTGATGATCACCGATGCCGAAATGCCTGAAATGGACGGTTATAAACTGACTCATGAAGTGCGTACTGACCCGAGAATGCATGACTTGTTCATCACGCTAAATACTTCATTAAGCGGAAGTTTTAATGAAGCGATGGTAGAGAAAGTAGGGTGTAATCGCTTTATTTCTAAATTCCAACCGGATCTCTTGGTTGAAGTCACTCAAGAGCGAATGCGCCAGATTTTATAATTAATGCAGCTGTACGGTTTGTTTTGAGTGACCTTATAGAAAACGTTTGCTAATATTGACGAAGCATATTTTTCTTAACAAAATATGCTCAACTACTAGCGTAACTTTTCACTCACAATCTAAGGTAGTTCCTCTTAATGATATGGTTGACTTCAAAAGTCGTAATGACTTTGAGCTTATTACTATATAGGGAATTTAAGAAAAGACGTACGGAAGCTGAAGTTGAGTCCTAACTCAACGATTTGAATTGAAGGGAGGCTGATGCCTCCCTTTTCCTTTTCTGGTGTTTATGAAAGGGCTATTTGAAGCGCTAATGAAAATCTCGTGATTTTGTGTTCAAGCCAACAATTTCATCGGTAATATCGATAAGTTTCCCCGCAATCACATGCACGACTTCACCTTCCTTCTCTAAGACTCCTTGCACCTTTAAAGCCTTCGCTGTCAGATAAGCTTGCTGCTGTGCGCGTGCGGTGGCTCCCCATACCACAACGTTAATATTGCCTGTGTTATCTTCTAATGTGACAAAGGTGACACCGGCTGCGGTGCCGGGTGACTGCTTGCCAGTGACCAAACCAACAACCGTGACCATGGATTTGTGTCTCTGTTGTTTTAAATCTTTCATAGGGGTGAACCGACCAAGTCGGTTAGCTTCTTCTAGCAAGGTGATAGGGTGCTTGTTTAACGATACGCCAACGCTGGTGAAATCCTCCAGTAGCTCCTGCATCTCATTGGGCTTATGCAAAGCGTGCTCTACCTTGTCGTAAGCCTGACGAAATAGAGGCAGGTCAGAAGCGGAGTCCATCAGTGTCCAACGCGTCTGGAAGCGATCACCGGAAACATTGTGCAGCGCATTGGCCGAGGCGAGTAATTCGATGTCCTTCTTATTGATCGACAGCTGTTTAACCTGACTCGGATGGCGATAACCGGAGCGTGGACGATTGGCGAGAATACTCTGAATTCCATGTTCGCTTAGGCCTTTGATTTGCCTCATCCCTAATCGGAGCGCCAAACCATTCTGGTGAGAGTTCACGGTGTGATCATCTTGTGAGGCATTCACACACACAGGTAGTACCTTCACATTGTGTCGCTGCGCATCTTGTACCAACTGCGATGGGCTATAGAATCCCATAGGTTGGCTATTCAACAAAGACGCGTAAAAGCACTCTGGGTAGTAACATTTCAACCAAGCTGAGCAATAGGCCAACACCGCAAATGAAGCAGAATGGCTTTCCGGAAACCCGTATTCACCAAAACCGCATATCTGTTTAAAGATCTGTTCAGCAAACTCGGTTTCATAGCCGCGTTTTTGCATGCCTTCGATGAGTTTGTTTTTAAACTTAAAGACGTTGCCATTTTTCTTCCAAGCCGCCATCGCGCGTCTGAGTTGGTCTGCTTCCCCACCTGTGAATCCTGCAGCCACCATCGCAAGCTTAATCACTTGCTCTTGGAAGATTGGAACACCTAAGGTGCGCGACAGTACCGACTCCACATCTTTAGATGGATAACTGATTGGCTCAATACCATCTCGGCGTTTTAGAAACGGATGCACCATATCGCCTTGAATAGGCCCAGGACGAACGATAGCGATTTGAATCACCAAGTCGTAATAAGTCTTCGGTTTAAGCCTTGGCAGCATGCTCATTTGCGCGCGTGATTCAATTTGGAAGATACCGACCGTGTCTGCTCGTTGAATCATGCCGTAAACCTGAGGGTCATCCTTGAGGCGAGTGATCTCTGCGATGGTGAGTGATCGCCCATGAATGCGTTTGATCAGATCGAAGCACTTACGAATCGCAGAAAGCATACCAAGAGCAAGTACATCGACCTTAAGTAGCCCCAAGGTTTCAAGATCATCTTTATCCCATTGAATGATGGTTCGATCGTGCATCGCCGCATTTTCGACGGGAACCAGTTCATACAAAGGTCCAGAAGAGATCACAAAACCACCAACGTGCTGAGATAAGTGACGTGGAAAGCCGATAATTTCATTAACCAAATGGATAAACTGCTGACCCTTCAAAGAGTCAGGTTGTAGTCCTAATTGAGTTAACTGAGCCTGCCAACCTAAGCTTTTATCTCTGCGATTAGTGTTCTTAATGAAGTAATCCAGCTGGGTTTCCTGTAGCCCTAAAGCTTTGCCGACATCCCTTACCGCACTTTTGAAGCGATATGAAATGACAGTCGCGGCAAGCGCTGCGCGTTCTCTACCGTATTTTTTGTAGATGTATTGGATGACTTCTTCACGGCGCTCATGCTCAAAATCGACATCAATATCCGGCGGCTCATCACGTTCTTTACTGATGAAGCGTTCAAACAGCACTGAGATCTGTCTTGGGTCGACAGAGGTGATCTCTAGGCAGTAACAGACCACGGAATTGGCCGCTGAACCTCGACCTTGGTAAAGAATCCCTTGGCTTTTGGCAAACATGACGATGTCGTGGATCGTGAGAAAAAAGAAAGGGTAATCAAGCTCGTCAATCAGCCCGAGCTCTTTCTCAATGATTTGTTGAATGTTGTTAGGCACGCCTTGCGGGAAGCGATCTCGTTTTCCTTTTTCGACTAACATGCGTAGATAACTCATGGGTGTCTCACCTTGAGGAATCAGCTCGCTCGGGTATTCGTAGCGCAAGCTGTCTAAATCAAATTTGCATAGCTCAGAGATTCGGTTGCTTTCTTCTAGCCATTCAGCTTTGAATATATGAGAGATCTTATTGATGCTGCGTAAACAGCGCTCGGCATTGGCGAGTAAGTGACTGCCCACTTCAGTAATGGGACGTTGGTACTTGATCGCAGTGAGTGAATGCTGCAAGGGTAAGCGATTAGCGTTGTGCATCAGCACACCACCACAGGCCGTAATAGGAAGTTGGTGATGTTGTGACAGCTCAACACAGTAATCCGTGTATTGCTGGTCGGTTTGTTTTAGGTGTCGTTGTAAGCCAATCCACAATCGACCAGAATGGTGTTGAGAAAGCCACTGCCCCCAATGTGCGTCTTCATTTTTCTGTTGAGGAAGCCAAAGAATGAAGCAGTGTTTAGCCGACATGATATCCCACTCAGAGAGTTGATAATGTCCTTTGCTACTACGACGTCTCGCATTGGTAATAATACGACACAGCTCGGCGTAGGCCTTTCTATTCGGACATAACAAGACAACTTGGCACTCTTCATTTAACCAAAACATACTCCCGACAATTTGCTTGAGCGACAGTTTATGTTGCTTGATCGCAGAGTGAACTTTAACGATGCCCGCCACCGAGCACTCGTCGGTAACAGCGAGTGCTTTGTAGCGTAAGAAGTCGGCCTGTAAAACAAGCTCTTCCGCATGCGAAGCTCCCTCTAGAAAGGAGTAATTACTTTGGCAGAAGAGCTCTGAGTATTGCTGAGACATAACGTAATCTCACTTAATCATTGCGGATGAACATGATTGAAAAGGGATGTTTAAATGAAGCAAGTGGCAAGAACGACTTACTAAACTGACTAGCTGAACAAACCGTGCAAGAACCACTGTTTATCGGGTGTTCTGAATACCCATAGCCATCGACCGTTTTCACTGTGAGCAATAAAATAGTCACGAATGATTTTCTCGCCATCCCACCATCCAGAAACAATGCGCTCAGGGCCTTGAGATAAAGTGATGCTCTCGGTTAAGGCTTCGGGCTCGGGCAATAGAATACTCGGTCGGAGTCGTTGTTGGCTGATGTTGGGAGTTGTCGCAGTTTGTTGCGTGACCTCTTGGGAAATTTGTCCCTTTTTTAGCGTATTCCCCAGTGTCGGCAGTGAATATTGGTTAGCTTTTTCTGGCCTAGGATCGTGCAGTATTTTGGGAGTCTGAATACAAGCTTGCCCGAGCTTTGCTTGAAGCAGCGAGAGCAAATCTAGCGCAGCAAGCGTTCCGGTATTGCCATCGAAAAGATCATGGTAGGCGACTAGCGGTTCTCCATGACGAACCAAGGATAGAGTCAGCCCCTGAACCGGTGCTGTGATCTTCAGTGACTCTAAGGTTAGACGCGTGAGGTTCGCCCATTTACTTGCTAGATAATCGCCCTGCGCTGAATAGAAAGAAACATGATGATCGTCTTTATCTCTTAGATGCAAAGTCAGCGTTAACTCGAAAGCCACTCGGTCACGTAACCTCAAAAAGCACTCGAGCTGATTCAACAATTTCAGCAAAGGCTTTTCGATGAAAAGGATGTTTTCAATATCAAACAGCAGCTCCAAATATTGTTGGAAACTCTCTGGTGGGTGATAGAAATCAATCGGGTGCTTGAACTGCCCATTAAGACGACCCACATAGTTCACCAAGTCGATATCAAAGCGGCGCGCGACATCTTGCAAAGGCAGTTTCAATAAGTCTTCAACGACATTGATACCAACACGATTCAGGCGCTCAACTTGTTTAGCAGGAAGTTCGCTTGAACTCAGCGCTTGTTGGTTAACCCAAGCTTTCATCTGCTCAACATTGTTCGTCGCTTGGTTGATGGATTGCTTGCCTAAAAGGATTGCAGAAAGCGGCGAATAACCTGTGGCAAAACTGAACTGGATATTGAGCGTTTCTAAATGGCTTTTGAGTTCATGCCAGTAGTTATCTAGCCCGTCGTAAAGCGACAACATGTTAGAGGCTTTAATCAATAATCCATTGGGTGGCAGTAACGCCATGTCGGAAGTGACCAGATAAGCCCATTGAGCAATCTCTTTCAGCTTACTTTTTTCTAGCTCAATGCTGTAAGGGTGGACGTGTAAGTTATGGCAAAGCGCGGCCGCAGACCCTAGCCCCATGCCGAGTGTGATACCTGATTGCAGCGCAGCTTGGTTAGCTTGCAGCACACGATGATCTTTCTCATCGACGATGATAAGAGGTTGATCGTGTGATTCTTCATTCGCTTTCAATTCATTAGAGTTAAACAAGGTATCCAATTGCAGCGATGAGAAGTGCAGATAAAGCCACAACATCCGCTAGCCTTGTTTCGCAATAGGGAAAGCCAGTACCGTGTTACTAGACAAAGCGTGAGTTGAACTGTTTTCATTGATGACTTTTTCTGTGAGTAACGGCCAGTTCTGGCTCATGTCCAGAACAAAGCTGCCATACGACCAACTGCCTTTTCTTTTCGTGACCTCAATCTTTAACCCTTGGGCGTGAGAAGACAGCTTCATGCTTAAAGAAACGGGTAGGGATAACTGGTTATGGCTGGTGGCTTTAAAATGAAATTGCAGACACTTGCCCGTTTCGCTTGCCGCTTGCAGGCGCTTGGTTTGGTGTATTTCTAGATCCGCTCCCCATAGCAAAACAGAATGACAGGCACCACTTTTGAGGCACTGCTCTGCGGCCCATAATGCATCGAGATCACGCTGAGGTTGGATGACTAGGATATTCTCTAGTGGAATGTTTTGGTCGTTGAAAAACTCGGCACAGATCTTCCCCGGTGGGTTGATGAAAATGGCCAGTTTTTGTGAGTTTTGTTGAGCTAAATAAGGCGTGAGTAGACGAAGTTCGCCGACCCCTTGTTGTGATTCAACCTCAATAACGCCGTGCGTCGGGAAGCCTCCATCAAGCTGTTTATCCAATTGAGGATAGCCTGTCGAAGTGGTACTTCCTAGCGTTGTTGATTGTAATCCTTTCCAGATTAACTGGCGGTCTTGTAAGTTTTTTATTAGTTCATGCATAATTAAATACCTGTATATTTATACAGTATATTTGACAATGAAAAAGATGCAAAGAGAAATGACGAAAATTCGGAGAACTAACTGCTAGATGTTTGATTTAGATACAAAAAAAGCCGCTATTAAAGCGACTTCTTGTTATTGGTTATAATATCAACTACTTAGGTTGAGCGTCGATACATTGGCCATTAATGTCTGTCACACTTGGGTTCATTAAGTGTAGATACAGCGGGATGATGTCGAGTGGCGTTTTTAGTTTGTTCGCATCTTCACCTGGGTACGCTTTTGCACGCATGCGTGTTTGAGTACCGCCTGGGTTAATCGCATTAACACGGATATCGGTACCTTCAAGCTCATCGGCTAAGATCTGCATCATGCCTTCTGTAGCAAACTTTGAAATCGCGTAAGTACCCCAGAACGCGCGGCCAGAGTGACCAACCGTTGAAGAAGTAAAGACAATACGACCCGCTTCCGCTTTCTTAATGACAGGCAGTAACGCTTGAGTCATTAGAAATTCAGCTTTAACGTTGATTTGCATTACGCCATCAAACGTTTCTTCATCGATTTGATCGAATGGACTTAACGTGCCAAGCACACCTGCGTTATGCAGCAGACCATCTAAACGACCGAACTGTGATTCAATGGTTTCAGCCATGTCGATGTAGTTCTGCTTTGTCGCGCCTTTTAAATCCAATGGGATAATCGCAGGCTGTGGGTAACCAGCGCTTTCGATTTCATCGTAAATCAATTCAAGGTTTTTGACATTGCGGCCTAACAGAATGACAGTTGCACCATGTTGAGCGAAGCTTAGTGCGGCTTGGCGACCAATGCCAGCACCGGCACCTGTAACCAAAATTACTTTATCTTTGAGGGCATCTGTAGAGATTGGGTAATCCACTGTGCTTATCCTTCTTTCTTTTATTATGTTCGTCATTCCATTGATGTTTAATCACACAGATAATCGCAGGAATGATGAGAAATTCTTGGTAATCGTGACAAGATGGTTACAATACACTAATTCATACAATAGGGGATATGACATTGGAATTTTTGTTGGACTACGGCTTGTTTTTAGCCAAGATTGCGACCGTTGTAATCGCCATCATTGCAATTTTAGTGATAGCTAAATCTGTGGGTGGAAAATCAAGCGCAATTAAAGGTGAGCTGGAAATCACGAACCTATCTGAGCACCACAAACAAACGATTGAACAGCTAGAGCACCATTTGCATGATGATGCTTTCATCAAAGCACGTGATAAAGCAGAAAAGAAAGCGGAAAAAGAAAAAGTAAAATCACGTGGCAAAGAAGTGAAGAAAGCAGCGAAAGAGGGTGAGCTTGATAGCAAGCGTGAACCACACCTATTCGTTCTCGATTTTAATGGCAGCATTGATGCTAAAGAAGTGGCTTCTTTACGTGAAGAGGTAACAGCGGTTCTGGCTGTTGCTCGCGAAGGTGACGAAGTATTGCTTAAGCTGGAATCTGGCGGTGGCATGGTTCATGGCTATGGTTTGGCGTCTTCTCAACTTGACCGTATCAAAGCGGCAGGTCTGCCTCTGACTATCTCGGTAGACAAAGTCGCAGCCAGTGGCGGTTACATGATGGCATGTATCGCAGACAAAATCGTATCTGCACCTTTTGCTATTGTTGGTTCTATTGGTGTTATCGCTCAACTGCCAAACTTCAATAAGCTGCTTAAAAAGCACGATATTGAGTTCGAACAGCTAACAGCGGGTGAGTACAAACGCACGCTTACTATGTTTGGTGAGAACAGCGATAAAGCACGCGAGAAGTTTAAAGAGGAGCTAGAGGAAACTCATGGTTTGTTTAAAGACTTCATTCGTGACCACCGACCTGCGCTAGATCTTGAAAAAGTAGCAACCGGTGAGCACTGGTTTGGTACACAAGCGCATGAACTTGGGCTGGTGGATGAGATCAGCACTTCTGATGATTTAGTCGTAGCGGCATGTAAGGACAAAACAGTTCTAGCGATTCACTACGTACAGAAGAAAAAGCTTTCAGATAAGCTAGCAGGCGTTGCAGGTAAATCTGCAGACAGCATGCTGATGAAGCTGATTGAACGCGGCCAAAAGCCGATTGTTTAAGCTTATTCAGCCTTATCTCTAGTATCTAGTTCTAGGTTTAGTACCTATTGAAGATGTTTGAGCCTTAAAAAAGAAAGCGCATAAGTCATCAGACTTATGCGCTTTTTTATTGCTCCACTTCCGAGCGGGTTTAACCACTATGTTGTAGGGGGAGCGGAGTCTTATACCAATCACTTATTTATTGTGATTAGCATTAAATCTTGGCTCCATAATCATTTCGTTTCGGACAGGTGGTCAATATTTCTCTATGACCTGTGTCTTTGAGTTCTTCCAAAATTACATCAAAGCCCCATAAACGATAAAGGTGTTTCAATACTTCATCGTAGCCTTTATCTAGCGGGATACGGTCATGAGGCACATATTGCAGTGTCATTGAGCGATCACCACGAACATCGACATTAAACACCTGAATATTCGGCTCAAGATTGCTTAGGTTGTACTGTGCCGCGAGCTTTTCTCTAATCAGGCGATAGCCCGGATCATCGTGAATCGCACTGACTTCAATGGTGTTTTTACGGTCGTCGTCGAGTACTGAGAACAACTTAAAGTCACGTATGATCTTTGGAGAAAGGTATTGACTGATGAAGCTTTCATCTTTGAAGTTGTGCATCGCAAAGTGCACGGCCTCTAACCAATCACTTCCGGCTAATTCAGGGAACCACTCCTTATCTTCATCGGTTGGCTCTTCACAGATGCGTCGGATGTCTCTAAACATCGCAAAGCCAAGTGCATAAGGATTTATCCCACTGAAATAAGGGCTGTTGTAGGCGGGTTGAGCAACCACACTGGTGTGACTGTGTAGGAACTCTAAGATGAACTTATCACTCACCAAGCCTTCGTCGTAAAGGTGGTTAAGAATGGTGTAATGCCAGAAGGTTGCCCAGCCCTCATTCATTACTTGCGTTTGTTTCTGAGGATAGAAGTATTGGCTTACCTTGCGAACAATACGAACACACTCACGTTGCCAAGGTTCAAGCAGTGGAGCGTTCTTCTCAATAAAGTAGAGAATGTTTTCTTGAGGCTCACTAGGGAAACGTATCTTGGTTTCTTCTTCCTTGCTTTTGTTTTGAGGAACGGTTCTCCAAAGCTCATTCACTTGAGATTGCAGATAAGCTTCACGTTCTTCTTGTCTTGCTGTCTCTTCCGCAATGGAAATCTTCTCTGGACGTTTGTATCTGTCTACGCCGTAGTTCATGAGTGCATGACAAGAATCGAGAAGTTTCTCGACTTCAGCTACACCGTATTTTTCTTCGCAATCGGTAATGTATTTTTTCGCGAACAAGAGGTAGTCGATAATCGAGCTTGCATCCGTCCAAGTTTGGAACAGGTAATTACCCTTAAAGAATGAGTTATGGCCGTAACAGGCGTGCGCCATTACTAACGCTTGCATGGTGACCGTGTTCTCTTCCATTAAGTAAGCGATACACGGATCTGAGTTGATCACGATTTCGTACGCTAAGCCCATTTGGCCGTGTTTGTAGTTTTGCTCTGTCTGGATGAACTTCTTACCAAAAGACCAGTGGTTGTAGTTGATGGGCATACCAATACTCGAGTAAGCATCCATCATCTGCTCAGAGGTAATCACTTCAATCTGGTTCGGGTAAGTGTCTAAACGGTAATGCTGCGCCACACGCTTAATTTCTACGTGATATTGCTCTAAGAGGTTGAACGTCCAATCTGGACCATCAGGCAGCATCTTGTCGTTTCTCTTCTGTGTCGCCTTGTCTCTATCGGCAATGTTTGATTTTTCTGCAACGTTTGATTTCGCTGTCATGGCAAGCCCCCTTACGCTGTCTCTTTCTGGAACAGTTCTCTAAACACAGGAAAAATATCATCCACCGTTTTAATGTTCTTCATGGCGAAGTTATCGAAGCTCGCTTCTAGCTTCTCGTACTCATGCCAAAGTGTTTGGTGTGAACGGCGCGTAATCTCGATGTAAGAGTAATATTGGCAAGTCGGTAATAACGTATTGACCAGCAGTTCTTTACAGCGAGGGGAGTCATCAGCCCAATTATCTCCATCAGAAGCTTGTGCAGCGTAGATATTCCACTCATTAGCAGGATAACGGTCTGCGACAATCTCTTTCATTAATTTCAGTGCACTAGAAACGATGGTGCCACCAGTCTCTTGCGAATAGAAGAACTCATGCTCGTCGACTTCTTTAGCCTGAGTATGGTGACGAATAAACACCACATCGACGTTTTCATAAGTACGGTTCAAGAACAGGTAGAGCAGCACATAAAAGCGCTTAGCGATGTCTTTGGTTGCTTGGTCCATTGAACCCGACACATCCATTAAGCAGAACATGACCGCTTGGCTAGATGGAATAGGGCGCTTCTCATAGTTTTTGTAGCGTAAATCGAAGGTATCAATGAATGGCACGCTCTCAATGCGTTTACGCAGTTCGGCGATCTCTTCTTTTAGACGTGTTTCTTCAAAGGGTTGTGCAGGCTCAGTCATTTTAACTTGGTCGAGCTGCTCCATCAGTACATTCAATTCACGCTTTCTACCCGCTGTCATCGCCGTTCTGCGAGCGAGAGATTGTTGTAGAGATCGGACAATGGCGATGTTGGATGGAATCCCCGCGCTTTGGTAACCAGAGCGGTGTATCTTCCATTCCGTGATTTTATTGACCTGATTTTTTTCTAGATTAGGTAGAGCTAGATCCTCAAAGAGAATGTCTAGGTACTCATCCTTTGATATTTGGAAGGTAAATTCGTCTTGGCCTTCACCATCAGGGCTTGCATCACCTTGACCTGAACCGCCACCTTGACCGCCACCTTTAGGGCGTTCGATCTTGTCGCCTGTGATGAACTGGTCATTACCTGGGTGAACGCGCTCTCTTATGCCACCTTGGCCTTGGTGAAAGCTAGGCTCTTTGATGTCTTTATGAGGAATAGTAACGTCTTCACCCGTTTCAGTATTGGTGATTGAGCGTCGGTTGACTGCATCGGCCACAGATTCTTTGATTTGCTCTTTATGGCGTCTTAAGAAGCGCTGTCTATTTACAGCACTCTTATTCTTGCCATTGAGCCTCCGATCGATAAATTGTGCCATAGAACTCCCTCTCAGCTGATGTCACGATCCTACTTTTTATTCGGGTATAAGAGTTATTGGGTTATAAAGTTATTGATTAGTACGAGCTGCTCACTTGAACAGCTCAATACAGTTTGGTTATGAGGATTTACGAACTCTTAGGTACCACTCGGATAGCAACCTAACTTGTTTCTCGGTGTAGCCTTTTTCCATCATACGAGCAACGAAGTCGTCATGTTTTTTCTGATCATCCGTTGAGGTCTTAGCATTGAACGAAATAACAGGAAGTAGCTCTTCTGTGTTGGAGAACATTTTCTTCTCAATCACAGTGCGCAGTTTCTCGTAGCTCGTCCAAACTGGGTTTTGACCGTTATTGTTGGCTTTGGCACGAAGCACAAAGTTCACAATCTCATTTCGGAAGTCTTTAGGGTTACTGATCCCAGCTGTTTTCTCGATTTTCTCTAGTTCAGCATTCAGAGAAGCACGGTCAAATAGCTGTCCTGTTTCTGGATCACGGTACTCTTGGTCTTGAATCCAGAAGTCAGCGTAGGTGACGTAACGGTCGAAGATATTCTGTCCGTACTCAGAGTAAGACTCTAGGTAAGCAGTCTGAATTTCTTTACCAATGAACTCTACGTAACGCGGTACTAAGTATCCTTTCAAGAACTCAAGGTACTTCTCGGCGGTTTCTTGAGGGAACTGCTCACGTTCGATTTGTTGTTCAATAACGTAGAACAAGTGAACCGGGTTTGCCGCCACTTCGGCTTGGTCGAAGTTGAACACGCGAGACAGAATTTTAAAGGCGAAACGCGTTGATAGCCCAGACATGCCTTCGTCAACGCCGGCATAGTCTCGGTATTCTTGATAGCTCTTCGCTTTTGGATCGGTGTCTTTAAGGGTTTCACCATCGTAAACACGCATTTTTGAGAACAGAGAAGAGTTTTCAGGTTCTTTCAGTCTCGAAAGGATGCTGAATTGCGATAGCAGAGCGAGTGTACTTGGTGAACATGGTGCATTGGAGAGTTCACTGTGCTCAAGCAATTTCTGGTAGATCTTCACTTCTTCAGAGACGCGTAGACAGTAAGGAACTTTTACAATGTAGACACGGTCAAGGAAGGCTTCATTGTTCTTGTTGTTACGGAAAGTTTGCCACTCTGACTCATTCGAGTGAGCCAAAATCATGCCATCAAACGGCAGCGCAGAAAGCCCTTCGGTACCGTTGAAGTTACCTTCTTGCGTGGCGGTCAGTAGTGGGTGCAAGACTTTGATTGGCGCCTTGAACATTTCCACGAATTCCATCACACCTTGGTTGGCTTTACAAAGCGCACCAGAGTAGCTGTAGGCATCCGGATCATCTTGAGAGAAATGCTCAAGTTTACGAATATCGACTTTACCTACAAGTGAAGAGATATCTTGGTTGTTTTCATCACCCGGCTCGGTCTTCGCGATCGCAACTTGGTCGAGGATTGAAGGACGTAGTTTGATGACTTTAAATTTAGAAATATCGCCACCGAAATCATGGAGGCGTTTAGCTGCCCAAGGTGACATGATAGAGCGTATGTAGCGCTTCTCTATTCCATACTCTTTTTTCAAAAGATCTCCATCTTCGTTTACGTCGAACAGACAGAAGGGGTGATCATTTACAGGGCTTCGCTCACCATCAGCAGACAGCACATAGATTGGCAGTTTTTGCATCAGTGCTTTTAGCTTTTCAGCAAGAGAAGATTTACCACCACCCACAGGGCCAAGTAGATAAAGGATCTGTTTGCGTTCTTCTAAGCCTTGTGCAGCGTGTTTTAGGTAAGAAACAATCTGTTCAATCGCATCTTCCATGCCATAGAAATCTTTAAATTCGCTGTAGCGCGATATGACACGGTTCGAGAAAATACGACTTAGATGGGGGTCTTGAGCGGTGTCTATAACCTCCGGTTCGCCGATGGCCAGTAGTAAGCGCTCAGCAGCGTTAGCGTAAGCACTTTTATCGTCTTTACACAGCCCTAAGAACTCTTGCAATGTGAGCTCTTCTTCCTTGGCTGCTTCATAACGTGATTGATAGTGGTCAAAAATACTCATAGTCACATTCCCCTTGTTAACCAGTCAAAACTGATGAGCGATTGAAAAATAGGCTCTCCCTACATTTTAAGATTAGACCCGCTTCCACAATTTTGCTTAACAATTATGTATTTATTTACAATTTTGCGTGTGAATAGGCTTACGAAAGCAATAGGCAACTTGAGGCAAGTCGAATCAAATTATTTTGTATTCGAGGTTCGCTAGCCGTTTGTTTTGTGATTTTAGGACGCTTTATAATTCTTGCTGTGGATTTGTGTGTATTAGATGTATCACTGAGTCTTATTGATTTTTTGGAATGGAATGCCATATAATGCGCGGCGTTATCAAAAATTGCTTAAAAAATAGGTAGAGAAAGTGAAGAATAATTGGTTAAAAACGGTCGTCATCGGTGCCGCAATATTAGTAACGACAAACGTACACGCGAGAATCTCACAGTGGTCACTTGGCGTTGCAGCTTCTTATTCTCCAGCGGTCTATAAAGACACTCCTTCAAATCGAGCGGTGATCCCTATGGTTGGCTATGAAGGCGAGCACTTTTTCATGCGTGGATTCAGTGCGGGCTATCGCTTACTTCCAGCGGGCTCACCACAGAATATCGTGTTTCGAGCGGTTTATGATTCGAGAACATTAAAGCCGGGTGATTCTGATAACGTTGATATTCAAAAATTAGATGAACGTAAAGCATCAGTGTTAGGTGGTATCAGCTACCAAGTGATCACCTTGGTGGGTATGTTTGAAGCGACAGCAGGCTCTGACTTAGGGTTTAGGCACAATGGTATCTATGCGGAAGCGGCATGGCGTTTACCGATTCGTCGCAATGGTTGGGCGATTACCCCCTCTATTGGCTATGCCTATAACAGTGAACGTTTGAATAATCACCTGTATGGAGTGAGCTCATCAGAAGCGGCGAGAACCAATTTGGATGAATTCGATGCAGACTGGGACGGTCAGTATTTTATTGGTTTAGGTGGTTATTTACACGTGACGCCAAATATCCGAGTGACTGGCGGTGTTCGTTATACCAACCTTGAAGGTGACATTGAGAACAGCCCAATACTTGAAAGTGGCATTAACATGGCTGCTAACGTCGGTGTTGCTTACGTCTTCTAGTTATTTGTTTTTGTCTGTTTAAATACGAACATTAAAAAAGGGTTACTCATGATGAGTAACCCTTTTTTTGAAACTGTTATAAGCCAAGTTAAAGCTTATGTCTTAAAGTATTAAGCGTTAAAGATTTGAGATAGCTCTGTTGCACATAGGTGATACTGACGAGGGCAATTGCGCCATGTTGTTAGCATACGGCGGTATTTATCTAGCATTGGCATTTGGCTGTTGAAGTGGTGATCTGCTTTGTCGAATTGAGGGTAAAGACCTTCAGAATCAACAAGGAAACGCACGTAATGTACGATTTGTGCTTCAGAAGCGATATCAAAACCTAGGAACTGTAGGCGGCGTTGATCAACTTCAGCACGCTCTTGTTCTGCTAGCATTTTGTTCGACTCTTGCATGGCATGGTACATCTCCATGATGTCGATAACTTCGCGACATTCTGCTTCAGTCAAACAACCAAATTCTTTGTTCAGTTCACGCATTTGAAGTTCGTAACCGCGCTCTACAACTGTTTGTAGACGTTGGTATTTAGCTGAGTTCTCAGGATCCATTTGAGACATTAGGTAATATTGATTTGATAGAATTAGACGCTGAGCATTGGTCATTTCCATGGGAGGAGCCTCACTAAAAAACTAAATGTTGTATTCTTTTGTTGCAGTAAGAGTAACAGCATTCCTACGAGTGGAAACATGATCTCAACACGGATTTAATATGATTTTTTGAATTGATAAACAAAAGTTGTAAAGAAAAGTGAAAGGATAGTTTTAATACCAATCACAGTAAGTAAGTGATCATAAATAGCGCAGGAAAAAGGCTTGAGAACAAGGCGGCTCTATTAGACAAAGAGTGTCGATAAGTAGTTATTCTACAATCAAAATTTCTAACGCAGTTATTGAGCGTTTTAACCAGTTAGGATGACCAGTTATTTACTACGATTGGTATAACCATAAAACAAAACGCCCCAATCGAAATTGAGGCGTTTAAAATAGAGGTTGAGCACCGTCTTTATTCGAACTTTAGCAGTATTAGTATTTTACGTTTGAATGGTACTGACTAAGAACAGCGACAATCTCATCCATTTTTTCTTTGCTTGGCGGGTTTGTACCTTCAAGCGGGTAGTCGTAACCCAGCGCTTCCCATTTATGAGCACCAAGTTTGTGGTATGGAAGCAGTTCTACTTTCTCGATGTTATCCATGTCTTTGATGAACTCACCAAGAAGATGAGCATCTTCAGGCGTATCCGTGTAGCCAGGAACAATCACATAGCGAATCCAAGTCTTCTTACCGATTTTGTGCAGGTAGCGTGCGAAATCCAGAGTACGTCTATTCGATACACCAATGAAATCGTGGTGAATCTCATCTCGCATGTGTTTAAGATCAAGCATCACTAGATCAGAGGCTTCGAGTACTTCATCAACCACTTCTGTGTGCTTACGAATGTAGCCATTAGTATCAAGACAAGTGTGAATGCCTTCAGCTTGAGCTGCGCGGAAAAAATCACGAACAAACTCAGGTTGTAGCATCGCTTCGCCACCAGAACAGGTGATACCACCACCAGAGGCTTTCATGAAATGACGGTATGATTTTGCTTCGCTGATGATCTCTTCGACCGTTACTTCCTTTCCGTCATGAAGATCCCATGTATCGCGATTATGGCAGTACATACAACGCATTAAGCAGCCTTGAAGAAACACGATGAAGCGGATACCAGGGCCATCGACGGTACCACAAGATTCGAATGAGTGAATGCGACCAGTTGTAGACATGAGCTATTCTCGTAGAGGAATTTATACCGTTTATTTTATTACAAAAACGGTACATAAAATAGGGTCAAATGGTAACGAGGTCTTTAAAAAGAAAGGCAATCACCTGTGAAGATGATTGCCTTTATTAAACTGGAAAAGTAAAGGACGAAAGCCCTTGCTGGTGGTTAGAAGAAAGCAAACATAGTTATGCCACCAGTGGTGTAAATTGATTCTTTCGCTTCTTCGTAATCCGGTGTTTTTGCCGTTAGCGCGAAGGAGGCACCAACGTATTGGTTATACCAAGCAAAACCCAGTACGGCTGTCGCTTGGATGTTCTCTAGAGTGACATCGTATTGTTCAGGGTTTGGCCAATTATCTTCGATCCCAGAGCGGTCACCCTCGATAGTGAGGTCGTTAAATCGGTAACGTCCTTCAAGGCCAGCATAGGTAAACCAACCTGTGTTGGATGCGCCAATCATGCCAGCTTTAAATGGGTTTTCAGTGCTGATGTTAGCCGCGCCAAAGTTACCACCTAAGTCGGTACCCCAACGGAACATGAAGCCTGTTTGGATATCACTTCTAAAGTTACCCACATTAATTTCTGAAACGTTAGAGATCTCGAAGTCTGTATTTGCTAGTGCTTGATTACGCATTAGGTTGAAATGACTTAAGTAACCAACGCTCCCCGCCCACTCATCATCAACTTGATATTCCCAACCCATAGGCTCATCTGATTTCGTGATCGAGTGAACCAGCTTTTGAGCATCTTCAGACAGTGCGCGTTCGCCTGTGGTACCAAACGTGATGTTAAAACGTTGAGCTTGTTGTGGGTTCAAGCTGATGTAGTTGAATTCTGTATGCAGGTAACCTGCGTATGGGCGATCATTGGCAAGAGGTTCTTCTGCTTCAATATCAGAAGGCGTATACATCTTGTGGCCAATGGTGATTTCCCATTTATCTAGAGAGCTTGCGCCCCAGTAGGAAAGACTCAATGGTTTCACCCAATTGTATGGCGTAATACTTGACGATGTGTAACCCAGAAATAAGCCATTGGTATAGTCTTGGTCGACACCAAAAATACCATCATTATCTAAAGCGAAAGTTAGCGTAGAACGCTCAGATGCTAAAGATGAAAAAGAGAGAAGGATCAGGGGTAAACAACGCAGGTATTTCATGGAGCAGTTACTCTTAAATTATGAACCAAGATAGTACCGTAATTAGAGTTTAGGTGTGAAAAAAAAGTGAATAGATGACGGGTTTTTTGCTCAATCTGACGTTTCGTATAGTGAAGACGAAATAATAAATTTCTGGGTGATATAAAAAAGCCCCGCACATTGGCGGGGCTAATATCATTTTACTTATCTATTTAGCGTGAGCTTATAGAGACTCAGTAAATGTACGTGCGATTACGTCAGCTTGCTGCTCTGTAGTCAGAGAGTTGAAGCGTACAGCGTAACCAGAAACACGGATTGTTAGCTGAGGGTATTTCTCTGGGTGCTTAACTGCGTCTTCTAGAGTTTCGCGGTTAAGAACGTTAACGTTAAGGTGTTGACCACCTTCAATGCCAGCTTCGTGGTGGAAGTAACCATCCATTAGGCCTGCAAGGTTAGCACGTTGGCTGTCTTGTTCTTTACCTAATGCGTTTGGCACGATAGAGAACGTGTAAGAGATACCATCTTGTGCGTCAGCAAACGGTAGTTTACCTACAGACGTTAGTGAAGCTACAGCGCCTTTCTCATCACGACCGTGCATTGGGTTTGCACCAGGAGCGAAAGGAGCGCCAGCACGACGACCGTCTGGAGTGTTACCTGTTTTCTTACCGTAAACCACGTTAGACGTGATAGTAAGAACTGACTGTGTAGGGATAGAGTTACGGTAAGTCTTAAGCTTACGGATCTTGTTCATGAACGTAGAAACTAGTTCACAAGCAATATCATCTACACGAGAGTCGTTGTTACCGTATTTAGGGTAATCGCCTTCGATTTCGAAGTCAGTTGCGATACCGTCTTCATCACGGATTGGCTTCACTTTAGCAAACTTAATTGCAGACAGTGAGTCAGCAGCAACAGACAGACCAGCAATACCACAAGCCATAGTACGACGAACGTCACGGTCATGAAGAGCCATTAGAGACGCTTCGTAGCTGTACTTGTCGTGCATGTAGTGGATGCTGTTTAGTGCAGTCACGTATTGCTTAGCTAACCAGTCCATGAATGTGTCTAGGCGACCCATTACGTCATCGTAGTTAAGTACTTCGTCAGTGATCTTGTCGCCAACTGGGCCAACTTGCATTTTAAGCTTCTCATCAACGCCGCCGTTGATTGCGTAAAGCATAGTTTTTGCAAGGTTAGCACGAGCGCCGAAGAACTGCATTTGCTTACCAACGATCATTGGTGATACACAACAAGCGATTGCGTAATCATCAGAATCAAGGTCAGGACGCATTAGGTCATCATTTTCGTACTGGATAGAAGAGGTATCGATAGATACCTTCGCACAGAAACGTTTGAAGCCGTCAGGCAGTTGCTCAGACCAAAGAACAGTGATGTTTGGTTCTGGAGAAGGACCCATTGTGTATAGAGAGTTAAGGAAACGGAAGTTCGAACGCGTTACTAGCGTACGACCGTCGATACCCATACCACCCATAGACTCTGTTGCCCAGATTGGGTCGCCAGAGAATAGCTCATCGTACTCAGGAGTACGTAGGAAACGAACCATACGCAGCTTCATTACGAAGTGGTCGATCATTTCTTGAGCTTGGTCTTCTGTAATTTTACCAGCAGCGATATCACGCTCTAGGTAGATGTCTAGGAAAGTCGAAGTACGACCTAGAGACATTGCAGCGCCATTTTGAGATTTAACAGCAGCTAGGTAGCCGAAGTAAGTCCACTGAATCGCTTCTTGAGCAGATTGAGCTGGCTCAGAGATATCGAAGCCGTAAGTCGCTGCCATTTGCTTGATTTGACCTAGAGCACGATGTTGCTCAGAGATCTCTTCACGCAGTTGCATTGTAGCTGCAAGATCTTCGCCGTTCTCGAAACGCTCTTGTAGAGAAGCGAATTGAGCCGCTTTGTCTTTCATTAGGAAATCAATACCGTAAAGTGCTACGCGACGGTAATCACCAATGATACGACCACGGCCGTAAGCATCAGGAAGACCAGTCAGAACACCAGACTTACGACATTTTAGGATATCAGGCGTGTAGATATCGAAAACACCAGCGTTGTGCGTTTTACGGTATTCTGAATAGATTTTTGAAACCATCGGGTCAAGAGTTTCACCGTATGCTTTACAAGAACCTTCAACCATACGTACACCACCGTTAGGGATGATTGCACGTTTTAGTGGTTTTTCAGTTTGTAGACCAACAATTGTTTCAAGGTCTTTTTGGATGTAGCCCGCATCATGAGAAGTGATGGTAGAGATAACAGAAGTATCGAAATCTACAGGTGCTTTAGTTGCGTTTTCCTGTTTGATACCTTCCATTACCGAAGCCCAAAGCGTATTAGTCGCCTCAGTACCTTCAGAAACTAGGAAAGACTCGTCGCCTTCATACGGCGTGTAGTTCTTTTGAATGAAATCACGAACGTTTACTTCGCTTTGCCACTCACCTGCAGCAAAATCTTCCCAAGCTTTAGCAAATTGCTCTGCCATGACATACCTACCTTTTTAGTAGAAAAAATTCGTACTTAACACTGTTGAGCCAGCGCCCCTCGTAAGGGTAGTACACTCTTATTAATAACAATATATATGAGCATATAAGCTTCATATGGTTATATATATTGTCACTACTTTTTATATGTTGTCTTTACTCTATGAATTCAAGACTACGCTAAAAAATTCCTGCAAACCTTAAACTAAATCAATAAATGCCAAAAAAAGTTGAAAAAATTTGAGTGGCAGGGGTTGCCACCCAAACTTTTTTTTAGTCTCAATACTACTTTTGTGTAGTAAAGACCATTATAGCCAAGCTTTTAGACCATACTGGCTTTCTAGCATACCAACTGCAAGCATTGCTACTAGACAGATAACTAGAACACCGACTGGGATAACAATCTTGTCGACAAATGATAGACGCTTCGCACGCTCTTTATCACCAATCAGACCGTTGTTATCAAGCAGCATTGTTAAAGCCCAAGCTAATACAGGGTTAACAACTGCTGAACCAAAGATACAGATACCAGCCGCTTGTGAATCTTTTGAATCCTTAACCATCTGCATACCCGCTTCAAGAAGAGGTAGAGATACACCTACAAGTAGCGCAACACGCATTACTGGTGGCCATACTGCTACATCCATAGGGAAGCCAAGGATTGCAACAATAATACATAGAGAACCAAGTAAGATTGCGCCGCCAGGGATAGGGCGTTTCGCGATTGCTGCTGGGATCATGTAAGTACCCCAAGAAGATGTGATGTTACCACCACCAACCGCAGTACCGACCATTTGACGAACAGAACACATAGTCATTGTGTCATCTACGTCCATCAGTACTTTTTCAGATTTTTTAGGGTAGTTCAGTTCTTGGAAGATACGGTGACCTAGGAAATCAGGTGACCACATCGCAACTGCAAGGATTGCGAAAGGCAGAGAAGCAATGAAGTGCTCTACGTTTGGCAGGCCAAGCATCCAACCTTCAGAAGTCGAACCCCACCAGTAAACTGGGTTCAGGTTTGGAATGCCCATTTCTGTTTCGAAAACAATATCGAAACCAGCACCCAGAACAAGCGCGATAACTAGGCCGGTAAATGCACAAACTGGAATTGCCAACCAACGCTTGTTCACTTTTGCAAGGAAAGCGTAAATAGCAATGGTCACAGCAAGAACGATTAAACCAACATAACCCATGCTGCCTGCTTCAACTGTTGAAGATTGAAGACCAACCGCCCAAGCTTGGATAGAGTTGATTTGGCTCATGGTGCCAGTGAGACCCAAGAAGATTAACAAACCACCTGCCGTACCTTCGGAGGTGAGGTTAACCAGTTTTGAGCCGCCTTTTAGGAAACTTAGGATTAGACCAAAGACACCGATTAGGATCGCCAATGCAAGAGGGTGGGCACCCGCTAATGCGATAGTACCAATAAGTGGGATCATTGGGCCGTGGTTGCCGGCAAGGTTAGCTTTAGGGTTAAAGAAGCCTGAAGCAAGAATACAGAATAGAAGTGCAGGGATAAGCATCTCTACACGAGCGACTTCAATCGCAAACTCTTTACCAAGGTTTACGTGATCCCAAGCTTGAGTTAGGCCATCAGCCCAAGACATCATTACTGCAGAATACATCGCGATGATACCAATGGTACCAGCAAGTGCAGGAACAAGATCTTCAAGTTCAAAACGGAAGTCACGACCAGGAAGGTTTAGGCCAAAACGACGAGGCTTCATGATTTGAAGTTCGTGATCTAAGTAATCTGAGCGGCTCTCAAATTCAGAAGCAGGGCGGTGAAGCTCTTTATAGCTTTTCTCTTCTACTTCAGAGTTCGCATTATTGACAACGTCTGACATAGATTCCTCATATTTTTATGTTAGTAATTCTAAAATTGAATTCTATAAGTTCGCGTAATTGCGTAATTGCGTTATTTCTTAGTTATAACTTATTAACATTATGTTGCACGCTTTTGATGTGCTTTATGCAGCTAAGTTAAAAGAAATGTTTGGCATTTTTAATGCCTTATTGTGTGCTGAGGAGTCTAACAAGCTTACCCTTTAGGGTGATTGATCTTGATCACTTTATGAGTGTATGTGAAAGAAAGCTACAAAACGAAGCGTTTCGTTAACTTCCCATTGATGAATCATGTAATTTGTTTTCACAAACTGACGTTTACCTATCTTCTCCGAGCCTGTGTCGCCATGACTTGAGCTCAATGCCCAATTCTTACCGAGTTATTTCACTATTACTTGTTTCCCAACTGCTCCCGGTGAAATGCTTACAATGTAATAACCTTAAAATAATTGTGCTTTATGCTGAGTGTGTTGTGTTGAACGCGCAGATTATATTTTGCTGATCTCGACATATCTAAGTTCACAAAACTTGTTTTTCTTGTGAGGCATCAAGCTACGAGAATCTCATTTTGATTAACTTTATTTAAACAATGTAAGGCGTGTAATTACAGCTTATTGATAGAACTCATTCATTAAATTGAGGTGAAAACGCTACCTTTTGCATAATAAGTCAGAGTGAATCGCTATTTATTCCGATTTATTAGGTTAATAATTTGTTGCATGTTGTTTCGTGTGGTGCTAGTTTGTATCGCATGAAAAGGTCGGAGTACCTTGCATTTTCACAAACTTGGGAGAGAAAGCGCATGAAAGATGTACCGGCGCTGGACATAAAGGATCTACACAAAACGTTTGGTCAAAATGAAGTTTTAAAGGGAATTTCACTTTCTGCGCATAAAGGCGATGTAGTATCGATTATCGGATCTTCAGGATCGGGTAAAAGTACTTTCCTTAGATGTATCAACCTCTTAGAAACACCTACTGCTGGCGAAATTTGGGTTAATGGCGAGTTAATTCAGATGAAAAATAACCGTCAAGGCGTTTCTGTTCCTGCAAATGAAAAACAAGTTCAACGAATCCGTTCTCGTTTGGCTATGGTTTTTCAAGGCTTCAATCTATGGTCTCACCTGACCGTTCTCGAAAATGTTATCGAAGCACCCGTTCATGTCTTAGGCGTACCTAAAGCACAAGCGATTGAAAATGCTGAGCTGCTACTGAAGAAAGTAGGACTGTATGAACGTAAAGATTACTACCCAGGCCATTTGTCTGGCGGACAACAACAGCGTGCTGCGATTGCAAGAGCGCTAGCGGTTGATCCTGAAGTAATGTTATTCGATGAACCAACCTCTGCACTTGACCCTGAGTTAGTTGGGGAAGTTCTTGGTGTAATGCGCGATCTAGCAGAAGAAGGAAGAACCATGCTTGTGGTAACACATGAAATGGCTTTTGCTCGTGACGTATCTAACCATGTGATGTTCCTACATCAAGGTCTGGTGGAAGAACAGGGCGATCCAGCTAAACTGTTTACGGCACCTGAATCAGAGCGTTTACAGCAATTTATCTCCTCAATCTACTAAAAGCAGTTTGCATACGCAGCTCGATTGAAGTGAACCCAAATTGAAATACTGTTGCTAAGGTCAATGGCAGCGGTATAAGCAATAAAACACAACAAGTCGTTTAATAAGTAACAACAAACACAATATTAAAAACTAGTACAACATAAAAACCTAAATCACAGGAGTAGGGATATGAAAAAGTGGTTATTAGTAGCGGCACTTGCTGCAACTGCTGCAACGGGCGTAGCTCAAGCAAAAGAATGGAAAACAGTACGCTTCGGTATTGAAGGTGCTTACCCTCCATTTAGCTGGACTGAAGCTGATGGTTCACTAAAAGGCTTTGATGTCGATATGGCGAACGCACTTTGTACTGAAATGCAGGTTAAGTGTAAGATCGTAGCGCAAGATTGGGATGGCATTATTCCTTCTCTACTTGCTCGTAAATATGATGCGATCATCGCGGCAATGTCGATTACAGAAGAACGTAAGAAAAAAATCGACTTTACTGGTAAGTACGCACTTATCCCGAACAAATTCATCGCTAAAAAAGACGCTGGACTTAACTTTGATGACCTAAGTGGTCAAAAAATCGCAGTTCAACGTGCGACAACTCACGATAAGTACCTAACAGACAACTACGGTGACTCAGTAGAGATCGTTCGTTACGGTTCATTCGACGAAGCTTATCTTGATCTAGCAAACGGCCGTGTTGTTGCTGTACTTGGTGATGCGTCTGCTCTTGAAGAAGGCGTATTAAACAAAGCCGGTGGCGAAGCTTATGAGTTTGTTGGCCCATCACTAACGGATCCTAAATGGTTCGGTGAAGGTTTTGGTATTGCACTACGCAAGCAAGACAAAGATCTGACTAAACAGCTAGATGCTGCAATCCTTTCACTACGTGAAAAAGGCATCTACCAAGATATCGCGGCTAAGTACTTCAACTACGACGTATACGGCAAGTAATCTCTAGCGTCACTTCTTAAGGGAGAGGTTCTCCTCTCCCTGTCTTACCAACTTTTTCGCAGTTCTGTTGGAATTCATTATGTTTGATTTACAAGGATATGAAGCTTCGATCCTGAAAGGGGCGGTGCTTACAATCGAAGTTGCCTTGCTGTCGCTAATTTTAGCTATGGTTCTTGGTATGCTAGGTGCCTTAGCAAAACTGGCGCCGTATCGCTGGGCTCGTGCTATCGCAACCCTCTACACAACCGTTATTCGAGGCATTCCTGATCTCGTATTGATGATGTTGATTTTCTTTGGTGGACAAATCCTTTTAAACAACAGTTTGTATTCCATCAATGAGTGGCTCAATGAATGGTTCACGTCGAGTGACCCTAACCATGAGTGGACTGCTTACTTACCTGATTACATTGATGTCAGCCCATTTATTGCTGGTGTATTAACGATTGGCTTTATCTTCGGTGCTTACATGGCTGAAACATTCCGTGGCGCCATCATGGCTGTTGATAGCGGTGAGATGGAAGCGGCAAAGGCCTATGGTATGGGCCCTGTATTAGCGTTCCGTCGTATCCTGCTTCCGCAAATGATCCGTCATGCTTTACCGGGTTTCGGCAACAACTGGTTAGTATTGCTTAAAACGACCGCTCTGGTATCCATTATCGGCTTAGAAGATATGGTACGTGTTAGCGCGTTGGCAGCAGGCTCAACCAAAATGCCATTTACCTTCTACATGTCAGTGGCGCTTATTTTCTTATTCTTCACTAGTGTATCGACAGGGCTACTCAAGCTTGTTGAACGCAAATTTAGTATCCACGCGAGGTAGTTATGGACTTTTCATTGATAATTGAAAGCCTGCCAATTTACCTTAGTGGTTTATGGACAACGGCTTGGATGGTTTGTGTTGCTTTGGTTATTGGCTTATTCGTTGCCATACCATTAGCTATCTCTCGTAACAGCCCAAATATGTTGATTAACGCACCAGCGTGGTCATTTATCTATTTCTTCCGTGGTACGCCGCTGCTGGTTCAGTTGTACCTGATTTACTACGGAATGGATCAGTTCTTCCCTGTAAAAGATACACTATGGGAAAATGCATGGTTTTGTGCTTTGGTGGCATTCATCCTTAACACATCGGCATACACAGCTGAAATCATTCGCGGTGCGATTAACGGCTTACCAAAAGGTGAAGTTGAAGCAGCAAAAGCATATGGCATGAGTACACCGAAGACATACCGCCGTATCATTCTGCCAAGTGCTCTTCGTCGAGCGTTACCGGCTTACAGTAATGAAGTTATCTTCATGCTTCACGGTTCAGCAGTTGCAGGTATTGTAACGATTATGGATCTGACGGGTGCAGCACGTTTGGTTAACTCACGTTACTACGCTCCATTCGAATCTTTCTTAACAGCAGGTCTGTTCTACATGGCGCTCACGTTTATCATCATCGCGATTTTCAAATTCGCAGAGAAACGTTTCCTAGCTTACCTAAGACCGCTTAGCTAATAAGTACACAGCAACAGTTTCAGTTAAACAAACGGCGCTTTCATAGCGCCGTTTTTTATATCGTCAAAACTACTGTTCTTTAATTTTTCGGCGGAAGAAAGAGCGCGTTAACTGAGGGTTTTTAAAAATAGTTAACTTGCTTCAAATAGCGTCCACGCATTCATTAGAATAATTGCTTTAGAGTTAACTATAGATAGACTCAGCGAAATTTTGTTGTTGTATGGAATAATGATGAAAAAGAGTAACTTACTATCCAATTTGGTTCTTTGTGTTATCGCCTTATCACTTTTAGGATGCGGAGGTGGTAGCGGCGGTGAAAGTGCCCAAACTGGTTCTGGTGGGGAAGGTAATGAAGGTGACGGAAGCGGAGATCCTGGCATTACACCAACCCCACAAACTGCGGTGCAAAAGGCATTGTCCACAGGTGACGCTTCTTATGTAACGGACTCTCATGAGTTTATTGATGCGAGCCAAATATTAGTGACTCGATATAACTCGGATTACAATCTGATTAAACAAGCTTTATCTCAAAACTCGGAAGGCGAGCCTCTAAGTAACCTTTACTGGGATCCAACACATGATGCTGCGATTATCTTGCCAACCTATGGTTTTAACGATGTCATCTTAAGGACCAATAAAGCGATGATTGATGGGTATGATGATCAAGAGTTAGTGATAGGTATTGCTGGCTATACATCAGACAACAGTCGCTATGCCGCATTAGCAAGTAACCCGTTTCGAACTAAGCAGCGTTTTCCTGACTCGGTCAATGAAGAGATGGACACTTGGCTGAAGAATTTAGTTGGGTGGGCTTCAGGTACACAATCACCTAAAAATGTTGTCTTAGCTCAGCTAGATCAGTCTCATTATTTTCCTGATGACCAAGCGACACGAAACTGGTTAACCGACAATGTTAACGCTTCTATGGTTATCAACGTTGACAATGCTTGTGATGGCAGTCAGTTAAGCCAATGTCTTGAAACTAATCCCCCTGATTTGTTGATCTTGTCTCAAAAGCTTAATGCTGGCGATAGCATAGACGATGTTCTTAAGGGGGTACGCCTCGCGTTCAGCAAGAACATTCCTGTTTTGTACCTGCATCTTGATGGTGGCATGACGGGCTTAGGTAATGCCTTGTTTTCTGAAATGCACATGACCTATGTTGGTGATAACTATTGGCGCAAGCTCGGCCTGTCTAATTGGGACTCTACACAGCTTATTAATCAGATTCCGGATAATATTGCTCAACAACAAGCGCTTTTACAGCGATTGAAAGATGACAGTTTTACCGTTGACCTGAATACGTGTGATGACAAATCTTGTCCTGATGATTCCAATATGGATGAAGAATTCTATATTGCGGCGAACAGTATTCGTTCACACCTAACATCGCTTGATAGTAAGAAAGTTGACCTATTTGTATCGGATGATTACGAATATGAAAAGCTGTTACTGCTGCTCGCTGATCATTACCGTCAAGATGTTCAGTACCCAATGGGTAAAGGTGTAACCGAGAGAATTGATTTTCTTCGTTCTTATTATAGTGACTACGCTGTATACAACAGACGTCTACATAATGCCGCACAACCAAGTCTAGGTAATTTTAGCACTAAGAGTTTTGAGAACGTTCCTCTCGTAACCAAAACAATCGCCTTGGAGCCTAAGAGACACTTCCGATCCGCTGGAGTGTATGCCTTACCGGGTAAGACGATTAAAGTGACTCGCTTAGACAGTAACGAAGTGGCTACGTCTATTGCATTCAATACATTGCGTAACGGTGCGACACACGAGTTTTCGGGTAATGACGGTTACGCTAGGCCAAAGTTTTTAACCTCGGTCACTTATCCCGTAAAACCGGGAGAGACGATTTATCTGACGTCTGCTTACGGTGGAACGCTGCAGGTTCATTTTGATACCAATGATATTGATGTTGAATTGCGTTTTGAAAATGTAGCGCAGCATCCAGTTTGGCGCAGTGAAGCAGACAACGACAGTTTTGTTGCACAGCTTGAAGAAGGAAACTTTGATTGGGCTGAACTCATTACTCCGGGGTTTGAGGTTCATTCAAAGCTGGAAAAGATGCAGGATTCGGTGAGCCCAGCGCGTTGGAATAAGCCACAAGACATGGCATTAGCGACAGAGCGTTACGTTCATAACTTACCTCATGCACTTGCTGGTTTTGAAGGTCCGGGAATCGATGTGATTGAGGAAGTTCAGCAATACGCAAAAAATCAGGGTTGGCAGGTTGAAACCATTGATATTGTGAAGCACATGAACGCCGACCAAGCGAACTGTGGTTACGGTTGCTCAGGTAACCCTTACGATGCTTATTGGTCTTTTGATCCTCTAGGGCATGGTGATTTGCATGAATTAGGGCATGGGCTTGAGAAGAGTCGCTTCCGTTTCTCTGGCTGGGAAGGTCACTCAACGACGAACTATTATTCTTATTACAGTAAGTCTCGCTATTACCAAGAGACAGGAAAAATATCCGCTTGCCAAGGTTTAGACTTCAAAGGTCAATTCGAAGTGCTTAAACAGAGTCGTTTAGAAGCCGATCCGAATGCCTATATGGCAGCTCAGAACCAAGCGAATTGGAGTTGGGGTGCAAGAATCTATATCCAGATGATGATGTTGGCGCAAGAGCAGGGGATTTTGACAACGGGTTGGCACTTACTGGGACGTTTGCACACGATAGAGCGAGAGTTTAATCGATTGGCAAAGTCGGAAGAACTATGGAATGCGGGTAAAGGCTCGATAGGTTTCTCGGATTACACACTTGAAGAAGTAAAAGCAATTTCTAGTGATGATTGGCAATTGATCGCGATTAGTTATGTTACTCAGCGAGATATGCGAGCGTACTTGGATATGTGGGGCTTTAGCTTTGAGAATAAGGCGAAACAGCAAGTAGGAAGCTTGAGCTTAACCGCTATGCCTCTTAAGTACTTTGCGTCTGAGAACACGGGTTACTGTTTGGATGATTTTGCGAAGTATCCGTTGGATGTTGATGGAAGTGCTGCTTGGCCACTTTGATTAATCGGTAACAACAAATTTGATTAAGCGATAAAGATGGATATAAAAAGGAGAGGTGGGCAATTCCAACTCTCCTTTCTTTTTAACTAGTTAAACAAGAAAACGAGTTAAACAAGCAATATTATTTGAACGTTGACCAAATTGGTGCGTGATCAGATGGCTTTTCAATGCCACGCAGTTCGTAATCGATGCCTGCTTCAGTACATTTATCAGCAAGTTTCTGAGTCGCAAGTACTACATCAATGCGTAGGCCGCGGTTGTCCACGAAACCTTTCGAGCGGTAATCAAACCACGAGTATTGATCGTTTACTTCTGGATGTAGTAAACGGAAGCTGTCTACAAATCCCCAATCCATCAGTGTTTTCAGCCATTCGCGCTCTTCTGGTTGGAAAGAACACTTACCGGTTTTCAACCAACGTTTCGCGTTAGGTTCACCGATGCCGATGTCTGCGTCGATAGGACTGATGTTAATGTCGCCCATCACAATGACTTGTTCATCTTTGTTGTGGTAGTCATTTAGGTAAGTCATCAAGTCTTTGTAGAACTGACGCTTGTATGGGTATTTAGTCTCGTGCTTGATGTTATCCCCTTGAGGGAAGTAGCCATTAAGCACGGTAACTTTTTCACCGTTTTCGTCTTCAAAAGTCGCCATGATCATACGCTTTTGATGGTCTTCATTGTCTGTAGGAAAACCTTTCTGCACAGAGATGGGCTCCTGCTTACATAGCATAGCCACACCGTAGTGCGCTTTTTGGCCATGGAAGTAAACCTTGTAACCCATCGCTTCAACATCAGCGAGCGGGAAGGCTTCATCGTGTACTTTTATCTCTTGAAGACCAATCACGTCAGGTTGGTGTTTGTCGATAATCGCTTGCAGTTGGTGAAGGCGGGCTCTAAGGCCATTGATGTTGAAGCTAATTACTTTCATTTGTTTTTATACCTCTCGGAAACCTTTGTCACTGTTTGTTCTAAAGGTTTTTTGATTTGGTTGATTCCATGGTTCATCGTATTTAACCATGCTTAATAATTTCTGTCGCCATTTTGTAGTGACTAAATGGCGACGTAAAATTGTGTGAATACCTACAGTCACGCGGAATCTATTGAGTCTTTAGCAAGTCTAAAAAGAAAGCGTATTCAAGTGCGTCTTCTTTCAATCGTTTAAATCGACCAGAAGCACCACCGTGACCGGCTTCCATATCGGTTTTGAACAGCAGTACATTGTTGTCTGTTTTCATTTCACGCAGTTTCGCCACCCACTTCATTGGTTCAAAGTACTGTACCTGTGAGTCATGCAGACCTGTTGTTACCAGCATGTTCGGGTAGTTTTGTACCTTAATGTTGTCGTATGGCGAGTAACCCAGCATGTAATCGTAGTAGGTTTTATCGTTCGGATTGCCCCATTCGTCATATTCGTTTGTGGTTAGAGGAATCGATTCATCAAGCATGGTCGTTACCACGTCTACAAACGGAACATGAGCACCAATACCACGGTACAGTTCTGGTGCTTGGTTGATGATCGCGCCCATCAATAGACCGCCAGCAGAGCCGCCCACCGAAAATACTTTATCTTGAGCTCCGTAGCCTTCTTCAACAAGCCCTTTGGTTACATCGACAAAATCGTTAAATGTGTTTTGTTTGGTCAGCTTTTTGCCGTCCTCATACCAAGGGCGACCAAGCATTTCTGAACCACGAATATGTGCGATCGCGTAAACGAAGCCTCGATCAAGTAGGCTTAGACGAGCTGAGCGGAAGGTCGGTTCAATCGTTGAGCCGTATGAGCCATAGCCATATTGGTAGATTGGGTTAGTGCCGTCTTTCTTGAATAAGTCTTTGCGATACACCAAAGAGACAGGCACTTGCTTGCCATCGCGAGCCGTCACCATGATTCGCTCTGATTGGTAATTATCCGCTTCGAAATCACCTAATACTGGTGTTTGCTTCATGAGTTCGGATTCACCTGAATTTAGATCGAAATCATAGTAAGTACCTGGCGTGGTTAAGCTGCTGTAGTAGACACGAACTTTTGAGTTATCTAATTCATAGTTACCAGTCAGGTAAGCGGCAAAAGCGACGTCATTGAACTCTAGTGGGAACTCTTTGCCCGTTGATAGTTGACGTACTTTCACTGTAGATAAGCCATTTGCACGTTGCTCGTAAACAAGATGGTCATCAAACAACTCGAAATCAACAAGTTGAGTATTATCGTCGGCTGGGATGACATCAACCCATTTTGAACGGTCGTGCATGTCTTCGGTTGTGACTTTCATTAAACGGAAGTTGACGGCTTGGTAGTTGGTGTAGATATAGTACCAGTCACCCAGTTTAGCGATGCTGTACTCAATGCCCGTTTCTTGTAGGTAAAAAGGTTTCGCTCTCGCGTGTGGGTCGTTGGCATCTATGACTGAAACACCGCTGGTTTCTGTGCTTGAGTGCCAAATGTACACCTGTTGGCCATCTTTACTCTTACTTAAGCCAGTGTAGTAAGCCGTGTCGGTTTCTTCGTAAATCAAATCATCGTTTGTCTGAGGTGTGCCTAAAACATGGCGGAAAACTTGATAACCCAGCAACGTTTGCGGATCTTTCTTGATGTAATAGAAGGCTTGGTTGTCGTTTTGCCATGCAATTGAACTCGAGGCACCTTCAATTTCATCCGTTAGATATTGACCGGTCGTGAGGTCTTTAATCTTGATGGTGTAAACACGGCGGCTCAGTGTATCTTCGCCATAGGCCAGTAAGTTTTCGTTTGGGCTGATCGTTAAGCCGCCAATACTGAAGAATTCGTGTTCTTTTGCCAGTGCGTTAACATCTAAGATGACTTGCTTGTCTGTGCCTGCAAAGTCTTTTGCACGTAAGTGAACTTCGTATTCGTTGTCACCTGTGACTTCATTCGAATAGAAGTAGCTGCCTTTGCGAACGGGTACTGAATTGTCGTCTTTCGCGATTCGGCCTTTGATCTCTTCAAATAACTGTTTTTGTAATGCATCAGTGTGTTTCAACACGGTCTCTGCGTACTGATTCTCTTGCTCAAGGTGTTGCAAGATCTCTGGGTCTTGGCGTTCGTCATCGCGCATCCAGTAATAATCGTCGATTCTAGTGTCACCATGAATCGTCATTGCATGAGGAACTTTCTTAGCAACGGGGGCTTTGGTTTGCTGAGCGATAAGTTGCGATTGAGAGTAGTGGTTCATGGTTGGTATTCCTTGATTGCTGCATCCGGCGACAAGCGCGACCGATACGGCTAATGTGGTGAAAGCGAAACGCATCTTTATATCCTATTGTGTACCTTACTCGTTTTAATGCCAGCATCCTTTGTAATCGGAGTCTAGGTACGTTGATGTTCTTCCAGTGATGTTATTTATAATTGGATTCTGGATATGCACTTTTAGCGTAAGTGTCTGTTATTGTTTTCAATAAATCAAAGGGCTCTTCTCCGCTTAG
>NZ_MCZK01000149.1 GCF_002875945.1 Vibrio lentus
GCTTTAAGTGCGTATTATGTATATTATGTTAAATTGAATTAAGTATTTATAAGGCAGGTATCTTTATTTGATGCCCTGCCTCTCATTGTGGCGCTACATCGGTGTTCTATTTAACAGTAAGGCTATTTACCATAAAATACCTAATAAACATATATCCTAATCTTCGATTCAGAATATGTTTATTAGACTTCAAGCATGAGCCTATCAATTGCTTCTGTAATTTCTTTGGTTCTTACTGGCTTGGTCACGAAATCATTCATACCGACATCTAAGCAAGAAAATCTGTCTTCTACTGATGTGTGTGCTGTTAGCGCGACAATTGGTGTTTGGATGTTTGCTTCTCTCATGTATTTGGTTGTGGTCAATCCATCCATTACCGGCATCGACACATCCATTAATATAATGTCTATTGAATCGCTGTCTTTTTCAATAAAGCCAATAGCTTCTTCACCGTTGCTTGCGATGAAAACTTCGTGGCCTTGTCGCGTTAAGATTAACTTTATGACCATTTGATTGGTTGGATTGTCTTCTACAACTAATACCGAGTATCGACTTCTTGGTTGTTCTTGAATCTGCAGATCATTTTGTCTGTTTGTTTTGTCACAGACGACTCTCGTCGAAACTGGCAACTGCACTTCGAATTTGGAGCCTTGTCCTAGCTCGCTGTTTACAAAGATTCGACCTCGCATCAACTCAACTAGACGTTTGGTGATCGCCAATCCTAGGCCTGTGCCACCGAACCTTCTAGTAATCGTGCTGTCGGCTTGAACAAACGGACTGAATAATGACGAAAGCTGCTGCGCGCTGATTCCAATTCCTGAATCTTCTACCGTGATATAGAACGAGCTTTGTTGATACTTGATCGACACATGTACTTGTCCGCGCTCGGTAAACTTGATTGCATTGCCAATCAAATTAAAGAGGATCTGCGCCAAACGACTCTGGTCAATATAATGAAGCTCGTCTTCAGGGATATCAGTTGTCACCGTCAAGGCTAAACCTTTGCTGTCTGCGGCCTTTCTTTGTTCAGATAAAACAAAAGTTACAGTGTCTCTTACGTTGTTCCACTGAGGAGCTAACGAGAAACACCCAGATTCAATCTTAGAGAAATCCAACACGTCACTGATAATGGCCAACAAAAGCTCAGACGATGTGCTCATATTAAGCAGTATAGATTGCTGGTCTTGAGTTAGCGCGGTGGATTTTAATGTGTCAATGAGTCCAATAATGGCGTTCAGCGGTGTCCTGAGTTCGTGACTCATCATCGCTAGGAATTCAGATTTCGCTTTATTGGCTTCTTCTGCTTCCTTTCTTGCGTTAACGAGCTCTGCGGTTCGTTCTCTTACCGTTGCTTCAAGCTTCTCTTTGTTCTCAATATCGAAGACAGCACGTTCAATTAAAGGACGGAAACGATTCAAGGTCGCTTTGGTTTCAATGCTGAAATGCTTAGTATTGGAGTGGATAAAGATAATGACGGATTGAGTCAGGCCGCTATCAATACCGGTGATCAGAACAGAGTTAATTTGGTCGAGAATAATGGGATGCAAAGAGTTGAATTCACCCAGCGACTTGGGTTCAAAAAGGATGGCGCATTCTCCATTGATGACTCGCGAAAGCTTACCGCAATCGTTCCATTTCATCTGTTCAAAGACTTTGTTATTGGTTAACAGGGTTTTGAAAGCACCGTTATTCCCTATCCTTGATACCACAATAAAGTCGTCGAATTTAATGTATTTCTTGAGGACAAATTCCAAGCTAGAGAATATCTCGGAAATGTTACCCGCTTTACTGATCGCAGAGATAGTCGATAAGATCACCCTATTCTCTTCAGCGAGCTTTCGTTCACGGAGTTTTAGTTTTTGTAGTTCAATACGAGCTTCTTGCAGCGCTTCTTGACCTTCGGAACTCATTACTTTTTTAACCTATAAAACGTTGCTGAGGATACCATCAAGTTTCCGTGCGCGTTTTCTCCACCAGAGAGCCTTCCTTGCTCGCCAAAAGTAAATGGACAGATGTATGGCAAGCCGTTAAGTGCCTGATTTATCTGGTCGCAGACCTCATCCATATCTTGTTTCAGGTGTAGCATTGGTCCTGCGCAAAAGATGTTGATCGCCCCTAATTTTTCTTCAAGATCCATGTCGTTATAATAAGAAGAATGAATAATGTTGGCGGCACGGCTGATAAGTTGTTGCTTAGAGCCCTGCATCAAATAAATGGTGTCGCCTTCATTTATATCAGTGAACAACTCGATACCGTTACACTCAGTTTCTCTGATCGAATGCGATAACTTGAAATATGGGTAATCGTAAGAAGAGCCGACTTTTCGGCCTAACGGATAAACGGTAGATTTTTCAAAAATATACCCATCATCACTGCCACCTAAATGAAAATTAGTCCATTCATTATAAACGGTGGTCGCAGGCCTATTGTCGATCTCTAATAGTATTCGATTTCTTACCTTGGTGACGGTACCTGAAAATTGAGTCGGCGTATGCCCTGAGCTTAGTGATGAATATATTGATTGCGATGCAAATACGACGGTCAACGAGACGCCGTTAATAGAGAGCGATTCTTCGTTGAATATACTCCAATTTCCGGACACCTGATTGTCAGCTGCACTGCCCCCAACAATGGGCACTTCTGTACCAAATTTTGTGTCGATAGCCGCCATCACCTTTTCTTCATTACCAGGAGTGGAATGAAGTAAGATTAAGTCAGGTATTTCACCTTCTCTATTGGCATTTATCAGTGCTTTATCGATAGCTCGAAAGGTGCTGCCTTCGATAGAATCCGAAAAGTGCTCAATGCCGGTTCCATAGGCATTGATCCCAGAATCATAGATGATAAGAACGCCAATGACTGGCCCTGAATGAAATCCAGTTTCTGTCATGATCCCGTGGCAAGTAGTGCATCCGTGGATAGGAGTATTCGGAAGAGCGTCTACCAAATATCGCTGTACAGCGAGTGTTGAATACTCTTCTGTACAGTAGCAAATGAGACAAGCTATCTGCTCTGGGGTGTCAACTCCAGAGAGTAACTCATCTACCGCAATTTTATCATCTAAGGAATAAGAGACTTTTGATCGAAATTTCATAGATTTCTGAATACTTTATTAATAGCCTATTTATAACACCTTTATGCATTAAGTTTTACTGATTTAGTACATCTTTCTATCAATAAACTACGGTGTAAGTGATTTCTATGCTCTGTTATTCTTTTGAAATGTTGACCAAATATGTGCCACTTTGTTGTGGGAATGTGATGGTTATTGATGAAGCTTTATCAGTCGTTTTCAACACCCAATTTGATGCTTCATTTTCATCAAGAATTCCCTCTCCATTATGGCTAATGATAAATTTGCCAGTTTCAGATGTTTCGATTAAATAGCCTAGGTTATCGTCCGAAATTAAAACATTATGTTTATCAATAGTAATTTGACAAGGTTTTGAAACTATACAGTTTATCGTCTCGTCTTGGTCGTATGTCACTGTTCTCCAAGTAAATGCCGCTATTAAAATAACCAACATGCCGATAATTTGAGCAAGCCTGCCTTTTGTTAGCTTTTGTGCCGCCATTATAATCTTTACTCCTTGTTACAAAGTTCAAAGTTTTTAAATAAAAATCCAATTCCAGACCAAGCGTAAGGTTACTACTCTGTCATTGATTTGTTAATTCAAGTATAGTGTCGCGTTGAAAATGCCACTTTTTTTTAAAATCAGCAAGTGGAAATAAAGTCCTGAATAGGCTGAATTTCCTTTTCTAATTTGGGTGGCATTACGACGTGAGTCGTGTTGGAAGTAAAGTGTAGTAAATAAGAAATTGGAAGCATGCAAATGAGCCAAGAAAAGCAGCTTGAACAAAACTACAACTATACGGTCGTCCGTCAATTTACCCTCGTTACAATTTTGTGGGGTATTGTCGGTATGGGCGTTGGTGTTTTGATTGCCGCTCAATTAGTTTGGCCACAGCTAAACTTTGATACGCCGTGGTTGACGTACAGTCGTTTACGTCCCCTGCATACTAATGCGGTTATTTTTGCGTTCGGTACAAGTGCGCTGTTTGCAACATCATATTATGTTGTACAACGTACCTGTCAGACGCGTCTCTTTGGTGGCCCTCTCGTAGCCTTTACCTTTTGGGGTTGGCAAGCGATTATCCTGTCCGCTGCAATTACTTTACCGTTAGGTTTAACCTCTGGTAAAGAATACGCAGAACTTGAATGGCCAATCGATATTGCTATTACTCTTGTGTGGGTAGCTTATGCGGTCGTGTTCTTCGGAACTATGATTAAGCGTAAGACATCGCACATTTATGTAGCTAACTGGTTCTTCGGAGCCTTCATCATCACGGTTGCCGTGTTGCACATAGTGAACAGCCTAGCTGTTCCAGTATCTGCGTTTAAATCGTACTCGATTTACTCCGGTGCTATCGATGCAATGGTGCAATGGTGGTACGGACACAATGCGGTAGGCTTCCTATTGACAGCTGGTTTCCTAGGTATGATGTATTACTTCGTTCCTAAACAAGCTGGTCGCCCTGTTTACTCTTACCGTTTGTCGATTGTTCACTTCTGGGCTCTTGTGTCTCTGTATATCTGGGCTGGTCCTCACCACCTACACTACACTGCACTTCCAGACTGGACTCAGTCTCTAGGTATGGTTATGTCTTTGGTTCTGTTTGCTCCTTCTTGGGGTGGCATGATCAACGGTATTATGACTCTATCTGGCGCGTGGCATAAGCTTCGCTACGACCCAATCCTACGTTTCCTAATCGTTTCTCTATCATTCTACGGCATGTCGACTTTCGAAGGCCCAATGATGGCAATTAAAACGGTTAATGCACTATCTCACTACACGGACTGGACTATCGGTCACGTTCACTCTGGTGCGTTAGGTTGGGTTGCAATGGTTTCAATCGGTTCGGTTTACCACTTAGTTCCTAAACTATTTGGTCAAGAGCGTATGTACTCTGTATCTCTAATCAATGTTCACTTCTGGTTAGCAACGATTGGTACCGTTTTCTACATTGTTGCAATGTGGATCTCTGGTGTGATGCAAGGTCTGATGTGGCGTGCAGTTAACTCTGACGGTACATTGACTTACAGCTTTGTAGAATCTGTAGAAGCTTCTTACCCGTTCTACTTTGTACGTTTCTTAGGTGGTCTTATCTTCCTATCTGGTATGTTCTTACTGGCATACAACACGTACAAAACTGTTTCTGCACCTAAAGATAGCCTTAAAGCTATCCCTCAACCGGCTTAAGGAGATTTAGAATGAGCTCAAATTCAAATAATCGCCATGAGTTGGTCGAGAAAAACGTTGGTCTACTAGCGATCTTAATCGTTATCGCAATCAGCTTTGGTGCTTTAGTAGAAATCACTCCGCTTATTTTCCAAAAGCAGACGACTGAACCTGTAGAAAACCTACGCGTTTACTCTGCTCTGGAAATGGAAGGTCGTGATATTTACATTCGTGAAGGTTGTAACGTATGTCACAGCCAAATGATTCGTCCTTTCCGCTCTGAAACTGAACGTTACGGCCACTACTCTGTAGCGGGCGAAAGCGTTTGGGAACATCCATTCCTATGGGGTTCTAAGCGTACTGGTCCAGATCTAGCGCGTGTTGGTGATCGTTATTCTGATGAGTGGCACCGTGTTCACCTTCTAGACCCACGCGAACTTGTTCCTGAATCAAACATGCCTGGTTTCCCATGGCTTGCTGAGAATGTACTTGATGGCAAATTGACTAAGCAGAAGCTTGAACTCTTCCGCAATCAATTTGGTGTTCCTTACACTGACGAACAAATTGCTAACGCTAAACAAGATGTTGAAGGAAAAACAGAGATGGATGCAATCATCGCTTACCTTCAATCGCTTGGCCACGCAATGAAATAAGGAATAATTATGGACATTATTACATTTCAAAGTGTTTGGACTGTTACTGTTTTTGCTTGTTTCATCGGCATCGTTTGGTGGGCTTTCGGTAAAAATCGTAAGTCGCGTTTCGATGAAGATGCAAACCTAGTGTTCGCTGATGAAACACCTGCGAAAGATATAAAACAAGGAGTGACGAAGTAATGAGTACATTCTGGAGTATTTGGGTAACAGTAATCACAATCGGTACGCTGATTGGTTGTGCAGCCTTACTTCGTTGGTGTTCCAACGATAAAACAGGTGTAGAACCAGGTCATGATATGGGCCACGAATACGATGGTATTCGTGAGCTTAATAACCCACTGCCTAAATGGTGGACATACCTTTTCATTAGCACAATTGTGTTTGCAGCTGTTTATCTAGCTCTATACCCTGGCCTTGGCAACTTTAAAGGTCTGCTAGGTTGGACGAGTTCAAACCAAACAGTTCGTAGCGTAGAAGAGTCTCGCTCTGCAATCGCTGCAGCTCAAGCTAACAAACAGCTAGACGAGTACGCGAAAGAGCTTGATGACGCGAACACTTACTTTGGCGAAGCATTTAAGAAGCTAGCTCATGATGAGAACGGTCTACGTTCTGTTCCTGACATCGCATCTGATGCTGAAGCAATCAAAGTGGGCCAACGTTTGTTCCTACAAAACTGTTCTCAGTGTCACGGCTCTGATGCACGTGGTCAAAAGGGCTTCCCTAACTTGACTGACGATGCATGGCTATATGGCGGTGAACCACAAGCTATCGTTACTACCATCATGCATGGTCGTGTCGGTCAAATGCCAGGTTGGAAAGACGCTCTTGGCGAAGAAGGCGTAAAAGAAGTAGTTAGCTACACTCTTAGCCTTTCTGGTCGTAGCGTAAACGCACGTGAAGCAGAAGCTGGTAAAGCTCGCTTTGTAGTGTGTGCAGCGTGTCACGGTACTGATGGTAAGGGTAACCCTGCTGTTGGCGCTCCTGACCTGACTGACCGCGATTGGTTGTTTGGCGATTCTCGCGCAGATGTAACTGAAACAGTTATGTACGGACGTTCTGGCGTAATGCCTGCTTGGAAAGATATTCTAGGCGAAGACAAAGTACAGCTGGTTTCATCCTACGTGTGGAGCCTCAGTAACTCAGATAAAGAGTAACATAATAATAACAGCCCCTTCTGAAGGGGCTGTCTTTCTTTTACAGTTAAAACCTTAAGTGTTTGTAAAAAAGTTTTATTTCATTGTATATATTGAGAATAATAATATGGTTCAGCCTTGGTATAAGCAGTTTTGGCCGTGGTTTTTACTCTTTCTAACCGTTGGCGTTTCTATGCTAACGTTGGTTCGAGTTGCGATACTGACCAACCATTCAATTCACCTTGTAAGTGAAGATTACTATAAAAAAGGGAAAGGCATTAATGTCGACATTTCAAAAGTCAACATTGCTAATGAGCTTGGCCTATCAGCTTCAGTTAACGAGAAAGGTAACTCGGTTATCATTACTCTAAACAAAGGCAAGCTTGACCACTTCCCTGCTATTAACGCAATGTTCGCACACCGAACGTTACCTGACCGTGATTTCACTCAGCTACTGACGGCTGATGCGAGCGGCAACTACACTTTGACTCTGGACCACGAAATGCAAGGCCCATGGTTTATCGAGCTTTCTCCGCATGATTCTGAATGGTTAGTGCAAGGTCGCATGAACTTCCCTATTGATACTCCTACTCAACTAACGAACTAAAGCTTATGTGTGAATCCTGTTATCACTGCGGTGAAGATGTACCAGCGGAAACGGATTTTAAAGTAGAAATCTTAGGGTCGGTTCGACCGATGTGTTGTCCGGGTTGCGAAACCGTAGCTCAGACAATCATAGATAGCGGTTTGGTCTCTTATTACCAATACCGTACTGCTCCAGCTGAAAAAGCGGATCTGGTACCAGAACAACTTCTGGCACTTAGCCATTATGACAACGAAGATGTTCAATTAGAATTTGTCCGTAGTTCTGAAAACACCTCAGAGGTGACATTGTCACTTGAGGGTGTGTCTTGTGCGGCTTGTGCGTGGCTTATTGAAAAGCAAGTGTCCTCAAAAGCAGGCGTTGGCAGCATTCGTGTCAACACCACTACTAACCGTGCCCTACTCAGCTGGGACAACACTCAAGTTAAACTCAGTGAACTGTTGTCCGCTATCCACACGCTAGGTTATAAAGCAGCACCGTTCGAGGCTGATCAACAAGAAGCGGCCTATCATCGCTCGATGAAGAATTATCTCTATCGTCTTGGCGTTGCGGGTTTAGCGACCATGCAAGTCATGATGTTAGCTGTGGCACTTTATCTCGAAGTGTTTGGCAGTCTTGAGCCTGAATTCAAAAGCTACTTTCGTTGGGTGAGTTTGATCTTCGCAACGCCAGTGCTGCTCTACTCTGCATTACCGTTCTATATTAACGCTTGGCGTAGTATCAAAGGCCGAACCTTAGGAATGGATGTTCCTGTGTCGATTGCTTTGTTATTTGCTTACGTTGCGAGTTTGGTGGCAACGGTGACAGAGCAAGGCGAAGTGTTCTTTGAATCTATCTCGATGTTTACCTTCTTCTTGCTTCTAGGCCGTTTCTTAGAGATGAGAGCGCGTCGTAAGGCAGCAGCTGCGAGTGGTAACCTGCTTAAGCTGGTTCCTGCAATGGCTACAACGTTAGACGGCGAGCAAGTTCCGGTTAAAACTTTGAAGGTTGGCGATCAGATTCGTGTTCTTCCTGGCGAGCATATTCCTGCGGATGGCAAAGTGTTGTCTGGTAGAATTCACATCGATGAATCCATGCTGACTGGCGAATCGCTCCATGTCGTTAAGAATGAAGGCGATACCGTCTTTGCTGGCACACTCAATGGTGATGAATCGTTTGAATTGGAAGTAATGACCTCTAAAGCGGATTCAGTGATTTCTAATATCGTTCGTCTTCAAGATGAAGCTCAACTTTCTAAGCCTAGAATTGCTGAAATTGCCGATGTGGTAGCGCGATACTTTGTTGCGGTTATCTTAATTATTTCATTCGGGACTTGGTTCTACTGGCACCAAACACGACCAGAAGACGCTTTCTGGATCATGCTTTCAGTATTAGTGGCGACCTGCCCTTGCGCCCTGTCTCTTGCAACGCCGACCGCGATTACGTGTTCAACATCTCGCATGGGTAACTTTGGTATTTTGCTGCGCAAAGGCCACGTATTCGAAACCCTGTGTAAAGTGAACCACTTAATAATCGATAAAACGGGCACGCTCACTGAAGGCGATATTCGTATCAGCAAAGTCGAGACGTTTGCTGATCTTGATAAAGAAACATGCCTACAAGTCGCAGCGAGCTTAGAACAACACGCTAACCACCCTATCGCTAAAGCGTTCAAAACTCATACTTCAGATGATATCGAAGTGGAGTCGGTGAACAACGTGATTGGTTCAGGCATTACTGGTGAGTGGAATGGGCAAGAAGTGGCGATTGGTAGTAGCGAGTTCATTCTAGGTGAAGCTCAGCCATCTGAAAGTAACGGTATTTACTTGTCGATGGCTGGTCGTCATATCGCAACATTCACTTATGAAGACCCGATTCGTAAAGAAAGTATCGAGTTCATTAAGCAATTTAAAGAAGCGGGAATCAAAACGACGCTGCTGACTGGCGATTCTTTGATTAACGCGAAACCTGTTGCGGCAGAGATTGGTATTACTGATATTGTTGCTAACGCGAAACCAGAAGACAAACTGGCTTACCTTAACTCTAGAGACGCAAGCGACATCACTATGATGGTTGGCGATGGCATCAACGATGCGCCTATTCTTGCGGGTGCACACCTTTCGGTTGCTATGGGTGGCGGTACGGATGTAGCGAAAGCCTCTGCTGATATGGTGTTATTGGGCGATAAACTCGATAGATTACTTAAATCACGTACATTGGCGCTTAAAACGCGTAAGATAATCCGTGAGAATTTAGCGTGGTCGTTGGGGTATAACCTACTTATTCTTCCATTGGCCGTAGCTGGTTTGGTTGCTCCGTACATTGCCGTTGTTGGCATGTCTGCTAGCTCTATTATTGTTGTGTCTAACTCGTTAAGGCTTTTAAAAGAGCAAGGTAAATAATGGAAAGTTTATACATACTCATTCCAATTGCGATCGTACTTGTGTGCATCGCTGTCGGTATCTTTCTATGGGCAGTTAAGAGTGAGCAGTTTGAAGACCTTGAGCGTCAAGGCCACAACATTCTGTTTGATGAAGATAACCATATTAACGTTGATACTAAGCCTACCGCAGCCTCGAAAGAGAGCGACAAGAAACAAAGCTCGACTGAAACACAATCTAACGTAGAAAAGAAGAATGATGACGCCTGATTGGATTGGCGCTTTTGTTGTTGGATTGATCGGCGCAGGCCATTGCATGGGAATGTGTGGTGGTATTGCGTCGCTTCTGTCTATTGGCAACAGTAAGCCTTCCCCTGTTATTCCCCTCCTTTATAATCTAGGACGACTGCTAAGCTATGCCGTCATTGGTGGCGTGATTGGCGGTGCGATTTCTTCTATTGGCCAGTTGAGCGATTTTAATGCCTTACTCGGTTGGCTTCGTTTATTTGCTGCCGTTTTTATGATTATCTTAGGTTTGTACATCGGTAAATGGTGGTTCGGCTTGTTGTTCTTCGAAAAAGTCGGACAGAAGCTATGGCGTTATATATCTCCTATAGGTAAATCATTTCTACCATTAAAGCATCCTAGCCATGCTTTACCATTTGGTTTCATCTGGGGCTGGCTTCCATGTGGCCTTGTTTACTCTATGTTGACCTGGGCTGCGGTATCGGGAAGTTGGTATAACGGAGCGGGTATTATGCTTGCTTTCGGTTTAGGGACGCTACCTGCGATGCTTACTGTTGGTATGGGCGCAAATTTTCTCAAAAAACTGCAACAAGCCGACTTATTTCGCCAACTAGGCGCAATTCTAATCCTTATTTACGGTTTTTATACTGGTTATATGGCACTGCAGCTCATTATTTATACCGTATAGCTATTCTTTAAATCCAGTTTTTTTACTACCCAACTGGATAAAGGAATGCTAAAATATTGACGTATATCAAATAGTGAAAGATTGTTATGATTTCTGAAAAGCCTGTGACGAAACGTGTTCAGTCTGGTGGCTGTGCAATCCACTGCCAGGATTGTAGTATTAGCCAGCTCTGTATCCCATTTACTTTGAATGAATCTGAACTCGATCAACTTGATCAGATCATTGAGAGAAAAAAGCCTATTCAAAAAGGCCAAGAGTTATTTAAAGCCGGTGACGAGCTTAAATCTCTGTATGCTATTCGCTCTGGAACGATCAAGAGTTACACGATTACTGAGCAAGGTGATGAGCAGATTACTGCATTCCACCTAGCGGGTGATCTTGTTGGCTTTGATGCGATTACGGGTGACGAACACCCTAGCTTCGCACAAGCACTTGAAACTTCTATGGTGTGTGAAATTCCATACGAGATCCTTGATGACTTATCAGGAAAAATGCCTAAATTGCGTCAGCAAATTATGCGTCTGATGAGTAACGAGATTAAAGGTGACCAAGAAATGATTCTGCTTCTTTCTAAAAAGAACGCGGAAGAACGTCTTGCTGCATTCCTTTACAACCTTTCTACTCGCTTCTCTCAACGTGGCTTTAGCCCAAGAGAGTTCCGCTTAACGATGACTCGTGGCGACATTGGTAACTACCTTGGTTTGACTGTTGAAACAATCAGCCGTCTATTAGGTCGCTTCCAAAAAGCAGACATCTTGAGTGTTAAAGGCAAATACATCACTATCGAAGATCACGATGCTCTGATGGAACTTGCTGGCGTTTCAAAAGAATAGTTTAGATATGAATGATGTAGTTCAATAATGAGCTACATCATGTTTCTCCCCTAAAACCTCTTATATTTCTCTTAATCTCTCCATAACTACGCTACATTATTTATATGTTCGGTCTGAAAAGTAGGCTTAGTTATGAGTATCTATAACAAAATTTTAGTTGTCGCAGACATTAATCACGATGAGCAACCTGCTCTAGTTCGTGCTATCCAACTTGCAAAGAAAAGCACCTCAACAAGCCACATCACTTTCTTTTTGTCGATATACGATTTCTCGTATGAGATGACATCAATGCTCTCTGTTGATGAAAGAGACGCAATGCGCAAAGGCGTGATTCATCAACGCGAAATTTGGATGAATAAAGTCGCAGAACCTTACCTTGATGATTCTATTGAATTTAACGTTCAAGTGGTTTGGCATAACCGTCCTTATGAAGCGATCATCGCTGAAGTATACAGCGGTGGGCATGAGATCCTGATTAAAGGTACGCGTAAGCACGATACCTTAGAGTCTGTGATTTTCACTCCTACAGACTGGCATCTGTTGAGAAAGTGCCCTAGCCCTGTGCTCTTAGTTAAAAATGATTTCTGGCCTGATAATGCGAAGATTTTTGCTTCGGTACACGTTGGCTCTGAAACAGAAGCTCACATAGAGCTGAACGATACAATGGTTGATAGATTGCTTGAGATTACGGGTCGTTTGGATGCTGAACCTTTCTTGGTGAACGCTTATCCTGTAACGCCAGCGAATATCACTATTGAGCTGCCAGAGTTCGATCCTACGTCTTACACTGACGCAGTTCGCGGTCACCACTTAACGGGAATGAAAGCACTTCGTCAAAAGCACGGTATGTGTGAAGAACAGACGATCGTTGAGCAAGGCTTGCCAGAAGATGTGATTCCACGAGTAGCGTCTGAAAACAGCGCCGCTATGGTGATTTTAGGAACCACAGGTCGTACTGGCTTGTCTGCTGTATTTATTGGTAATACCGCAGAGCACGTTATCGATAAGATTAATTGTGATGTCCTGGCTCTTAAACCGTCTGGTTATGTGAGCCCTCTCGATCCTAACCTTGCTAAAGGTTAAGTTGGGTTAAAAAGTTAAGTGAGTTAAAAGTTTAAACGGATAGAAAGGCTAAATGCCTTAAAACAGTAATCTCAATATGTACTTCAATCTATATATTTAACTCATAAAAAAACGCCTCAAGCATTGATTGCTTGAGGCGTTTTTATTTATCTAGATGTTATAGCAATTCTATGACGAATAAGACTTAAACGTTGGTTACATCAATGTACAAAGACTCATCGATGTTTGACGACGAGATCTCAGCTTCTTCGAATTCGTATGCTTTGCGCTCTTCAGTACGGTCTAACGGTAAGTTAATGAAATCAAACAACTCACGGTCTGCCAATTGGCTCGGACTCACGTTCTGAATTGACTTGAAGACCTTCTCAACACGGCCTGGAGTCTGTTTATCCCAATCAATTAGCATCGCTTTGATGTTTTGACGCTGTAGGTTTTCTTGAGAACCACACAGGTTACACGGAATGATCGGAAACTCTTTGTGCTCTGCGTATTTGATTAGGTCTGTTTCGCGACAGTAAGTCAGTGGACGGATTACTACGTTGCGACCATCGTCAGAGCGAAGCTTAGGTGGCATAGCCTTAAGGCGAGCACCGTGGAACATGTTCAGGAACATAGTCTCAACAATGTCGTCTAGGTGGTGACCAAGAGCAATTTTCGTTGCACCAATCTTCTCGGCAAACGAGTACAAAGTACCGCGACGCAGACGTGAACAAAGGCCACATGTCGTCTTACCTTCTGGCACTTTTTCTTTTACTACTGAGTACGTATCTTTATCTACGATGTAGTAAGGAATGTTCAGAGTTTCAAAGTACTCAGGAAGGATATGCTCAGGAAAGCCCGGTTGTTTTTGGTCTAGGTTTACGGCAACAACATCAAATTTGATGGGTGCTGCTTCACGTAAACGTAGCAAAATGTCTAGCATCGCAAATGAATCTTTACCGCCACTAATGCACGCCATTACTACATCATTCTCTTCGATCATGTTGTAGTCGACGATGGCATTCCCAACATTTCTTCTTAGAAGTTTCTGAAGCTTGTTGAATTCAAGTGTATCTTTTTTATTTTCGTTTTGGTTCATTGCGACTCTCACACCGTCGTATTACCGACTGTAGATTGCTAGTGGGACTGTTTTAGGGCGTGGATTATACGGATTTTTATTTAAGGTTGAAACAGTAACGGCAGGATAAACAAGCCGAGCAGGAGAAAGATTCTGCCATATCATGCGTTCTGCCTTCTAATAGTGAGAAAACACGTCGTAAGTAAGAGGTAAGAATCAATGATGAAAGGCTATTTGGATATGTGATTTTGCAAGATCAAAGGTTTTAGATTTAAGGCTACGAATAAAAACAGCCTGTTCAGAGAAGAACAGGCTGTTTAATAAGATCTTAAGCTGAAGCGAAACAAAGAGCTCCAGACTTACCGCTATTGTGCTGGGATGTAAGGCAAAACACGAACAGTGGCTTCTGGCAACGTGATGCTGTCACTTCCATTGAGCTCAGCTAGCGTGAATTTCGCGCGCCCTTCTTCAATTGGGATTTGCTTACCATTAGACAGAGCAATGTTGCCTTCAAGCTTATTATCAAACTCCAACGTTAAGCCTTGGATATCGGGTGTGATCCAGCTTGAGAACATGCCGCTTACGTCTTCTAGCATCGCTTGCATCTGCGGTAACAGGCTTTCTAGCTGTGCAACTTCAACCGTTCCAGACAAAGGTTCCTGAGTCATTACAACCAGCGAATACGCACACTCTTGTTCTTGTGTTTGTACAAAGATAAGAGGATTAGCTGAACGTAGGTTTTGATCGACAGGTAGAAGCAGCTCATTGGCTGGAGAGACTTTTAGCTCTTCGTAGTGCTCTTCTTTTTCCATCCACGCTTTGCTGATGTGACAGATTGTTTGAGCTTGTTGATCCACAAAGAAGACTGCAACTTTGACATCATCATGTCCTTTTTTGGTGTTGTTTTTAAGCTGTGTGTAGAGCTTGGAATACGTGAACATGTATTCTTGAGCTGAAGCCGGAAGAGAAACCCCAAGGCTGAATGAGGCTAATAGAGCGAGTACTGTCTTTTTCATTATTATAATCTTGTCGAAGTTGAGCGTTCATAATTAAAAAGAGCAGCCATTAGCTGCTCTTTGTGTGATGCCGTTTGGATAATAACTTACTTTCGAGGTTAACCAAACTGAGACCAAATCGAGTTACTTTTGCCAGTATACCTCGTTGTGACGGATCATGGCTTGTAAATCAGTCACATAGTCTGAACCTCGCTCAGAATATTTTAGTAAGCCGTTGGTAAGCTCTGTCGCAGATGCCGTTGTTAGCAAATCGTCGCCCTGTGCCGCCAGTTTTGCTCGAATCGCTCTTAAATCGGCATAAGCACGATTACGGTTCAGGTTCATGAAGTAACGATGAACGGATTCTTGGCTTGAAGAGAATGTAGCCACTTCATGTGAACTGCCTTCGTTACGTTGTAGCGGAACCAGACCACAACCTTTGGTGTAACACCAATGTCCGAAGTAGTTGTTGGCTTTGGTTGCGAAGCGCGATGTACCCCAAGCCGACTCGTTGGCCGCTTGAGTCAATACAAGCGCCTCTGGCAGTACGTTAACGCGACTCAGCATTTCCGTAAGCCAAGCTTGATCTAACCCTGAAGATGGCACTGGCAAGCTGTATAACTTCCCTAGCCTTTTCGCATACGACACATCTTCCGAATCCACGTTCGCAATGCCTGCTTGAGAGATCTTGGTTAAAAACGCACGCTCTTTGGTAATTCGTTTGTTTTCGATGTTGATGCTAGGACGAAGGTAAGAAAAGAAGGTCTCTTTTTTCTCGTTCACATCTTCAATGGCAACAAAGTTTGGGCGATCTGAAGCCACGGTCAAGTCACCAAAATCACTTGATGTATTTGAGCTTTGCTCTGATGAGCGTCGGCGCTCTTCTTCTTGGTAAATGTACGGGCCAACCAGTGAGATAGAACCCACGATCGCCAGTGCCGTTACCTTGAGCGCAAGAGATTTACTTGCGCTGCCTTTGACGTTATTACGCATCGAACACCTGAGGGTTTTTATTGTTGTTGCCGCCGTTACTGTTATTGTCGCCGCCATTGTTGTTGTCGTTATTATCGTCATCGCTATTTGGTCGATCTGACGCAATAACTTTTAACTTAATACCAAACATTTCGCGGTAAAGAATGCCTTTAACGTGGAAGAAGAATGGTAGTACGAAGATCAAGCCAATTCCGTACATCATCGCAGCAACGATAAACATCAGCATCACCGCTAGGTAAATAGACGCAACGGTGAAGATTTTCTTGTTTACCGCTCGTAGTGAAAGCAACAGCGATTGCATTGGTGGAACTTTCTTATCACAAATCAATAGGATTGAATGGCTGAAAGCCAGTGAGAAGTAGATAGAAAGAAACGGTAACAGCATTCCTGCAATACCTTGCAGCATTAAGCTGAACAAAGTCACCAAGATAACCGGTACGGTAAATTGTAGGCCTTTACTAATATGACGAGTCTTGGTGTGCAAACCTGCAGCGTGGCTCATTGCCATTAGGCTGATGCCCGCATAGATAGGTGCACTCACCACTTCATAGCTAAAGTTAGCAATGAAAATAGATTCAACGATTTGTGGCGTAAATGCCTCAGGGTCGATAACGGCATCTAAGATGACTGCCGGATCACCAAGCTGTAATTTCAATGCGATATAAAAAATAGCCAGTTGCACGAACATCAATGCAACGATCGCAGGAGAAAACGAAAGAAAGTGACTTACCGTATGTTTCCATGCTTCTTGGAATACAGCCGTTGCTTTGAGCTCATAATCGCCGGAAAGTGCACGGTCGATACTACCGCCCAAATTAAAATCTTTTTCGATGTCGTTGTTCATATTGATACCTAGGTGTGCTCAATTGCTTGAAGCCACCTAACTTATTGATAAAAAATTACCTTCATTATACTCATATGTCGGAGACAAACTAAAATATGAATCTGTAACAAGGCTTGCTTTTGCGTCTTAATGGTTAATAATTAGACACTTATTAGGGTGTAAACCCAATAAATAACAGTATGGTAAAGGATGTTTACTTTTACCTGCGAAATTTTTTATCTTCGAATGGTAAAAAATGCTTTGAATTCACGTTTTTGGTGATTATCATGCGCGCCTTAAAAGTGTATAGCAACAGGTCTCAAATAGAACCAAGGTGGAGAAAAACAGACGTTGAACGCTAAAAAATCAGTAGGAAAGCCAGTCGTACAGTTAACTGGCATTAGTAAAAGTTTCGATGGTAAGGAAGTCATCGGCAATCTTGATCTAAACGTAAATCATGGTGAGTTTCTCACGATATTAGGCCCGTCCGGTTGTGGTAAAACCACGGTACTAAGAATGATTGCAGGGTTTGAAACGGCAGATAGTGGTGAAATACTATTAGCCCAACAGAATGTAACCCAAGTTCCTGCTGAACAAAGGCACGTTAACACTGTATTCCAAAGTTATGCCCTATTCCCACATATGACCGTTTTCGACAATGTGGCATTTGGTTTACGCATGCAGAAAGTACCAAACACTGAGATTGAACCTCGTGTCATGGATGCTTTAAAAATGGTGCGCCTAGAACAAATGGCACAACGAAAGCCACACCAGCTATCCGGTGGCCAACAGCAACGCATCGCAATCGCTCGTGCTGTCGTTAATAAGCCTAAAGTTCTTTTGTTGGATGAGTCTCTATCTGCTCTTGATTACAAACTACGTAAACAGATGCAAATCGAACTTAAACAACTGCAACGCCAACTTGGTATCACGTTCATTTTTGTAACGCATGACCAAGAAGAAGCATTGTCCATGTCTGATCGTATTATTGTTATGCGTGATGGCGTGATTGAACAAGACGGAACACCAAGAGAAATCTACGAAGAGCCTAAGAACTTATTTGTTGCTCGTTTCATTGGTGAAATTAACGTATTCGAAGCGACAGCGAAATCTCGTCAAGATGAAAAGCGCATTGTTGCGACAATCGAAGGTGAAGAGTCAATTATCTATCATGATAAAGACGTAGCACCGGGCCAAAAACTGCAAGTACTACTTCGCCCTGAAGATCTTCGTATCGAAGAAATTAAAGAGTCGGTTCAAAGCGGTATTGTTGGCCACATTGTCGAGCGAACCTATAAAGGCATGACATTAGATTCAGTCGTAGAACTTGAATCAGGTATGCGTGTCATGGTTAGCGAATTCTTCAACGAAGATGACCCTGATGTTGATCACTCACTGGGCCAAAAAGTTGCAGTAACTTGGGTTGAGAGCTGGGAAGTGGTGTTAGAAGATGAGCAAGAAGTTTAATTTACAAAACGCGATTGTTGCTTTAATCACAGGTTGGTTAGTGCTGTTCGTGATGATTCCAAACATCATGATCATCGGTACTAGCTTTCTAACTCGTGATGAAGCGAACTTGATCGAGATGACCTTCACTCTCGATAACTACTTGCGTTTGGCTGATCCGCTGTATTTTAAAGTGCTGATGCACTCTTTCTATATGGCGATTGTCGCAACCCTACTTTGTTTAATTATTGGTTACCCGTTCGCCTACATCGTGGCAAAAATGCCTGCGAAATGGCGTCCAATCATGTTGTTTCTAGTGATTGTGCCATTCTGGACAAACTCTTTGATTCGTACTTACGGATTAAAAGTTGTTCTGGGGACTCAAGGTGTGTTGAACAAAGGTTTGTTGGCGTTAGACATTATCGATAAACCACTTCGTATTATGTATTCAGAAACGGCAGTAATGATCGGTTTAGTGTATATCCTACTCCCGTTCATGATTTTGCCGTTGTACTCAGCGATTGAAAAGCTAGACGATACTTATTTAGAAGCGGCTAAAGACTTAGGTGCGAACAAACTTCAAACGTTATTGAAGGTTGTTTTACCCCTAACGATGCCAGGCATTATCGGCGGTTGTTTACTTGTATTGCTCCCTGCGCTTGGAATGTTCTACATTTCAGACTTGTTGGGCGGCGCTAAGAACCTGTTGATAGGTAACGTCATTAAGAGCCAAGTGCTGAATGCTCGTGATTGGCCGTTTGGCGCTGCAACCAGTATTGCACTGACTACTGCCATGGCTGTGATGCTTTATGCCTACTATCGCGCAGGCAAGTTATTGAATAAGAAAGTGGAGCTAGACTAATGGGTCGCACAGTTAAGTTCAGCTTTATGGCGCTGGTATACGCTTTTCTATACCTACCTATTATCGTATTGATTGCAAACTCATTTAATGCCAATAAATTCGGCATGAAATGGGGTGGCTTTACCACTAAGTGGTATGACGCGCTGATCAACAACGACAGCCTAATGCAGGCTGCGTGGCACTCGATTAACGTAGCGGTGTTCTCAGCAACAGCCGCAACGATTGTTGGAAGCCTGACTGCTGTTGCCCTATTCCGTTACCAATTTAAAGGTAAAGGCATAGTCAATGGCATGTTGTTCATCGTGATGATGTCACCAGATATCGTAATGGCGATTTCGCTTCTTGCGCTATTCTTGGTAATGGGTGTTCAACTTGGGTTCTTTACCTTACTTGCTGCGCACATTACTTTCTGTCTACCGTTCGTTGTTGTCACGGTCTACAGTCGCTTGAATGGCTTTGATGTGAAGATGCTAGAAGCCGCAAAAGATTTAGGTGCAAGTGAATGGACGATTCTAAAACAGATCATCCTGCCTCTTGCTAAGCCAGCGGTTGCTGCGGGCTGGTTATTGAGCTTCACTCTGTCTTTGGACGATGTGATCATCAGCTCTTTCGTAACGGGCCCAACCTATGAAATCTTGCCACTGAAGATCTACTCGATGGTTAAAGTCGGTATATCTCCAGAGGTCAACGCCCTAGCAACAGTGATGTTAGTGGTGTCGTTAATACTGGTGATTATTTCTCAGTTATTAGCGAGAGAAAAAATCAAGTAAGTCTCCTACTCTTTACTGAGACGGACTTGATAAGATTCAAGTTTAACAACAGTGTTATTCATAAACAGAATGGTAAATTACCATTCTGTTTTTCTATCTAGTGCCTTCGGGCAACGTTTAGTTTGGAGCTAACGTCAATGAAAAAATGGGCTACTCTATTAGCTGGTAGTGCATGTGCGCTTTCAATGTTATCTGCACCATCGTTTGCAAAAGATAACAAAGAATTGGTATTCATGAACTGGGGACCTTACATCAACAGTGAGATCTTAGAACAGTTCACGGATGAAACTGGCATCAAAGTGATTTACTCGACTTACGAGTCGAATGAAACTTTGTACGCAAAATTGAAAACGCACAATAAAGGTTACGACCTTGTGGTTCCTTCAACCTACTTCGTGTCTAAAATGCGCGACGAAGGCATGCTTCAAAAGATCGACAAAACCAAGCTAAACAATTTTGAGAATCTAGATACAAACTACCTAGATAAGCCATATGATCCGAACAATGACTACTCTATTCCACACGTAGTGGCAATCACGGGTCTTGCTGTTAACACAGACATGTACGATCCAGAAGATTTCCAAAGCTGGGCTGATCTATGGAAGCCTGAGCTTGAAGGTCAGCTGATGATGATGGACGACACGCGTGAAGTGTTCCACATCGCACTGCGTAAGTTAGGTTATTCAGGTAACACGACTAACGAGAAAGAGATTGACGAAGCCTACGCTGAACTGCGTAAGCTGATGCCAAACGTTCTTGTGTTTAACTCAGATAACCCTGGCGCACCATACATGTCTGGTGAAGTGGGTCTTGGTATGCTTTGGAACGGTTCTGCTGCTGCAGCGCAAAATGAAGGTCTGCCGATTAAACTGATTTTCCCTAAAGAAGGCGGCATCGGTTGGGTTGATAACTTTGCCATCAGTTCTGGCGCAGTAAACGTAGAAGCGGCTCATAAGATGATCGACTTCCTACTTCGCCCAGAAATCGCAGAGCAAATTTCTCGTGACACCGGTTACCTAACGGCAGTTAAAGCGTCTAATGAGAAGTTCAAAGACAGCCCTGCTCTGTTCCCGTCGCAAGAAGACCTTGACCGTGTTGAATGGCAAGCTGCGGTTGGCGATAAGACAGTGAAGTACGAAGATTATTTCATGAAGCTAAAAGCCGGTCAGTAAGCGAGTTCTTTATCTAGTTGCTCTGGTCAACGGACGCTAATAAGTAACTGGTTTACTTAACAACCTCAGTTAGATAATCAACACGTTAAAAATAAGAATATCAATGAATAGGCAGCTTAGACTGCCTATTTTGTTATATCACTGCTATAATCTAGCGCGATTTTTAGAAATCCATTTACTTTGGGTTCACTACCCAGCTCCAAATCAAACAAATGAACGGAACAGTAATGAAAAAAACACTGTATACCGGCGCATTGTGTGCTGCTACTTTACTTTCTACACCCTCTTTCGCAGCTGACCAAGAACTGTATTTTTACAACTGGTCTGAATATATTCCAAATGAAGTACTAGAAGACTTCACAGAAGAGACTGGCATTAAAGTCTATTACTCAACTTATGAGTCTAACGAAAGCATGTACGCTAAGTTAAAAACTCAAGGTACGGGTTACGACTTAGTGGTTCCTTCTACTTACTTCGTTTCTAAGATGCGTAAAGAAGGCATGCTTCAAGAGCTTGATAAAACTAAGCTAAGCCACTTTGCTGATTTGGATCCAAATTACTTAGATAAGCCATTTGACCCAAACAACAACTACTCGATCCCATACATCTGGGGCGCAACGGGTATTGGTATCAACTCAGATATGCTAGACAAGTCTTCAGTTAAAAACTGGGGCGATCTGTGGGATACACAGTGGGAAGGTCAACTGATGATGATGGATGACTCTCGTGAGGTTTTCCATATAGCACTGTCTAAACTGGGTTACTCTCCAAACACAACAAACCCTGAAGAAATCAAAGAAGCGTACGAAGAACTTCGTAAGCTAATGCCAAACGTATTGGTATTTAACTCAGATTTCCCAGCAAACCCTTACCTAGCGGGTGAAGTGTCTCTTGGTATGCTTTGGAATGGCTCTGCTTATATGGCACGCCAAGAAGGCGCAACAATTGACATCATCTGGCCAGAGAAAGGCGCTATCTTCTGGATGGACAGCCTAGCAATTCCAGCAGGTGCTAAGAACACTGAAGCGGCACATAAGATGATTGACTTCCTTCTTCGCCCTGAAAACGCAGCTAAGATTGCTCTAGAGATCGGTTACCCGACGCCAGTTAAAACGGCTTACCCTCTTCTTCCTAAAGAATTTGCTGAAGATAAGAACGTTTTCCCACCACAATCAGTGATGGATAACGGCGTTTGGCAAGATGAAGTTGGCGAAGCGAGCGTTATTTATGACGAGTACTTCCAAAAACTTAAAGTAAACAACTAGATTGTTACTGACAGGTTAATAAAGCGGCGTAAGCCGCTTTATTTTTATCTATACTTTATATAGGATGGTATTAAACGACATGGAGTGCGTTATAATATGCCAGCGAACCCGATATTATTGGTTGTGACTCTGATGCTGCTTGCGTCTTTCTTGATGCTCGGCCTGAGTTCATTCATCCACATAGACTCTAATTACGACCTGTTTTTCGAAACAAACACCCTCGTGATTACTATGTACATCTACTACGTTGCTCGTCATGCCATTCGCCCACATAAAATCCTTCGCTGCGGGGCTCTACTGCTCATTTTCAACCTATTTTATGATGTGACCACAGAACTCAAACATCTCGATGAATGGGCAGACAGAAACGAACTACTCGACACCTTCCTTGAAGATGGCTTATTGCAAATAGCCTTCCTACTTATTGCCTACGGCATTACTGAGCTGACGACTCAATTAAAAGATCAAAGCAAACAAGATGAGCTGACAGGTTTGTATAACCGTAAGAAGTTCGATGCGATCAAGTTGAAAGAATTCGAACTCATCTATTTCGATCTGGATGGTTTAAAAACGGTGAATGACCGTAAAGGCCATAAAGTCGGAGACCTCATGATCGTTCGCTTCTCTCAGGCATTGAGCCAAGCGGTATTAGAAGATGAAATGGTGTTTCGTGTTGGAGGCGATGAGTTTGTCGCAACAGCGCAGCTAGGTCGTGGTGGTGAGTTCGTCAGCCAAGTTAACAACCAACTTCACGGTGAAAACATCTCCTTTTCTTACGGCATCGAAGTCACTTGCCAAGAGAACTTTCAACAGGCGCTTGATAAGTCAGATAAGGCGATGTACGAAATGAAAAAAGCGCAGCGTTCTGTTTCAGCTAGCTCTTAATCTTCAGTTAATTGAGATTTTAATAGGCCGCTATTTACCTTTACGAACAAAACTCTTCATGAACAAAAAAGCAAACACCCATCTGACTTGCTTGGTTGCAGTCGGATACGTATTTGCCTTGTTAGCTAAGCTTGAGCAAAAGCGTTATGACAATTAAGCGGTCAAAGAACCTTTCTCTACAGACAAAAGCTCACCGACTAATTTCGGCACTTCAATACTGGCTTTACCGTAGCGTTTCTCTTCAAATTCACTCTCAACCGCACTCGGTTCGAGGTTGATTTCAATCGTATGTGCGCCATGCATTCTAGCGTCATGTACAAAACCAGCCGCTGGATAAACCACACCTGACGTACCGATCGAGATGAACAAGTCCGCTTCTTCTAACGCTGAATAGATGTCGCCCATTCTTAGTGGCATTTCGCCAAACCAAACAATGTGAGGACGCATTTGAGCGGGGATCTGGCAGCAATGACAAAGCTCACCGGTTTCGATATTGTCTTTATGCTCGATAACCTGATTAGATTCGCTGCATCTCGCTTTTAATAGTTCGCCATGCATGTGGATGATATTGCTGCTACCGCCACGCTCATGCAGGTTGTCGATGTTTTGAGTGATGATGGTTACTTTGCCGTCTAGCTTCTCTTCGAGCTCACCTAGCGCCTTATGGGCTGAATTTGGCAGGATGCTTTCGCTTTGTAATCCATGACGACGTTTATTGTAGAACTCTTGCACCAAATCTGGATCTTTTGCAAAACCCTCAGGCGTCGCAACATCTTCGATTTTATGGTTTTCCCATAATCCATCTTGTGCTCGAAATGTTTGTATCCCCGACTCCGCTGAGATTCCGGCACCAGTAAGAATTACGATATTTCTGTATGGGAAATGCATATAACGTCCTTTTAGATATGTCACTTGGTAACAGCTTAGCACTGTTCAAATTCCAACAATAGTTTTAGGGATTAGACCATAGTCTTAGCCAACTGAATTCATTGGTTATTTGTGACATAACTCGCTCGATATCGGCGGATTAAGAATGACCAGACACAAAAAAAGCGACCGAAGCCGCTTAGTATTTATCTATTAAACCGTGATCAGTCTTCGTTGATGGATGAGATCTTGTGGATAGCAAGGTCAGCACCGTTGAACTCGTCTTCTTCACTTAAACGTAGGCCTGTTAGTTTGCTCAACACACCATAAACAATGAGTGCGCCAATTAAAGCTACAGTGATACCCGCCAAAGTACCAACAACCTGAGCAGCAAAGCTCACGCCCCCTAGTCCCCAGAATGCTTGTTGGCCGAAGATACCCGCTGCAATACCACCCCAAACGCCACACACACCGTGTAGAGGCCACACACCGAGCACATCATCTATCTGTGTTTTGTTTTGCATGTAGGTGAACAGGTAAACAAACAGTGCGCCTGCAACGCCGCCAGTAATCAAAGCGCCCAATGGATGCATCAAGTCTGAACCTGCACATATCGCCACGAGACCAGCTAAAGGACCATTGTGAATAAAGCCTGGGTCATTTTTACCTGCCACAAGTGCCGCTAGAATACCGCCGACCATTGCCATTAATGAGTTCATCGCCACTAGGCCGCTGATGCCATTGATCGCTTGAGCAGACATCACGTTGAATCCAAACCAACCCACACATAAGATCCAAGAACCTAATGCTAAGAAAGGAATATTTGATGGTGCGAAGTTGGTGTGCTTACCTGCGCGGATACGACCTTTACGCATGCCAAGGAAGTAAACTGCAACCAATGCAATCCAACCGCCAACGCCGTGAACGACAACAGAGCCTGCGAAGTCATGGAATCCGTAACCAAACTGGCCTTCTAGCCACGCTTGGAAGCCAAAGTTACCATTCCAAATGATGCCTTCAAAAAATGGGTAGATGAAACCAACGGTAAACAGTGTCGCAATCAAAATTGGATAGAAACGTGCACGCTCTGCGATACCACCGGATACAATCGCAGGGATTGCTGCAGCAAAGGTCATTAGGAAGAAAAACTTAACCAGTTCGTATCCATTCCCTTGCGATAGCGTTTCTGCGTCGGCAAAAAAGTGCGCGCCATAAGCGACCCAGTAACCGATAAAGAAGTAAGCAATAGCGGAGACTCCAAAATCCGAGAGGATCTTAACCAACGCATTGACTTGGTTCTTCTTTCGAACGGTACCGACTTCGAGAAAGGCGAAGCCAGCGTGCATCAAGAAGACCATGATGGCGCCGAGTAATAGGAATAAAGTATCTGAACTTTGGGTAAGGGTTTGTACTGCACTATGAACTTGAGTCACCGTTTCACTCATTAAAGCATTCTCCTTCGCTTTATCTGATTTGCACTGATATCGTGCGATTCAATGATGTAATTAATTAAAGACTCAACAGTGAACGCAAGATGTGTTCCAAGTGCGAAGGGTAATTTTCGTGCAACAGATTTTCACTTTAAGCTATTGATTATTATATTCTAAATATTTTGGTGCACTTTTATGGTTCCTAAAGACCGAAAAAATCATCACGACAATTGCACCAAATAAGGGAGTTGCACCATATTGAAGCGACCAGCAAGTAGGTTCTAATCTAGAGAACGGCTGACAACTATTTACTGTTCGAGAGACTTAAAAACAAAAAGCCCAGTGAAATGAATCACTGGGCTTTCTTTAGGTATGTCGTTAACGTGTTAGCGTTACAGGTTTGGTCCTGTTGAAGGATTTTGCGGTAAGTTTTGACTTAAACGCTGCATGCCTTGATACATACGGATAAACCAAACCACAATCGCAACACCCCCGAACAGCATGCCCACGTATGGGATGTAGTAAGCGATGTCATCGATAATATGGTTTTGATACCAGTAATCGTTCACACCGATTAACACGCCATTAGAGGTCGCTACCGTTACGATAAGCACGACAAAGAACGTTAAGTTCAAGAAGAACGAGCGAATCAAGCCATAGTAATGCGTATCCACTACTTCACCGTCTTCACCTTTATCTAAACGATAACCCGCGTAGACAATCGCAATCACGCCAGAGATTAGACAAGTAAATGGTGTGAAGCAGCTTAGGATGTAAGCAACCCAAATACCTTTATGAGGTTTGTTCATTCTTATTCACCCCTTCCGTTTTCTCTGTTGCTGCGTTTGCGCTTGGTTCAACGCCGTTTTTCTCTTGTTCCATCACTTCTTTGTACCAAAGATCATGGTGCTCTTTTGCCCAAGTTTCGTCGACTTCACCGGTTACCATGCCTTCTAGTGCGCCTTCCATACCGAACAAGCCGATGTAGATGTGGAACACGAAACCACAGATAAGGATCAGAGCCGCCAGCATATGAACAAGGTTTGAAAGCTCCATATCACGTCGAGTTTGACCAAAGATTGGGAAGTCCAATACCAAGCCACTAAACGCAACCACAGTACCTACCACAATCAGAAGCCAGAACAGCGCTTTTTCACCCGCGTTCGAGAATTCTGCTGATGGATGAGAACCTTTATGCTTGCCAACCATACCACCCAGTTTCATGAACCACTGGAGATCGACCATCTTGAAGATCGACTTGCGCCACCACTTGATAAGAACAGCCATCAACAGCACATAGAAAATCGGGCCAATGTAATTGTGGTATTGCTTAGCCAGTAGAACAATAAAGCCCCATAGATCCGTTGGGATGTATGGTTTCAAGAAGTGTTTACCGTAAACCAACATCAAACCACTGAATGCCAGTGATAAAAAGGTAAACGCCATGCTCCAGTGCAACGCACGATCGAGTCGAGACCAACGTTTGATCTTACGTCCCGTTCTTGGTGCGCTTAGCATTAGCGGGCCAATCACAACGTACATTAAGGTAACGAAAGCAATACTGCCGAAGATAGCAACTGCGCCGGCTGGCGACATCCACTTCTCTTTCAATATGTACCACGTTTGCCCGGGCGTACTGATCAACACACCGTGCTCAGCCGATTGAGAGGTGGTGTAACCTTCCTCACCGTTTCTTACTTGTCGCCAAAAATCAGCGCCAGCAAGTTGTGTTATTTCTCTTTCAGCAGAGCTCGATTGAGTTTGTGATGAGTTCGTCTCAGATGCATGACTCAAAGGAGACAGCATTGTTAGTGCTGCCAACATTGGCAGCACAACAAGGAAGAGACGCTTAAACATTGTAAGCATATGTCTCTCCTAACTAGCTCTTCATCGCATCGTAAGAAAGGTCGTTGCCGTCTGTCCAGCCAGCACCTTTCGCACCGCGTTCTACAACACGCTGACGGAAGATATCAGAGACTTGCTCAGCATCACCTGCAAGCAGCGCTTTTGTCGAACAAAGCGAAGCACACATTGGCAGCTTGCCTTCAGCAATACGGTTCGCACCGTACTTCTGACGCTCTTCCACAGAACCCTGCTCTGTTTCTGGGCCGCCAGCACAGAAGGTACATTTGTCCATCTTACCGCGCTCACCAAATGCTTCCTGTTTAGGGAATTGAGGTGCGCCAAACGGACAAGCAAACAAGCAGTAACCACAACCGATACATAGATCTTTATTGTGAAGTACGATGCCATCTTCTGTATGTTCAAAACAGTCTGCTGGGCAAACTGCCATACAAGGCGCATCAGTACAGTGCATACATGCTACTGAGATAGAGTTTTCACCCGGTTCACCGTCGTTCAGTGTTACAACGCGGCGACGTTGAATACCCCATTCCAGAGCATCATCATTTTCGTTCTTACATGCAGTGACACAACCGTTACATTCGATACAACGTTTGGTGTCACAAAGAAATTTCATTCTAGCCATTTTAAGACTCCTTACGCTTTACGAATATTACAAAGGGTTACTTTCGTTTCCTGCATCAACGTGACAGGGTCGTAACCATATGTGGTTGCTGTATTGGCTGCTTCACCAATAACGTAAGGATCCGTGCCTTCAGGGTACTTAGAACGTAAATCTTCGCCTTCGAACTTACCACCGAAGTGGAACGGCAAGAACGCTAAGCCCGGTTTAACACGACGAGTCACCATCGCTTTCACCTTGATACGGCCTTTCTCAGCACCTTCAACCCAAACATCATCGCCATCTTTGAAGCCAATGTCGTTTGCGTCTTTCGGGTTCACTTCAACAAACATCTCTTGTTGAAGTTCTGCTAGCCATGGGTTTGAACGCGTTTCTTCACCACCCCCTTCGTACTCAACCAGTCGACCAGAAGTCAGAATGATTGGGTATTCATCAGACTTGTCTTGGTCTTGAATTGACTTGTACAACGTAGGAACACGGAAAATCGCTTCTTTGTCATCCCAAGTTGGGTAATCAGCAACAAGATCACGACGTGGCGTGTAAAGTGGTTCACGGTGTAGAGGTACGCGGTCTGGGAATGTCCAAACAATCGCACGCGCTTTCGCATTACCAAACGGGATGCAACCATGCTTGATAGCCACGCGTTGGATGCCACCAGAAACGTCAGTCTTCCAGTTTTTGCCTTCCGCTGAAGCTTTCTCTTCTGCGGTTAGATCGTCCCACCAACCCAGTTGCTTCAGAAGTTTGTCACTGAATTCTGGGTAACCGTCTTTGATTTCGCTGCCTTTCGAGTAGCTGTCTTCAGCCAAGATACTTTGACCTTCGAACTCCACACCGAAACGAGTACGGAAGTTACCGCCGCCCTCTGCTACCGGTTTAGACGTATCGTAAAGGATGTGCGTACCTGGGTGTTTCATTTCTGGGTTGCCCCAACATGGCCACGGAAGACCGTAAGTCTCACCATTCGCTGGGCCGCCTTCTGCAGCAAGCGTTGTTTTGTGGAATGTGTGCCAGTTCTGTTGGTGTTCTTTCAAACGCTCAGGGCTTTGACCTGTGTAACCGATCGTCCACATACCCTTGTTGAATTCACGAGTAATGTCTTCGATAAGAGGCTCGTTGTTTTCAACGCGAATGTTTTTGAACAGCTGATCAGAGAAACCAAGCTTCTTAGAAAGAAGGTACATGATTTCATGGTCAGGTTTAGATTCGAACAAAGGCTCAACGACTTTGTCACGCCACTGTAGAGAACGGTTTGATGCCGTTACACTGCCGTAGGTTTCAAATTGCGTTGTTGCAGGAAGCAGGTAAACGCCGTCAGTACGATCGTTCATTACTGCAGCTACTGTTGGATATGGGTCAACGATAACCATCATATCCAGCTTTTGCATCGCTTTCTTCATCTCAGGACCACGAGTCTGAGAGTTCACCGCGTGACCCCAGTAGAACATGGCACGGATGTTTTCACGTTGACGGATGTTGTCTTTGTTTTCAAGCACACCATCAACCCAACGAGATACAGGAATACCTGCACTGTTCATTGGTTTTTGACCGCCGTATGCGTTGTCGTCAAAGCGTCCTTTGATCCAGTCAAAGTCAACTTCCCAGACTTTAGACCAGTGACGCCAAGAGCCTTCAGACAAGCCGTAGTAACCTGGAAGTGTGTCAGACAGTACGCCAAGGTCAGTTGCGCCTTGTACGTTATCGTGTCCACGGAAAATGTTTGCACCGCCGCCTGATTTACCGATGTTACCTAGCGCAAGCTCAAGTACACAATAAGCACGTGTGTTGTTGTTACCAGTAGTATGTTGAGTACCACCCATACACCAAACAATACAACCCGGGCGGTTTTCAGAAAGTAGTTTCGCAGTTTGGTAAACGTCTTCTTCACTTACACCAGTTACACGCTCAACTTCTGCTGGGTTCCATTTCGCTACTTCTTCACGGATTTCTTCCATGCCGAATACACGTTGACGAATGAACTCTTTGTCTTCCCATTGGTTTCCAAATACATGCCATAAGATGCCCCAAATGAAGGCAACATCTGAACCTGGACGCAATGATACGTAGTGATCCGATTTCGCAGCAGTACGCGTACGACGAGGATCTGCAACAACGATCTTACAGTTGTTCTTCTCTTTTGCGATTAGGATGTGTTGCATCGCAACCGGGTGAGCTTCTGCAGGGTTTGAACCAATGAATAGCATCGACTTACAGTTGTGCATGTCATTGAACGAGTTTGTCATCGCACCGTAACCCCAAGTGTTCGCAACACCGGCTACTGTGGTTGAGTGACAAATACGCGCTTGGTGGTCAACGTTGTTCGTGCCCCAAAGCGACGCCATCTTACGGAATGCGTAAGCTTGCTCGTTACTGTGTTTCGCACTACCTAAGAAGTAAACCGAATCAGGGCCAGATTCTTTACGAAGTTCTAGCGCCTTGTTACCGATTTCTTCAATCGCTTGTTCCCAAGAAAGCTTCTTCCACTTACCGCCTTCCAATTTCATTGGGTACTTAAGACGACGTTCACCGTGGCCATGCTCACGCAGTGCAGCACCTTTTGCACAGTGTCCACCAGCGTTGAATGGGTGATCGAATGCAGGTTCTTGACCTGTCCATACGCCATTTTGAACTTCAGCGTAGATACCACAACCCACAGAACAGTGAGAACAGATAGTACGTTTCACTTCTGTTTTCGCTTCTAGATCGACTGATTTAGCCTGTGCTTTCTTCATCATGCCCGGTGCGAATAGACTTGCGCCTACAACCGCGCCACCAGCAGCAAGTGAAGTGTTTTTCATGAAGGCGCGACGAGACACACCTAGCTGATTGGTTTCTTTGCTCACACTATCGGAGCGTTTGACAAGTTTCATCCGTTATCTCCTAAAGTGTGTCGTAGTAATCGCGAATATGTTGCGTTTCGCGATAGCCCGTCTTCTTCACGTCTTTTTCTGGCATTTCAACAGTTTCTGAAGCGGTTGCCACTTTGGTTGTTCCAGCGACAACGGCACCAGCAACGGCTGCAGTCGTTAAACCTTTGAGTAAGTCTCTACGGCTTGTATCTATTTCTTTATTATCTTTCATCATTGCTTCCTTACCTTGCGGTAGATCTTTTTGGAGGCTTCATGCCCCTCTATCGATATAATCGCGTACTGCTCGATTACTCGTAATCAGTGACGTTTTTCACATCAATCTTTAATTTGTGTTTACTGCTTTTTGTATTCACGCTGAAACGAACTTGTTCCAACGTTAAGAATGCTTCACATAGCTGAGCTGCAGATTTGTAGAAGTTGGCACTCTCTGCTGCTTCAAGTTGACGCGTAAAAGAGTTAAACCAAGGCCCGATATGTTTATTGAAAACGGCTTGTTGCAGCGCGTCTTCTTCATCGGTTAGCATCGCCATAACTTCACAAAGCGCCGCGATATGATCTTCAGGTTCTTTAACTTGCTCATCACGCTCAATGCCAAGCAATTCAAGATCGTGACGGATCTCAGCTAATGGTTTTTCCATCATTGATCCTGTTCTGTGCCAAGATCCAAATGGAACAATCTCCCCACGGCCAATGCCAATGAAAAGATTCTGATATTCATCTTCTAGTGCTTCGCGATTTGATTCGGTCGCTGCTTGTTGAATCGCCACCCAAGCCTTCTGCATCGCACTTTCTGATGCTTCAATGTCTAGTGTCTTTAGAAAATCAATCACCTCTTCAGAAGGTGCGCTACGAAACAATGCAGAAAGAACCAGATAGATTTCAGTTCTTAGTGTTTGTTCCTGTTCTTGTTCTAGCTCTTGTGCTTGATCTAAATGAGTATCCAAGGCCAACTCCTAGTATTTCAATTGTTTCAATGGGTCTTGAGCCATTGAATCGAACATGTCCACCACACGGCAGTCTTCACACATAGCAATACGATTAATCGCTGTCTCATCTGAGAAATGAGAGTGACCGCGTAACTTGTTCTGTAACATGTCAATCATAGACTGTGGTGCGAATGGCTTATGACAACGTAAACATTCCGCGGCTTTCTCTTCATGAATCACAACCGCTTGTTGACGTTCTTCTTTCACCCAATTCATACGAGGAGTCAGAGTGAGAACATTCTCAGGACATGCCTTTTCACACAGACCACATTGAATACAGTCTTGTTCGACAAACTTAAGAGATGGAGACGCGCCGTCGGTATGCAGAGCACGTGTTGGGCACACAGCGACACAACTCATACACAAAGTACAATCTTTGCTTTCACACGAAACCGTGCCGTATGGCGCATTCGAAGGAAGCTCAACAATGTTTTCAACTGGAATACGAGACGAAGACATCGCATCAAGTGCTGTGAACAAACGTTGACGCTTATTGCCTTGAAGATCACCAAGCGCAAGGTCGAATGAATCAACACATAGTGTCGGAGGACCTTCGCGAAGCGATTCTAGATAAAGGATATCGATGGCTTCTTTTGGTATACCAATTTGGTCAAGTAGCTCTTGAGCAATCCCGACTTCGTTATTCAGAACACGAATGATGGTTTCTGGCATAAAGCGAGAAGCTGCAAACAGAACTTGAGTCGCGCCGTTAACCAAAGCTGCAAACCACGTATCGATGCCAATAGAAGGCAGTTCTTCTACCACAATCGGAATCACGTTATCAGGCAGTGCTTTAAGCGCCATCACATTGTAGGTTTCATGACGTGAGCTACAGATAAGTACGATAGGATCCAGACCGCCAGCTTGCTCATAGTTAGCTAGCGTACGTTCAATGAACTTTTGAGTATCGTCAGGATTTGGAAGCGCATAGGTAATCGCTTCTGTAGGACAGCTTGTTGCACAAGTTCCCACGCCTTGACATAGATAAGGATTAATCTCGATCTTGTGACCCGTTTTGTCTGAGCCTTCACTCGACAGTGCGCCAGCAGGACAAGCGTCAACACAACGCTCACAGCCTTTAACGCCACGTGAACTGTGCGCGCAAAGATCTGTGTCTAAACGGAAGAACTTAGGCTTATCAAAGGTACCCATTAACGTTGGAATCTCTTCTAACGCTTCAGCCAGCTTTGGATAACCGCGCCCTACTGGGTAATAACCAGGAACAGGCACTTCTTCTGTCATGCAACTATTCAGGCAAAGATCTAAAACCACATCGAAACAATCGTGATTAATGGCCACTTTCGCTAGGTTGCTCGATGTGCCTTTACTCTCAATCAGAACTTCAAACGTGCCAAGGAAACCGGATACTTGAACCGAGTTCGCGAAGTACAGTTCTGGGTTTGTGCCCTTTTCGCCATCTGTTGACAATAAAGTTAGGCTTGTTAGCTGAGGTAATTGCGCAGCCGCACTCTCAATGATCTTTGTTGGACCAATGATGAGTGTGTTTCCCCCGCTCTCATAACTGACTGTCGGTGGAATTAGGTTTGTTAATTCAACTGTATTTTCAAATGCATACAGTCTTGCTTTAGCGTTATTTGAAGTTGCTTGTTCTAATAATTGTTTAAGCATTGCTCAGTTCCATCTTTGGACATGGATAATCTGTTCAACCTTCATTGTAGTTAGCGTTAGAGAACTTGCTGAGTAATCGGTTAACAACTAGCTGTTTCGCTAGCTATTCATTATCCAGTCAACCTTACCCAAGCTATCTACAAAAAAGTCGATAATGAATGATATTTAGCAAATGCCATGCCAATTTAATAATTCATTATTTTCAATGAATTAGCATGATTTGTAGTTTGTTTGGGATATGAAAAAGCCGCTTGGGACATTTTGTCGCAAGCGGCTCATTGAGTGTTTAGTCAAAATGTACCTATTCTTTGTGTGGTATATTTTGTCCCACCTCTTTTAGGTCATCTTCGATAGTCTCAGTATCATTATTGCTAGGTACTGTGTTTTTATACAGCTCTTTTTCTTCCCCGGCAATTTCGTCACTTTCGCTAAGTTCTGATTCGGTCTTTTCCGCTTCATTAATAGAGTTATCAACCTCATCAATCACAGCTTCTTCTTCATTATCAGCAGCTTGTTCAGTCTCGCTTGGTGCTTCCTCTTCTGTCTTGTCTTTTACCCAATCACGCAATGTTTCTGCGACGCCTTCAGAAAGAGACTTCAAATTACTGTAATCGTCGTCATAATCGTCTAAACCATCACGGACGTTAAACTCTTCTGAGAGGAATAATTTACGCAATGCGGCCTTTTTTACGCTTTCAGAGGCTTCTGACACCAATAATTGAGCAACAGACAAGTCTTCAGTCGTTTCTGATGCCGTATCTTGGGAGTCAACAGCATGAACTTCTTCATCGCTTTCTAAAGCGTCACCTTCTAAAGGCTGAGGCGCTTCTGCTACAGTTGCAGATGAAAGATCAGTAGATGTAACCTCAGAAGATGAAGAATCGGAGGAAGTAAGTTCGGTTGCTTCCAGTGTTTTCTCTGCTTCAAAAGGTTCGTCAGTGGATTCATCAAGCTTTCGTTGAGACCAACGGCTAAAAAAGTTAGTTGCCATTAGATCTACCCGCACCTTTGCGTTTCTTACGTCTTGCTTCTAGTAGCTCGCCATGGCGGCCAATAAAGGCTTCCATCCAAGCCTGTACGGGCAAAGGAATGTCGTAAGACAACACTTGGTTGTCTCCATCCATATACTGCCCTGCGACCGACTGAGAAGCTGTCAGCAATTGAATGACGGGCTTAATACCTGAATCAACGTTATCCATCACTAAGAACAGCTTTGGTTGTTGAGAGCTTAAATTGAAACGGTAGTCAGTACGCTCGTCTTTGTGTAACTGAAGTAAACAAACGTCTGGGGCGTCATCTTCTGGTGACAGTTCAAATCCCGTCAGTTCCCATTGCGTAGTGACCCAAATACCTGTTTTGATCTCTTTCTCTATTCTTTTGACACCTATTGGCCAAGCTGCTTCTGTTTTTTCATATTGTTCTTTGAATTCTTTTATCTCAGACATACTTCACCCAATTGATTTTCTTTGGTCTGAATGTGCTTAGGACATTTTGTACTTCGCTCAATCATATAAGCGCTATAAAGCAATAAACACGCCAATACACATTAACTTTCACCCTCTTACATGATGGCTTTCGTTATTGAGTCGTCCTATAACGTTAGTCGATACACGTAAATTCAGACAATTACACACGGTGAACTCTCATATTTTGCGCTATTTTAATCGAATGCTTCATGTTTTCCTGAATACCCGTTATTTTGGAATGAGATTTGCTTTAAGCATGGGCTAAAGAATCGATTAACAAGAGCGGCGTTAGACCGTCTTGTTACAACCCTATCTCATTAAGTAGGAAGTGATTGTGGTAAAACCAAACATAATAAAAACCAGCGAAAACCCACTTCAGACAATCGAAGTTGAAGTGTTTGACGAATATGGTGAGAAGCTAACCAAACAGATCGCTTGTGAACGTCCTCTTACCGTTATGTTGAACTGGAAAGAGATCGTAACCCTGATGACTCTCGGCTCACGCCCCGAATCTTTAGTCTTGGGTTATTTGAAGAATCAAAGCTTCCTTTCCGACCCTGAAGCGGTTGAATCTATCATAATCGATTGGGAAACCAGCTCTGCAGCGGTTATCACCAAAGAAGATACCAGCCAACTTGAGCAAGCGCTTAAGAAGAAGACGGTGACGTCTGGCTGTGGTCAGGGCACCATGTTTGGTAACGTGATGAAGCAGTTGGAAGATTACCAAGTGCCGCAGACCAAGATTAAGCAATCTGAAATCTACACGGCTTTAGAAGCGCTGACTCATTACAACGACACGTACAAGAAAGCGGGCGCGGTACATGGTTGCGCAGTTTGCAAAGACGACAAGGTTCTTTCGTTTGTGGAAGATGTAGGTCGACATAACGCGGTTGATACTTTGGCCGGTGAGATGTGGCTTAACAAAGAAGATGGTGCCGATAAGATCTTTTACACCACAGGTCGTCTAACCTCTGAAATGGTCATCAAAGTGGCGCAAATGGGCATCCCTGTTCTGCTATCACGTTCTGGCGTAACGCAAATGGGCTTAGACTTGGCTCAGCAATTTGGTATCACGACCATTGCTCGCGCTAAAGGCCTACGTTTCCAAGTGTTCACTGGCGCAGAGAAGATTGAATTCGATGTAAAAGGTGAACAGGCTTCGTCTGAAAGCTAGATTCAAAAGCCCAGTTGATACCTTAGTTCAGTCGAATAATAGAACACCGAGCTAGCACAAAAAAGAAACGATGCCGTTCATCAGCACTGATGAGCGGCATTTTTGTATTCGTTTAAAGCTCACTTCAAGATACGAATATTAAGCTTCCCAATAATTAAGTGACCCAATGACTTAGTTACGCCGCTATTTAATTGCGTAACCGTTTAACCGTTTAACGAAGAAGCCTAGGGTTTTTCTATCAAGTTTTGCTATCAAAGGTACTCACAGATGATACTCACTGTTTTACATTTGCAGATAAACAACGTTTCCTTCGACCTTAGTTGTATACGAATCTTGCTTTAACAACCTTATAAGCTATTAGTTATATATTCATCATTTTAATGAATCTATTAATTATAAAACAAAGATGAATATCAACGTCACCGGCTTAAAGGGAATTAACCATGAGTAATCCATCGGTACCTCAGCGTCATTCGCTGTCTCTTTCAATACGCAGCAAATTCATTCTAATCAACCTGACCTTGTTTGTTTCAGTCTTCATCTATGCCATCTACGAGCAGTTCAGCTTAGACAAACTAGAATCGCTGGAACGAGCTGCCACTGAAAATTTAAGGAGCTCGGTTGACCTACTCACCCTGAGGCGACACGAAAAAGATTTCTTAGCTCGTAATGACCAAAAATACGCAGAGCGTTTCGACAAAACCGCTGATACCTTGAATCAACGACTGGTGACTTTGAACCAAACCTTAACCTCACACGAGCTTCACCTGTCCGACCAAATGACGCGGATTTCGGACACTCTTCATCAGTATCAAAAGCAGTTTCACCAAATCGTCGAACAAGTGAATAACATTGAACGTACGACCGCGCCCTTAGGCTTTGTCGCTGCGTTAGATGGAAAACGAACCGCTTTAAAATCAGCGATCGAATCTGAATCGAGTTTGGCGTTAGAGCTTGCGCTATTGGAGTTGATTGAAAAAGACTTCCACTATCTCGCTCATATCAATGACCAAACACACATGGCGTTAGCTAATGCTCTTAAAGAGTTTGAACCCTACTCCCAAACGTCCATTGCGACAGAGCAAGCCTATTCGGACTACAAGGCTGCGGTTGAAACGCTTCTGCTGGCTAACGCCAATTTAGGCTTATCGGCAGAACTCGGTCTTAGAGGCGCCTTACGTAGCAACGTCCACCAAACAGAACAAGCCATTGAAGCGGTACAAACCGAGATAAGCCAAGCTATCACAGCGGCGAGCACACATACCAAAAACACACTACATCTATTTGGTGCGGCTATCGTAGCGCTGCTCTCTTTGTTGTTGGTGTTTATTGGGCGCAACATACTGGCGCGAATCAAAGCGATAAACGTGATGATGGAATCAATTGCGAATGGAGATGGCGATTTAACTGTGCGCATGAACGCCAAAGGCAACGATGAACTTGCTCAGTTGGCGCACTCCTTCGATACCTTCATCAATAAACTGCATGGCAATATTAAAGAGCTGTCTGGCGTGATGACGGTGTTGACCGATAGTTCGTGTAGCTCTGAAGAAGCGGCAATCAAAAGTATGAGTAATGCTGAAAAGCAGAAGCAACAATCTGAATCAGTAGCGACGGCAGTTAATGAGCTGGTGATGACCAGTAATGAAGTGACGGCGAACATAGAAAATGCAGCGATGAACGCTGAGAAGATCAAAGACAACGCACATCAGGCATTACAAGAAACTCACGCAACCAATGACAGCATTAATGTGTTGGCAGAGAACATTGCAGAATCTCAAAAGCTAATTGTTCAACTCGAAGATCAGAGTCGTGAAATCAACCAAGTCGTTACTACGATTCAAGGCATTGCTGAGCAAACTAACCTACTCGCGCTAAATGCAGCGATAGAAGCTGCGCGTGCTGGTGATCATGGACGTGGGTTTGCAGTCGTGGCCTCTGAAGTGAGAGAGCTTTCGCTAATGACCAACAATTCAACCCATCAAATTGAATCAACCATTCATGGCCTGACGTCGGGAATAGCAAAAACGGTCGCTAAGATGTCGGTAAGCTTAGAGCAAACGGGGTTAGTTAAACACCAAACCAAAGACGTGGTGAATGCGATTGAGGGAATACACTTTCAAGTCGGAGAAATGTTCGACTTAAACAGCCAGATTGCCACGGCGTCTGAAGAGCAATCCATGGTATCAGCAGAGATTGATCGCAACATCACTGATATCGCGCACCTAGCGAGTGATACTCATACTGTTGTGTCAGGGTCTGTTCGTTGCAGCGAGCAAGTATCGAATGTGAGTGTGAAGCTTGAGAAAATAGTGGCGCAGTTTAAGTATTGATTAACAACAAGTACTTGAGACTAACCGCTCGAATTTTTTGATACAAAGAGACTTGTTTAAAAGACCGAGTGTGTAAAAGACCGAGTGTGTAAAAGACCGAGATAAACAAAAGGCCTCTATCTTAACGAATAAGATAGAGGCCTTTTTAATCAAGGATACGTACTAACGTTGTATTACGTATTCATGTTTAATGCGTACCATGCTTAATGCGTACTAAGCGCGTGCTTTCAAGAACTCAGCGTAAGTACCGCGGAAGTCGTTGATCTTGCCGTCTTTGATTTCAAGAACACGAGTCGCTAGAGAGTCTACGAATACGCGGTCATGAGATACGAAGAACAATGTGCCTTTGTAGTTCTCAAGAGCCAAGTTAAGCGCTTCGATAGATTCCATATCCATGTGGTTCGTTGGTTCATCCATTAGAAGGATGTTTGGCTTGTGCATCATGATCTTGCCAAGAAGCATACGACCTTGCTCACCACCAGAGATAACCTTTACAGATTTCTTGATGTCGTCTTGACCAAACAGCATACGACCTAGGAAGCCACGAACAACTTGCTCGTCTTCGCCTTCTTGACGCCATTGGCTCATCCAATCAAACAGGTTCATGTCTTTTTCGAAATCATGTGCGTGATCTTGAGCGTAGTAACCGATGTTTGAGTTTTCAGACCACTTGTACTCACCTTCGCGCGCTTCTAGAGCACCCGCTAGCGTGTTAAGAAGCGTTGTTTTACCTACGCCATTCTCACCGATGATAGCAACACGCTCACCAACTTCGAAAATCGCATCGAACTTGTTGTATAGGTCTTCTTCAAAGCCTTGAGCTAGGTTTTCAACCACAAGTGCGTTTCGGAATAGTTCTTTAGACTGTTCGAAACGGATGAATGGGTTTTGACGGCTAGACGCTTTAACTTCGTCCAGTTGAATCTTGTCGATCTGTTTAGCACGAGACGTTGCTTGTTTCGCTTTAGATGCGTTAGCAGAGAAACGAGAAACGAACGTCTGAAGTTCAGCAATTTGTGCTTTCTTCTTCGCGTTATCAGATAGTAGACGTTCACGAGCTTGTGTCGCTGCTGTCATGTACTCATCGTAGTTACCAGGGAACAGGCGAAGTGCGCCGTAATCAAGGTCAGCCATGTGTGTACAAACTGAGTTTAGGAAGTGACGGTCATGCGAAATGATGATCATTGTGCAGTTACGTTGGTTAAGCGTATCTTCCAACCACTTGATGGTGTCCATATCCAGGTTGTTCGTTGGTTCGTCAAGAAGCATGATATGCGGGTCAGCAAACAGTACTTGAGACAATAGAACACGAAGTTTCCAACCTGGTGCTACTTCGCTCATTAGACCGAAGTGCAGTGATTCTTCAATACCTACAGCAAGAAGAAGCTCACCCGCTTTCGCTTCTGCCATGTAACCGTCCATTTCAGCGAACTGAACTTCAAGATCAGCCACTTTCATGCCGTCTTCTTCGCTCATTTCAGGCAAAGAGTAAATGCGGTCACGCTCTTGCTTAATAGCCCAAAGCTCTTTGTGACCCATGATAACCGTGTCGATTACCGTGAATTCTTCGTAAGCAAATTGGTCTTGGTTTAGTTTAGCTACGCGCTCGTTTGGATCGTAGCTTACGTTACCAGCACTTGGTTCAAGTTCACCTGATAGGATCTTCATGAACGTCGATTTACCACAGCCATTCGCGCCGATTAAACCGTAACGGTTACCTTCGCCGAACTTAACTGAAATATTTTCGAAAAGTGGCTTAGCGCCGAATTGTTGAGTGATATTTGCTGTGGAGATCAATGCCTTTACCTTTTTAATGTGAAAAACGCCGCAACGGTACTTCTTCGGGGCTTTAACTTCAAGTATTGATTGCAATTACAGGCCATTAAGTGAGTGATAACCTAGCCAAATCATAATTTGAGCTGACTCACACTTTTGATTTTCTCTTTGTGTTCATAAAAACGCCACAATCCGTAAAATACAAAATATCGAACAACCGCCGATAATGGGGCTTATATAACGGCTTAAATTCTACCGACAATTGAATATATCGCACGGCGCATCGTTACAACCTAACCTACTTTCAGCCTATTTGTTTACGGTACTGGCTGATGCTCAAATACTAGCCCAAACCCTGACAATTTCATGACAAAGACGAAAGAAACAGGAATAAAGTACTCGCCCCCGAAAAAGGGTTAGATTTCACAAAGCACCATTATCTAACTATAGTAATCCTAACCTCATAATTCTAAGAGACTTTTATGCGTTCACTATCGCGCTTCTTATTGTTCACTTTAGCCATGCTCTCTTGGCCTAGTCATGCCAACTTGGAATATGACTTGCAGTCACGTCCTCAGGTGTCTGACATTGCCCAAGATCTGGATCAACGCATTAATGCACTCCCCGACCCTCTGTTTATGGAGGCGGCAGACAAACGTAAGGTCAATGTTTTATTAGCCGAAGTTCTTCGTGTCCAAAACCAACAAATCGCAACCTTTGATCAACAGCTTCTGGATTATCGAAAAAACAGTGATGCGGATTTGTGGTTTGACGTTGAATCGAGCTACGTAACATTAAACAGTTTAAATGTGAGTAAGCAGCACTTACTTGAGCAGACCACCACCGCGAACAAAGAGCGCTTAACGGGTTTTGGTCCTTATGGTGTAACGCAGTTTAAGCAAGAGTGGCGACTGACTAAGCTCAACGTTGAATATTTGGTGTATTTCCAAACTCGTAGCTTCAAAGCGTTGATCACTGACATCTTCATTTCGCCAGTGCCTGTTATTTGGGCCTCTCTGAAAGTGCTGTTTATCTACTTCGCTTTAGTGTGGTGGCTGTCAAACAGCACACGCCTGATTGAATTATTCCGAGTTAATTTCTTGGAAGCTAAGCAGAACCCTCCCTTCTTAGTGCGTTTGATTTGGTACGTGAGCCGTGCCCATCGCGCGATAGCGTGGTTAATCGCGATTACCATCTCATTGCGTATTCTCTCAAGCATACCGAGCTTACAACACCTGATATTCCTAGAGATCTTTACGTGGTGGATTCTTGGTGGCTCGATAGCCATTAGCTTTATTCTGGAATTCGCGTTCCGTATTAGCCGAACCTCAAACCAAGAAGTCATTGCGCTGCGACTTTCAACGATTCGCCGTTATGTATGGAGTTTTATCGTTGCGGGTGTGATTCTTCAGATTTCAATCCGTACGTTAGTAAAGGTACGATTTACAGCTGGATCTACAGTGCGTTGTTCTTCTGGTTTGTGCTTGTGACCATATCTGTATTGAGGTTATGGCGTGCGAAAGTGTTTGACGCATTGCATCATATTTCCGATCGCCCTGTGTGGGTCAATTGGGCGGTGAATCGCCAAGACACCCTTATTCTCAATATTCTGGCAACCGCAATTGGTGTTGTGTGGCTAACGGTGTACACCTTCCAACATCGAATCATGGCGTTGCTATCTGGTTATACTCTGTTTAGCCAAGCGTTGGCTTATTTGTTCAGAATTGAAGTTGCGAAACAGTCAGACCTTGATAAGAACCAACAGAATCTTGTTAGAATTAAAGGCGACCAAACTTTTGAATACGTTCTACCAGGTTCTATTGACAGTACTTTGATTGACTACGCGGGCGATGAAGTGAAACAGCTTAATCGCTATCTGATGTCTGACAGCCCCGCGATTTGTATTGTGTCTGGTGAACGTGGTGTTGGCTCTACAACCCTGCTCTACACGTTGCTGCATAAAGTTACCAATGCAGAGCCAATCTACGTTAGTTGCCCTTATGCCGGTTACAAAGAGTTTCTTTGCCACTTGGCTGTAAGCATCGGACTGGAAGAAGAAGCGACCGAAATTCAGATTCTGGCTCATTTACGTAAAAGCGAAATCACTTACCTGATCGCGATCGACAATGCACAACGACTTGTTAAGCCGATGGTTGGTGGTCTATCCGATTTGATTCGCTTAACCAACTTACTGCGCCGTTCTAAAAAGAATCACCGTGTGGTGATGTCGATTGCTAAATCAAGCTGGCGATTTGTCGATAGAGCTCGTGGCGAGCGTCTATTGTTTGATTTCGTGTGTTTCTTACCTCGTTGGACTGAGAAGCAAATCGGTGAGCTCCTGACAAGCCGCATCAATACCGAGTTAGAAAAGCCGTTGTCGTTTGATGGATTGGTGGTTCCTAAACAGTGGGATCAAGATGAGATGACAGAAGAAGAACGAGCTCGCCAAGGCTTCTATCGAATTCTATGGCATTACTCTGATGGTAATCCAACAGTGGCTCTGCGCTTCTTCCGCTTATCTCTTAATAGAAACAAAGACACTGACCAAGCTGTCGTCAGGTTGTTCCATGTGCCTGAAGCGCAAGAATTAGAGAACATGCCTAAACCTATGCTGGCCGTGCTTCGCTCGATTGTTCAGCTCGAGATAGCCTCTCCTGAAGTTTTGTCTGACTGTACTCAGCTGAGTATTGCGGAGATTACGGGCATTCTGCGTTACTTCGAAAGTCGAGGTTACATTGGTTGGAGTGAAGAGAAGGCAAAGATTTCCGATCACTGGTTCCGCCACATTACGAACGTTCTCGACCGTCAACATCTCTTGGTGAAGTAAAATGAAGAAATTATTTGTCCTATTATTTGTTGGCTTAACGACTGCTATGAGTTTTCCGACCTTCGCGACGGAAGAGTTGGCCAATGTAGAAAACATCTCGAAGATAGCGAGCTTGGTGCGATGGAGTGGCGTGTTCTTCTCCGCTATCGTCATTGCCGCAATGTGGTTGCTGCTTAAGTTCATTAATTCGATGGTAACCAGCTTCGGTAGCCAATTCGTTCAATATCGAATGCTGCTGCAAAAGCTCCAGTCGTTTATGCAGTTCTTCATCTATGTGAGCACGGGTCTGATCGTGTTTATGATGAGTTTCCGTATCAACGACCAAATACTGGCTCTGATTGGTGGTACCCTCGCCGTATCCGTTGGCTTTGCGCTTAAAGACTTGGCGGCGTCTTTCATCGCAGGTATCACCGTGATGATCGATAGACCTTTTCAAGTTGGTGACCGTGTCACGTTTGAGGGTAACTACGGCGACATTATCACTATCGGTTTACGTTCAGTGCGTATGAGAACGCTGAACGATGACATCATTACCATCCCAAACAACAAGTTCTTAAATGAAGTGACGACGAGCGGTAACTACGGCGCATTAGATATGCAGGTGGTGATTCCGTTTTACGTAGGAATGGATGAAGACATCACCCTAGCCCGTGACTTGATTCAAGAAGCCGCTTCTTCAAGCCGTTACATCCACTTGCCGAAGCCTGTTACTGTTCTGGTTAAACAAACCATTACCGACAACTATCTAGCGATACAGCTTACTTGTAAGGCTTATGTGGTCGATACGGCGTATGAGAAATTGTTTGAAACTGACATTACCCTTCGAGTGATGAAAGAGTTTAAGAAACACAACATCAACCCACCGAAGATTTCAGTGACGGCACATTAATAAGGTTGGCTTAACGCGCTTCTTTTTCTTAACGCTTTTGTTTTGCTAAGCAAGTTAGCAATCCAGTCATCTACAACCAAAAACACCTCCGAACTTGTCTCAGTGCGGAGGTGTTTTTTATGAGGTTTTAGCTTAGTTCTTGCTTAGTAATACCTAGGTTGGGATTAAACCTTAAAGTACTTCAATTGATCAGTAAGGTGCTCTGTGGTGTTGGCCATTTTCTGACTGTCTTCTGCTAGTGACTGTGAAGCTTGCAGTACTTCGTTAGCCGCCAGATGAATCCCAGTGACACTTTCACTCATTTCAGTTGCTACCGTGCTCTGTTGCTCCGAGGCTGCAGCAATTTGAGCCACCATGTCGTTGGCGTTGTGTAGCTCATTTACAATAACATCCAGTTGTTGGCGCGTTTCATTCGAGGCCACAACACTGTGGTCCACTTTCTCGTTGCTGCTTTGCATTGCTTTAAAGGTGCGCTCGGCTTGTTGAGTGAGTTTCTCAATTGTCGATTGCACTTCATTGGTTGAGTTCTGAGTACGACTCGCAAGGTTACGAACTTCGTCTGCCACAACCGCGAACCCTCTACCTTGCTCACCTGCACGTGCCGCTTCTATCGCCGCATTGAGCGCTAGTAAGTTTGTTTGTTCTGATACATCACGGATCACGCTGACCACTTGGCTTATCTCGCTAACACCGGATTGTAGGTCTCTTACCAATTTGTTAGCCGTAGAGATGTTTTCTGAAACTTGAGAGATGGTTTTAGACGTAACCTGCATGTTCTCATCGTTTTGATTGGCATGATCGACGACTTTATTGGTGCTCGCCGCTGTGTTCTCCGCATTAACCGCGACATCTGAAATAGTGGCGCTCATTTCTGTCATCGCAGTAGATAGTAATTCCAGCTGCGCGTGCTGCGAATTGACACTGGTCGCCGCCTCTTCACTCGCTTGTGCAATGTGACTTGCCATGTTGCTCGATAGATCCGCAGATTCATTGGCGGTACGTAGCGTGCTTTGCAGCTTATCAAGCATGGTATCGATCTGCTGGCTCATGTCTCCTAGTTCGTCTTTACGCGTCATGTTCATACGTACACGCAGGTCGCCATCGGCAATCTTATGGGTGTTATCGATAAGCTTATTGAGAGGCACAAGGATGTTATTAGATATCGCGTAGCCCATCGCAAACAGTAGGCCAGACAACACAACCGCAACCATGCCTTCCTTAATCGCCAACGCGTAGAACGCATCTTGGATATCCGCGACCAATATTCCAGAACCTAGCACCCAATTCCATTTAGGGAACAGTTGTACGTAGGAGATCTTGTCTTTCAACTCTCCATTCGGGCTCTTCCATTGGTAATCAAGAAAGCCTTTCTGTTGCGCAGTTTGAGAAATGGTCACCATCTCACGCCAGTGATACTTGCCCGCGCCATCTCTTAAGTTACCCGCGTTCTTGCCATTGAGCTCTGGCTTAAGTGGATGACTAATGATGTTGAGTTGCTGGTTTAGGATCCAAAAATAGTTGGTGCTGTCATAGCGAAGCGTTTCAATGGCTTGCAGTGCTTGTTTCTTTGCTGTCTCTTCGCCAAGAACATTTCGTTGGTCATAATAGTGTTGAGCTAGGCTGACCGCTGTTTCGACTTGAGCACTGAGTTTATCTTGCCGCTCTTCCATGGAGCTAGCGCGCTGTTGCATTAGATTAAAAGTGGATGCCATTACCAATAGAACAACCGATAAAATGACGATGGATACGAGTTTTGATTTGATAGATAAGTTACTTAATTTCATAGCTGACTGACTTTATTATTTGTTTTGATTATGGATTTTCGACCAAGTTATCAAAATTTCGGACAGTTCAGATGATATGCATCAAGATCGAAAGATATACACTGTGTTACATAGCCAAAAGGAGGTACTCGTCAAACAGGCAGGTGTTGAGGTTTTCGTAATACTAGATATTTAATAATTGATTGATATCAAGATATGTTTAGATTGAAGCTATAAATACAGCTTACTTTCATTTATATGGTATGATGTTCTCAAAGATAAATTAGAGATGAAAAATGAAAAACCATATACTTGTCCCGTTAATATTCGTAACCCTCTCAGGCTGCGCAGCATCAATCCCCCAGAATGCTAAAACTGAAGTTAAATCTTTTAGCACGCCCAAAATCAGTGTTCTTACAAGTGCTTATGTTGGCGACTTTATGATTGACCAAGGAAAAGCTACAACTAAAAAATATCTGACTGTTCACCAGTCTATTGATGGCGCCTTCTATAATATAAGTCAAGGCTCATATGTTGAAATGGGCTACGATGGGAAGAAATCATGGTTCAACATTTATTCGACTAATGGAGGACTCGTTTCTCCAGGGGCTTTTGTAGATCCACCTTATGCATTATCTGTGGACGAAACGAAGCAGGTTTGTGTTTCTTCTGTGATAGCAAAAGAAGTAAAATGCTATGAAGGAACGTCTAATATTGAAGATAAAACAATCAATGATAGCGCGAGCTTTCGCCAAACGTTGATATATAACGGTTCTGTGGGAACAAAGTTAAACATTTCATACCGAGAATTTACCAATGATATGGCTCGCGGGGCTTTCACTAATGATGTTGAGTACGATATGTCAAAATCAAACCTTATTAATTACAAAGGTGCTCGAATCGAAGTTCTAAATTATGACAATAGCTCTATCGAATTCAAAGTGTTGAAACATTTTAGAGAAAATGTGTCAGTAACATTCTAAAAAAGACTAAGCTGTTAAAAACCAAACTCACTCGGGAGTCCCAACAATCGAGTGAGTTATACAGTTATATTTTTGCTTAAACTTATAGATTTGATACTAGCAATTGAGGCGTGGCTTTTTGTTGAAGATAGATACTAAAGCGGCTCCCTTTACCCACTTCAGATTCAACACGTATTTCACCGCCGGTTTGGCTCAAGATACTTTGAGATACCGACAAGCCTAAGCCTGTACCGTCTCGTTTGGTGGTATAGAAAGGCGAAAAGATGCGTTTCAATTGCTCTTCTTTGATACCACAGCCTTCATCTTCAACATGAACAATAGCACCGTGAGATACACCATTTTCAACCCAGTCTTCACTTGAGATAGTCAATGTGCCCTTTCCGTCCATAGCGTGAATCGCATTCATCTGTAGGTTAACCAGAATCTGTAGCAATTGGTTGCGGTTCACTTCGACAGACGTTTTCGCGTGCAGTTGGGAAACGTACACAATGCCTTTCTTCTTAGCACCTGTTTTGACAAGCGTAATACTCTCATCAACTATTGGATTGATGTGCTGCCAAGTGATCTCATCTTGTACGCCACCATGACGGCTATATTGAAGCAGGCTTCGTGTGATATTTCGGATTCGGTCGATCTGCTCCATGATCGCGTGGACTTCTTCGTCTACACGAGCCACTTCGTCACCGAGTTCAAACTTCATCAATTCGACGTTGCCAAGAATCACCGCCGTCGGGTTATTAATCTCATGGGCGATGCCCGCGGTTAATTCACCTAACGCGGCTAATTTTTCATTGACCACCAGCTTGTCTCGAGCTTGATTCAACAGCTTGATATGCAGTTCGAGCTCTTCGGTTTTTTCTTTCAAACTAGCTGTTCGAGAATGAACCTTACATTCGAGTTCTGAAGCGGCTTGTTGGATCTCTTGATTACGTTCGTGTAGCAAATCTAACATCTTGTCGAATTGCTTAGCGAGCAAAGTAAGTTCGTGTTGATCGTTTAAACCCAACGTGCCAATTCGCTTGTCTTGCCCCATCTGGACTAGCTTTACGACTTTATGAATGCGTTCAATAGGATTGAAAAGATCACGCGCACCACGATGAACGATCAAACCAGAAGCCAGTAACAACAACACAATCGTTATGCTGATTTCACCAAGGTTAGTTAAATACGTTTCGACTAATGGCCAAATCAAATAACCGGTATAAAGCATGCCGATGACATTATCGAATTGGTCATGAATCGGTTGATACGCGGTGATGTACCAAGCGTCGTAAACGTAAGCACGATCCAACCACTCTTTACCCTCGTTTAACACTTTTGAGTGAACCTCATGTGAAACACGAGTACCGATTGCGCGCCCTGCACTTTCTTCGCTACTCAGTGGTACATTTGTGCTGACACGAAGGTCATCAAGGAAAACCGTGACCGTACCAATACGACGATTAAAACCATCGCGTTGCGGATAAATTAGGTTACTGATCTGATCAACTAACTGCGTGCTGTTATTAAGCAGGATCCCGCCATCGAGAAAGCCAATCACGTGATCATTCTTGTCTCGAATCGACACCACGGTGCGGCTAACTAAACCCCGAGTTTCAACATTTTGGCTATTGAGCATTGGGACTTCGGCTTGTCTTGCAAGGTTTTGGTCTAGTTCGTTGAGTTCGTTTTGGCTTAATACACTAAAGAACGACTCTTTGTGGGTCAGGTTGAGGTATTCCAGTTTCTTTTCCATGCTCTCGACGCTACGCCAGCGTAAAAAATCAAGTTCATAGCGAGATTTGTTTTCAGAAACCCAGCGCGTGAGCTCTTCTTTCGAAATATCACTCGTGAGTTTGATTCGGAAGTTGTAAGACTCGGCAAAGGCTTGAACGTTATAGGCCTGTTGGTTTTGAATCAGATGAATACTGTTGTCTGCAACATCCAAACGCTCATCAACATCGATCAATGCGCCCTGCCATGTGTAATGAACAGACCAGTACAAAGTGATCGCAACCAGAGCACATAAAGTTAAGATGATCGGCGCAGACGTTAAAAATAGCAGGCGATAACGCACCATGGTTCTGAATCGGAACGCCCACTTTGACCACCATTGACGTCTAATCGGCATATTCAGAGCCTTCTGTATTCCACTCTTTGTATTTACGCTCTAACGTTTTACGAGCAACGCCAAGATCTCGAGACGCCGCTGATTTGTTTCCATCATGAAAACTAACCAACTGTTCTATATGTGCTTTCTCAACATCTTTGAGCGTCCAAGTGTTCGGATAACCTTCAACGGCATCATTGTTATCCAAATTAGGCAATTCAGCACCGTGTGACACCGTCACTGAAATGCTGGTGGGTGCTGGGTCACCGTTAATCTCACGCCAATAGTGAGCAGGTGGCTTGTCTAATAAGATGCAACGTTCGACCAAGTTTTTAAGTTCACGAATATTTCCTGGCCACTCGTATTCGTTCATCGCCAAGATATCTTCATGCGCCCAGTTTGGAACCGGTACACCCAGTTCACTCGATAATAGACGGGTGAAATATGGAACCAACTCAATCAGATCCGATGGACGTTCTCTTAATGGCACGACATCAATCTTGAGTACATTGAGTCGGTAGAACAGATCGCGGCGGAAGTGTCCTTTGTCGACCTCTTCTTGAAGGTTTCGGTTGGTTGCTGCGACAACACGTACATCGACCGCGATCTCTTTCTCACTGCCTACCGGACGAATTGTGCGTTGTTCTAAAACGCGTAAAAGCGCTGCTTGCATTGGCAGTGGCATTTCCCCGATTTCATCAAGGAACAGTGTGCCGCCACTTGCGACTCTAAATAGGCCTTCTCGGTTCTTCTTCGCACCAGTAAAGGCACCAGAGGTGTGGCCAAACAATTCACTTTCTAAAAGCTCAGGAGCAATCGCTCCACAGTTGATTGGCACAAATGGCCCTGTTCGTTTGCTGGCTTCATGCACGCCACGGGCAACTAACTCTTTACCCGTCCCCGACTCACCTTCAATTAATACCGAAGCTCTCGATGGTGCGAATTGACTGATGAGTTGTTTAAGCTGTTTGGTTTTATCTGAGTTGCCGATCAGTTCAGTTTTGATATGACGGCTAACATCGCGCTTCAACGCGTATTGCATTCTTTGGTCTAGGCGCTTGTCCATACAACGAAGTACGGCTTTTATCATCTGTTCTAAGTTGAAAGGCTTCAAAATAAAATCAGAGGCGCCAAGTTTGAGTGCAGAGATGGTCATTTCGAGATCAGCATAACCCGTCATAAAAATAACATCGGCGCGTTTGTCGGCGTCGTTGAATACTTCTTCCCATTCAATGCCAGAACGACCTGGGAGATTGATATCAAGCACGATCAAATCGAAATGTTCGTTACAACGCAGAACCTCGGCTTCTTCTACCGAACCGGCACTGGATACCTTGCCAAAATACTTACCTAGTGCTTTCTTAAGAATAGCCTGCATACCAATTTCATCGTCGACCACCAAGACAGAAAATGCCTGATATTGAGTCAATGTGTTGGAGTTGAGGTTAGAGGCGCTTGAACTAGGTAAAGACATAATGATCAGCCGATAGGGAAAGTTGGGACAGAGTGTACCAATTAACCTTTTACGCAACAGGGTCAATGTGCGACATTTTGTCCTAGCTCATGTTTTGTTTTAATTTATGAGGTCAAAAGGCGCAGTTTCGTTCGAAATAACAGCAATTTAATGAGATCTGATGCATGATTTATTGGCACTAACATTGCTTATAAGGTGATGATTTCTAATTACAAAAATTAGCATCGTATGAACATGACCTTCTTTGAGCCCCTTGAAGTTGAAGGCGTGTCATTCATTTATAACAGAATGGACATAATAATAATGAAAGCAATTCCCTTAACTATTGCCGCTCTATCTATCGTCAGTTACTCGGCTAGCAGCGCAGAAGACACCACCCACATCAAACTTGCGACAACAACAAGCACGTATCACTCTGGCCTACTAGACTACTTATTACCTGAGTTTGAAAAAGACTCTGGTATTAAGGTCGACGTTCTTGCGGCAGGTACGGGTAAATCACTTCGTATGGGTGAGAACGGCGATGTTGATCTGGTGATGACTCACGCACCTAAGGCAGAAGCGAATTTCGTTGAACAAGGCTACGGCGTTCTACCTCGTAAACTGATGTATAACGACTTTGTTATCGTAGGCCCACAAGCTGATCCAGCACACATTGAATCTCAAAAAGCAGTGGCTGATGTGTTCAAAGCGATTGCAACAAACAATGTGACGTTCGTTTCTCGTGGTGATGATTCTGGTACTCACAAAAAAGAGATGGGCATCTGGGCACAAACCAAAATGGAACCAAACTTCGGTGGTTACCGCAGTGTTGGTCAAGGCATGGGCCCTACTCTGAACATGGCGTCTGAAATGCAAGGCTACACCATGACAGACCGTGGTACTTGGTTAGCTTACCAAAACAAACTTGACCTCAAAGTATTGTTCCAAGGTGATAAGAACCTATTCAACCCATACCAAGTGATTCTAGTAAACCCAGAGCGTTACCCGACCATCAATTACCAAGCAGCGAAAGTATTCAGTGATTGGCTGGTTAACCCTAAAGGACAAAAACTGATTAACGACTTCAAGCTACACGGTAAACAGTTGTTTGTTGCTAGCGCTGAATAGTCGTCATTGCACTATTCTTACAGGGTGAATAGTGAACTCGAAAAGAATCAATAGCTGACTCACCCTGTTTCACATACCCAGTGTCAGCTATTACCAAAATATCAGCATTACTTTTTAAGACTTATTGTCGCTTTAAACGAGATACTTCATGACCTTATGGCAAACAACGCTTGATGCAATGAACCTACTAGTGAGTTTTGACCACGAACTGTGGAAAATCGTCGCGGTATCCTTCAGCGTTTCATTGTCCGCCATTTCTCTGGTGATTGTTCCTGCAATCATTATGGCTTTCTTATTGGCTTACACCGAATTCCCCGGTAAATGGGCGCTGCTTTCGGTAATTAACACCTTACAAGCGATACCAACCGTGGTGATTGGCTTGTTGATGTACATGATGCTCTCTCGTTCTGGCCCACTCGGTGATTGGCAACTGCTGTTCACCCAGAAGGCGATGATTCTGGGTCAAATGCTGATCTGTTTCCCGATTCTAGTTGCCATGATGCATGGCGCGCTGCAAGCCAGCGATCGCCGAGCAGTAGAAACGGCACGTACTCTTGGAGTCTCAACCACTCGAGTCGCGTGTACTTTAATTTGGGAAACACGTTTCCCTCTGTTGGCAGCAACCATTGCGGCATTTTCACGCATCGTGACCGAAGTCGGTTGTTCGATGATGGTCGGCGGCAACATTATGGGAATGACACGAAACATCCCAACGGCTATTGCTATGGAAAGTCACAAAGGCGCATTTGCTCAAGGTGTGGCACTTGGTATGGTTTTATTAGCATTGGCATTAGCCCTTAACTTTTTCCTTTCCAGTGTGAGAGGAAAAGGCTACTTGAGAACTTAGGAACGCTGTCATGAGTATAAAAATAACAACGCAGCAAATTTCAATGCGCTACAAAGAGCGTGTTTTGTTCCACATCCCAGAACTGTCGATCGGCCCTAACGATGCTATTTATCTCAAAGGCGATAACGGTGTTGGCAAAACGACCCTACTTAAAATCTTGTCAGGATTGATCAAGCCAAGCTCTGGCCGTATTCAGTCTCCGACACAAAGTTGGCAACATAGCCTGTTTCCTAGGCTAAAATTTAAAGACATCATCTATCTACACCAAACCCCTTACCTTTTTGATGGTTCGGTGTACCAAAATGTCGCTTATGGCATTCGCTTTAACAAAGAGAGCCAAAAAGATAAGCGAGCTCAAATAATTAATGCGTTGAGGATGGTAGGTTTAGAAACCCTAGCAGACGAGCACATTTCTGTTTTGTCTGGTGGTGAGCGTCAACGCGTAGCAATGGCACGAGCTTGGATTCTCAAGCCTTCAATTTTGCTGATGGACGAACCAAGTGCTTCTTTAGACAAAGAATCTATTGAAAGATTGGTCATTATGGCCGAAGATCTTCTTCAGAGAGGCGCGAGTTTGGTCATCACTAGTCACCAAACTAACGCGTTAACCGATTTATGTAAGAAGCAGTGGTGGATCAAAGACAACACCTTGACCGAATCACCGCTTCTGCAAGTTATTAAAAAGAACAAAGCACAAGAGAATATTTATGCTGCTTCCAACGCAAACTAGTTGGGTTATTTTGGCTGGCGGACAAGCCAGCCGTATGGGCGGAAAAGATAAAGGACTCGTTGAGCTCAACGGTTCTCCGCTTATTCAATACGTTATAGATAAGCTGTCACAACAAGATGTCAGTATTACCATCAATGCCAATCGTAACCTCGACAGTTACCAAGCATTTGCTCCGGTTGTTTCCGATTCGTTCCCTGATTATCCTGGTCCTTTGGGTGGCATTCATGCCGGCCTTAAAAATGCGGCTACAGATTGGGTTGGCTTTGTTCCTTGCGACAGCCCTCAAATCAGTGACGACCTTGTTGAGCGTTTTTGTGCAGCGGTAAAAGAAGACAGCGACATTCTGGTGGCTCACGATGGCGAATTTAAGCAACCTGTATTCACCCTGTTCCACAAACGTGTTCTTCCAAAATTAGAAGCGTTTTTAGAGCGTGGCGACCGCAAGATCATCTTGCTATACAAAGAATGTGTGACTGAGTACGTAGATTTTAGCGACGCGCCTAACTGCTTTGTTAATCTCAATACGCCAGAAGAACTCACCCAATTTGGAACGCTTCAATAATGAAAGATTCAAAACAACGCCCTAACCTTCCTTTATTGGGCTTTGCTGCTTACAGCGGCACAGGCAAAACAACCGTACTTGAAGCGTTGCTGCCTCTGCTGACTAATGCGGGTTTAAAAGTGGGTGTTCTTAAACACGCTCATCACGATTTCGATGTCGATAAGCCAGGTAAAGACAGCTACCGCCTACGTAAAGCGGGCGCAAATCAAATGCTGATCGCTTCGCGCAACCGGCACGTGATGATGACAGAAACGCCAGAAGCCGAAGCAGACTTTGATTACCTGCTGACACGCTTTGATACCAACACGTTGAACTTGATTCTGGTTGAAGGCTGCAAGAACATCGCCTTCCCAAAAATTGAATTACACAGAGACGAAGTTGGTAAGCCTTGGCTGTATCCAAACGATGACAACATTATTGCTATCGCTGCAGACAGCCAAGTTGAATCAGGCTTGCCACAAATGGCGATCAGCGACTTAGAAGCGATTCGTGATTTCATCATCGAGTATGCTCAGTCATTCGACCCTTCATCGACAACAAGCAAAACAGCGTCGTGTTCATCTTCAAAAGACGATTCACCTGTTGTGTGTTGTGATTCATTTTCTCCTGCTGGTCTAAGCGTTACGCAAGGTCAGCAAAAGATCGTCGATAGTATTGATGCTTTGGTTCTAACTGAATCAGTGGCGTTAGAAAAAGGCTACGGTCGCGTACTGGCTGAAGATGTTATCTCGCCAATCAATGTGCCTCAAAACACCAACTCTGCGATGGATGGCTACGCAATCCGCAGTGAAGATTTAGAATTGGATAGTTACCAACTGGTTGCTGAAGTCATGGCTGGTCACAGCTACGACAAAACCGTTCAACAAGGTGAAGCCGTTAAGATCATGACTGGCGCACCAATGCCTGAGGGCGTTGATGTAGTTGTGATGCGTGAGCAAGCTGTTCAAGAAGGCGACACAGTTAGCTTCCCAGACGCTAAAATCTCTATAGGACAAAATGTCCGCATGGCGGGTGAAGATTTAGAAATCGGCCAACCTGTATTTACTCGTGGTACACGTATCGAAGCACCAGAAATGGGCATGATGGCGTCACTGGGTTTTGGTAGCTGCCCTGTTCTACGTAAAGTAAAAGTCGGTGTGTTCTCTACGGGTGATGAAGTTCAAGATCCGGGTAGCGAGCAGAAGCCGAACTCTATCTATGACTCGAACCGTTTCACGATCATCGGCATGCTTCAAAAGCTAGGTTGTGACATTGTTGACTACGGCATCATTGAAGATGATGAACAAAAGATGATGGATGTACTTCACGCTGCGTCTTTAGAGACCGATATGGTTCTGACTTCAGGTGGTGTGTCTGTCGGTGATGCTGATTACATCAAACTCGCGTTGGACAAACTGGGCGAGATTAATTTCTGGCGCATCAACATGCGTCCGGGTCGCCCTCTTGCTTACGGCAAAATTGAAGACAAACCTTTCTTTGGTTTACCGGGCAATCCAGTTGCCGTGATGGTGTCGTTTATTAACTTTGTAGAACCAGCAATCCGTAAACTACAAGGTCAAACGAACTGGACACCTGTGAAAGCAAACGCGGTTGCGACTGAGCAATTACGTTCTCGTCAAGGTCGTACTGAGTTCAGCCGTGGTGTGTTTTCGATGAACGAATCAGGCGTGCTTGAAGTGAAAACAACCGGTAAGCAAGGTTCAGGTATTCTGCGTTCAATGAGCGAAGCGAACTGCTTAATCGAAATCTCGCCGGCGGTTGATACCGTAAAAGTTGGTGAAACAGTAACGATCATTCCACTGCAAGGGCGTGTTTAATTTAAGGTTCAATGAGACCTAAATTGACTTACCAGATCTTTAATTGACTTAGCTGCTTTTTAATTGACTTGGAAGATCTTCGCCAAGACATAGACGAAGCCCCTTCTTTCGAGCTTTCGATGTTAAGGGGCTTTTTGTTCTTTTCGTTTCGTGAAAGACAACCTGTTCGTTGCCTAAAAGACAAATAGCTTAAATTACGCTAAATGTTAGAACGATAATCTTAAGATTTTTTATCATAACCTTGAGCCACGTACTGTTTTTATGTAGAGTGCGCGCAAAGTAATAATTCTATTGGAGAGCATCATGGCTCGTACCATTCTGTACACTTACAAAGACGAAGACAAAGAGTTGCTGTTTTCGAAACAAGAACACCGCACGATCCAAGAAGCTGTTGCTGCAGCTGAAGGTATCGACATCACTGAGTATCTCAAAACTGAGCAACAGCTTGAGTTTATTTCTGATACTAAAGCGGTTCGTAACTACCAAGATAACTATTTCCGTAAGCTTGGCTTTACTAAGCTTACGTTGAAGCAAAAAGACAACCTTGGTGTTGGCAAAAAGAAGAAGTAAGCCCTCTGGCTTCTTTTCTCGATCTGTAGCTTCTAGCTTTTCGTTTTCACTTGAGAGCTAAGAAGTTAAGAGCAAAAATAAGATCTAAAGAAACGAAAACACCGAACAATAAAAAATGCCGCAACCTCTTTCGAGATTGCGGCATTTTTATTTATGCTTTTTAACTAGCTTAACGTTAAGTTGATATTACTTAATGTTAAGGAATGCAGCACCACGAACGCCGCCTGAATCACCGTGTTTCGCTTTGATGATCTTAGGACACTTCGCTACAGACAGTAGGTACTTAGGTATGCGCTTTGGCATTTCTTCGTAGATAAGTTCGAAGTTTGAAAGACCGCCACCTAATGCAACAACATGTGGGTCAAGACCCGTAAACAGGTTCGCAAAACAGATAGCCAATAGCTCCATGAAGCGATCTACGTGCTCAGCCGCTTTTGCTTCACCTTCGTTGTATGCTTGGATGATTTCAATCGCTTTCTTCTTCTCACCGAAGTAGTGCTCATAAATCAATTCGAAGCCACGACCTGATAAGTAGCTGTCTAAACAACCTTTCTTACCACAACCACAACCCAATAGCGGTGCGTTGTCGCCAAGGTGGAACCATGCATCAATAGGAAGACGCATATGGCCGAGCTCGCCTGCAACGTGGTTACGACCAGAGAAAACTTTGCCTTCATAAACTAAACCGCCACCGAAGCCAGTACCTAGAATTAGGCCAGCCACTGATGGTTCATCTTTAAGTTCATCATCCCATGCTTCTGAAAGCGCAAAACAGTTTGCATCGTTCTCGATTTTTACACTACGACCAATAAGCGCTTCTAAGTCTTTACGTAGTGGCTTACCTGTTGAAGCTGGTACGTTAACAACAAGCATCGTGCCGTCGTCTGCGTTTTCCATGCCAGGAAGACCAAGGCCAATTTTGCCTTCGCAAGAGAATTCGCTGTCGTATTTTTTTACCAAACCAGCAATCGTATCAAGCAGTAATTGATAATCGTCTGTTGGTGTTGGAACACGCTCTGTTGCTACTCGCTCAAGTTTCTCATTGAATGCACCAAACTCAATTTTTGTGCCGCCAACATCGAAGCCGTAATACATGAAATCTCTCCAATTTTTCCCTAAATTCGGGCAAATAAAATTTTTAAATTAAACAACTAAGGAGCATTATCCATAACACTCCCCCTACAAACCGTGATAGATAACAAACTTATCTCGTGATCGAGTCTGTTTGAACAACAAGTCAGCACAAAGCGGTTAAAGGTTAGAGTGAAGTCTCACTTTTACTGTGTTCTATGAAAGCGTTCAGGCTAGGTTTGGTTGGATCTGACTTATAACGCGTCTTACTTAGCATGTAGCTTTCTCGAAATGCTTCAAACCATAGCTGTAAAGTCTTAGCGCCCTGCTCTTCACCCGCTTGCTTTAATACTAAGCTCGCGACTTCTGCAGTAGAAAGGTGTTGTTCGTTGTCTGACTTACGCATCATGTATTGAGAAACTGATTCAGGCTCAATCGATAGCACAGGTAAACCTTGCAGATACTCTGAACGACGGAAGATACGTCGTGCTTCGCGCCAACTGCCATCAATGAAAATCAGCAATAACGTTTTGTTTGGGTCGCGCATCTGTGGCAGGTCTTGAACCACGCGCGTTTTGTCGTCGGTATAGTCTTCAGGGAATACGATCACGGGTTGGTATTTGTCATCTTTGAGGACATCCAACATCTCTTGATTTGGCTCAGTACGATGCCAAAGGTACGCGTAGCTGTCCTTAACCGTGTCGACAATGAGTCGCCCAGTGTTACTTGGTTTCAAGATTTCGTTATCTGACAAGATCAACATGGTAGCGACGTTCGTATCTATGTTTGGTTGATGCTCACAGATACAGCTGTCTTGTTTGATTTTGCAATACTCACATCGAACCACTTTACAACCGCGTGCATTAAACGGCTTGGTAGCAATGGATAAACGGTGTTGGTATAAACGGTGGAAAGCGTGGATTCTCATGGACAATAACGACAGATAGAACTAGAAAAGTGGCACGATTGTACTTACAGTGGCTTGATAATGATAGAAGGAATTCTTATGCAGGACCCAGCACTACTACGCCTTGTTTGTTTTATCACCGCTTTCATCATGTGTGCGTTGTGGGAGTATCGAGCTCCTAGAAAAACGCTGACTCAAAGCAAATGGTTTCGTTGGGGGAATAACTTCTCTTTGATGGCTCTTAACAGTGTTTTGATGGCGACATTAATACCTGTTGCGGCCTTTCAAGCTGCGATCATTGCCGAACAAAATCAGTGGGGTCTGTTTAACACCATCTCATTGCCTTTTGAAATCACCGTGTTTTTGTGTGTCGTGTTGTTGGATTTAGCAATCTATACACAGCACTTGGTCTTTCATCGAATTCCTCTGCTTTGGAAACTACACCGAGTTCATCATGCGGATCTCGATATCGATGTGACAACGGGTACACGCTTTCACCCGATTGAGATGATCTTATCGATGTTGATTAAAGTCGCGTTGATTTTTGTGCTCGGCGTTCCGGCATTAGCGGTAATGATCTTCGAAGTGGTGTTGAATGTGAGTGCGATGTTCAACCACAGCAACGGCCGATTGCCTTTGTGGCTGGATAAACAGTTACGCAAAGTGATTGTTACGCCCGACATGCACCGAGTCCACCACTCTGTCATTGTTAAAGAAACCCATTCGAACTTTGGTTTCTTCTTATCGGTGTGGGACATTTGGTTCAAAACCTATCGCGCTCAACCTAAGCTTGGCCACGACAAGGTCAATATTGGTGTTCCCGAAATACGCGATGGAAAAGAGCAGCGACTGGATAAACTGATCACCCAGCCATTTAGATACAACCAGAAAACTAAAAACTAGACAGTAAACGCGAACCAAACGTTACGCTTTTAGCTCACGTAGATAGCGGTAAATGGTGTGGATCGAGATATCGAGCCCTTTTGCTGCTATTTGCGCACTGTCTTTCAAATCGAAAATACCCATTTCATGCAATCGCGTCACAATCTCACGACTCTTCTTCGATGGTGCAATTTCAGGATCGCTCGTCACCTGCTCTCGCACGGTTTCAATTGAGCTGTGCATCATCTCTTCATTACTGCGGGCAAAAGTTTCAGGCGTCGTTTGAGGTCTTTCCAAGTGCGGAAGCAAACAAGGAACCAGTGAATGCATCACCTCTTGGAATGGCGCATCGAGGTTGGTGTTGATACATAACAAACCGATGGCTTTCTGTTGAGGATTTCGAATTATCGTCGTCATAGAACGTAAGGTTTTTCCATCGGGACATTTTGTCATATACGCACCCGACACATCCTTACCTTGAGTCAGCTTCATCAACGCCAAGTTGGTAATCGGAGCACCTACGTCTCGACCGGTGACATGACTGTTCGCGATTTTGATAATCGAAGGGTTGCGAACATCTAAACTGTGCAATAACACTTCCGTATGCTCGCCATACATTGCAGCAATCCCGTCAACGATGTTTTCGATTGAGTGCAAAATATCATAATCACTTTGAGCTAATTCAAACACTGAGTCCTTCCTCTTCTGGCGAAAAAACCGCTAAGTAAAAATACCAAGCGGTTTGTTTTATTCTAAAACGTTTGATTACGCTGACATTATATCAATAATCGTTGAGTCTGTAACACTCATACCAGCGGTAACCAATTTTCCAATATTGCGGATACTGGTCTCGACATCATCAGCAACAATGCCTTGGTTATGAGCTTCATTACAGCGCATCGCCATTAAGAAGCCATTTACCGCCGCACTGGTTGAGGTTTTCACCTTCATCGCGCAAGTCGATTTCGCACCATCACAAACCATTCCAGAACAATCACTTAGTACGTTCTGAATTGAGTAACAACCTTGCTCAAATGAACCTTTAGCAAGATACACCATCGCCATCGCAGCAGCTGCACTGGTGACGGTGTTACCACAGAAAGCAGAAAGCGGCGGATAGTACGACTTGATGTAAATGGCACCAAGATGGCTCATGATCAGTGCGCGAGCCAATTGTTCTTGAGACGATTTAAAGTGTTTGGCAATCACAACAACCGGTATTGTTGCAGCAATACCTTGATTGCCACTACCAAAGTTACTCATCGCAGGTAATGTTGCACCGCCCATACGAGCGTCAGATGCCGCTGCGGTTTGCATAACGATGCTGTTCACAAGATCTTCGCTCATTAAACCCAGTTGGATACCTTGTTCCATGGTACGACCAACCTCGAGCCCATACGCGTGGTCAAGACCTTCTTGCGACAGCTTGCCGTTAAGTTCAGAGGCTTCCAAAATAAACTGAATATCTTCGAAGTCTGCGCTCGTGGCATAGTTATAGATACTGCCAATATCAATATCGATCCCTTCACAAATCGATCCTGTAGACACCGTTTGATCGCAATCTTGACTGAATAGAACCGTACCATTTAAGGTCTTGGTGATGATCTGAGTATGACCACCACTGATTTCAACCGTCGCGATTTGTCCTTCAGACTCAACTTCAGCATAACAATAGATGAATTCATCGACGTCTTTGCGATGTGCGCTCACCTGCCCTGCATCAATAAGTGCCTGAGCTTTATCGACATCTTGTGCGGTGATCTTCGCTAGAACTTCTAAACCAGCGTGTGGGTCCCCACCAATTGCACCAACAGCTGCAGCAATGGGTAAGCCGATTTTTCCTGTTCCCGGAACAAACACGCCCATAGAGTTTTTGTATAAATTATCCGATACATACACTCGAACTTTATCCGGTGTACCCACAAGCATCTTGGCCGCGACTGAACAAGCGTAAGCTGCGGAGATGGGTTCTGTGCAGCCAAGAGCGGGTTTAACGACGGTATTTAAAATCTCTTTATACTGTTGCCATTGTTGTTTCATAGTAAGGACCTCACACTATTCTTTGTTTACTTACGACCAGCAATTGCTTCAATTTCGATTTTCACGCCGAGAGGAAGATCCTTCACTGCAAAGCAGCTACGAGCGGGACAATCCGTTTCAAAGAACTCTTTATAGACCTCGTTGAACGCAGCAAAATCGTTAATGTCTGATAAGTAACATGTTGTTTTGAGTACTGCGTCCAGGTCACTGCCTGCCGCTTGTAAAACATATTGAAGGTTAAGCAACGACTGACGGGATTGTTCGCTAACACCGCCTTCCACTACGCCGCCCTTTTCTTTGCATACAGGCAATTGGCCTGACGTAAAAACTAGGTTACCCATCGCGTTGCCGTGTGAGTAAGGTCCAATAGCTTCTGGTGCTTTATCTGCTGTAATGATTTCTTTCATGTTTAATCCTGTTCTCAGTTGCCTAAATATTTCAACTACAGTTTAAACATTGAAAACGATAAAATGCAAAAATAGTTGCAATAAAATCAACTTAAATAGAACAATCAAAGATACTAAAAATGGAACAACCACTAACTAGTTGAATTTAATTAACTTAATTCAAAGTTCATTTTTGTCCCACTCAAGAATACCGATCTAAATCAAATAAATTTTAATCTATGTTTGAAAAATAAATTAATCACCAATACGATTCTCACCATAATTTGCAAATAAATTTGAATTTTTAATTTAGGGTGACCAGTCATGAATAAACAACAAATACAGGCAGGGCTACGTGCCATCTTTCCGTTGTGCGTAGGCGCATTTCCATTTTCATTCATTGTCGGGGCAATCAGTATCACGGCTGGAATGACCGTTACACAAAGCACTTTATGGTCATTCACTGTGTTTGCGGGTTCATCGCAAATGGTCGCACTAGGCTTGGTTCAATCGTCGGCGAGCATCGTCGTTATCATGTTTACCACTTTCATTATCAACCTGCGTCACATGCTCTATAGCGCATCTATGTCTGAACACATGAAGGAATATCCTATTCATATGCGCATGTTGATGTCTTACGGGCTAACGGACGAGGTTTACGCAGTAACGATCAATGAAATGAAGGCAGAAAAAGAAGGGCGTCATTGGTTCTATTTGGCGGCGATGGGCGGATTTTGGGTTAACTGGGTCGTGGCAGATTTCTTAGGTGCTCTGATTGGTTCTTCGTTCCCTGAAATTGCTAACTATGGTTTAGATTTCGCAATGGTTGCAGCCTTCATTGCTATTGTGATTCCGCAAGTGAAAAGTCGCGAGTGCATTGTGGCAGCTATCGTTGCGACGTTCACTGGCGTTCTACTTGCAGAACTACCCTACTCACTTGGTCTCGTTATCGCAGCGGTTGTAGGCGTTTACGCGGGGTATCGTATGGATCTATCGACAGAGAAAGCAGAACAAGAAACAACACAAACTGGTTTATTAATCGAAGAAAGCGGAGTGGCATAATCATGAATACAACGACTTTTATTCTTATTACTTTAGCGATGGCGGCAGCAACCTTCATCATTCGTTTCTCTGTGATTGGTATGGCGGGCAAGTTTGAGATGTCGGAGCGTTTTAAAAAGACGCTGCGCTTTGTTCCCGTTACGGTTTTACCTGCGATCATTGCTGTGGAGATTTTAGGTGCGGGGCCTGAAATGGAATTCGATCTTCACAACCCAAAGGTTTTGGCTGCGATTGTTTGTACGCTCGTTAGCCTTCGTTTTGATCTGATTTGGGTTGTGATCAGTGGTGTTGCCTCGCTCATCTTTTTCCAACAAATCATGCCAATGTTGCCGATGTAGAGAAGCTCAAATAGACAGGTAAATAATGTAAAAAATAAAAGGCAGAGTCTCGTACTCTGCCTTTTTCGTAAATCCTATTTCGCTTGGTAGTTATTCAATATTTATCAAGAAACAGCAGCCAACGTTTCTACTTTTCAGCTTGCAACTGGTACTTGTGCAGCATGGCTTGTTGATGCCCTGCTATCTCGGCGACTTGTTCTGAGCTTTCAATCATAGATTCTAACTGCAACTTGGTATCTTCACCCTGCTCCGATACACGGGTGATTGAATGCGTAACATCAACCGTGGCGCGTGCCTGCTGCTCAGTCGCCACCATGATTTGCTCAACTCGCCCTTTAATCTGACTCACTGCAACTTCAATTTTTTCAAAAGCTTGCTTAACATCACTACTGGTTTGCATCGCATTGGCCATTTCGCTTCGAGATTCAGTCACCGCCGAGCGAGAGCGTCCAGCTGCAGCGACCAATTCATTCATCATATTGCGAATATTAGTGGTTTGCTGAGAAGTGCCGCTGGCTAGTTTTCTGACTTCATCGGCAACCACGGCAAAGCCTCGGCCTTGTTCACCAGCTCGCGCAGCTTCGATTGCGGCGTTTAATGCCAGCAAGTTGGTGTTTTCTGCAATGCCGCTGATCACATCGACCATTTCACGAATCTGTTTAACGCGTCCATCGAGGTCGGTCATCGATTCTTCGTTCATACTCAAAGAGTGTTCTAAAGCTTGCAGGCGTTGTTGATTGAGTCCGACAACTTGGCTGCCAGTTACCGATTCGTTTTCAGCAAGTTGCGCGTCGTCATTGGATGCATTCGAAATACGTGCAATTTCACTAATCGATGCTTCAAGCTCAGTAACCGTTGTAATCATGTTCTGCAACGATTCGTTCTGTTCATTCATGCTCGAATTAGTTTGTTCCGCTGCGTCATGGCTTACTTCAGCAGTTTGGTAAAGCGTTTCACAGTTACGTGTCACCAAGCGCACGGAATCTGCTGTTGAATCGACCACGGTATTCAGTTTCGAGGCAATCACTTGTAACTCTAAAGGACCAACCAATGCACTTTGTTTTGAGAAATCATGCTCTGCAAGCAAGCTCAGTTGTTGCGTAATATTTTTCAGGCCTTTGTTGACCCAGCGACGTAACACTAACCATGAAATCACAATGATTACCGCGATCACTAGGCCGCTGATAAATAACACTCGGTCAATATTGGTAATGGTCTGATTAACGACTAGCTCGCTCTCATCAATCAACAGAGAAGCGGTGGAAGATAATTGGTTGAGTGTGTTGATGACGGTGTTCGCTAAAGAGATCACTTCAGCGAGATTTTGCTCTTGTTGTTGAACTAACTCTAATTTCAGTAGCAGTTGCTTGATAACACCTTCTTCAGTGAAGCCCTCTTTTACCATTTCATAAGGTGCGGTTAGGCTTGCGAATTCAGCAATATCTGGGTGCCAATCTGCAAAGTCACTGTAAGCCAAGTTAAGACCCGCAATTCTGTTTCTTAATTGGCGATATTCGTCTTGTGCTTTCTCGATGTCGGATTGCATCATCAACATCAAGAAGGTATTTGCCATTGCTGAAGCACTTGAAGTGAAACGATTCGCTGCATCACTGGCTTCTGGATTATCTTCAACCAAAAACGACCTGATACGGTTCATTTCGGGTCCGATCGAACCAACACCGTAACGGAACTCGCCCATTTTGCTGTCGATCAGGTTTTGCTTATTTTGAATCTCAATCTGGGCTAACAGAACCGTGTTGGTCATGGTTTGCAGTTGCGCCATATCGTCGATAAGGTTCTGTTGTTGTTCTAGAGAGATCGCATCAGGAAAAGATTGGGAGATAAAAAGGAGTTCCTCTAGCGTTGCGTTACTCTCGGAAGCAAGTTGATCAATAGATCCTCGCGTTGCATTCAGTGTATCTAAGTCAGTAGATTGGGTACTGTAAGTAAGAAGTTTGACTTGTTCTAATACGCTCTGAGTTAATTCAGCATTATGAAGTGCAAGCGGTAAAGCCTGCTCCGATAACGTATCGAAATATCCGCCTACTCGTTCAACACCTCTTATGCTGACCATTGATAAAAAGCTGACAAGTAAAAGAATCGAAATAAAGACAGCACTAACGGTTTGGATGAGCGAGAATGTATAACGTGAGGGTTTTATTGATAAATTTGTGTCGGGCATGTGAAATCCAGTTTGACTACGAAAAGAGATATCCTTAAGTTAGTCCGTATACTAGAAGTCCTTGATGACGTTTTTATTTCATTTTTTTTTCAGAAGAGTTACATATGAAATTCAGAAAAATGCTTGCAGTTACAATAACTTTCGCAACATTAGCTGCATGTAGCTCGACCCCGTCTCCTTCTCAGCTTAGTCAAACCGCACAGAAACCTTTATCAAAGTCAGAACAATTGACTACAAATGCTTATATGAGCGTATATGAGCAGTGGAAAGGCGTGCCGTACCATTTCGGCGGAACCTCATTTAGAGGTGTAGATTGCTCCGCTTTTGTACAGATCGCCGTCCAAAATGCGACCCAACAAGCCCTACCAAGAACCACAAAAGATCAGAGCCAAAAGGGAAAAGAAATTGCGTATGAACAGGCTACGAGTGGCGATTTGGTGTTTTTTAAGACGTCGATGACAGTGCGACACGTTGGCGTTTACTTAGGAAACAATCAATTCCTACATGCTTCTACATCGAAAGGTGTGATTATATCGAGGCTGGACAACCCTTATTGGGCTTCCAAGTTTTGGCACTTTAGGCGTTTATAGCGGTTCAAGAGATTCACCGCTGAACGACATAACATCAAATGTTACGGCTTAAACGCCCTTTACTATTTTAGATTGATACGCGAATAGCTAGTCGTATTTAGCGACAGCCGTATCAAACAGGTTTTTCACTAACGCGATGTACTCGTCTAGGAATACGATCTGTTCGTTAGTCGCCTTCTTAGCCCACACACCGGCTAATACTTCACCTAAATCCGCAACAACGGCGTCTGCTTCTTTCAGCAGTTGAAAACGTACACTCGCGTGCAGCTCTGGGTTTTGTTCGAAGATAGCCATGATGTTCGTTGAAATCATGTCTGTAATAATGTCTTCGACACTTTCATTTCCTGTATCACCATTACCATTGGTAAATACATCTAGGTTGAATGATAGGTGCTCTATTAAAGCTAGATAGCCATCGGTTTCTACAACCACAATAAATCTCCGTTTTAAGCTCTTAAGCAGATTAACACGTTCTAGGCTAATACTATGTAAATGAAGTCATTTGTCATCATTTTATTGCTAAAAGTAATATTAAAATGATCTTTGCTAGCATTTAAGCTCAAAATTGAATCAATCTACAAACAAAGCAGAGGAATAGGACTTAACAACGGTTTCAAGTGCGATTTTGATGGGCACTCCCCCCGCCTTCCACACGACGCAATTAGTGGACTATTAGTAATAGCTAAAATTTAAGCATAGACAATAGCAACCCACCCACGATTTTCTAGTTAACGACTTCGAATTCGAGGCCGAATGTGAAGCTAGTTCCAAACAAGAACGCCTTGTCGTCATACATTTTTCGTCGATTAATCAAAGGCATTGAATCAGTGCGAGTTCACAAATCCGCCAATTGATTCATATTGATATGAATTAGAGCTGAGAACATTGACCAGTACGTCTATAAATTACTCAGATTTATCCTAAACTATTGCTATTAAACGATAGTATTTCAAATCAACAGTTCTGTGAGGATTTCCTATGTGGCAGGCCATTTCTCAACAGCTTTCAGATACGCTTTTGTTCAACTTTCAGATTACTGAACGTACGAAAGTCTCTGGTGGTGACATTAACGATTGCTATATGATCAGTGATGGTAATGAACGTTACTTTGTTAAAGTGAATCAGCGTGAATTTCTACCCAAGTTTGAAATTGAAGCTGAGAACCTGCGTTTATTAAGAAATACTTCCACCGTGTATGTGCCCGAGCTTGTTCTTATTGGGAAAACCAAAGAGTGCTCGTTCATTATCCTCAATTACTTACCAACTAAACCACTAGAAACGGGCAACAACAGTTTCGATTTTGGTGTTCAACTTGCCCAGCTCCACCAATGGGGAGAACAAAAAGAGTTTGGTTGCGATCAAGACAACTACATCGGCAGTACCCTTCAGCCTAATCCGTGGCATAAAAAATGGGGACGCTTTTTCTCAGAGCAACGTATCGGTTTCCAACTTCAACTGCTGAAAGAGAAAGGCATTGAGTTTGGTGACATCGACGATATTGTCGATGTGGTGAATATGCGACTTGCAGGCCACAACCCTCGCCCTTCTTTGCTTCACGGCGATCTTTGGAATGGCAATGTCGCTAACTCTGCGTTTGGTCCAATTTGTTACGACCCTGCCTGTTACTGGGGTGACCATGAGTGTGATTTGGCGTTAACCGAATTGTTCGAAGGCTTCCCTAAAGAGTTTTATGACGGTTACCAAAGCGTCATGCCGCTCGACGTTGGCTATACTGATCGAAAAGATATTTATAACTTGTACCATCTTCTCAATCACTGTAATCAATTTGGCGGTCATTACTTGGCACAAACCGAAGCGTGTATTCAGAAGATTCAAGCCGTTTAATACCAATTACAGCTGTTTATAACCGAATACGATTGGTATCAGTTACAGTGAGGAGAATTTGCCATGCATAAATACACAGAGAAACATGTCTCCTGTCCGCATTGTGGGCACGGTATCAACATCACGCTTGATGCATCTAATGGTAGCCAAGACTTCTATGATGATTGTCCAGCGTGTTGCAATGCTATTCATTTAGATATGCAGGTCGATGAGGTAAGAGACAGAATCAACCTTTCGATTGATGCCGATGACGAACAAGTATTCTGACAACCAGTTTCTCGTTTAAACCAAGATCAAAAAAGAGCACCTCATGTGCTCTTTTTTAATTTGGTCATCGGTATGATTATATCGCCACCGATTCAATGCGCTACTGGCTATTTCTGGTTCGCTAATACACGCTCTACCGTATCAACAATCGCCTGTGTTTGAGGATCGAACTCAATGTTTACTTGATCGCCGACTTCACGACCGCCAAATAGAGTGCGATTCAGCGTTTCTGGGATCAGGTGAACAGAGAAACGGTTCTCTTCCACTTCTCCAATCGTCAATGAACAACCATCTACACCAATATAACCCTTGCTCAGCACGTACTTCATCGATTCTTGCGGTAGTTCGAACCAAAGTGTACGGTTGTTCTCAGTCTTAATCACATCGACTAGATTAGCCATCAGAGTAATGTGGCCCGACATGCTATGCCCACCAATTTCGTCACCAAACTTTGCTGCACGCTCAATATTCACTTTGTCACCCACATTAAGTTGGCCTAAGTTCGTCAATCGCAATGTCGCTTGCATTAAATCAAAAGCAATCTGGTTTCCTGAAATTTCCGTTACCGTTAAGCAACAACCGTTATGAGCTACTGAAGCACCAATGGCTAATCCTTCAACCATTTCGTCACTTAGCTCAATGGTATGAGTTTGAAACGACTCTTTTTTGTTGATAGCAACCAGTGTTGCCATACCTTGAACGATACCTGTAAACATAAGATTCCTATTTAGCATTTTAGTAACAGTTTTTCATAGCAAGTATTGTGACATTTCTTTATGATTCGTCCAGTGGAAGCTCAAGATCAGTGTCTCTGATTCCTTCAGAATGTCTATTCCTACGCTATTATTCTAATTTTCTCTCTTATTTGGAGTTGTTTGTGCATCGTTACAAAGAAGAAGCCTCTAATTTAATCAAACTTGCGACTCCGGTTTTGATCGCATCAGTTGCACAAACCGGAATGGGTTTTGTTGATACCGTTATGGCCGGTGGCGTAAGTGCTATCGATATGGCGGCGGTTTCGATTGCAGCAAGTATTTGGTTACCATCCATTCTATTTGGTGTGGGCCTATTAATGGCGCTTGTTCCTGTAGTTGCACAACTGAATGGCTCTGGTCGCCAAGTAAAGATCCCATTTGAGATTCAACAAGGTGCGTTTTTAGCACTCGTCATCTCCCTTCCTATCATTGGCGTGCTGTTTCAAACGCAGCTGATACTGGAATGGATGGACATTGAACAGCTCATGGCAGACAAGACAATTGGCTATATGAATGCCGTGATGTTTGCTGTTCCTGCATTTTTGCTGTTCCAAACGTTAAGAAGTTTTACGGATGGTATGTCTTTAACCAAGCCGGCAATGGTTATCGGTTTTATCGGCTTACTCTTAAACATCCCGCTTAACTGGATGTTTGTATACGGAAAACTAGGCGCACCTGCTCTTGGTGGCGTGGGTTGTGGCGTAGCGACGGCAATCGTCTATTGGGTAATGTTCGCGTTATTGTTTGCTTATGTTTTAACATCGAAGCGTTTAGCGAAAATTAATATCTTTGGCACGTTCCATAAACCACAGTTAAAAGCGCAAATCCGTTTGTTCAGACTTGGTTTCCCTGTCGCCGCTGCAATCTTTTTTGAAGTAACCCTATTTGCAGTCGTTTCTTTATTAGTTGCACCGTTAGGCTCACTGATTGTTGCCGCGCACCAAGTCGCGATTAACTTCTCTTCACTCGTATTCATGATCCCAATGAGTATTGGCGCTGCGGTAAGTATTCGTGTTGGCCATAAATTGGGTCAAAACAACACAGAAGGCGCAAGAATAGCGACACATGTGGGCATTATTGTTGGATTGGTGACGGCGTTTATGACGGCCGCGCTAACCGTGTTGTTCAGAGAGCAAGTCTCGTTGCTTTACACTGAAAATACGGCGGTTATTACTGTTGCCATGCAACTGTTGTTGTTCGCTGCGGTATATCAATGTACGGATGCAATTCAGGTGATTGCGGCGGGTGCTTTGCGCGGATACAAAGACATGCGTTCAATCTTCAACATTACCTTCGTTGCTTACTGGCTACTTGGCCTTCCGATCGGTTACGTTTTAGGAATGAAAGATTGGATAGTTGAACCTATGGGCGCACATGGTTTCTGGATTGGTTTCATTGTTGGCCTTACGTCAGCAGCCATTATGTTGGGTATGCGTCTGCACTGGATGCACAAACAAGATGATGATGTTCAGCTAGAGTTTAGTTCTCGTTAATAATTAGCAGCTAATTGCTGCTTACGAAGATCCAGTATAAAAATGAACCTCAAGAGCTCTGAATGATCAGGGCTCTTTTATTTCTGTTAACTTCAAGCGCTCTAGTTTGAATACAGTTACTGGCCTGATTTATTAATACTCACTCTTTTCTCGAACAAAGCGTGCAAACTTAGGCTTCCCGTTTTGTGTAAAGCCGTTATAGCGGAAGGTAATTCGACTGCCGATTTCTGGTGGTGCCAACCTCATCTTATCGCTAAACCCACTCCCAATATAAAATTCAACGCCCTCTTCGGTGTGCACCAATATTGAGCCCATCATTCCCTTGTACTTCCCGGTTCCTCCCTTGTAACCAATAACGGTCGCTTCAGCGTCATGATGCCTCTTGAGTTTGAGTAAATCATTACTTCTTCCTGCTTGATAACGACTGGTGATTTTACGAAGCATAATGCCTTCCCCATTCCCTTCATCGATGTTGTCTAACTGCTGGAATAACAACTCTTCACTGGGTATTGGGAAATGTTCGATGTACCCAATATGCTTTTCATCGATGACACTCGCCCAATGCAGAATGTTGTAATAACGTTTTTGATAATCTCCAGCAGCACCTGGCATATCGAAAAGCATAAAGTCGATTTGTCGCCAGGCCGTATCACTCGGCGTATGGTCCAATACGGTTGATTGAACAATATGGAAGTTACCTCGCCCTGCCCATAACTCGCCTTCTAGGTGAACTTTAGGCAGTTTTTCGACAAACCATTTAGGGACATAAATCCGATTTCCGTTGCGCGTATATAGATGATCTCCGTCCCACAACGCTCTAATGCCGTCCAGTTTTTCGCTTTTCCAATATTGAGAGACATCGATACCTTGTTGATAGGTATTGGCGAGTACCAATTGCTCGGGCGGTAAATAAGATGAATGTGCAGGCAGAGCACACGCCCACAATGTTGCTATGGCTAGTTTGGTTAACCTCATTGTTCACTCCGTATTTTTCACTCCTTTCATCCTATGTGTTCAACAAAGTTGATATCAGGAATTAAATAAACGATGCGATCCAAACGTCAACATTATTCAACTCCTAATTTCATTCACCAAATTAATACCTAGTAGCTCTCAAAAATTCACTCATTATTCGTTCTCATATTGAGAAGTCCTATTTCTCAATATGACATCCAAACCGTGCCTGCATCTAACTCGTTGAAAATAAACAATATAAAAGTTGGCACATTCAGTGCAATCGTAAATTCATACATTAAAGGAGATAAGACTATGGAATTACGCAAAATTGACTTAAACACAACGACACTGACTCTTTCTATTTTTGGTGATTTAGACGCAGCAGGTAGCCGCGACGCACAGACCGATATTGATGATGTAATTTCAAATGACGGCCACCAAGAAATTGAAGTTGATTTCAGCGAAGTTCAGTTTCTTGATTCATCAGGCGTGGGTGCAATTGTCTACATGTTTAAGCGATTAACTGAACGCGAACGAAATATGCGCTTAGAAAATGTATCTGGTCAGCCTTTAGAAATCATGAAGCTTCTACGCATTGGTCACGCTATCCCTGTGAATTCAAAAAATCCTACCAATTCATGAGGATCCACTAAGCTAGAAGTAACTAAAAATAATAATAAAAAGAAAAAACAAAGGACGTTGGCATGAAAAAACTTAAAAACTACATAGCCCTTTCTCTGTCTGTCCTAGTTCTGGGTTGCACAAGTTACCCAGAACAAGGCTCCGGCGGTTTAGCAGAAAGCTATGATTCACTCAATTATCAAAATTCTGACTTCTCTCCTGTCATGCCAGACGAGCCTCTTGGTCCTGAACATGGACTACGTTTTGATTGGCAACTGGCAAAACTGCATTTAGATGCGTTGATCCAAGAAGGTGCGCGTTGGTGCTTCCCTGCCGCTGTTGTTCAAGCCATTCAAAAACAAAACCGAATCGCACGAGAGCTCCAAGGTGGTCTTCTGTTAGATGCAGCCAACGACCTTGTTATCCAAAGAAAACGTCTTAACGAACTTGAGGTTCAACTCGACTATGTGACTTCTCAAGCGCGTTGTGAACCACCTAAAAACGAAAACCAATTCCGCATGCAGTTATCCGTGATTCAACAACTGTATGAATTGCTCAATGTTGACAACCAATTCGCGCAAAATTCTACCGAAGTGAATCCAAAGTACATGGGTAAACTGGCTGAAGCGTCTTACATTTTGAAAGAAAACAAATCTTTAGACCTTATTGTTACAGGACACGCAGATGCGACAGGTTCTGAAGAGTACAACGACAAACTAGCACTAGGACGAGCAAAACAAGTCGAACGCTACCTGACTATCTTTGGCCTCAGTCCACAACGAATTAAAGCGGTGTCTGTCGGTGAAACCGTGCCACTTTTTGAAGGTGAATCTGACGGAACCCTGCTGACCAACCGTCGAGTGAGCATTGAAGTTATCTCGCCTGAGAACGCAGCGAAGATGGGAGGTGCACTATGAAATCACTAATCACTTTATTCATCACATTTGCATTGTGCTTCGCGAGTTTCGTTCAAGCTAATGATGAGTTTTCTGATGCGGTACAAGTCGGCGACCTTATCCAAGTTAACGTTCCTGGCGAAAGCACGCTAAATACGGGTTTCCAAGTTGATAAACGTGGGCGAATTACCCTTCCTGAAGTCGGAGCGGTATTCGTGGCAGGTTACAACAATGAGCAACTAAACAAAGTCGTTCTGGAGTCTTTGGCTTCGGCTTACAAAGACTTATCAAACGCATCCGTCTATGTGAAAGAGCAGCAAATCATCATCTCGGTACAAGGTTACGTGAAAGAACCGGGCGAATATACGTTGGCGCTCGGCTCGAGTGTTCAAATGGCACTTTACGCAGCGGGTGGTTTACGCTCAGGTGCACAGTTAGACAAGCTGATCCTAAAACGTGGTTCTGATAAGAAAGAGTTCAACTACAAACGCTTTCTAGACTCTGGGGATGAAGCTAACCTTCCGACACTGCAATCACTTGATTCGCTGTTCGTTCCCGCTTCTCCGCTGGTTGGTAATATTGAACAAGAGTTTGATCCAGCCAAGCTTGCTAACTCTGGTGACAGTGCCGACTCTCGTAACGCGATTAAGGTATTTGGCGAAGTAAACGCGCCGGGGTCATTCACGTACAAAGAAAACACTGACCTCGTTGATGTATTAATGCGTTCTGGCGGTGTAACTCGCTATGCCAGTGTCGAGCAAATCCGCGTTATCTCTAATAACACACCTACTCTATTCAATCTTAAACGCTACCTAGACTCCGGTGATGAAAGCTTATTGCCTGTTCTTCGTCCCGGCTCAACCATTTTTGTACCGAAGCAAGAAGAAGAGATTAAGTCTGGTGCCAATATGGTTTACGTGATGGGTGAAGTTGCTGCTCCCGGCGCTTTTGAAGGCAAAAGAGATGCGACCTTCATGGATATCCTTGCGAATGCTGGCGGTCCGACTCGATTTGCAGAATCACGTCAAATACGTGTGATCAAAGCCGATGGCAGAGTGATTAAATTCGATTTAGCGGCTTACACAGAAGGCCTACCTAACTCTAACCCACCGAGTATTAAAGCCGGTGACGCGATTTTCGTTCCAGAGAAAACCGACATGAACGAGAAGTCTTGGTTGAAGATAGCACCAGACAGAGCGGTGAATGTCATTGGTGAAGTGAACCGACCTGGACGTATTGAATGGTCAGACGAAATGAACTTCATGGGATTATTAGCTCACGTTGGCGGCCCGACATTACGAGCGGATACGTCAAAAATTGAAGTCGTGACGGGTAGAAAGATGGTTGTGTTTAATCTTGATGACTTCATTCGAAATGGTGCGCCACGCGATCAACTTCCATACATTCGCGCGGGTTCTATCGTGCGTGTTCACGATTTACCACAAGATCCTTCAGACAACAAATCACAATGGGTTCGTCAAAGCTCAGACGCATCAATCTATATCTTCGGACAAGTGAATGCACCCGGTCGTTACCGCTTCACTAAAGACATGCATTTCTTAGACATACTGTCAGCGGCTGATGGTCCAACTAAAGATGCCGACATACACAATGTTCGTGTCACACACCGCGACAAAACTTACTCTAAAGTAAGCAAACTGAACCTATCACTGTACTTTGAAACAGGTGATGAATCATTACTGCCAAACGTAACCACTGGCGACACCATTTACATCCCAGAGAAAGGTAAGAACTGGTTAGATACACCTAAAGAAGAAACCGTTCGAGTGCTTGGGGCTATCAACAATCCGGGTCGTTATGTGTTTAACGACAACATGACCATCTTAGATATCTTGGCGGAAGCGGCAGGCCCTACTGATAACGCTTACGTAGAGAAAATCACCATCGTGAACATGTCTTGCTGCCAAGGCCAAGCGCGTACCTTCGACCTTGTTGAGTTCAGTAAAACGGCGAACATTTACAACCTTCCGGTATTGCGTGCAGGTGATACGATTTACATTCCTGACCGTCGTGAAAGCTTTATCGAAAAAGCACGTGTTGGCTTGGATGACATCCTGCGTATTACGACCACTATCGTTTTAATAGGAGCGCTATAATGACTATTTCAGCAACGCATGCCGAAGTTGAACAACTGTACTTAGCTTCTGAACTGAATGGACAACGCTCTATTTGTGTTACCGCCTGTCATTCAGGTGACGGCGTAACATCTATCGCAACGGCATTGGCAGAGCGTTTCCTATTGGCGGGTCACTCTACGCTGTATGTTGACCTCAATTTGTTCAACTCTGCTTTTAAGAACTTGCACATGCTTGAAGAGGATCAATCCGGTCAACTTATTGAGCACGTTGAATCTCATCGTATGTTTATTGGCGTCCCTGCTCCACAAGTTGCATCAACTCAACTCGCTTATAAAGATCCTGCGACACTGAAAAAAGCGGTGGCTCAATGGTTAGGAAAATATGACCGCGTGATCATTGATACGTCACCACTACTTAATATCAACAAGGGGAACATTCCTGCTCAATCAGTTGCCAGTGCTTGTGACTGTGCACTACTTGTTGTCGCCTATGGTGAAACGTCGACTCATCATCTAGAGCAAGCGAAGAAACTTCTCGATGCTCAAAGCATTTCGTTGATGGGTTGCGTGATGAACATGAAGAACAATCCAAGCTTTGCTCAAGAACTGGTTCGACAGGTCAACCGAATGAGATTTCTTCCTTCTAAGCTCCGTGACCGCTTGGCGAATAAGCTATATCAAAATGAGTTTTTGAACCTACCAATGTAATTTTTCGGCGTTGATTTTCGGCTGTCACTCAAAACCTGACGGCCACCTACCCAACTAGGGTCAGAGCTGATTCACTTCAAACCAAATTTGGTGTTTTTGGCGAAATTATTGTCAAAAATACGATTTTAAAAACCATTCAACGCATTTCACACATCACGAACATGGACTTACCACCTTTAAAACCACTCAAAGATCAACAGCCCTACGCCTAACTTTAGCGGTAATGTGACACAGACGGTTAAAGCACCATGCAAATCGCATCAAAGATGGAATTCGTACGAATATTCCCTAAAATTATAAATAGAGGTGGTTTTTGACGAATTTGTAATAGTTTGACAAAGTTATCCGATGGCTGTGAAACACAGTGGATAAATCAAGCAAATCACACTTTATGCTTTGTTGGTTTATCTATTCATATTCCCGCCATCCCTCCTTCTGCTCAAATGGTTCAAATACACGGAAAGGATCACCATCGAGCAATTTAGTTAGTCAACAGACCTTGATTAGCTTGGTTGTATTATTAAAGAGAAAGGAAACTCAATATGAAATACAAGTTAAGCTCCGTATTTTTGTTAGTTGCAGCAGCCAGTGGTCATGCTAACGCTGGTGAATGTGGCAGCGTAACAATCGCAGATATGAACTGGAACTCTGCAACTTTAATCGCCAACATTGACCAATTCATCCTAGAACACGGTTATGGTTGTGATGCCGAACTCATCCCTGGTGACACAATGCCAACTGGCACGTCGATGATTGAAAAAGGCCAACCAGATGTTGCACCAGAACTATGGAGTAACAGCCTCAAAGACGCACTCGATAAAGGTGTCGAAGAGAAACGTCTTCGTTACGCAGGTAAAGCCCTCGTAAGCGGTGGTGAAGAAGGTTTTTGGGTTCCGGCTTATTTGGTTAAGCAATACCCAGAAATGGCAACCATTGAAGGCGTCCGCAAAAACGCTAGCTTGTTTAAACACCCAGAAGACCCAGATACATCTGCATTTTATAGCTGTCCAGCAGGTTGGAACTGTCAAATCAGTGCCGGTAACTTGTTTGAAGCTCTTGACCTAGAAGAGAGTGGTTTCACCATTGTGGACCCAGGCTCGAGTGCCGGCTTATCTGGATCTATCGCGAAAGCTTATGAACGTGAAGAAGCTTGGTTTGGTTATTACTGGGCACCAACCGCGGTGCTAGGTAAATACGATATGGTCAAAGTTGACTTTGGTAGTGGCGTCAATGAACAGGAGTTTTTGAACTGCACCACTAAGGAAGACTGTGATTCCCCTAAAGCAACCATGTACCCGCCTTCACCCGTTCACACCGTCACGACAGAAGACTTCGCCTCAAGAGCACCAGAGGCTTACGACTACTTCACTAAACGTGGTTTCACCAACGACAAAATGAACTCACTTCTTGCTTGGATGGAAGACAACCAAGCGGACGGAGAAGAAGCGAGTATCCATTTCTTGAGTGAATTCCCAGAAATCTGGCACCCTTGGGTATCTCAAGAAGTCGCGAAAAAAGTAGAAGCTGAGCTGTAATCGCTCTTGCTAAATAGATGAAAATAATAGGAATAAATAACGTCGCTATACTTGATGTTATTCAATATTCGGAGTCTTAAGTTTCAGTCACGATGATGTTAAGCGTCATCGCGACTGAAACCGTTTATCTCGCTCGTTATTCAACAGCGACTTAAGACGAACTGAAAGACGCCGAACTATAAGGATATAAAATGGCTGACAGCAATTGGTTATCAAGCTTTCCTGAAATGGAACGCTCTGATTTGCGAGCAATTAAAAAGGCGCTAGATGGTGCTTACCGCGAATTTTCCCGTGAATACGGCGAAATGATTGAATCATTATTTGACCCTCTTCTTTCTTTCCTTGTTTGGTTTGAAAAACTCCTCATTTCCACTCCGTGGATTATCGTTCTTGGCGTGTGCACCGGCTTGGTGTATGCCGCGAGTCGCTCTTGGAAACTGGCGTTAGGTTGTGTGGTTTCATTGCTTCTCATTGGTTACTTTGGAATGTGGGAAGATACAATGCGGACACTCAGCATCATTACTGTGTGTACCCTAGTTTCAATATTCCTCGGAATCCCTATTGGTATTGCGATGGCACGCTCTAATCGAGTGCAGTCAATCGTCACCCCGCTACTCGATATCATGCAAACCATGCCTGCGTTCGTATACCTTATCCCTGTAGTTATGCTGCTTGGTATCGGTAAGATCCCGGGCCTGATCGCCGTAGTTATCTATGCTATCCCGCCGGTGATTCGTCTAACCAACTTAGGCATTCGTTTGGTCGACAAAGAAGTGCTAGAAGCCGCAACGGCGTTTGGCGCGAGTAAGAAACAACGCTTGTGGGGTGTTCAACTGCCTTTAGCGATGCCAACCATTATGGCCGGTATCAACCAAACTATCATGATGGCCCTCTCTATGGTGGTTATCGCGTCGATGATCGGTGTTAAAGGCTTAGGGCAACCGGTACTTAAATCGATCACCAACCAATACTTCACATTAGGCTTGATGAACGGCTTTGCCATCGTTGCCCTCGCGATTCTATTTGACCGAGCTTCGCAGGCTTATGCGCGTAGAACGAATACGCACCTAGGAGGGTTAAAGCATGACTAAACCATTGATTGAAATTAGTGGTCTTTACAAAGTGTTTGGACCAAAGCCGATGTCTGTTATGAACCGTGTAAAAAATGGTGAACACAAAGACGACATATTGGCAGATACTGGGCATACCGTCGGTTTGAAAGAGATTAACCTCGAGATCAACCGCGGCGAAATCTTCGTTATCATGGGCCTTTCAGGTTCTGGCAAGTCTACATTAATCCGACACTTCAACCGTCTCATTGACCCGACTCAAGGTAAGATCACGGTGGAAGGCATTGATGTAATGAGCCTCAACACCAAAGAGCTTGAAGAGTTTCGTCGTCACAAAATGTCGATGGTTTTCCAACGCTTTGGCTTAATGCCTCACCGTACTGTGGTTGAAAACGTTGCATACGGATTGGAAGTTCAAGGCATCAAGAAAGAAGACCGTTTAGCCAAGGCTAATGAGTGGTTAGAAACCGTTGGCTTGAAAGGTTACGGTAATCAGTACCCTGCTCAACTTTCTGGTGGTCAGCAACAACGTGTCGGTTTATCACGAGCTTTGTGTACCAACGCTGAAATTCTCCTTATGGATGAAGCCTTCTCGGCGCTTGACCCTTTGATCCGAAGCGAAATGCAAGATCAGCTGATCGAGCTACAAGAAAAGCTTCATAAAACCATTATCTTCATTACCCACGATCTCGACGAAGCACTTCGTTTAGGTGACAGAATCGCGATTTTGAAAGACGGTGAATTAGTCCAACAAGGTACGCCTCATGAGATTCTGTTGAACCCTGCAGATGATTATGTAGAAGCGTTCGTAAAAGACGTAAACCGAGCACGTGCGCTTACGGTTGAAACGGTAATGCAGCCACCTCTTTACCGCATTACTTCGGAAACCATTGAAGGTGCTCTGGCTCAGATGAAGATGCTGAAAAACGATTACGCTTATCACGTGACCGATGACGGCTATCAGGGCTTAGTGACCCAAGAAAGCCTTCAAGATGCGGTTGAAGATTCCTCAGTGCATGACTTCAGTGAAGAGATCTACGAAGAAGTGCCAGCGGTGTTGCCTGACGCTGTAATTGAAGAAGTTCTGCCTGACACTATGTCTTGTGATTACTCTCTTCCTGTTGTCGACGAAGAAGGTAACCTCAAAGGCGAACTGGAACGAAGCGCTGTTGCTGAGATCTTCACTGAAAATAGCGAGGAAGAAGTAGAGCCCGCCCCAAAGTTAAAGATTGATAAAGCCTCTTAGTTGAGTGCTGTTTATCGCGTTGTCATTTAGCTTTGTCTTAAATGGCCTTTGATACAGATAGAACCTAAGGCCGTTGTGATCACTGAATCGCAACGGCCTTTTTATTTCCACAACTCATCCCGATGCATCAAAACACATAACGAACCGAATCAACGGCATTTAATTCACTAAAATCATAAACTTAACGATGAGAGTGAACTCACCTTACCCATAGTTCGCCGTGAAATAATTACTGTATTTATGGGGCAAGCGGTTGAAATTATTCTAAAAAATGTCTAAAACTTAGTAATCACGGTGCAATTTGGTACCAAATTAAGATACTGCGTTTTCTCAAAATAAAAGGAATTGATGTGAAGAACTCAGCCTTAACGACAGAGACACCCACGAATTTAAGCACCCAAGTCGACAGCGCCATGATTCAAGAAGCTGAGCTTGTAGACGAAAGTATTCTGCAGCAGATGATTAAAGACACCAGTGCTGATGTGATTCCAATTTTGATTGACCACTATGTTCAGGAGTCACAAACACGTATTGCAGCCATTAAACAAGCCTCGACCGCAAATGATTCAGAGGCGTTAGAGTTTGAAGTTCATACCCTCGGTAGCACTGCCTTGGCATTAGGCAATCGACCGCTTTCAACGCTGTCTAGAAAGCTTGAAAAGCAATGCTTAGAACAGAACCACGAATTAGCGTTTAGCCAGATCGATGAACTTCTAGACTTAGCAGTTCGTTCAATCGATGCCCTTATCGCAAGAAAAGAAGCCGGTTTTAGCTAACTCTGTATACGACACAAAAACACTCAACATAGACAATATCAACAATCCAATTTCGAGTTAGATCAAATTGGAAATGTAAGTAGAACAGTTGGAAAGATTGCATGCGGTAGGTAACAAATACACCCTATTCGCATTGATGCTTACATACCTCTATGTTATTGATTGGTTAGGATAAAGTTTCAAAAGGAATTATACAATGCGCCCTAAAGTATTGTTGGTTGAAGACTCCACCTCCCTTGCCGTACTTTACAAACAGTACGTCAAAGATGAGCCATACGACATATTTCATGTCGAGACTGGCGCTGAAGCCAAGACATTTATAGAGAGACACGCCCCACAGCTCGTCATCCTCGATCTCAAACTGCCCGATATGCCGGGCGAGGAAGTCTTGGATTGGATCAGTGACAACGAGATTCCGACCGCGGTCATTATCGCCACAGCACACGGTTCTGTGAATATAGCCGTTGATCTAATACAACGTGGTGCGGAAGATTTCTTAGAAAAACCCATTCAAGCTGATCGCCTGAAAACGTCGGTTAATCTTCACTTGCGTAGAGCTAAGCTTGAAAACCTTGTTGACGACATTCAAACCAAATTCGACCGCGACCGCTTCCATAACTTCATCGGCTCTTGTTTACCGATGCAAGCTGTTTACAAAATCATTGATTCTGTTGCCCCAACGACCGCCAGTGTCTTTATCAATGGCGAAAGTGGCACCGGTAAAGAAGTCTGTGCCGAAGCGATACATCAAGAAAGTCAGCGCAGCGATAAACCGTTTGTCGCGATTAACTGTGGTGCTATCCCTCGGGATCTAATGGAAAGTGAAATCTTCGGTCATGTTAAAGGCGCTTTTACTGGCGCAACAACAGACCGCAAAGGTTCAGCGATGCAAGCGCATGGCGGTACTTTATTTCTCGATGAGCTTTGTGAGATGGAACTGGAGATGCAGAAAAAGCTCCTCAGATTCTTACAAACAGGCACCTTTACCCCACTCGGCGGTAACCGAGAAATCAAAGTTGATGTTCGAATCATCTGCGCAACCAACCGAGACCCACTAGTTGAAGTAGAAGAAGGTCGATTCCGTGAAGACCTTTATTATCGCGTCCATGTCGTACCTATCGAGATGCCGCCATTACGAGAAAGAGGAAGTGACATTGTCACTCTGGCAAATCACTTTTTGAAGCTGTACGCGAAGCAAGATAAGAAGAAATTCAAATCTATCGACAAAGAGACACAAACCCTACTTAAACGTTACGCGTGGCCAGGTAATGTACGTCAGTTGCAAAATGTCATTCGAAACATCGTGGTGTTGAATAATGAAAGCAGCGTGACTAAAGACATGCTGCCTTCGCCAATTAATAAAACGGAAACCACGAAACCGAAGTCTATTACGCCAATACGAAATGTGGCGCCCGTTGCTGTTGCCGCTCCGACTCCTGTAACAGAAGCTAGGCTACCACCGCTCACGCCAGAAGAGCTTGAGCAAGCATCAGTATCAGCATCAACACTTCAAGCACAAAGCGAACCAATGACACCGGCTTTCACAACGGCCGAAGGCGCTATTCGTCCAATGTGGCAGATTGAGCGTGAAGCAATTCAACATGCGATCAATCATTGCGATGGAAACGTGTTAAACGCGGCTGTGCTTTTAGAGTTAAGTCCATCAACTGTTTATCGTAAGAAGCAGGCTTGGGAATCTGAAGATGAGTACAACCAAGCCTAATATCTCCCCGAGTAACGTAGACGAGCCTCTTATTAAAGAGGCTCTCGTTCCTGTACTGGGAGAAATTTGGTTGTTCATCGATAGCCAAACCTTCGGAGGAATAGAAACACACGTTGTAGAGCTAGCCAAAGGCCTGTTAAATCACGACAACAAGGTCCGTGTTATTTTGTTAACAAAATACACGCCAGAACCGTCGATTATCGGGCAATTAAATGAAAGCACCCTGCCTTACTCTTATCTCCAAGACCTATCAAAAGTCCAAGGTAATCCAATAGCTCAGCTACGATCAGCGGTTGAACAATATCAGCCACAACTTATTCATGCACACGGTTACAAAGCCAGTATCGTGAGTAAATCCACTAAATTGTTAAGCAGGCCAATATCACTTCGCCAGATCACCACTTACCATGCTGGTGAAACGCCAACAGGCCGCGTTTGGGTGTATGATCTTCTCGATCGTTACACAAGTTGGATATCAAACCACTCGTTAGTGGTTAGCAGTAAGATAAGCCGTAAACTCCCCACTCGATCTACATTGCTTAATAACTTTGTGAGTGTTGCTGACGTTTCTCAACCAACGGTTTCAAGCGATATTCAAACAGCACAAAGCAGCCATCCCGATCATCTCAATCATTATCGATTTGGTTTTGTTGGACGTTTAAGCCACGAGAAAGCGGCCGACCGCTTTGTGACTTTAGCGAAAGGTTTTGAACAACATCAATTCAACCTATTTGGTGATGGGCCTGAGCGTTCTCAGCTAGCACAAAACAGCCCTGCGAACTGCCAATTTCACGGTCATCAAAATGATATGGCTTCAGTATGGCCGCAAATTGATGTCTTGATCATTCCCTCTCGCTACGAAGGTCTGCCAATGGCCGCTCTTGAAGCTATGGTTCGTGGTATTCCGGTAATAGCAACTGCCGTGGGCAACCTACCGCAGTTGATTGACCATGGCAGTAATGGCTACATCGCGCAGTCAGAATCAGAACTAAACACGAACCTCAACGCCTGGTTAGCCCTATCTCCCGCTGACAAAGAAATCATGAGCGCAAAAGCTAGACAGCGCATCATCGATGATTATTCGCCACAAGCCGTTATCCCGCAGCTGTTGAATTGCTATCGCCTTTAAGGCTCGTATTAGCAAACTAGTCCTCGTATTAACTATTTAATGCTCGTGTTAGCCTTCAACCATACTTTCAAATTAGACAGTTCAACCTTTGAAAACCATGCAAACTCCTTGAAAGCCAAATGAGCTCATCAAGAAGAACCGTCACTTAAACCAATCTGCGTTTAAATCACTCACCATCTTAATACAGACTACTTCGTTGATATGATGGATTACCGTCGTGTAGAACCTCACCGCTCATTCTGATTCTCAATTTGAAAAATCGAATAGTTCCTATTTATTAGGTTCGAAATAACAGTAAGTTAACCATATAAAACCGATGGCATCACACTTGCTAAGTTAACCCTAACACTGTTTTTGCTCACGTCGTTTAGCTAAAAAGCAATCAGGAAATTTGGCACCCTACGTGTGAGACTAAGTATGAAAAATCCGAATAAGGAGCATTGATGATCGCTTCGGCTAGGAAAGCACCCTCTACTATCGGTATTTTAGCGCTCTGCATAATTGTAGGAGCGGTATGGGTTATGGTGCCTCACCCATTGGTGGCCATTTGTTTATCATTTGCTCCATTGGCAGCACTATTTATCATCAATAAAACTTTTTGGTTGGTGATTATGTTCGTTGTGTTCTCTTTCTTCCGTATTCACGAGGCTATTCCTCAGCTTTTTGCGTTCAAAATCCCTTTGCTTCTGTCGCTAGGTGCTTTATCTGCCTTACTTTGGCATGGCCTTATCAGTCGAGAGCTGAAGCCTTATTGGCATCGTTCTTTGTCATGGTTAATGGTGTTCTGGGTGTTGGTGACCATCGGATTGGTGTTTGCGTCCAACAGAGGTGTCGCGTTGTCTGAGTTTAAAGGCATCTACTGGAAAATAATGATTATGACATTAGCGATTGTTTGGTTAGTAAATAGTGCCGAAAAACTCGCGAAGACATCAATGATCATCGTTGGCGCTGGAACATTGGTCGGCGTTATCGCCATTTATAACTCGATTAACGGTATTGGGTTAGTCGAAGGATCTCGAGTGACTATTGGTCGGGACTTCGGCTCGATGTTAGGCGATCCAAACGATTTGGCACTGGTACTAATGTTTCCACTCGCGTTTGCGATAAGCCAAGCAAGCACCAAAGGTATAGCGACTTTCAAACGATTACTTTGTGTTATCGCTGGCTGTATTTTGGTTTACGCTGTCATAGCCACACAAAGCCGAGGCGGGTTGTTAGGTTGTGTTGCCGTCGTGGGTATATTCGCTTTAAAAGTGATTCGTTCTAAAATGCTGCTGCTATCACTTGGTGCAGTGGGCGCCATCGTCCTTTATTTTGCCGCAGGTATTTCAGATAGATCCTCCGGCGGATCAGCAGAAGCCGGTATCGATGAATCGGCCATGGGACGTTTATACGCTTGGGAAGCAGCCTTTAAAATGGCGCTTGATAACCCACTGACTGGTGTTGGGTTAAACAACTTTTTCTCCAATTACTTTTTCTACAGCTCTCACTGGGACGGCCTTAACCATGCAGTTCACAGTACTTGGTTTGGCGTATTGGCCGAAACGGGGTTCCTCGGACTCACTGTGTTCATCACTGTGATTGTTTCATTGCTCCTCACCACTAGACAAACATTAGCGCATATCAATCAATGTTCCCACAATGTAACGCCAGCGCTTCATTCTGCGGCCTACGCAGTCTATGCGGGATTAATCGGTACGATTGTCTCAGGCACTTTCCTCACCCAAGGTTTCAACTGGCCAATTTATATCTTGGCAGCACTCACAGTCTGCGTATCGCACGTATCCCAAACTGAATGTCAGAATGAGAAACTAGAAAGCAAAAACTCATAACTCATTGAAATTATTATCAATCAATATGTGGCATATAAAATGAAAGTTATCCATTAAAGATAAAAATGGAGATTCTCATTATGACGTCAGTATCAGCGCATCAATTCAAACATTGGCTTAAGTTTCATCCTAATTCTCACATTAGAAATGTATTTTTCATTTTGAAAAACATCAGAACAATGGAATTTCCAAGCCCTCAGATTTTCAACAAGTGCCTTTACCATGTTCATAAACTGGTAACCAACTTCATCTCTGGATTAGCACGCTTTGTTTATTGGACTCCAGCCTTCAAAGGCCGAGTAAATGAATGTGGTAAACGTCTTTACCTTTATGGTGGCCTGCCATTCGTTAGTGGCCCACTCATGATTAAACTTGGTAATGATTGCCGCATCTCTGGGCAAACTACATTTTCGGGATGTACTCAACCAACACCAGACGGTTCTCAGCCTTTGCTAAGCATTGGTAACAACGTTGATGTCGGCTGGCAATCCACTATCGCCGTCGGCCACAAAGTCGTTCTTTCCGACAATGTGCGTATTGCAGGCGGTGCATTTCTGTTTGGTTACTCTGGGCATCCACTAGACGCTAAGCGCAGAGCAGCAGGCGAAGGCGACGATCCTGAACAGATTGGAAGCATCATCCTTGAGAGAGATGTATGGCTAGGCACGAATGTTACGGTAAAAGGTGGAGTCACTATCGGCGAAGGCACCGTGGTTGCAGCAGGCAGTGTTGTCACTAAGTCTATCCCTCCTTTTTCTATTGCAGCAGGTAACCCTGCACGTGTGGTCGGACAGATTCCAAACGAACAACACGTTGAGACTGAATCTGACGTATTCGATTCTCTAGAAACTCATGGAGGTCGTCATGCGTGATTTAATCGTATTCGGTGAAGATTTCGGAGGTCTACCTTCGTCTACTCAGCATTTGGTTCGCCATCTCGCACAGCAACACAAAGTTTTGTGGGTTAACTCCATTGGTTTAAGACAGCCAAAATTGTGTGTCAAAGATATTCAAAGAGCGTCTAACAAACTGTTTGGCAAAACCAAAGCCGTGACTCAGAACATGCTTGATTCGAATGCGGTGGGCAACATAACTATCGTTAACCTCAGAACGATTCCAGCGCCTTCTTCTGCCATTGGACGTAAGATGGCGCAATGGATCATGTTAAAGCAACTCAAGCCGATTATTGCAGAGCTGGATTTGCACGCTCCAATTCTATGGACATCCCTACCGACAGCTGTTGACCTGTGCGGGCACCTCAATGAATCCGCTGTTGTATACTATTGTGGTGATGACTTTAGCGCTTTGGCTGGCGTTGACCATAAAACCGTTGCCAAGCATGAATCCGAATTGATCGAAAAGTCTGATCTTATTTTTGCAGCTAGCGAAAACTTGATGGCGAAGTTTCCTAAAGACAAAGCGCAACTGCTGCCTCACGGTGTCGATGTCAGTTTATTTTCGACACCAGCACCAAGAGCACATGACCTACCAAGCGAACACCGCCCTATTGCAGGTTTTTATGGGAGTTTATCAAAGTGGCTCGACTATTCGTTACTTGAACATGTTGCTCGAGCTATGCCTGAATGGGATTTTGTGTTCATTGGACCAAACGAGTTAGATACGTTATCGCTGCCTCAACTTGAGAATGTGCACTATCTGGGGCCTCGTCCTCATCACTCCCTGCCAAGTTATTCTCAACATTGGGATGTGAGCTTACTTCCTTTTGTCGATAATGAACAAATCCGTGCATGCAGCCCTTTAAAACTCATGGAATACCTTGCAGCCGGAACGCCAATCATCGCCACACCGTTTCCTGCTCTGCTTCCTTACAAAGAGCATGTTTCGACCGTAGAGAACGCGCAACAAATGGTCGAGGCACTGAATTACGCGCGTAACCTTCAAAACACCCCTGTGTCTGTTGTATCAAAAGACAGCTGGCAAAACCGCGGTAACTTCGTGCATTGGATGCTGGAGCTATTATGAACAACTTAAAATTGCGTCTATTGGTTTTATTGAATGCGGCGTGGCGTCAACGCTATGTAATTTTGGTGCCTATTCTGATTCTACCTTTCATCGGTTTTGGAGTAAGTAAGTTGGCGCCGACAAAATACGATGCTCACACCAGTATGTTGATTCAGGAAACCGCTAAGATGAACCCGTTTCTTGAAGACATTGCGGTATCCACGATGCTCAAAGACCGCATGAGTGCCCTTCGTACCTTGCTTCACAGCCGACATGTCCTTTATTCCGTTGCTCAAGAGCTTGGCCTGACGACTCCTGATATGTCGGACGTTGAGAAACAAGAAATCATTACCGACTTATCACAGCGTTTGTCCGTCACACAATTAGGGAAAGATTTCCTAAAGATAAGCCTAAGTTCAGATACACCAGTAGGTATGGAAGACACACTTCGCTCTGTCAGTGAACATTTTATCGAGCAACTATTGGCGCCAGAGCGTTCTTCGATTCAAGACTCAAGTAGCTTTCTTAAAATTCACATTGATGAACGAAACGCAGAGCTCAGAAAAGCGGAAGAAGCGCTCGCACTTTATGTGAACGAAAATGTGCATTCGACACCTGAGGTTCAGAGTCAAAGTTTAAATCGTTTGGCTTCGTTAAAGCAGACACTTGCTGAGAAAGAGGCCGAATTGTCTGGTGTCCAAAAAAGCTTGGGTTCGATAGATCAACAACTCTCGAAAACCAACCCTGTCATTGGGCGTCTAGAAGATCAGATCATTGATATTCGTAGTGCGCTAACTCTCCTACAAGCAAAATACACAGACAAACACAGCGCAGTGCAAGCCAAAGTTCGTGAGCTGGAAAGACTTGAAAACGAGCGAACAGCCTTGTTGGAACAAAAACAACCTGGTATGAACAGCGATCAATTATGGGACATCGCGAGTAGCACGACATTAAACAAGCTTTCCGACATTCAACCCTTGTTAGTGACCCAGCTCCACAGCCTGCAATTGGTTCGAGCTCGTTATGAGTCTTTAACCGAAGAAACCAAAAGCCTTCGTACGATGATTTTTGAATTGGAAAACAAAGCGAACAACTTTGGTGAGAACGCAAAAGAGATGTATCGCTTGCAACGTGATGTGAAGATTAAACGTCAGCTTTACGACGAGCTCACAGAGCGTTACGAAATGGCTCAGTTAACCGGTTCTCTCGGGGTATTTGAAGAAAATAAACGAGTGAAGATTATCGATTTACCGTTTACACCGAGCATCAAATCTAACATGCCGTCATTTATCTTTATTATCTCGGGTCTACTTGCTGGCATCGGCTTAGGTACCGGTTTAGCGATACTGTTCGAACTGTTTGATTCTTCAATCAAACGAAAAGAAGAAATCGAAGACATCATGGGTGTTCCCGTTATTACCGTGATTCCCAGAATGAGTTGATCACACGATCACTTAGTTCCTAGTTCCTAGTTCCTAGCAAGAGTGAGTTCTTAACAAGAATGAGATCATAGGCAGAATCAGCTAAACACCAATAAAAACGCCAACCTCTCGTTGGTGTTTTTTGTGTTTTGGTTTGCTGGTCAGTTTTAGGCTGATTATTCGCTAACTGATTTTCTTATCTTTTGTTCAAACAAACATTCTGTTTTGATTCCTATTTTGAGAATTGCCCTTCAGCAAATACGAAAATCCAATAAACCATTGAAATTTAGCAGTTAATTAACTGGCACGAGACGTGCAGTATAAAACTGGAACACAAGTAGAACGAAACAGAAAGCTAGGTTGCAACATTAGAGCGTTACTGAAGGGAGCAATATTATGGGAAACCAAATCACAACGAATGGCAAAAAAATAATACATGTTGTTCAGCACCTTGCTCCAGGCGGTTTGGAAACGCTGACTCTGGATTTGCTGCGCCTTGCTAAGCCAACCGATCAAGTGTTGATCGTCAGTCTTGAAGGCACTAAAGAAGAATCCATCGCAAACTGGCCGAAGCTTAAGCCTTACCACAACCAAATCGTGTTTTTAGACAAAGAGCCCGGCGTTCAATTCAACATCATCATAAAACTCATTAAAGCATTTAGAGGAATTCGCCCTGACGTTGTTCACACGCATCACATCGGCCCACTGCTCTACGCGGGTTACGCGGCTCGTGTATCTGGTGTCCCTACTCGAATTCATACTGAGCATGACGCTTGGCACCTTCAAGATGACAAGCGCCGACGCTTACAAGCATTAGCACTGAAAGCCGCTCAGCCAACTTTGGTAGCTGATGCAACTCGTGTTTACAACCAACTCCGTTCAGCTTTCGCTTATGAGAACATAATTACCATCAAAAACGGCGTGGACTGCAACAAGTTCAAGCCAATGTCGAAAATAGACGCGCGAACAGCGTTAGGCTTGCCACAAGACAAGAACATTGTGGGTTGTGCAGGTCGATTGGAACACGTTAAAGGTCAAGACCAACTGATCCATGCGCTCGCACTACTGCCTAAAAATACCATCGTAGCTTTTGCTGGCGACGGTTCTAAACGCAAACAATTAGAGCAACTGGCTACCAGCCTCAACCTGAATAATCGCGTCATCTTTCTTGGTTTAGTGGATGACATGACAACTTTTTACGGTGCGCTAGATACTTTCTGCTTACCTTCTCGTCATGAAGGGTTACCGCTGTCAACGCTTGAGGCTCAAGCATGTAACATCCCTACCGTTGCGATGAACGTCGGTGCTGTCGATGAAACCTTATGCCCGGTCAGCGGTAAGCTAGTGAAAAGTGGAAGCATCATAGGGTTAAGCCATGCGTTGTTAGAGAACGAACGCGCACGATTTCTTTCTCCTCGTTCTTATATTCTGAAGCACTTCAACATTATCAAAATGGTCGCATCTTACGATGACATTTCTGAAGGAGTTTACGCATGATTGATTGGCTACTTGCAGGTCTCTGTTTATTTTCAGGAATGCTGATTGTTTACCATCACGCAGCTTATCCAATATTGCTGCGTTGGTATGCGAGACACCATCCAGCTCGTCAAATCGAAGAGAGTCAACGCTGTTACAAGGATGAACAACAGGATTGCACGCTGCCAACGATTACTGTCCTTGTTCCTGCGTTTAACGAAGAACAATGGATTGCCGATAAAATTCGCAACCTTGCGTCGTTAGATTATCCAAAGAAGAAACTGCAGGTGATTATTGCTTGTGACGGTTGTACTGATAACACGGTCGAAATTGCTCAAATGACCATCCAAGAAGCGATGTGCAGCGATATTCACTTTGAGATACACGACCATGCTCAAAACAGAGGGAAAGTTGCCGTACTCAATGAAGAAGTGACAAGCATTACCAGCGACATTACAGCACTTAGTGACGTTTCTGCACTGATATCATTAGATGCACTGTTGATTGCTGCTGCTCACTTTGAAAGTGACGCGGTTGGGGTGGTAAATGCAACCTACCAGTTATGCCCCACAGGCAACGAGGGTGAAAACACCTATTGGCAATATCAAACGGCAGTTAAAGAATGTGAAGCTTCACTTGGTTCAAGTTTAGGTTCGCACGGCGCTTTTTATCTGTTCAGAACTGCGTTGTTTGCACCTCTACCATTGAACACCATCAACGACGATTTCATTTTACCGATGCAAATTGTTAAACAAGGCTATATCGCTGAATACGAGACACAGATGGTGGCGTTGGAACTTGAAGAGTCCAACCTACAAACCGACTTCAAAAGAAGACTTCGTATCTCAGCAGGTAACATGCAGCAAGCGATTCGATTATTTGGTTTATTCAGCCCGAAATTTAGAGGCATAGCGTTCGCGTTCTTCTCAGGGAAAGGTCTGAGACTGTTGACCCCCTATCTGATGATTGTTTGCTTGGTATGCTCAATCGTGCTCAACGAATATCTGTTATTTGAAGTCCTTCTTTGGGCACAAGTGGTTGTTTATAGCATTGGTGTGCTTGGTTGCATCTTACCTAGCAGACTCATCAACAAACCTGTTTCGCTAATCTCTTATTTAATCGTTGGTCATTATGCCAACTTCATTGGTGGCGTACGTTACCTACTCGGACTTGAAAACTCCCCTTGGACTCGAGCTAATCGTTAAGGACTGACAATGATGAACATTGACCAACTATCAAACCAAAACCTATACCAAAGCAAGATTTCTCGCGCGAAACGAACGTTTGATTTTGTTAGCTCTCTACTCGCATTAGTTATCTTATCTCCGGTGTTCCCATTTATCGCTTTGGCCATTGCACTGACTTCTCGCGGTCCTATCTTCTATCGCCAACTGCGCGTAGGAAAATCGACACCAGAAAAGATGGAGATTTTTGAAATCATGAAGTTTCGTAGCATGTATCAAGATGCGGAAACTCGCTCTGGTGCGGTTTGGGCAACGGCGAATGATCCAAGAATTACGCCGGTTGGTCGCTTTTTGAGAAAGACGCGACTTGATGAACTGCCACAACTGTTCAATGTCCTTAAAGGTGAAATGTCGTTGATTGGTCCGCGTCCTGAACGCCCAACTTTTTACAACAAACTCGAAAATGAAATCCCCTACTTTGCAGACCGTACTTATGGCGTAATGCCTGGTATTACGGGGCTTGCACAAGTTAACCAAGGTTATGACACCTGTATCGATGATGTTCGCCGTAAAGTGGGTTTTGACCACAGTTACGCACTGAGTCTATGCTCTGTAAAATCTTGGATTGCGGCTGACCTAAGCATTATCACTAAAACGATTGTGGTGATGGTGGATGGCCGAGGCCGTTAAAACTAGACTTTGCAGCCAATTGTCAGTATCCGTTTGCCTTAGTCCCACGCTTTTTGATTCAAGTCCTATTAAAACCAATGAGTCGTTAATTACTCATTGGTTTTTTCGATTTTATATACCATTTGATATACGATACCGAGCTATTATTTCAACCCTGTATTCGAAGTGCCTTTCCTATGAAAATCGAAGATCTCAAACTATTCACCACCGTCGTTGAACTCGGAAGCTTTACAGCCGCAGCCAACGCACTGGACGTTCCGCGAGCGAACGTGAGTAGACGAATTAATGATCTAGAGAAAGCACTCAACATGCAGCTATTCTTTCGTACCACACGCAGTTTGTCGGTGACTAAGTCCGGTGAACTCTATTACAACGAACTGTTGAAAGCCTTAAGCGCGCTTGAAAAGGCCAACCACATGGCTTCTAACTTGTTGGAAGTACCACATGGTCGCGTAAAGATAGGCCTGCTTCCTGAAACCGGTGATATTGTTCAAGCCACCCTATTTAAGTTCCAAGATCTCTACCCAGAGATTGAACTGGATATTCGCAGTATCAGTAACGGTTTTATAGACATGTACCGCCAAGGGTTAGACCTTGCAATGCATGGAGGTCGACTAAGTGATTCGAATGTCGTGGCTCGTAAGGTTATGGATTTACAGCGTATTTTTGTGGCTAGCCCAGAATACATAGCGAAATCAGGTAAACCCGCAACGCTTGAAGACCTGTCTAAATTTCCGTTTGTCTGTTTCCGCTGGCCAAGCGGCGATGTCGATAAAGAATGGGAAATATCCAACAAAGTTGTAAAGGTTGAACCGTCTATCGTTAGTGACAGTATAGGCTTTGTGAAAGGTGCATCTACCCGTCACCGAGGCATTGCGTTATTGCCTCAATTGATGGTCCGACAAGAGCTGAAAGAAGGTACACTGATCAACCTGTTCCCGACAGAGACTCTGGAAAAAGAAGAAGCTTGGTTACTGTATCCACAACGCAAAGCATTGAGTCATGCCAGTCAATTATTGATTGATTTCTTATTACAAGAATTACCAAAACTCTAATTATTGTCACGAATGTTGTGACAGTGTTATACCGTTAGCACTGATTATCTCTAAGCATCAACTCGATAGAATTGCTCCATCAATATTTAGGAGCAATTCATGATGTCCATCTATCGCTATTCCCTACTCGCTGCCACTCTTATCCCTCTTATCGGTTGTAATCAGTCTGTTTCTACGGAAGCAACTGCCGATTCAGCCAAAGTAACGGAAGAGCGTCCGATTCAAGTCATTCAACTTAAATCGAAATCTCAACAAGCCAGCAAGACCTTTACAGGTAAGCTTCAATCCGTTGAAACGGCAGGTGTGGCGTTTCGCGTTCCCGGTACCATTCGAGAGTTGTTAGTAAAAACGGGCGATAGCGTGAAAAAGGGTCAAGCGATTGCTCAACTAGACCCGCACGATTACCAAGTTGCGTTAGAAGAGTTGCAAGCTCGCGCCTTAGAAGCAAAATCAGCGCACAAATTAGCAAAATCGGAATTGGCTAGAGTAAAACAAGCGATTGCTGACGATGCGATTGCCAACGTCAATCTAGACCGAGCCATCAGTGGTTACGAACGAAGTGAAGCCGCGGTAAAAGTGGTTGAGCAAAATATTCGTCGTGCCAAAGACTCGGTTCGTTACACTCGCCTGCTTGCGCCGTTCGATGGCGTAGTTGCCTCTTCTAACTTCGACCAATACGAACAAGTGCTTCCGGGCGTCTCGGTTTTCACCATCCACAAACCAGAACAGCTAGAAGTCACGATTGATGTACCGGAAAACTTGATTCATCAATTTGAAGCAGAGCAACAAGCGACCATCAGTTGGTACCACGCAAAAAAGTCTATTACTGGTCATGCAACTGAGATCTCGACACTCCCTCACCCAATCAAACAAACTTATTCGGTGACTTATCGTTTGGATGACTTTGCAACTAGCAACACAGACAGGTTGTTGCCAGGTAAAGCCGTCACCCTTACCACTCAATTAGGCGAAAGCAGTGATAATTTCTGCCTACCTTACTCTTCCATCGTAAACCAATCGGGCGCCGAACAGGTCTTTACGATTAAGGACTCGCAAGCAACATCCGTTTCTGTACATGTTGCCTCATTCGGTGAAAACACCGCGTGTGTCGAATCTAAACTGAACGATGGTGACTATGTGGTTGTTAACGGTGCGCAGTATGTTCAAGAGGGCCAGCATTTCTCTTCAATCCAAGTTAAAGATCTGTAGGTAAACATCATGAATTTAGCTGACTTCGCCATAAAACAACGAACCTTCGTCCTGTTCTTCACCGTGTTGAGTGTGATTGCCGGGCTCTACTCTTACTTCGACCTCGGAAAACTTGAAGACCCGAGTTTCACGATTAAAACGGCTGTTGTGGTGACACTCTACCCTGGCGCATCAGCCGAACAAGTAGAACAACAAGTCACGGACACAGTTGAAACCAAGCTTCAAGAAATGGCTAACTTAAACCGTCTGCGTTCTCTTTCACGTCCGGGCATGTCGATGGTGTTTGTCGACTTAAAAGAATCCCTAAACTCAAAAGAATTGCCACAAGAATGGGACTTACTGCGTCGTAAAGTATCAGACATGAAAATGCTGTTACCAAGCACGGCACAAATCAGCATCGTGCAAGACGAGTTTTCTGAAGTTTACGGGATGCTTTTCTCTGTATATGGCGAAGACGCATCTCCATCAGAACTTCGTAGCTACGCGGAAGAGTTACAACGTCGTATTAAAACCGTAGACGGCATTAAAAAAGTCGAGTTGCACGGCGTTCAACCTCGCGTGGTTCATATCGATATTCCAGACGAGCGTTTGGCACAATACGGTTTATCGATGGCTCAAGTTTGGAGTCAATTAAACTCACAGAACACCACGTTTGATGCGGGTAAATTCTCTGCAGGTAGCGAGCGTATTCGCGTTCAGCAATCGAGCCAATTCACTTCGCTAGCTGATATTAAAAATCTGATGATCAAAGGCGGCGTGAGCGAGTTAGGTACTGGCTTGCTGCGACTTGGCGATATTGCTGAAGTGACCATGGGTTATCAAGAACCGATGATGACAGAAAACCGTTACAACGGCGTGCCTGCAGTAACTCTCGCAATGAGCCCTGTCTCTGGTGTAAACGTGGTGTCTCTGGGTGACGACATCAACCGCATCGTTAACGAGTTCCAAGCGTCACTACCATTGGGTGTTGAGGTTGCGACCGTAGCTAACCAACCAGAAGAAGTTCAAAAGTCGATAGATAACTTTGTGACTAACTTAGTAGAGAGTGTGGCAATTGTCTTTATCGTACTTGCCGTGTTCATGGGTCTTAAGAGTGCAACCATCGTTGGTAGCAGCCTGATCCTGACCATCTTGTTAACTCTGATCTATATGAACTTAGCATCGATTGACCTGCATCGAGTTTCTTTGGGTACGTTTATCTTAGCGCTCGGTATGTTGGTAGATAACGCAATTGTGATTACCGACATGATGATCTCGAAGATCAACAAAGGCGTCGACCGCACGGTAGCAGCCATCGATTCTGTCAAAGAGACAGTGACGCCATTGTTTGGCGCGACCGTTATCGCCATTATGGGTGCGAGTCCGGTTATCTTCTCGCAGACCGATGCTGCTGAATTTGCGAGCTCTGTATTCCTAATCATCGCTTCTTCATTACTGCTATCTTGGTTCGTCGCTATGACGTTCACCGCATTGATGTGCTGGATGTTCATTAAACCAACCAAACAGGAAACAGACACCAAAGTCAGCTTTTACCGCAAGAGCGTCAACTGGACAGTCGATAACCCGATGAAAGCGTTGAGTGGCTTGATTCCACTGATCTTGGTAACCGCTTTCGCTATCCCAAGCATTGCAGTTAACTTTATTCCACAAGCAGACCGACCGATCTTGTTCCTCGATTACTGGCTACCGAATGGCGCTAAGGTTGAACAAACCTCAGAAGACATGAAACGTATCGAAGCATGGTTACTTGAACAGCCAGAAGTGGAAAGCATCTCGACTTATGTCGGTGCAGGTGCGCCCCGCTTCTCTGTAACGATTGAGCCAGAACCGTACGACCCGGCTTACGGCCAGATCCTAATCAACGCGACTGACTTCCCATCACTAAGCCCATTAATTGCTCGTGGTGACAAATGGTTAACTCAAGAGTTTCCCAATGCCGACCCGCGCTTTAGAAGCTTGAAACTGGCGACCTCAGACAAGTTCAGCGTAGAAGCGCGTTTCTCTGGCCCAGATATCGACGTTTTACATGGATTATCGAACCAAGCGAAAGCCATTTTCCAAGCACATCCAGATACCAAGTACGTGCGTGATGACTGGCGTCAAAAGAGCAAAGTGTTAGAGCCGATAATCAACCAAGACAAGATTCGCCTTGCAGGTATTAACCGTGCTGACATTGCGTTTGCGATGAAACGAGCGTCTGAAGGCATGCCTTTGGGTCGTATGAATCTAAACGATGAACTGGTCACCATTCAATTACGAGGTACTGAAAACTCCATCGAATCACTAGAAACATTACCCGTTCGCTCGTTGCTTGGTTTACATAGCGTGCCACTGGGTCAAGTTGTCGATGGGTTTGAACTGACCAGCGAAGAGACCATGATTTGGCGTCGTGACCGCGTGAAAACCATCACAGCACAAGCCGGTGTTGGTCGTTACACGACGCCAGCTGCAGTAAGAAACTCAGTGATTGATGATATTGAAGCCATCGCACTTCCACCAGGTTACAGCCTTGAATGGGGTGGCGAGTACTACGACGAACACAAAGCCGTCAGCGATATTCTTAAGCAACTTCCAAAAGCAATTTTGTTAATGGTGATCATCTTGGTGGCGATGTTTAACGGTTTCAAACAACCCGTCATCATCTTCACTACCCTACCGTTGGCAGCAACAGGTGCGACGTTCAGCTTGTTGTTATTGGATAAACCGTTCGGCTTTATGGCATTGATCGGCGCAGTAACACTAACAGGCATGATCATCAAAAACGGGATTGTGCTGATGGACCAAATTGAACTTGAACGTAAAGACGGTCGCTCACTGTCGGACGCAATCAAAGAAGCCACGGTAAACCGCACTATGGCGATCTCTATGGGTGCACTAACCACCGCACTCGGCATGATTCCACTACTTACGGATCTCTTGTTCGACCAAATGGCCGCAACCATTATCGGTGGTTTGGCTGCTGCAACCGTGTTGTCTTTGTTTGTGATGCCTGCGTTGTACAAATTGTTCTACCGCGCGGAAGAGACTACAAGCGTATCTGACGCGATTAAAGATGCCGTAGTCGTGCTTGATGCAACGCCGAATGGCACTGCAAATACTCAGCAATCAAACATGACTCAATAAGGAGCAATAAACATGTATCTATTACCTAGATTTAAAGTGGCTCCTATTGCCCTAGCCTTGTTACTAACCGGTTGTGCGGTTGGCCCTGACTACGACGAGCCGCAAACCACCATGGCAGAAACCTTCTTGTACAGCCAAGATAGTCAAAGCCAAAGCGAGACAAACCAATCAAATACTCACTGGTGGACACAGTTCAATGATCCAACGCTTAACCAGTTGGTGGCCGATGTTCAAAGCCAGAACATCCCACTCAAACTCGCAGCCGAACGAATCAACATGGCCAATTCATACAAGAGTGTCGTTGAATCTTTCAAAGTGCCCACAGTCAATGTCGGCGGTGGTTACTACAACTATCAATTGAGTGAGAACGACTCCCTACTCGGCCCTGTGTTTGGCGCGTCTGATGTCGTTCAATCGGCAACCGGCATGTCATTACTTGATGCACAACACGATGGCGGTTTCTTAGGCGCGAGTATCGCATGGGAAATGGACTTATTTGGACGTATCGATAGACAATCTAACGCGGCAACGATTCGAGTAGAACAAGCCGAGATATTCCAATCAGGCTTGAACACGCTAATCACCGCAGACGTGATTCACAATTACCTGCAATACCGAGGCGCTCAAGAACGCAAAGTGATTGCGATGGATAATATCCAAGACCAACAACGCACACTTGAGTTGGTGACCAAAGTGGTTCGCAGCGGTTATGGCTCTGAGTTGGATCTTGCTCAAGCCAAAGCGATGCTCGCAGCTACAGAGTCGATTGTTCCGCAGTTAGAAATTGCAGAACAAGTTCACAAGCAGCGTCTGGCCGTTTTGTTGGGTGAATCACTAGCGAATGTCAACCAACGTTTAGCGGGCGAATTTACTTTGCCACGAATGAACGATGTTATCCCAACGGGCTTACCTTCTGACTTGTTAGAACAACGTCCAGACATCCGAATCGCAGAACGTCAAATGGCTGCAATTAATGAAGAACTCGGCGCAAGCATCGCCAATCGTTATCCTAAGTTCTTCCTAACGGGCACACCAGGCGTAACAGCAGGAAGTTTTGATGATCTGTTCAGCAGTGACTCATTTGGTTGGGCAGCGTCTGCGGGTATCAGTTGGAATGTATTTGATGGTGGCCGAGGTGAAGCCATGGTTGAGATGAACGAAGCAAGGTTTCGCTCGGCAGCGCTCAACTACCAACATTCGGTAGACAGCGCATTCGCGGAAGTCGATTCAAGCTTGTTTGCTTATGGTCGTAGCCAAGAGAACCAAAAACGCATTGATGAAGCAACAGACGCGGTCGACAACGCAGTGAGCAAAGCCAAATCGTTATACAAAGCTGGCCTAGTGGATTACTTATCGGTGCTCGATGCTCAAAGGCAACAAAAAATGATGCAAGACCGCCAAGTAGCCGCGAAACTGCAAACCGCCAATACCACCATTGCGGTGTATAAAGCTCTGGGTGGTGACTGGAAAATCACAAGTGAATCACAAAGCGTCGAAGTAGCTTCGGTGAACTAGAAAACCTATCCGCTTCTCATCAAAACGATGAGCACAATAAAAAATACCGCTGAATCAATCAGCGGTATTTTTGGGCTCTTCTCCGCTT
>NZ_MCZK01000150.1 GCF_002875945.1 Vibrio lentus
AATTACGCAACAAAGCCCTGTAGTTCTTCGAACTTACTGGTCAGATGATTACTGCTCGTTTCTATTATAAAGAATATATTCTTATGATTTCGAACGATATTAGGTATCTGACCTGCACAAATAATGACTATTCGCTTGTTTAGATTTTCGCAAATAGACAGTGCCATTGTAAGTAGTTGAAGTTCATCCGTTCGATTCAATATATAGAATACTAACCTTACATCTAAGTTACTGATTATAGATATGTCTTGTTTATAGTTCTCAATAGGGAAGTAGTGACTAATTTTATTGGTAATAATTGAGTTGAAATCACTGTCTATATCAGAAAGTAGTGGTGTTATTATTTCCATGGGTATTGAACCTGTGTCATATCAAAATAAACAGTAAGAAATAAATGTAAAAATGGTATTTATTAAATAGATTAGAAGTACCACAAAAAAGTGCAAGTAAATGGCAAGAAAATCCTAACCGAATATATTGTTCAGCTCTAGATTTAGTTTACAGGTAAATAAACCTGTAATGTAAATCAAGGAGAGATTCTCATGAGTAAGTTTTTGAAAAATTGTAAAGAATTCATGAATGATGAAGAAGGTCTTACTGTCATTGAATACGTAATTGGTGCTGCTATGCTCGTATTGGGGTTAACGACAATATTTACTGGTATTGGTACTGCGCTATCAACGAAGCTAAGTACAATCGTTGATCAAATTAGTACCTCATAAGAGTTTACCAAAATGAACTTTAAAAGAGTGGGGCGCCAGAAAGGATTAACTGTGGTGGAATATGTCATTGGAGCTGCTTCACTTGTCATTCTCGCTTGGTTAATATTTTCAGGAATAGCAACTGCTCTAATCAGTAAGTTTCTTTCTATTGTGGCGGGTATCTAAATTAATGATAAGTGAATCTTTAGTGTTTTGGGCATTGCTTATTATTGTTTCGGTATACGATGTTGAGAAACATCGTATACCAAATAAGGTTCTGATTTTATTTTTGTTTTTATACTTTTTATCAGTGTTAAATAGTGGGTTTTCTTTAGATGTATTAGTTACTTCATTTATAGGTGCTGTAGTTCTTTTCTGTTCAGGCTTGATTTTGTATTTTCTGAAGGCCATGTCTGCAGGGGATGTGAAATTATTAGGTGTTATTGGGTTGTATATTGGGTGGGGCTCATTACTTGATGTGTCTTATTACATACTCATCGCTGCCGGAATAATAGGAACATTATATTTACTTTATAATCGAGCCAATAATAGTGAGATGACAGTTAGACGATACTTTGAAGAAAAACTAATGCTAGTTAGCGGGATATCACCTGATATTAAAGGTAAGCCTGTTGTGCATTCTCGGTACTCAAATAAAGTAACCATGCCATTTGCTCCTTCCGTTGTTATAGGTTTAGCGATGTACAGTTATTTTACATAGATCAAACTAAATCACTAATCGATGTGTTGGAGAGGACATATGGATATGAGAGGGATATCTTCCCCGAGCAATTTAAAGCCTCAAATATCAGCTCCAGTGGTACCGACTTCCATCGAAATGCTTGGTGTTCCTGAGGTTGTTGTTGAGAACCTATTGCTCAAGCACCTATCAGCTTACCCTAAATCTGATGTGTTAGATTTGTCTAACTATTTATGTGTTGTTACACATGTCATAGAAAATGGACTAGCCACACTCAGAAATAAATCTCTTATCGAAGTATTTCAACCTACTTCTGCTTTGTCTTTGGAATCGTCTTCTCATAGTCACGTCCGTTATTCCTTGTCAGAGAAAGGCTTAGAAGAGGCCGACCTTGCATTCAAACGAGATGCTTATTTAGGTCCAGTTCCTGTTTCTCTTAAACAATATACTGAAATTGTAGAGCAACAAGATTTAAGGGCGGAACTTGTTACTCGTCCTGATGTGGAAGCTGCATTGAGTGATGTTTACGGCGTACAAAAAATGATCTCGGTGTTAGGGCCTGCAATAAATTCGGGTAGGGCGCTGTTGTTGTATGGGCACGCTGGGACAGGTAAAACTTTTGTAGCGTCTCGTATCGTGAACGCGCTTCATACTTCAGTTTTTATCCCTTATGCCGTTTACGCGTTAGGGAATGTCATTAAGGTTTTCTCAGCTCAACATCATACCCCGTTAGATCGTAATGGCAGTGAGCAGACCGTTTCTCTCCGAGATCAATACGATAAGCGATGGCTCAATTGTGAACGTCCTAATATCCAAGTGGGTGGGGAACTCACCATGGATATGCTTGAGGTCAATCACTCCGAGCACAATCGCGTTTGGTTAGCACCTTTACAAATGATGGCTAATAACGGCATTTTTGTTATTGATGATCTGGGGCGCCAACCCATGCCAGTGGATGCTTTGCTCAACCGCTGGATCGTACCAATGGAATACTTCTTTGATCACCTGTCATTACCGAATGGGCAACAAATCACCATGCCATTCGTTTTAACGCTCGCATTTTCTACCAATTTGAATCCTGAAAAGATCAGTGACCCAGCCTTTCTACGTCGCTTGGGCTACAAAATAGAATTCAAGCCTCTGAATCAGCAAGATTATGAAGCTCTGTGGGTGAGCGTAACTGTTGATAAAGAGATAGAGCTGCAAGATGGTTTCTTTGAGCGTTTGTCTCAAATGCATACGCTGCACAAAGTACCGCTTTTCCCTTGTTTACCGAAAGACCTTGTTGGTATTAGCAAAGATATTCTTTCGTTTGAGCAACTCCCACCCGTTATCACATTCGACATTCTAGCCATGGCATGGAAAGTCTATTTTACCTCTGATGGACACGAGGAAGAGAATAATGAATAAGAGTCAAGTTTTCCTACTGTTTTTACTGTCCGTAGTATTCGGTTTAGCCGCTGTATTTTTCGCTAAACAATGGATGGACAATCAAGTTCAACCGACGATTGAAGTCGAGCAAGTTGAGCGTCATCCGGTTGTAGTGGCATCTCAAGAAATTGAAGCTGGAACCATAATTGAAGAGCAATATTTAACAACGAAGTTGATGGAAGTTGATTGGATCAATGAAAACAACTATTCGGATACAGCGGAGCTTATCGGAAAAGTAGTCGCCAATACTATTTATTCCGGAGAGGTGCTTCACAAGTTACGTTTTACTGTGCCAGGAGAGGGGTCAACACTTGCTGCTCTCATCCCTGAAAATAAACGTGCGGTAACGATACGTGTTGATGATGTTATTGGTGTGGCCGGTTTCTTATTACCGGGGAATAAGGTTGATATTCTCAATACCGTTTCTTACGGAAAAAATTCTGCAGCGACTCAAACGGTATTAAAAGATATTAAGGTTTTAGCCGTCGACCAAACGGCTAAAACGAAAGAAAACAGTCCGATTATCGTTCGTGCGGTAACACTTGAGATGACGCCAAAAGAGGCGGAGAAGCTTCTCACGGCTAAAAGCAAAGGTAGTATTCAGCTGACCTTGAGAAATCCACATGAAGTAGAGAAAAAAGTGGTTCGTCGATATGTGCCTAGACCAAGTGTCACCATTATCAAATGGTACAGAAACATCTAGTGTGCGCGTCAAGGATTGAGGTGAGATATGAAAATATTATTAGCGTGTGTTTTTAGCCTGCTTTGTTTTTCGGCAGCCAGTGTTGCTGCACTACAGACGGGAAAAACGGTCACGGTTCCACATCACAAATCTACGCATGTGGTGCTGTCGGGAAAAGCGGCGAAGGTTTCTCTTGGTGATCCTGAAGTCTTAGACATTGTGATTTTGAAATCTAATGAGTTGTTCTTAATTGGTAAAAAATTAGGGGCGACAAATTTGATGGCTTGGGATTCGCGAGGTCAGTTGATTGAGTCGATTAACATCGAAGTTACCCATGATCTTAATAGCTTAAAGTCAAAGCTATACGAGTTTCTTCCTGATGAGACGATTGAGGTTCATAGTGCGCAAAACCGTTTGCTGTTAAGTGGGCAAATCAGTAATCAACAAAAAATGAATGTGGCGATGCGAATTGCCGAAACTTATGCGGCAGGACAAGCCGCGGATGATGCTAAAGAGAGTGGTAGTGAGCAAGCAGCCGCAACGGGTGTGATCAACTTGATGTCTATTGGTGGCGCACAACAAGTTATGCTTGAAGTGACGGTAGCCGAGGTTCAGCGAAGCTTAGTGAGAAAGTTCGATGCTAACTTCCATTTCTTCCAAACCAGTGGTTCTAACTTTTCGTGGGGCGCTTCATCAGTCCCTGCCGGTGTATTGGGCGCAACGCCAATTTTTGATATTCCAACCTCTACCGACTACGGAATTCTAGGTTCTTTCATCGATAGTAATACCTTGTTTACTTTTGCTCTTGATGTCGCGAAGCAAAACGGTGTGGCTAAGGTATTAGCAGAACCTAACTTAACCGCATTAAGTGGTTCTAAGGCTGAGTTTTTAGCGGGTGGTGAATTTCCTATTCCTGTTCCCGACGACGATGGAATTACCATAGAGTACAAGGAATACGGTGTCGGCTTGAAATTCATACCTACCGTACTCAGCGATAAAAAAATCAATCTTAACCTAGCGGTTGATGTGAGTGAGATAGCTAACAGCAGTTCATTGACTATCGATCCTGGGTCGACGAATGCGACTTATTTTATCCCACCAATCACACGTCGAAGCGCTTCTTCTACGCTTGAACTTGCTGATGGTCAAACTATCGGTATTGCAGGGTTGTTGAGTGAGAATGTTCGAGATGTTAGTAACAAAATGCCGGGTATTGGTGATGTACCGATTTTAGGTCAGCTTTTCAATAGTCAGGAATACATATCGGGTGAAACCGAGCTTGTCATTCTTGTCACACCTCGACTCGCCAAGCCGGTGGATAGAAGTAAAATTACACTGCCAACTGATGCCTTTGTTGATCCTAATGATCTGGAATATTACTTATTAGGTAGAAGTGCTTACATTACTGAGCCTTCTGATTCTGAAGACAGCAGCAATACAAATTCAGACAAAGGAATCGCGCCAACTGATGGTGGTAGTGAAGGTTCATTTGGTCATGATTTATAAGGAGATAGATATGATTAGAACAATGATGGTCTTTCTCGTCATTCTATTAGCGGGTTGCGCGAATGACGCACCTTTGGGTCAGTCGGTTGCTAAGCTGCAAACAGAACAAACGTACAACCCTAATGCGACTCAAGAGAACTTACAGGTTTTACCTGATGGTACTGGGGAACGCATGCAAGCTGGCTACGATAAGTATGTGGGTAAAGGTGATGAAGAGCTTTCCGGAAGTAGCAGTCAGGTTTTAAAGAGCGTTAATTAGTTTGGAGGTACTTTATGTTGTATCAAGTATCAAGAACACCTAAAAAACAGGGCGGGTTGGTGGTCATATTTGTGACCATTGCGCTGTTAGTTTTCCTAGCTGTATCTGCTTTAGCGGTGGATATAAACCATATGTTAGTGAATAAAACTCGCCTGCAGAATGCGGTTGACTCAGCGGCTTTAGCAGCAGCGACAATTTTAGATAGCAGCAAAGATCAAACCGCGGTATCAACAGAAGTTACATCAACATTAAATGCAATGGCGGGATCTTCTGGCAATCATGAATTTGATTTTTCGACTGCTGTAGTAACCGTAGAGTACTCGAATGATCCGCAAGATTTTGTTGGAGTGGCAACGTTCGGCGCTGATGACGATGTTTATGTGCGAGTCAATGTCAGTTCATTGGATATGGATGAATTTTTTATTCAGATGTTTGGCTTGGCCAAAAGTGTATCTGCAACCGCTGTTGCAGGGCCAAGTTCTGGTCAACAAGTCGTAAACAACATTGTACCGATTGGAGTGTGTATTGGTGATGGAACCTCAGATAATGATGTAAATGAAGATGGCTATCACGATACTACTGGCGCGGAAATTACCAACGTATTTGGTTATGAAGTCGGTAGTGTTCAGGCGCTTAAAGTCGGGGACAAAAAGCTGTCTCAGATGGGGAATGGTAACTACCACTTGCTGGACTTTGGATCTGGTGGGAGCACAGTTAGAGAAGCTTTGGCTGGATACTATGATTACTCAGTTGCGATTGGCGATGATGTCACAACTAAGCCCGGAGGAACGGTTGGCCCTACAGGTCAAGGGCTGAACACTCGTTTTGGTGATTACGGTGGAGGATTGGCGAGTTCAGATTATCCTTCCGATTACGTAACGACAGAACCTAGTTCTAAAATTACGATAGACAGCAAAACGGGCGATATAGACTTTGATGGTTCTTATACCTATGCGCAATATGAGGCCGCTACAAACGCATGCATTGTTAATAACGGTTCTGGTTGCGTTTCCGGTGGCACTGCATGGCGACGTATCCTCCCAATTCCTATGGTCGACTGTTCAGGGAAAAGTGGTGGAGTAACCACTTTTACTGTTGAGAAAATAGGGTGTTTCTTCTTATTGCAAAAAGCGCCAACAAACAATTCTGGCACGCCTGCTGTGTTTGGTGAATTTATACACTCTTGCAGTGTCGCTGGTGGCTCTAGTGGCTCAGAGTCATCCACTGAAGGTCCATATACGATTGTGTTGTATAAGGATCCTGATGGAGAGGGGTCGTAGTTATGAATAGTAAATTCAAAAAACAGCAAGGTTTTGCTGCGATTGAAATGATGATTGCGACGCCGGTGTTACTGTTTTTCTTGGTGTTGGTTCTTGAGCTGGGAAACATTTTAATCCACTACAACATCATCTCAAAATCTGTTCAAAATGGGGCCCGTTATGCGGTTACTGAGGTTTATGGAACACAAGGTGGAACAGTAGCGCCTACTGCAGAAATTCAAAACATAGTGGTTTATGGGAAGAATACAGTCGGTACTGCAATACTCTCGAGCCTTGTCACTTCTGATGTGACAATTACCCCTCCTTCTGGCGATAGTTACGTGCGAGTAACGGTTAATTACAACTATGTTCCGCACTTTTTATCTATCCCATTTTCATCGGAAAGTTTATCGGTTCCTTTGAGCGTATCGTCCGTGATGAGGGTTTTCTGATGAAGTTAATCAAGAAACAAAACGGTTTAGCCATCATTGAGTTTACGATTGTTTCTTGGTTGATATTCTTGCTGATTTTTTTGATTGTTGCCTTAGGGGCTTATGTATTTTCCCTGCAAATAGTGAACGAAGCGACAAGAAAAGCAGCAAGGTTAGCCACCGTTTGTTACGTGTTGGATCGAGATAATATTGCAGGGGTTGTTGTAGAAGATATACCCATATTAGGCTTTAGTGATAGTAATTTGGAGGTTGCGTATTTGGATGCTGCAGGCGCTGAGATTACTTCTGATCTGGAAGCAAACCTGAGTGCGATTAAGTTTGTACGAGCAAGAGCGACAGGTTATGGCATTCAACTGATCAGTAACCTAAGCTTTTTAGGAACGAATGGTTTTTTGGCTGCACCTGCATTTGAGACAATTTTACCGTCTGAGAACTTAGGTGTGATAAGAGCGAATTCAAATACTAGGACAAGATGTCCGAAACAAATACAGGGTGAGTAGCATGGGCGAAGCAATTGACATTTTACCTAATGAAGACGATGCGATTCGCCTTAAAACTAACTTGAATGTATGGCTGATTTATAACAATGAGAATTTTCACGCTCATATGAGACAGCAATTGAAACGTTGTCGAAACGTGCATATTGAGTCTTTTTCTTTGTTAGGTATGACTGAAGAGTATGTGAAGAATATTGATGCCCCAGATTTAATCTTTGTTGAAGCAAGCGGTGGCTGGGCTCAGAAAATGGTGGATTTGCAAAGCTACAATCTTCAGTTAGAAGAGCATGATTTATCTTTGGTTGTGTTTGGTGATGAAAGTGACAATGGGTCATTAAAAATAGCGCTAAGACTCGGTGCTTCGGATTTTCTGTCTCACGATATATCTATTTCTGGTCTTCTCCCCTTACTAAAGAAAACAGCGGCAGAGAAAATCGAAAACTCTAGCTACGGAGAAGTGTTCTTATTTATCAACACTAAAGGTGGTATGGGGGCGACAACCTTAGCGCTCAATACGGCCGTAGAAATAGCAAGTTATCATCCGAATGAGGTGCTGTTGCTCGATATTGACCTCCAGTTTGGTGTCATTCCTGAATATTTGAATATCACGCCGACCTACAGCATCTCAGATGCTATCGATAGCTCCAATGACTTGGATGAGATGTCTTTGAGTAGCTTAGTGAATAAGCACACATCAGGGTTACACGTTTTAAGTTTCAAGCATGAAAATAACGCAGATGATTATGAACATGCTCAGAAAATCGGGAAGTTACTGCCCGTATTACGTCGCTTCTATCGCTATATTATTATCGATTTTTCTCGAGGGTTGGATCATATTTTTGCATCGGCTATCTCTCCTGCGACTAAGGTGTTACTTGTTGCTCAACAAACCTTGGTTTCGGTTAAAAATAGTAATCGATTAATTCGAACGCTCAAGTTTGAGTACGGGTTGCAGCAGGACTCAATTGAGATCATTGTGAATCGTTATGAAAAGCGACAAACCATCAAGCTAACAGACATAGAACAAACCGTTGGAAAGCATGACATCCATTTAATGCCTAATGATTTTAAGGTGGCTCTTGAGAGCGCCAATTTAGGTTTGCCGTTGGTTGAATCGAAGAAAAAGAGCTCGATTACACGGTCGATTATTGATTTGTCTCATATCCTTTCTCCGCCAGAACAAGAAGAGAAAGGTTGGCTTAAAAAAATATTTTCATAACACGTTTGTTACAGCATATATGAGGGATCGTTATGTTCTTTAAACGAAAAAATATTAATCCGGAGTTTGAAAAGAAAGTAGAACAGTTTTCCCAAGAGGAAGACGGCGTTGTATCGCCCCTCATTCAAAAAGTAGCTAACGTATCTCATGAAGCTAAGAGTTTAGAGGCGAGTGAAGAGCAAGAGAAGTCGGTGAATGAGGCGAAAAAAGTCTTAGAGCAAGAATTGTCGATTAAACACTACTTTCATAAACAACTACTTGAAACATTAGATTTGGGGCTACTTTCTAGTTTGGATAAAGATCGCGCCAAAGTAGACCTTCATGAAGCGATCGTTCAGTTAATGGCGGATGACCAAAGCCACGCATTAAGTGCTGAGGGGCGTAAGCGAGTCATCAAACAAATTGAAGATGAAGTATTCGGCCTTGGTCCACTTGAACCATTATTAGCCGATAAAACGGTGTCCGATATTTTGGTCAACGGACCTAAAAGTGTTTATGTCGAACGCCGAGGCAAATTAGAAAAAACACCGTATACGTTTTTAGATGATCGTCACTTAAGAAACATTATTGACCGTATCGTAAGTCAGGTTGGACGCCGGATTGATGAAGCGTCGCCGATGGTGGATGCTCGATTAGTTGATGGTTCACGAGTGAATGCCATTATTCCTCCTTTGGCCTTAGATGGCCCTTCCGTTTCTATACGACGTTTTTCTGTAGACAGCCTAACCATGGATAATCTGCTGGAATACAAGTCAGCCTCTCCACAAATGGCAAAGTTCATTGAAGCTGCAGTAAAGGGTGAGCTCAATATCCTTATTTCTGGTGGTACAGGTTCAGGGAAAACGACGACGTTGAATATTTTTTCTGGGTTTATTCCTAGAGATAAACGGATTATTACCATAGAAGATTCCGCAGAGTTACAACTGCAACAGCCACACGTGATTCGTTTAGAAACACGCCCAGCAAACCTTGAGGGTAAAGGTGAGATCAGTCAGCGAGAGCTGGTAAAAAACACTTTGCGTATGCGACCTGACCGTATTGTGGTCGGGGAGGTGCGTGGTAGCGAAGCTGTCGATATGTTAGCGGCAATGAACACGGGTCATGATGGTTCACTTGCCACGATTCACGCGAATACACCTCGTGATGCTCTAAGCCGTGTTGAGAATATGTTCTCGATGGCGGGTTGGAATATTTCAACGAAAAATCTCAGAGCGCAGATTGCTTCTGCTATTCATTTAGTGGTTCAAATGGAGAGACAAGAAGACGGTAAGCGTCGGATGGTCAGTATCCAAGAGATCAATGGGATGGAAGGAGAGGTCATTACTATGTCTGAGATCTTCCACTTCCAGCGTCAAGGTATAGACGAGAATGGCAATATCATAGGTTATTACACTGCAACAGGCGTGGTACCTCAGTCTCACGACCAGTTAGTTAAGCGTGGTCTTGATTTGCCGTTTGAGCTCTTTACTGAATCACATAGTTGAGGAGCCGATTATGGATAACGTAACTGTATCGTTGGCCCTATTGTTTGTCGCAGTGTTGTTTATTTCGCAAGCCTTATTATTGCCAGCTGCCGGGAAAAAAGCCAAGCACAAAGAGTTATCTCGTCGCTTAAAAGAGACGCAAAGAAATATTGATGAAGAGAGCTTGTCTCTCTTAAAAGAACATTACAACAAAGAGTTATCACCACTCGATCGGAAGTTGATCGTTATTCCTTTCTTTGCCGATCTAAAGCGCATGCTTGAGTTAGCAGGTCTCAAGCTCACATTAAGCCGCTTCTTATTAATCGTATTTTTGTGCGGAACGTTATTGGCTTTGATTGCTTTGGTTTTCAATCAGGTGTGGTTCATTTGTGTTGCCGCTTTTGTCTTTGTTTGGGTTGTTGCTTATCTGTTTGTTCAAAACAGAGTGACCTACAGAATGGCAAGGTTTGAGGAGCAGTTACCAGACGCCTTAGACATCATAAGAAGAGCCTTACAAGCGGGTCAGCCATTAGTTCAGTCTTTTAATGAGGTTGGCGAAGAGATGCCAGAGCCTATTGGGGTTGAGTTTAAGAATACTTATAACTTACTGAACTATGGTTACGACTTAAGGCTCGCTATTTTACAAATGACAGAAAGAGTACCGACGGTTTCTATGTTGGCTTTTTCAAGTGCGGTCATGCTGCAGAAAGAAACGGGGGGTAATCTCTCTGAGAATCTACAAAAAGTATCTGAAGTATTAAGAGCCCGCTTTAAGCTAGAAAGAAAAATCAAAACCCTTTCAGCTGAGAGTCGACTTTCTGCTTGGATACTGACGCTTTCTCCTTTTGCCCTATTTTTCGGTCTTAAATTCGTAAACCCTGAATACATCGAACCTTTGTACAGCGATCCTAGAGGTATATCTATGGTCAGTGTCGGCGTGATTTTGTTGGCGATTGGGGCATTGTGGATAAGAAAAATAATAAATATCGAGATATAGATTATGGAATTCTTTGATTTAGAAGTATGGAAACAAACACTCTCTGAGTTCGGTATCAGCAGTCAAATTCTGCTGTACGGAATGATTCTGCTTACCACTATGCTACTTACTCTTACTTTAGGGTTTCTTTTTGTTGGTACTCGTTCCCCGTTGGATAAAAAGTTAAAACAGATTTCCGGAGGGAATCATACTGGTAGTCGCAAACCTTATGACTTTACCAATACTTTGGAGTCGCTGACGCCATTTATTGGCCGAGGGAACAAAAAAGATAACGAAACGTATTCAGAAAAGCTAATGCATGCTGGGTACCATGAAAAAAGTGCACTCTCGGTATTTTACGCCTTCAAAGTGCTTTCAACTTTGATAGGGTTTGTTTGTGCATTCACAGTGTTTTATTTAGACATAGGTGATAGTTATAACAACTTGCTGATTGTGACGTGTATTTTTGTCGGCACATTCTTACCTAATTTTATATTGAGTAAAATGCAAAAAGAGAGACAGAGAAAAATCAGAAACGGTGTCCCTGATGCTTTAGACCTTTTGGTGGTGTGTACGGAATCAGGCCTTGGTTTTAATGCTGCACTAGGGCGTGTCGCTAACGAGTTATACATTTCACAGCCCGAACTTGCCGATGAGCTAGATACTGTGTTTGCTAAAATTCAAGCGGGTGTCACCATGCCAGATGCTTTGAGTCAACTTGTAGAAAGAACGGGGCTTCGTGAGTTGGAAGGGCTTGTTTCTTTGCTCTCGCATGCTTCAAGAATGGGGGGCAGTTTAGCTCAAACCTTACGTGACTATACCGAAGATTTTCGAGACAAACGCCAACAAGCTGCGGAAGAAATTGCAGCAAAAATCCCTACCAAAATGCTATTTCCCATGTTGTTGTTCATTTGGCCTTGCTTCTTTATCGTTGCTCTTGGGCCCGGAATGATGATTGTAATGGATGCACTGACATCTCCAGGAGCGAGTTTATGATGCGAATGAATAGAATGGTTTTACTTTTACTGCCGTTAGTAATTCTCGGTTGCGCTTCTTCTGATGAGCCTACCAATCAGTTTGATGCCGAATTGTATTCGGGGAAGCCAATTGACACCTTAACCAGTGACGATCCGCCGGTCAGTGAAAAAGAAGCAATCATGCGTGGTGATGTCGCTTTGAGAGACAACAACATCGATTTAGCTCTTTATGAGTACATCCGATCTCTGTCTTTTCCTGAACAAGAGTTTCACGACAAAACGCTATTTACGATCGGTCGAATTCACTCATCGAGAGGTAATTACGCTCTCGCTGAAAAAGCGTATTTGGCGGCATTAGATTTTAACCCTGCGCATACTGAAGTATTAGAGCAGTTAGGTGTTTTATATACCAAACAACGTCGTACAGATGAAGGTCGAAGCTACTTCTTTAAAGCGATCAATGCAGACCAAGTTCGTTTAAAAAGCAGTGAAACGATTAAAAACTACCAAGCGTTAAGTCAAAGTGAAGTGGCAGGTTTGAAAGTTGACAGTATGTCTCCTGCTTTGGCTTACATGGGAATCGGAGTCTTGGAAGATGTAGAAGGTAAACATCAGATAGCCCAAGAGTATTTTAAAAAGTCGCTGACTATCGATAATACTTCAGTGAAGGCTCTACTGAACATGGGTTACTCCCATTACATGTACGGCAACTACAAAGAAGCGTATCAATACACTCGTTCGGCTTTAGAGATCGAACCTAACAATGAGAAGGCTCAGAATAACCTTGCTCTTATTTATTTGGCATCAGGTGATGTGAAAAAAGCCATAAATGTTTTTATGCGTCATATGGATGCGCCGGAAGCTCTGAATAATGTCGGTTACTTTTTAATTATTCAAGGTCGACCTGATGAAGCGATTCCTTACCTGCAACAAGCCATCGACAAAAAACCTTCGTATTACAAAATCGCCAATGAAAACCTAAATCGAGCCTTAGCTGAGGTGAGAGAAATGAAAGCGAGCACACCAATATAGTATTGTTCTGTGAAGAGTTACTCTCCTTATGGTAAATAGCACAAATGAATTAGCCCCTGATGAGTGTCCTTATCAGGGGCTAATATTTGTCACTCAGTTTTGTATCTAAAGTTGGGTATCTAAGTACTTAATTATAAATAGTTAAGCATCGCACCAGCTGCGATAAAGGTACCAACTAAACCTACAATCGGCATCTTCACGGTTTTCAGTAGCCAAACACCAACAATGATCAGAGCGAAGTCTATGCCGCTGCTCACTGCGCTTGTGAAGATGGGTTGGTATAGAGCTGCAAGTAATAGACCAACAACTGCTGCATTCACACCTGTAAGCGCACCAGCAACTAGAGGCTTACTCGCAATTGCCTGCCAGTTCTTCAGTACACCCAGTAACAACAAGAAGCCTGGCAAGAACACGGCAATTGTTGCGAGCAGTGCGCCTGTAATTGGTGCCGATGGCATTAAGACATAACCGAGGTAAGTCGCTAATGTAAACATCGGGCCAGGAACCGCTTGCGCAGCAGCATAGCCTGTTAGGAAAGTATCTTGAGACAGTTGGTCGCCAATACCATTCTGTAGCAGCGGAAGAACCACGTGACCGCCACCGAATACCAAACTGCCTGCTTGGTAAAATAACCCAAACACTTCGATGCCTTGAGAATATGCACTGAACAGAGGTAAACCAACTAATAGTGCTATAAAAATAACAAGCGGAGTTATGGATATCTTATGTGTCGAAGGCGTTGTTTTTAAGTCTTGTGAGGTTAAAAATTTGCTGCCAATGATTGCTGCAAATAGGAGCACTAAGACTTGAGGCCAGATCCCAGGAATCAAAAGTAGAACAATAGCGGTGATCATACACAGTGCTGTTGCTACCTTTGATTGGCAAAAGTTTTTGTACATGCCGAAAGTGGCGTCAGCTACAACCACGACCGCGAGCAGCTTAAGTCCGTGGATGATTGAAATGAAAAGCGGCGCTTCCAACAACTGGTTGCTCACTAAGGCCAATATCAACATTAGGATGACAGAAGGGGAGGTGAAGCCAACAAATGCGGCAATCGCACCGGTTAAGCCACCTTTTTTATAGCCAACTGCGAAGCCAACTTGGCTTGAGCCTGGACCCGGTAAAAATTGACTGAGGGCGACAATTTGCCCGTACTCTTCGTCGGATAACCAATTCAGTTTCTCAACAAAGGTTTTACGGAAGTAGCCAATATGTGCCGCTGGTCCACCAAAGCTAATCCAGCCAAGCCAGAAAAAGGTTTTAAAAATTGAAAGCATGATCGATTCCAGATAAATGTTTAGCGTAATTTAGGTGGAGTTGAACTATGATTCAAATTAATTGTTTTAATTATAACTATGAATAATATGGGATTGGTTTGTGGCTGATTTTAACTGGAAAGGAATTGACCTTAACTTATTGATTGCACTGCAAGCTCTATATAAAACAAACAGTGTTAGTAAGGCGGCAGAACGTTGTTATGTCAGCCAATCAGCGATGAGTCATAGCTTACAAAGATTGCGAAAGCTGTTTGATGATCCTTTATTTGAACGAGTTGGTAGCAAGATGGAAGCGACCGATCGAGCCATTGAATTATCAAGCACCGTTGATGCGTTGCTTAATACTATTCAATCCGAAGTTCTGTTGTCCAAAAGGTTTGAAGTTGATAGTTATAAAGGAAGTTGGAAGATCGGACTTACCGATTACGCAGAACAGATGTTTGGCCCAATGATCTTTGATTTTATTAAACAAGCTTCGCCAAACTCTCAAGTCGCATTTCTTAACGTTAATCGAACCAATTACCAGCAGGTATTTGAAGAGGCTAAGCTAGATATTGCGATCGGCAGTTTTGGTGAAGTGCCTAAATTGTATGGCACAGAACTTCTCTACACCGAGCAACATGTTTGCTTGCTAGATGAATCAGTGTTGGATGTTGAGTTGCCTATGTCACTGCAATCATTTGTCTCTGTGGAGCACGCCTTAGTGTCTCCTAGTGGTGCCTTAAAAACGGCAGTTGATACTAAATTGTCTGAGTTGGGCTACACTAGAAAAGTGGCAATTGCATCAAGCAACTTCTTAACGGTAAAACGATTGATCAGTGGCAGAAAGCTATTGTGCATTGTGCCTAAGTTAGTCGCTAGAAATGCCCCTAATGTCGATAGTTCACTGATAGCCGTCACTCCGCCGATAGACGTCCCTGATTTTGATATACAGCTTGTTTATCGTAAGGGAAAGCAATTAGACGACAAGAATTCTCACTTGAGGAAAGTGATCTCCCAATCGGTTGAGATTGTCATTGCTGTTGAGTGATTGGTGGTGAGTTCCTTTGGAGGTTCTCGCCTATCTTCTAAGCAAGTAACCTATCAAGTGCCAAAGAGCGATGACCATTAGTGCGCCGATATAGCCGTCAACAGCGTAATGCCATGCCAAATGTACCGACCCAACCTGAATAAAGAAGGCGTAAATCCACGCTATGTAACCGAGGTTCTTATTCAATTTGAATGATGTCATCGCAATCAGAACGGATATGGTTACATGCATGCTGGGCATGGCTGAGATGCCAGTCCCTATATCTCCAATACCTCCAACGTAGCTTGCCCAAAGCGCATCTTGAGTACTGAGTGCCCACAAAGACATAAAGCCACGTTCAGTGAGTTCTGCGCTCTGCATGTTTAATCTTTGCATCAAAGGAAGATACAAATCTTGGTCATTGAAGTGACTAATAAAAACAGGGCCTGCTGATGACAGAAGGGTCGCCATTATGTTCCCAATGATAAACCATGAACTTAAGAATGTGAGTAAAAACTGGTTGCGAAGTTGGTCATCTTTACGGTAAATGACAAAATAAAGCAGCATTCCCCATATGATAAAAAACCACAAGTTGTACAAGATGTTGATGGCGAGTGAAGCTATTGAATTCGGTAAAAAAAAGTGGGTGATTTCCCAAGGTGAAATGCCAAAGTGCAACCATTTATCTAAATGGTAAAAATCGAGATCTAAAAAATATGGATTGAGGTAAGGAATGACTGATTTTAAGAAGGTATAGCTAGAGAATGAGATGTTTAAGACGAGCATTAATAAAATAAAGTAGATCGGCTTTGATACTGGAAACAACAGAGTTTTGATTTTATTGATGAATTGTTTAGTGGGTCTTTTTTCTCGATTGAACAATAAATGGCAGTAGTAGTATGTCGCCCATAAAATAAAGGTGACGTAACAGACCGTGGCTAAGATCTCTAAGTAGGTATATATGTTGTATCGAACTTCATGAGGCACGAAATAATTAACAACTAACGTTAACGGTGTCGTAAATGCAACATAATACAAAATCAGTTTGTTTCTTCTGAATTCATGAAGTAAAGACGATAACAAGTTCGAGCTTTCTTTTTGAGGAACGGGTTTGGCGCTTGTCGTCTCTGAATCCATATAGCCCTTCATCAAGATTTCCTATCATGATTAAAGGTTAGTTCATTTGAGCTGGTTTTCTACTTTTCAACCTTGTGTCTGGGGTAAAAATAAACGAAATAAATCCTTCCATTTTTCACAACCCGACTATACTTAATTTACGACTCAAAGCAGTCGTAAAGAATAGGCTTTTTGATTTACCTAAGTAAAAAAATTGGTTATATCTTCATGATATAGCTTAAAAAACTACCAGGCTAAACGGACTTAGTTGGTCTTAAAGCGCTAGCTCCCCCTAGCGCTTTTTCTTTTATATCGATTCTGGCAAAAGGGTCTGAATCCTTTTTAGCAGTTGCTCGATCTCTTGTTTTTCATAGTGAGCCGTCACCTTAGGTTGGCTGCTTTCTCTTGGGAGTAATGCCGTTTCGATATGGTGCTGCAGTAAGGCATCTTGTGAGTTGGCGTTGAGCTTCTCTGCAAGTACCACAGCTTGTCGGCCAATCGTAGTGAAGTCCTGTTTGATGGTGGTCAGTGGTGGATTAAAAAATGCACTGTCGTCGATGCCATCAAAGCCGACGACCGCAACCTTGTCAGGGACTGGAATTTGCAGTTCTTGCAGCGCACGTAAAGCACCTAATGCCATCTGATCACTTGCCACTAACACGGCATCAAATACGGCTTGTTTAGCGACAGCTTCTCGAACGCCAAGATAACCACTTTCTGCTTGCCAGTTTCCTTGATATTGGTACTGCACCTTACTTTCTGCATCTGATAACGCGGCTAACCAACTTTGATGACGAATCTTTGAGGCGCTGGATTCGTTTGGGCCAGTGATCAGCAGGAATTCCGTTCGTCCGCTCTCAAGTAGATGTTGAGCCGCCAGTTTTGCTCCTTCCGCATGATCACCGCAAACATAGTTCACTTGGCTGTTAGAAGGGACATCAATGAAGATTAGGTTGAGGTGCTGATACTGCTCCACTAACAATTCTGCATCGGCACTCTTTAAAGGCACATTCAGAATAATGCTGTCGACCTGTTGAGCCATCAGTTCACGGATTGCCTCACGGGTGTTCGCGAGATTGGGCTCGGAAACAACAGAGAAAGCGACGCCATAACTCATGTCATGAGCTTGCATTCGCACGCCATTTGCGATCATTGCTGCGCCATGTAGTGCCATATCGAGAGTGACTAAACCAACGCTGGTGGACTTGGCTCGACTGAGCATTTGAGCACCTTTATTGGGTACATAACCAAGGTGCTTTATGGCGGCGTTAACCTTGTTGCGGGTGGATTCCGCGACGTCTTGTGAGCCATTAGTTACTCGAGATACTGTCTGGGTGGATACCCCTGCCAGTTTTGCTACGTCTTTGAAGGTGATACTCATCGCTCTGCTCATCGAATATTTTAGAGTGAAATAAGACTACCGAAATTTACCAAACTAAACTCTGCTCACTCTCAAATAAATGTCTTTTAAAACATTAAAAATGTTTCCGGAAACAGTCGATCTTGTGCAAGTTTTTCGAATGTTAAAGCCAATTTACATCACGATTTTGTCGATATTGGATACTAATCTAGCGTGATGGGTTCACTATTATTTCTATATTATGTTTACGAAAACAATAGAGATTAGTAATGAACGAATTTATTCATTTAAAGAGTAAAAATCATAGTTTGATCATTAAATCAGGGCGTGTTCCAGAGGTTTTGCATTGGGGGGCAAAGATCGCAAGTATTGATGAAGATCTTCTTCTTTCGACAGAGAGGCCGATTTCTCAAGCTCGACTTGATGTGGATGTGCCACTTTCTCTTTGCCCTGAGTTAGGTAGTGGACACTTTAACGCTCCTGGCATTGAAGGTCATCGAGAAGGACTTGATTGGGCTCCCGTCTTTAAGACCGTTCGTTATGACGCTCAAGATCAAGAAGTGAGTTTTTTCCTTGAAGACAAGGTTGCTCTATTGGAGCTTAAGGTTGAGATCAAACTGGATTTCGAATCTGACGTTGTCCAAAAGCGTGTAACCGTCACCAATAACGGTAGCAATAAATACTACCTGAACAAGCTTTCTTCCACGTTGCCATTGCCAAATCATGCCAACGAGCTCATGACGTTCCATGGCCGTTGGTGTCATGAGTTTCAAACGCAACGACAGCACTTTGAACACGGTGGCTTCATGCAAGAAAACCGTCGTGGTCGCACATCTCACGAAAACTTTCCGGGGATGTTTGCAGGGACTCAAGGGTTCTCAGAGCAACATGGTTTGGTGTGGGGATTTCATTTGGGTTGGAGCGGTAACCACCAAATGCGCGCCGATGTTCGTAGTGATGGTCGCCGTTTTGTTCAAGCTGGTGAGTTGTTACTTGCAGGCGAATCCATTCTCGAATCTCAAGCAAGCTACGAAACGCCTTGGTTGTTTGGTTGTTACAGCAACTCAGGTTTAAATGGCATCGCGCAACGCTTTCAGCAATTTGTTCGCGACAACATTATTCAATTCCCAACCGATAAACCTCGTCCCGTTCACTTGAATACATGGGAAGGGATCTACTTTGATCACAAGCCTGACTACATCATAAAGATGGCAACGGAAGCGGGCGTGATGGGTGTTGAACGTTTCATTATTGATGATGGTTGGTTTGTGGGGCGTGATGGTGAACGTACCGCACTGGGCGACTGGTATTTGGATGAGGTGAAATATCCAAATGGCTTAGAGCCTGTAATTGAACATGTAAACCAACAGGGTATGGAGTTTGGCCTTTGGGTTGAACCTGAGATGGTAAGCCAAGATTCTAATCTTTACCGAAATCACCCTGATTGGGTGCTTGGTTTACAAGGCTATCATCAACCGTCTGGTCGTTGGCAATACGTGTTAGACCTACAAAATGAAGCGTGCTTTAACTACTTGTATGAACGCCTTAATGCGCTTTTGACTCGATACAACATCACTTACCTTAAGTGGGACATGAACCGAGAGTTGGTTCAACCTGGGCATCAAGGTAAGGCTGCGGTGCATGGTCAAACGAAAGCGCTATACCGCCTTGTTGATGAGTTGAATCGAGCGCACCCAGAAGTCGAGATTGAATCTTGTTCTTCGGGTGGTGGTCGTATCGATTTTGAAATTCTAAAACGAACCCATCGTTTCTGGGCATCAGATTGTAATGATGCCTTAGAGCGCCAAGCCATTCAGAAAGGCATGAGTTACTTCTTCCCGCCAGAAGTAATGGGAGCGCACATCGGCCCAGCAGAATGCCACTCAACAAATCGTCGTCACAGCATCAATATGCGTGGTGTAACTGCACTCATGGGGCACATGGGAGTTGAGCTTGACCCTGTTAAAGAGTCACCGGAAGAGAAACAAGCATTCTCACATTACATTTCACTGCATAAGCAATTTCGTCATGTTTTGCATTCTGGTCGTAGTTTCCGAATGGATCCTTCGGACAAAAATCAGAACATTTATGGCGTTGAAAATGACGATGAAATGCTGATCACCGTGTGCCAATTAGCTATGCCTGAATATGCTCTGCCTTCGCCACTTCGTATTAGCTGCGTGGAAGACAACGCGATGTATCAAGTGAAGTTAGTGGACATGCCAAAAACCAGTTTCCAGTTGATGAAACAACGCCCTCAATGGCTCGACAAAACGTTAACCCTGAGTGGCGATAATCTCAAGGAAATTGGATTGACCTTACCGATTCTAGACCCAGAGTCAGCCTTGATTGTTCATCTGAAAAAGATATGAAGCGCTAACTCTGAGTACCCCTACAAATAAAATTCTAAATATAAAAATATAATCGGCAGCGAGGAATTGCTGCCGCAATAACTAAACTTAAGGAAAACAAAATGTCTATTACAGTTCTGCTGTCATTCTTGTTATTTACTGGTTTTGTTGTCGCGTTTACCTACAACAAAGTTAAAAATGACAAGAACACCTCACAAGACGGTTTCTTTCTCGGTGGAAGAAGCTTAACCGGTGGTTTGATTGCCAGCTCCCTAATTTTGACCAACTTGAGCGCGACTAGCTTTGTTGGCATGAGTGCACAAGCTTATACCCACAACATGAGTGTCATGGGTTGGGAAGTGGCGTCTGGTGTCACCTTAGTAATCATCGCTCTGATGCTGGTACCGCGTTACCTCAAGCAAGGGATCACGACGATTCCTGACTTTCTAGAGAGTCGTTACGACATGTCGGTGAAGAAGTTTGTGACGTTACTTTTCTTGTGCCAGTACGTCATCAATATCTTGCCAACCACACTTTATGCCGGTGCCGTTGTTCTCGGTGAGATCTTTGATGTTCAAGCTCTGCTCAATATTTCAGAGTTCAGCTCTATTGCCCTAATTTCAGCAACAATCGGCCTACTTGGTTTCTTTTACGCGATTTATGGTGGACTCAAAGCGGTCGTGATTGCCGATACTATTAATGGGGTTGGTCTTATTATTGGCGGCTTGATGATCCCTGTTTTTGGCTTGATGGCATTAGGGGAGGGCAGTTTTGGTGCTGGCTTAGATACGCTGTTGTACGCTGCGCCAGAGAAACTGCAATCGGTTGGTACAGAGACCGATCCACTGCCGTTCTCAACCTTGTTTACCGGTCTTTTACTTGTGAACCTTTACTACTGGGGTACGGATCAATCAATCATCCAGCGTGCGTTGGGTGCTAAGAACTTAAAAGAAGGCCAGAAAGGGGTGATTCTTGCGGGGGCAATTAAGGTTATCTCTCCGTTGTTCCTAATCATTCCTGGCATCATTGCATTCCACATGTTTGGCGCAGATGCTGGTAATCCAGACACCATGTACACGCGCTTGGTAAACGAAGTCTTGCCTAAACCATTAGTCGGTTTCTTTGTTGCGGTGATGTTTGGCGCCATCCTAAGTACATTTAATGGTGTGCTTAACAGTTCGACCACTCTGTTTGCATTGAATGTCTACAAGCCTTTGTTTGGTCAAGGTAAAACGGATGAAGAGTTGGTGGGTAAAGGCCGTATCTTCGGTGTTGTGATCGCGATTATCTCTGTGTGCATTGCACCGTTCATCATGTATGCGCCTGAAGGCCTGTTCCAATACCTACAGATGGTAGCGGGCTTCTTCAGCGTGCCAATTTTTACGATTGTGTTTGTGGGCTATGTCTCTAAACGTGTACCTGCTGTGGCGGCTAAAGTTGCGCTGGTGGTGTTTGTAAGTTCATACGCTGCGATGCAGTTAGTGTTCAAAACGCCCATTCACTTCTTACACCAACTGGCGATTCTGTTTGTTGTATGTACGGCGCTGATGTTCATCATTGGCTACTTTATGCCACGTGAAGATGATTATGTGATGCCTGTGAATGAAAACATTGATGTTACGCTTTGGGCGTTCCGTTTCGAAGCTTCAGCGATCATTCTTTACATGGTGCTAGGCGCTTATGTGATGTTCTCTGATGTTGGTTTTGTCTCGGATGATCCAACCATCATGCAAGTGTACGGTGTATGTGGCATTGTAATGTTGTTCGGTATTGCAGCACGCTTAGCAAAGCGCAAGAAAGCCGTTGAAGCTACGGTCTAATTTTCCTAACTTAACTGCTAACTGCTAACTGCTAACAGTTTGATAATTAGAGTTAATCATGGTTTGAAAAGTAAAAAGATCATCATAGGCTAATTACTGTTAAGACTAATAGTTATTAACACTCATAGCTCTCAATCTTAGTAAGAATTAACGCCAACAAAAAAGCCGCACCATCAAATGATGGTGCGGCTTTTCTGTATTTGGAGACAGTTATGTTGAGCGATAACCGTTAACCAGAATTTAGACTCCTAATTACGCTAGGTCGTCTTTGCCTTCGATAAGTGCGTGGTGGCTAACTGAACCCGCAGTACGTGCAGCTAGGTGTGGTACGTAACCTGGATCGTTCATGAAATCTACCGCGGCTTGCTTTGATGGCCACTCAATGATGATGCGAAGTGCAGGTTGTTCTGCGTCGCCTTCAAGGCGTTCGTGGCTAGAAGTGCGCGCTAGATATTTACCGCCGTATTGCGCCACCAGTTTGTTTGCAGGCGCAATGTAATCTGCAACCCATGCGTCTGTAGTGGGTGTGACTTCTAATACTGAGTAGTAAGACATAATGATGTTCTCCACGTTGTGCACTCTGAGCGAGCATGCGCACTTTAGTTATTGGTAGTTATGGATAGTAATTGATAGCTATTTTGCTAACGTTTTGGCTAGCCGATGGAATAATAGTAGTTCGAGAGAACCTGTTTGATAATCCCTACGATTGCAGAATCTTTATATAGGAAATGTTGATAATTCGGCTTTCAAGTAGCCGTTTTTATATTAGATAAAGGGTGAAGAAGAGAGTTGGGTGACTAGAGGCTAGGTGATTACAGGCAGGGCGTATTGTTCGGCGGCAGATAAAGGCTGACAAAGGCAGTACAGCGAAAATAGGGAAAGGAACATCATAGGCCAAATACTATCAGGGCACCTCAGTAGCGATAACTGAGATGCCTAACGTATTGTATTGGCAGTAAATATACCCATGATTAATTATTGTATTTGTTGGGCTATAAAGAGAAGCGAGTCCATTTTCTTGTTCTCCAACGATACGCCATAATGATTCCTCGGAACCATTCATCCATTGCTATCGCCATCCACGCTCCTAACACGCCATAACCCCAATGCACGCCAAGTAAGTAGCTCATCGCAACGCCAATGCCCCACATACTGAGTATTCCCATTTTGATAGGAAACTTAATATCGCCTGCGGCTTTCAAGCAAGAGATGAAAATCAAATTAAATACGCGACCACCTTCTAAAAGTATCGAGCCAGCGATGAGTGCGGCAGTCAGTGCGATGATCTCTGGATCTTGAGTGAAGAGATCCAAAATCTCGAATCGGAAAATATAGACCACGCAGGTAATGCTGATAGAGGCGATGAAACCAACCACAAAATAGCGTTGTACACGGTTGGCTATTTCATCTATCCAACCTTTGCCTATGTAGTATCCAGTTTGAATTTGGCTACCCTGACCAATCGCCAGTGCAAAGGCAAAAGAGAGGCGAGCGATATTTTGCGCGTAGGTAAACGCCGCCAATGAAGAAGTGCCCATTTGCACCACAAAGAAGGTAATGCTGATCTGCGCCATGTTGTAAGAGAGTACTTCTCCCGCATTCATTGAGCCGATCTTAATGATTTTTTGATAGATGGCTTTAGGCACAGATTTGAACTGCTTCATTGGCAGCTCAATACCTTTACTTCTCACCACACCAATCAAGATAAACATGCCGATTAATTGGCTAATCACAGTTGCGGTCGCCACCCCTTGTACGCCGTAAACGGGCAGTCCAAATGGTTGGTAGAGTGCGCAATAGTTTCCGAATACGTTGATAACACCAGCAATCAAATTGATGACCATTGGCGATTTCGAATAACCATGGCTACGTAGAATTGTGGTGAGAACCACTCCTATCGTCACATTGAAGGTTAGTGCGCCACTGATGAATAGGTACTCTTGAGCGTACTGTTCGACTTGAGCTTCCAGTTGATAGAGCGGGATAAAATATTCAGCGCCAAGAACGGCGATAATGCTCAACAACACGCCAGTAACAATGGCTAAGATAATACTCGCTACGCCTACATGAGCGCTCTCTTGGCTACGAGATGCACCGTTGTATTGAGCGATGAGGATGCCTGTGCCACTGCTGACCATGGTGGATACGATGATCAGAAAAAAGGATATCTGAGAGATAACACCAACGGCAGACACGGCTTTGTCTGAGTATCCCGACAGCATGAATACATCACTGGTGTTGAGTGCGGTTCTTAGAAGAACTTCGATAAAAATTGGCCAGGTGAGCGCAACGATTCCCATGCGTTTGTTTAGGGTGGAATCAGCATTAGGCATTTAGGTTTTCTCAAAAAAAAGGGGGAGGCGACACTATAGTTTAGCCATTATTGAGTAAACGACTATCAAATTAATGTCCGGATAGCGGTTAAGGGTAAAGAAAATACCAATAAGGTCGTTAAACCCAAAAACTAAGTAGAGTGCATGAAATTTTTTGAATCGTTTCATAGAGAGACAAGAAGTAAAGAAGAGAGGTAAGCAATAAAGAAGAGGTGATAACGGTGAATTAATAACGAGGTAAAGCTAGCCTTTCTAGCCAGCTTTACCGTTTGAAAGGTCTAGTTAATACGCTGACCTTCAGCATCAAACAGATGGCAATCTTTTGATGCGAAATTTAGATTGAGAGACTGATAACGTGTGACTTCTTGATCCCCGGGGAGGTGCACTTTAAAGCTATCAACACCACATGATTGACCAAACATATACGTACTGTTGCCCAATCGTTCTACTACCTCACTCTGGAATTCAATCGTGATATCAGAATCGCCATTGATCTCCAAATGTTCTGGTCGAATACCAAGCGTCAGCTTTTGTCCTTCAGCAAGGCCATCACTTGGCAATGGCAGAGTAATTTTACTCAAGCCATTAACGGTCAGTTGGGCATGAGTATCAGAGGTGCTATTGACCAAACAAGGTAAGAAGTTCATTTTCGGTGAACCAATAAAGCCTGCCACAAATTCATTTTGAGGGGCGTGATACAGTTCGAGAGGTGAGCCAACTTGTTCCACTCGACCGTCTCTCAGCACGACGATTTTGTCGGCAAGCGTCATCGCTTCCACTTGGTCGTGCGTTACGTAAATCATGGTATTTTGCAGATCTTGATGCAATTTGGCGATTTGTAAGCGCATATCGACACGAAGTTCAGCATCTAGGTTAGACAGAGGTTCGTCAAATAAGAACACTCTTGGGTTACGAACTATCGCTCGACCGATAGCGACACGTTGACGTTGTCCACCCGATAACTCTTTAGGTTTACGTTTCAATAAAGGTTCTAGCTGAAGTGTTTTCGCGGCACTGGTGACTTGCTTCTCGACGGTTTCTTTGGCAACTCCGTTCATTTTAAGTCCAAAGCCCATATTTTCTTCAACGGTCATATGCGGATAAAGGGCGTAGGATTGGAATACCATCGCCACGCCACGCTCGGCAGGATCGACATCATTAACAAGATCATCGCCAATATGGATCTCACCTTCAGTAATCTCTTCCAAGCCAGCAACTAAGCGTAAGAGGGTTGATTTACCACAACCAGACGGCCCAACGAATACTACGAATTCGCCGTTACTTATTTCTAGATCAACACCATGGATCGTTTGAACATCACCATATCGTTTGATGACCTGTTTTAAGCTGATATCAGCCATGCTCTCTCCTTGCTTCGTTGGACTACATCACTTTGCCTTTAAAACATACGCTTTCATCAGAAATTTGTTAGATGCCTCGGATAAATTATTGATCGGGGTCATACAAATTTTACAAATCATACTGATTTTTGTGGAAACGTTTACAAAAATAAAACATAACCGTGCGTAATATTATCAATAAGCCTAATATTTGAACGTAATTACCATAAATGCTGAGTTGCTAGATTAAATTTAGAAATCTAGGTGGAAATTTATCAAATAGTAAATGAAGCTTTGAAGACAAGGAATTCCGGGAAATGGAGCAATCTGTGAAAACGATATACCCAGAAAATCGCATCCCATCTGCTAAAAAGAAAAGACGTATTAGTTCTAAGGTATCGCCTTGGTTGTTCTTGGCACCTGCTATTGCCATCTTTTCTCTCTATGTTGTTTATCCGATCTTGGACAGCATTTGGCTCAGTTTCTTTGAGTGGGACGGGCTCGGTGAGAAAGAGTGGGTAGGGCTCGAGAACTATCGCGAACTGTTTGACTCAGAGGCGTTCTACACCTCCTTAACGAATAACTTTCTTTGGTTGATCTTCTTTATGCTCGCGCCACCTTGTGGCTTGGCGATTGCCCTTTTCTTAAACCAACAAGTGAAAGGCATTCGTGTCGTTAAATCCTTATTCTTTTTCCCCTTTGTTATTTCTCAAGTGGTGGTCGGCCTCGTATTTTCTTGGTTCTATGACCCGTCATTTGGTCTTTTCAACATGGTACTGGGTGCCTTCGGTTTTGAGCCCGTTTCAATACTTGCTGATGAAGACTATGTGACCTATGGAATCATTGCTGCAGGCCTATGGCCACAAATTTCTTACTGCATGATCTTGTATCTCACGGGGTTGAACAACCTCGATCCAGAGCAATTAGAAGCGGCGCGACTGGATGGCGCGAAGAAGTGGCGCATGTTGTGGTATGTGGTACTTCCTCAATTAAGACCTGCGACGTTTATTGCTGTGGTCGTGACCGTGATTGGTGCCCTTCGTTCTTTCGATTTAGTGGCAACCATGACGGCGGGTGGACCTTGGGGAAGCTCGACAGTATTGGCGTATCAAATGTATGAAGAGTCTATTTTTAACTATCGAATGGGTTACGGTGCGGCGGTGTCTGTGGTGCTGTTTCTGATTATGGATATCTATATCGCTTACTTCTTGTGGCGCATGTTAAGGAGTGAAAAATAATGTTTCCGCAACCAATTCAAAAAGCCGGTCGCTTTACTAATATCAGCTACCGAGTCGCGTTACCTATCTCGATCGTGATGTGGTTATTACCGCTAATCGCCGTGATGATGACGTCGATTCGTTCGATGGATGACATCAACAAAGGTAATTACTGGGGCTGGCCGAGCGAGATTCAGTTCATTGAGAACTACACCCAAGTTTTTTCCTCGACCTCAATGGGGCAGTACTTAATTAATAGCTTGATCATCACACTGCCAGCGGTCGCAGGGGCTGTCGCTCTCTCGACTTTGGCCGGGTACGCTTTGGCGAAATACAACTTCAAAGCCAATGTGTGGATATTTGCGATGTTCATTGCGGGCAACTTTGTTCCGTTCCAAATCTTGATGATTCCAGTGCGTGATCTAACGATTGGCCTTGGTCTCTACGATACTCATTGGGCGTTAATTTTCTTCCATATCGCTTTCCAAGCCGGCTTTTGTACCTTGTTCATGCGGAACTTTATTGTTGGCATTCCCGATGCCTTGATTGAAGCAGCGCGTGTAGAGGGAGTCAGCGAATGGAAAATATTTTGGCATGTGGTGCTGCCTTTAGTTCGCCCTGCATTAGCTGCGCTAGCCGTATTGGTGTTTACCTTTATTTGGAACGATTTCTTCTGGGCACTAGTACTGGTTCAGAGTGATGACGTTCGCCCGGTAACGGCGGGGTTGAGTTCACTGCAAGGCCAGTGGTTGGCGTCTTGGCAGTTTATGTCTGCGGGAGCGGTCGTGGCTGCCATTCCACCAGTCGTGCTTTTCTTCACCATGCAAAAACACTTTATTGCTGGCCTGACATTAGGTGCGACCAAAGGGTAAATAACGAGATAAGAATAGATACACGAATCTAGCGATAGCGACGGCTTTAAGTCGTTATTGCTAACGGCATCCCGAATGGATGAATTATTGAAGAGAAACTAAAACACGCATAACCCTACGAGACAAAACAATAAAAATTGGACTTAGTGAGCTTAGCTCTATAACAAGGACCTCAATATGAAATACGTGAAACATATCGCTGCTACGGCAGTGCTTGCTGCCTCCGTTTCTACAACAGCGTTTGCAGGAACCTTAGTCATCAACTCTGATGCATCTGATCCTGCGCCGAAAGAAGCGTGGGGTGAGATCATCAACCGCTTTGAAAAAGAAAACCCAGATATTACGGTCAAGTACAACTTGTACGATCACGAGTCGTATAAAACAACGATTCGTAATTGGTTGGTCACTTCGCCGCCGGATGTGGTTTTTTGGTATGCGGGTAACCGAATGAAAGCATTCGTTGACCGTGGCTTGTTCGAAGATGTGAGTGACACTTGGGCTGACAACAATATGCAGCAAGATTTTGCGTCAGCCGCACCTGCAATGACGGTGAACGGCAAGCAATTTGGTGTGCCTTATACGTATTATCAATGGGGTATCTACTACCGTAAAGACATCTTTGAGCAGTATGGAATTGCTGAACCTAAAACATGGGATGATTTGAAATCGGCATCGGCAACGCTTAAAGAAAATGGGGTTGCACCGTTTGCGATTGGTACTAAGTACCTGTGGACTGCAGCAGGTTGGTTTGATTACATCAACATGCGTACCAACGGCTTGGATTTCCACATTCAGTTGATGGAAGGCAAGGTGCCTTATTCTGATGAGCGAGTGAAGAAAACGTTCGCTAACTGGGCAGAGCTTGTTGAGCCTGGTTACTACTTAGAAAATCACGCGTCTTATTCTTGGCAAGAAGCTCAACCATTCTTGTACAACGGCAAGGCAGCGATGTACCTGATGGGTAACTTCATTACGCCAAACTTCCCTGCCGAATTAGATGGCAAGATGGACTTCTTCCAATTCCCTGTGATCGATCCAAGCGTTCCAATGTCAGAAGATGCGCCAATGGATACGTTGCACATTCCTTCTAAAGCGAAAAATAAGGAAGATGCACGTAAGTTCCTAGAGTTTGTTGCGCGTGCGGAAAATCAGCAACTTATCAATGAGATGCTGCTACAAATCCCGACCAACAATAAAGCCAAAGCGAAATCTGATCCGTTCTTAGATAAAGGTGTAGCAATGCTGGCTTCTACTGATGGTACGGCTCAGTTCTATGACCGCGATACCGATCCTGCGATGGCCAAAGAAGGCATGAAGGGCTTCCAAGAGTTTATGGTTCACCCTGATCGCATCGAAAAAATATTGAAGAAACTCGATAAGGTGAGTAAGCGCGCCTTTAAATAATGTGTTATTCGCCGCAGCAGTTCTCGCTGCGGCTTCTACTTTTTCTAAGTTTGTCATTGCTGGTGTTATTTCGTCGGCATTTGTCGCGTCCAAAGCGCGGTTTAAGCACTAAGCACTACTTGCAATGATTCACTTTGAACGGTTTATCGTAAGGAACACTCCATGAGAACTTTCTCTCAAGTCATCTCTGCCCGTGAATGGGAAAACCAATATATAACTCACCATAATGTCATTGAGGCTCATGCACCTCTCAATGCTTACACCTCATTCGTACAAGCGCTCACCAAAAATTCACCACGTAAAGTTTCCCTTAATGGGGAATGGAAATTTCAGTTGTTTGATGCGCCCGAGTTCGTGACGGAAGAGTCGGTGTCTGAACATTTCGATGATTCATTGTGGGAGAAGATAGAAGTACCAAGCAATTGGCAGATGCAGGGCTTTGATAAACCGATATACACCAATGTGAAATACCCGTTCGATGACAAACCGCCTTTTGTGCCAACCGACAATCCAACTGGGCTGTATCGCACGCGTTTTAATTGCGCAGAGCACGCGTTATTAGACACTCATCGACTCACCTTTGATGGCGTTAACTCAGCGTTCCACTTGTGGTGTAACGGCAAGTGGGTTGGGTATTCGCAAGATAGCCGTTTACCTGCTGAATTTGATGTGTCTGATTACCTACAGGCGGGAGATAACACCTTAGCGGTGATGGTGCTGCGTTGGTCCGACGGTTCTTATCTTGAAGATCAGGATATGTGGTGGTTGAGTGGTATCTTCCGCGACGTCGCCTTATTGAGAAAACCAAAAGTCGCCATTGAAGATGTTCGGGTTGAAACTCAACTGGACGCTTGTTATCGAGATGCGTGTTTGAAGGTGTCGACACAAATATCGAAACCAAATCCATCAGCTCAAGATAATCAAGCTAACCAAGATCAACAAATAAACCGAGTTAAAGTCGAACTGTTTGATGCGCAGGGGCAACTCATCTCTGAGTCTCAAACTGTTGGCTTGGGTGAGCGAGTGGTGGATGAGAAAGGGCCTTGGTCTGAAGTCGCAGAACACAGTATTTCAGTTGTGAATCCGAATAAGTGGAGTGCCGAGTCACCTTACGTATATCGCTGTGTGGTGTCGTTACTCAATCAACAAGATGAGCTCATAGATTGTGAGGCTTACGATGTCGGATTTCGATGTGTTGAAATTACCGATAGTTTGCTCAAAGTTAACGGTAAGCCGTTGCTGATTCGTGGTGTGAATCGCCATGAACATCACCCTGAATTGGGTCACACCATGACTCGTGAAGGGATGATTCAAGACATCAAACTGCTCAAACAAAATAACTTCAATGCCGTTAGAACCGCTCATTATCCGAATCACCCATTATGGTATGAATTGTGTGATGAGTATGGCCTGTATTTGGTTGATGAAGCCAATGTTGAAACTCATGGCCAGTTTCCTATGTGCCGACTATCAAATGATGCTTCATGGTTAAATGCTTATATGCGCCGTATGACTCGACTGGTCGAGCGCGATAAAAACCACGCCAGCGTGATCATTTGGTCGCTAGGCAATGAATCAGGTATTGGGCGTAATCACCATGCGATGTATCAATGGGTGAAACAAGCCGATCCAACCCGACCAGTTCAGTATGAAGGCGGCGGTGCCGATACTGCAGCGACTGATATTTTATGCCCAATGTACGCACGTGTTGATTGGGATCTACCTGTGGTTGAGAGCCAGCCTGAAGTCACTCCTAGAGTGGGTATTTGTAAAGCTATTGCTCTGCCTAACGAACAGCGCCCGCTGATCTTGTGTGAGTATGCACATGCGATGGGCAATAGCCTCGGTAGCTTCGATAAATATTGGCACGCGTTCCGAGACAACCCTAGGCTGCAAGGTGGCTTTATCTGGGATTGGGTCGATCAGGGGATAACCAAAATTGACTCGAACGGACAGAAATACTGGGGATATGGCGGTGATTTCGACGATGAGATTAACGACCGCCAATTCTGTATTAATGGATTGGTTTTCCCTGATAGAACGGTTCATCCAACCTTACATGAAGTGAAAAAAGCGCAGCAGTTTTATCAGTTCAAGTTGGTTTCTGCATCACCACTGGTGATCGAAATAACCAGTGAGTATTTGTTTGATGCTGAGCTTATCGAAACACTGAATTGGAACATCACGCAAAATGGCGTTATTCAGAGTAATGGAAGCGTTGAATTACTTGTGAAGTCGCAATCGAGCGTACTGCTTGAGCTTGATGGAGCCAACGTTGTTTGCCAACCAAATAGCCTTAATTATTTAAACCTAGAAGTGGTGCTGAATTCAGCGACGCGATGGGCTGATAAAGGACATGTAACGGCCATTGAACAACTGAATTTACCCACCTTATCGCAACTTGTACTTGATGCGAATGTCTCGACGCACCCTCCGAAAGTCAGTGAAACGGAGAAGCGATTGTCTGTGATAGGCGATGATTATCAAGTTGAGTTTGATGTGCTAACGGGGGCTTTAGACCGTTGGCAAGTGAAGGGGGTTGAACAGTTAGTCAGTGGTCTCAAAGATAACTTCTATCGAGCACCACTCGATAACGATATCGGTGTCAGTGAAGCAAACCGAGTCGATCCTAATTCATGGATAGCACGCTGGCAGGCAATGGGGCTTGATTCACTAACACCTGAGTGTATTGAATTTTCCCACTTCACTCAGAAAAACTCAGTCTCAGTGACGGCAAGAATTGCTCACTTAGTTGAAGGGCAAGTTCGTTTGTTGTCGACTTGGCAATACCAATTATTTGCTGATGGTGAGGTTAAGCTAGATGTGGATGTGCAAGCGGCGAAAGGCTTGCCGTCTTTACCTCGAGTGGGATTAACATTCGCATTGAAAAACATCCCTGATAACGTGAGATGGTTCGGTCGCGGACCTCATGAAAATTATCCCGATAGAAAGCTTTCGGCACATGTTGGTTTACATCAGCAGAGCATTGCTCAAATGCATACCCCTTATATTTTCCCGTCAGACAGCGGCTTACGTTGTGATGTTCGTGAAGCAAATATTGGTGAATTTGAACTGAAAGGAAACTTCCATTTTTCTGTCAGTCGATTTGGTCAGCAGCAATTGCAGCAGGCGAAACACACCTGTGACTTAGTAGAGCAAGAACAGCTGTTTGTGAACATCGATGGCTTTCATATGGGAGTTGGCGGGGATGACTCTTGGACGCCAAGCGTACATGATGAATTCAAATTATTGGAAGAGCATTACCATTATCAGGTGCGTTTTCATTGTGGTAAACACAGTTAACGTACAGCGAATAAAGTAAAAAGATCATGGCAGGCCAAATGCTATCTAAGCGGATATAAAAGGGGCACTCAACTTGCGCTGAGTGCCCAAACCTGAAAGAGAAGTCAGGGGCAGAAATTAATATTATCAATCACTTGAAGTATCTAAGTGATTGATGTTTTAGCGCTTATTTACTTCGTTACTTATTTACCTAGCAACCTAGTTATTGATTTATCTAGCAAGCAAGCTACTTAGCCTTATTCAGCTTCGGTAAAGAAGTCGTTGTAAAGCATGTATAGGTGAGCGGCACTCCAAGAGAAGTTTGGTGCACCTTGTTGTTCACCAGTTAGTGGATTGTAGTTCTCACGGATAGGGCCATCTTGCACCAAGCCATCGGCGTGGTCGAAGAATGCGCCTGCCATTTCAATCGCATCGTCACGGTAGCCGTAGCTGTCCATGCCTTTTAGGCCGAAGTAGAACTGGTCTACCCATACACGTCCACGCCAGTAAATATCTGGGCCAAATGCTGGGCTAGACAGCGCCGCAGTACCTAGTGGAACGTAGGTGTTGAACTCTTCCGTATCCTTCATCACCGTTACGACTGCATCAGCGTGTTCTTGTGTTGCTGCGCCGTTGAACAGTGGTGACCAACCTTCAGGGCCTTTACCACGTTCTACAATCGGTTTACCTGCACAGCCGTTGGCTAGTGGTTTGTCTTCAATGCGAATGTCGTAGAAGAAGTTAGTGCCTTCGTCGAACATACAGGTGTTGATGTAGTTCGATAGATGCTCCGCTTTTTCACGGAACTCTTTCGCTTCTGCGTCTTTACCAAGAATGTCAGCCATTTCTGCTAGGTACTTGTTATCGCTGTACATGTAGCTTGCTTGATCGACAGACTCTTGTAGCAGTGAGTAACCCAATAACGTGCCATCTTCAGCGCGGTTTTGAGCGAACTCAACATCCCAATCGCTGCGTTTGCCGCCGTTCGCGACATACGCGTCTAGCTGATCTTTATCGATGAAACCAAATGCGGCTGCATCGTCACGACCTGATTCCCAAGACGCTGCCGTTTGAGCTGGGCTTTCGATGTAATCGTAATTACCTTCAGCGACAACTTTATCGAGTGCTGCTTGGCCTACGACGGTTTCATGTTTGTCGCCACGAACCACAGTGAAGTACATTTCGCCTTCAGGTGTGTTGTGTGCTTTGTCGCGAGCAGCGCCATATTCAGGTACACCGTTGCCGTTGTTATCACGGTTGCGTAGCCACCAATTATGGTATGCCACTAGCTTTGGATATATCTCTTCAAGCCAAGCTTCGTCGCTGGTGGTCTTGTAGACTTCCATTACTGCCCATGCCGCTAAGCTTGGCTTGGTATTACGTTCATTCCAGTTACCTCCGTCGCCGCCACGTTCTGGGCTTATGTTGTAAGCCAATAGATCGGGTACGTAGCCTTCATCCCAAGGGCGAACGGCGTCGTCAGCTTGAATTTGGTAAGCGAACATCGCGCGGATGTTGTCTTTCGCTACGTCTGGGTTGAAGTGAGCCATTGCGTAAGCTTGCTTCCATGTGTCCCACGGCCAAGTTTGGTTGCCCGAGAACCAACGCGCGGTTACTGATGGTGTCACTGAGTCAAACTCCATTGCACCTGCTGCGCCACGCCAGTTACCGTTTAGGGTTTCCATCGCTTTAACAGCAACACGTTCTTGTTCTGGTGTCGCGTTCGGGTTGGTTAAGCCCATCTCAAGATAGCCTTCCCAACGCTCTGCTGATGCTGCGAGGAAGTCGGTCGGGTTTGCCATGATCTTTTTGATTTCTGGCTGTTCAGCTTGTGCTTCTTCTGCCGTTAGAACATGCGAGTAAGTGGTGTAAATGGTGGTCGATTCTTCAATGTTTGCCGTTGAAGTAAACGCTAAACCATCCACTGTAGTTTGTGTTGGAATCGATTTGTGAACTTGGTACTCAGACTCACCTGATGTCAGCAGATCCCAAGTTGAACGCACCTTACCAAAGGTGACCTTTAGGCCATCGTCGGTTGCGACGATTTGACGGTCATACTCAGGGTAAGTTTCAGCGATTGTTTTGTCGGTTTGTGCTACGCCTTCTTTCGCATGGGTCTTTTCTAGCAGTTCACCATCCCACACCAATTCAACAGGAGAGTCGGTAGTGATTTTGGTTTCTAGCAGAGAGGTGCGGTTTGAAGCAAAACGCATCGTCATTTCTACCGTGACATCGTCAGATTTTAGTGTCTGAACTAATGCACCTGGCAGGCTGTAAGCTTCCATGGTGAATGCGACTTTTTTGCCATCTTTGAACACGCTTAGGCGGTCAAAGTTATCAGCCATGAAGTTGATGTATTCTTCAGTAAGCAAAGCAGTTCCTGGGAAACCGCCCATGCCTTCAGCTGTGTCTGGCAGCAAGTGACCATGCCATGCACCTAAGTCAAAGAATGGGTTGAAGCGCTGGTGGTCATCGAAGTCGTAATCACGCATGTATTCTGGTGAACCAGTGCGGTCGATAACGTTCTTAAATTCGTTTGCTTGCAGTTGCTCCGTGTCAGAGCTTGAATTTGATGTACAGCCAGTAACAACAAGTGCTGCGCCGATAGCGAGAGCTGCGAATGATTTATTCAGTTTCATGATGAGTTCCTGTTATTACCAGTAGAAGTATTGCATTGCGAACACTTGCGCGTCGCCGATTTCAGTGTCGCTGCCTACGCCAAAGCGGCTGTCGAACGCAGTAGCAAATGCGCCGTTTCCGTATTCGTACCAAACGCCGGCATTGATGTAAGAGGTGATCTCTTTGTCGCCATTGTCACCGTCAAAGTTTGCGTAGTTGTAGGCTGCTGATAGATAAACGCCTTGTGCGGCTTCGTACCATGCACTGGTTTGAATACCTGATTCACTACCGAAAGACTCTTGGTTGCCTTTGTCGGTATCGTGCCAAACACGAGTGGCAAAGTTTTTGTACTCAGCACCCAATAGTAGAAGCTCACCGCCATCGTTATTACGTACTTCACCGCCACCCATTAGGGTTAGGTCGTCAGTGAGGTCATATTGGAGGTAACCGTTGACCATGGCATTTTTGTCTTTCCATTGGTCTGCAAAACTATCGTACTTACCGAAGTGAAGTAGGGCATCGTCTTCAGAGAAGTCAGATTCTGGAGCGAATGAAACGCTGTAGCGAAGTTTGCCTTCTAGGTTTTGAATCTTCACACCGACGTGTACATCACGCGTGTTTGAGATTGCGTAGCCGTATTCGACTGTTGGGTCACCCCACCATTGAACGTCATCCAGTGACGAGTCCATACGACCGACAATAAATTCTGTTTTTGCGTCGGTGCGGTAGCCAGCGTAAAAGCGGTTAAAACCACCTTCGAAGCCGCCCCAGCCGTGGCCAGTCGCCCAAGCATTACCTTCGTCATCGGCCTGTACTGTCCAGCCTTCCATGTAAGCAAGACCAAACCAATTACCATGCTCGATAGCTAAACCTGCTTCAATGTAAGTGCCGTCTGCGTAGCGACCCTTATCATCACCTTCGAGTGCCACATGACCACCAAGGCCAAGCTCACCGTAAAAGTTAAACAGCGTTTCTGATTCTGTTTTAGGGGGCTGAGTGTCGCCGTGGTTAGCCGCGGTTTCATCAGCGTGCGCATTAGCCGTAAGGGCAGCAAGAATACAGCTTGTAATAAGAGTCTTTTTAGTAAAACTACTTTTCATTTTGTTCACTTCTGTGTCGGGGTTATAAATGAAGCTTCGTAAGCAGTTCTGACTTCTAATATGGGTTGCTCTTCAAGGCGTATATGGTCAGGTCACTTACGATCGCAAAACCAATATTAATGATTATTTTTGTGTTTAAAATTAAATAAACCTAAAAGTGTGATCTGTTTTTAGTAAATGTTTACTTGTGATTTATTTTGGGTTTTAGTTGAATTTATAAACAAATGTCAGGCGAGGGATATATCGGTGTTGTGAATCTAATTTTGATGAAAGGAATAGCTCAGTAAATAGGATGTAAGGAGCAGCGATAAGAAAAAAGGGAAGCGAATAAAAAGGCACTCGCCAAATAGTGAGTGCCTAAGAGAGTTCAAATCAAGATTAAAGCCAAGGTCAAGATTAAAACTAAGGTCAAGATTAAAACTAAGGTCAAGATTAAAACTAAGGTCAAGGTTAAAACCAAGGTCAAGGTTAAAACCAAGGTCAAGGTTAAAACCAAGGTCAAGGTTAAAACCAAGGTCAAGAGAACACTAGGCGTTCGCCGCTTCCGGTTTTGCTTCTAGTTTCTTCTCTTCTGGAGATAAGCTTTTCTCGTATTGACCGTACTTCCACCACGCGTAGCCAAGGAAGATCACTATTCCGCCCACGTTGTAGAAGATGATGGTCATGATGTCTGCACCTGTCGGGAAGGTAGAAGCAAAGAACCCTACAGTGAAGATAGCGATAAGAATCGATACTGCGGTGATACCTACTCGGCGTGAGCCCATGCGGAAATCACGTGGCAAGTGGTCGAGTTTCACACGCAGGTGCAAGTAAGCGATCATGATGAACAGTGGCGGCAACATAGAGGCTGCAGCGGTCATGTTGATGATTGTGCTCATCAGATCTTGTACGGTGTCAGACGCCAATGTTGGGATAAACATCAGTGGAATAACGATGAAGAACTGAACCCAAGCCGCACGCTCTGGCACGCCTTGTTTGTTGAGTGCGACCGTTTTCTCTCCGAAGATACCTTTAGGGATTTCAGAGAAGAAAATCTTAACCGGAGTCGCTGTCCACATCAGTAGGGAACCCAACATCGCAGTGAATGAAACCACGCCCACAAAGCGATTCATTAGAATTTCAGACAATCCAAAGTGTCTTGCTAGTCCTTCGAATACCTGCACCGAACCGCCAGTAAACTTAAGCTCTTCACGAGCAACGAATACGTTCGCAAGCACAGAGCCAACCGAGTAAAGCGCACCGATAAAGATACCGGCAATGATGATCACTTTAACGAAAGACTTGTGTCCGCCCTTGATGTCGTTGACGTAAACCGCAACCGATTCAGCACCGCCAGCCGCCATGAAGATCCAAGTGATTACCCCAAGGAATGCCCAGTTAAAGCTTGGTGTCATCGCTTCAATGGTGATTGGGTCAGCTGGCTCGATGCCACCGATCAGTGCGCCACCAGAAAGCAGGATGTAAGACAGAGTCAGCAACAGCATGAGTGATGATGTTAGTGAGGTGATTGGGCCAAGTAGCTTCGCACCGTTGTTTGAAATGTGCGTAGCAACTGCAAATAGAATCGTGCTCAAGATCGCCGTAGTTATCGGCGTAAATATGTACTCGAAGCCTAAGAAAGCATACGACGCATAAGCGATGATTCTAGGCAGCAGAGAGGTGAAGAAGAATAGGTTAACAAACCAGTAGGTGTAAGCTGAAATAAACGCCCAGCGACCGCCTAGAGAGCTTTTAACCCAAGAATAAACACCCGCCTCAGAGTCTTTATTCAATGATACGAACTCAGCCACGATCAAACAAAATGGCACAAAGTAAAAGATGGTGGCTAAAAAGAACATCGGAGCTGAGGAAAGGCCGATCTCGATGTTGTTGTTTATGATGTTATTGAAGCTGTATACCGCCGCGAAGGTCATAGACAGTAGGGCAAACTTGCCTATCGTACTGCGTTTATTATCGGACATGATGTTCTCCGGTGAATCACGTTGATGATCGTTATTACTAGGTCCTAGAGAGGGAAATCTAGGCCGTGTTTTTATTGTTATGTTGGTTTGGCAAACACCCGCTTTATGAAGTCAGGCTTGGCTCATTTATTATTTTTGTATTGATTTACGAACGAATTTCTTGGCGTTGATCTTGTTGATTTCAGTAAATTTATTACTTGAATAACAAACGCAACACTAAGGCATTCATTGAAGAGGCTGGCTTTCTCATGTACGACGATGTAGCAGGTTTGTAGGGCTTTATGTCGTTTTTTGTTCTATGAGTTTGTCTGTCTCTTCAGAAAGAAGATTAAAGATTAAGCGGCGGGAAGTTAATCTAAATTGATCGAATATGTGACATTGAGTAAATAAATTTAGTTAATGTTTTACCTTGGTTTTTGTTCGGGTTTTATTACGAATTAACTAACGTTTTTCGTGAAGTGAAGCCTTGACGGAATGGCGTTTTTATTTTTTGAAAGCGAGGTTTTAATTGTCTGATTAAAAAAAAAAAAGCGCCACGAAGGCGCTTATTAATTTGTGCGATTTTTATAGATTCATCATCTAGCGAAGCTTTGAATATTTGAATATTTGAAGCTTTGAATATTTGAACCTACGATTGCTTCGCGGCTTCTAGCTTTGCGTCTTTACCTGCTTGCTTCTTTTCAAAGCGAGAGATCCACCACCAAGCGATAGCTGAGAACACTGCCGTCATAAATACGTTGACGAAGAACGCTTGCATTAAGTCAACACCTGTTGGGAATGCTGATGCCGTCATGCTCACAACGAAGATACCGATAAGGACAGATACCACACTCATACCTTGAACACGAGTACCCATGCGGAAGTCACGTGGCGTATCGTCATGCTTCAAGCGGAATACAAAGTACGCCACCATGATGAAGATAGGCGGTAACATTGCCGTACCCGCTGTTAGGTTAATCGCTGTGTTCATCATTTCTTGTACAGACTCAGAACCGAAGCCGTTAATCACTAGCATTAGGAATACGAACGCAAACTGCCACCATGCTGCACGTACTGGCACGCCGTGTTCGTTAAGCTCAGTCGTCTTCTCACCGTAAACACCTTTAGGGATTTCAGAGAAGTGAATTTTTACTGGCGCTGCTGTCCACATCATCATCGAACCGAACATAGCGACGAATAGGATGATACCGACAAAGCGACCTGTCAGAGATTGTGAAATGTCGAAGTAGTTCGCCATACCAGTGAAGATTTCAACCATGCCGCCAGCATAAGTGAGTTCATCACGTGCAACGAATACGTTCACTAATAGAGAACCGACTGCGTACATGATACCGATAGCGATACCCGCGCTGATGATCACCTTGATGAAAGACTTATGACCACCTTTAACATCGTTTAGGTAAGCGGCTGCAGTTTCTGCACCACCGGCTGCTTGGAAGATCCAACACATGATGCCTAACGTTGCCCAGTTGATGGTTGGCGTCATTGCTTCAAGCGTGATTGGCTCTACAGGTTCATGGTTACCACCGAGTGCCATCATCGCGCCGATAACGTAAACCGCGAACAGTGCAAATACGCCGTATGCCACGATCTCTGCAATCTTACCTAACCAGCTCGCGCCTTTAGTAGAGATGTGCGTTGCCGCCGCAAATAGACCAATTGAGATTGCCGATGTCACAATAGGAGAGAAGGCGTACTCGTAGCCAAGCATTGCGTAAGACGCGTATGCGATAACGTTAGGTAGCAATGATACAAACCAGAATAGGTTAACGAACCAATAGAGGAATGAACCTAAGTAGGCGGCTTTTGAGCCTAAAGGTTGTTTAAGCCAGTCATACATGCCTGACTCAGAATTTTTATTTGCTGATACGAATTCAGCAATAATGAATACGAATGGAATGAAGTAAATAAGAGTCGCAAGCAAAAATATAGGGGCTGAACTCAATCCCAATTCGATGTTGTTATTTACAATGTTGCGAACGTTAAATACCGCTGCAAATGTCATGGAGAGCAAGGCAAATTTACCTAACTTACCGCGTACAGATTCAGACATAGTGTCCTCCAAGGGTCACGTAATTATAGTCGTTATTTCTTTAAGCTTCCTTGTAGGGAAGAAGCGTAAAGGCGTTATGCAGTGTGACTGAGCCTTGAACGGCAAGGCTCGGTACACACTGTGAATAGATCTTGTTGTTGCTGCTTTCGGCTGTTTGGCTTCAGTAGCTTGGTTTCAGTTACTTATTTGTTTTTAGCTTTGGTTACATAGCTTCAGTTGCTTATTTATTGAGGAAGTAACCGTCTTCAATGGTCACTTTTAGCACCACTTTGCGAACGCGATGATCACCGTGGAAGCGGTAAGCTTTGCTGTTATCAAATATCGCTACTTGGCCTTCAACTAACTCACGAGTTTCACCGTTACCTATTAGGTGTTCACGGTCGGTTTCATCGCTGTAAGCTTGGATTTGCTCTAGCTCTGATTTGGCTGCGAACTCGACGGTTTCACGACCTTCTAGGTAGTAATGCACGTCGAAGTAACGACGGTTGCCAGTAAAGTTTTCTGTGTTACGAGCCACGCCGTCTTCAATCATGTAAGCCAATGAGTCACCAATTGAATACATCACACCATCTTTGATGTTGCCGATGTTTTCAATCGCTTCTACACAGCGTTGCCATTTACGACCGTCGCGGTAAACGACTTTAAATTGTTCTAAGTTCTCTAAAACGATCATCGCTTATGCCTCGTTCTTTTGTGGTTGAGTTTTCGGTGTATTCGCCGTAAAAAACTCATCGCCAAAGTTGTGATTGATTAGGTGTTGCGCATCGCAATCGCCTGCTTGGAATGGAATTAGAGTTAAGCCGTAGCGGAACTCGTCCATGTAAACTCGGTAAGAGTCGAGCACTTCGCTGCCCCAAGAGTTCGAGCCTAAGCCCATCACTTGGTGGTCTAGGTTGAGGGTGATGTAACCGCTCTTCTCTAACTCAATGGTGTGTTGTGCTTGGTGCAGGTTTTGGTTGGTGTAGAACCATGCGCTGAAGTTGATTTCTTGCTGTGGTTTTACTGCAATACCATTACCCGCGCGGCTTGAAAGTGCAGCCCAACGAACGTGTTGGCGGTTGCCGTTGTTTTGTGGGAACGGGTAGTTCTCGAACATGTCAGCCACGGTTGATTGGTAAACATCAATCATGTTTGCTTGCTTGCTGTCTTGGTAGTTCTCTTCAGGGCCGCGGCCGTAGTATTGAACTTGGTCGAAGTCACCGTTGATGCCCAGATCGAAACCAATCACTGGAATCACATGTGGGTAATCACCGTAGCGCTCACCGCTCAGCTCAACGTTTAGCTGGCCTTCGGCACTGATTTGGTAGCGGTATTCACAACGCATGCCGAAATCGAAGACAGGCGGAGCAACGATGCTGGTGGTGGTGATCTCTACCTTGCCGTTGTTCTCTTCCACGTTTAGCGTGCGGAAGTGCTCTTGCATGATCTGTAGGTGTGCAGGCTCCCAGTAACCATCGTGCTCTTGCTTATGGTTATCGATCATTGGCTTGAAGAAGTTCAGTTTCGGCTCTGACTTAATCAGTTCTTCACCGTTCACTAACCATGACGTCAGCTTGCCGTTCACTTTCGAGAAGTTCAGTGCAAAGTTGTGGCCCTTGATTAGGTAAGCGAGGCGAGATTCTTCAACATTCAGTGCTGTCGCATTGTTGTTGGTGAAAGCTTCTAGCTGTGCTGTGTTCTCTTTCACTTGGAATTGGTAAACCGCGATGTCGTGGTTCGCTTCGCTGTAAGGCGTGCGAGAATCTTTGCGAACAGTAAAGTTCACAAACACTTCGCGCTCATCAAGCTGTGGCAAGTTAAGTGTCAGCTCGCGGCTAGAGTTTTCAGCCAGTTCTTCAACCTTGATGTGCTGTACAGCAATGGTCTCACCTTCAGCGCGGATTTCTGCAGTGATGGTGTAGTCATCAATGTTTGAGAACCAAAGTTTGTTATCAACGGTGAAGGTGCCCGTTTGAGCATCGAAATCACGAAGCTTCACTGGGGCAATCACTTGTTTGTACTCTTTCAAGCCTGGGCCTGGAGTTTGGTCTGGGTAGATCAAGCCGTCCATGCAGAAGTTGTAGTTGTTCGGGTAGTCACCATAGTCACCGCCGTACTTGTAGAACTCTGTACCCGCTTCATCACGCGCTAGAATGCCGTGGTCACACCATTCCCAAACATAGTGACCTTGAATTGCATCATGCTTGTAGAACACGTTTTGGTATTCGGTTAAACCGCCCGGGCCGTTACCCATTGCGTGTGCGTATTCACAGATGATGCGTGGTTTTTCATGTGGGAATTCACCGAAGGCATTCATCAGTTGAGCGCGTGAGTACATGGTTGAAATGATGTCGACCACTTCAGCATCACGGTCTTCTTCGTAGTGAACCAAACGCGTGTCATCAATCGCTTTCGCTGCATCGTACATAGAACGGATGTTGCAGCCGTAGCCTGACTCGTTACCCAGCGACCACATGATGATAGAAGGATGGTTCTTTTGAGCGTGAATGTGACGTTCGATACGCTCAACAAACACCGCTTCCCATGCTGCATCGTTAGTGATGCGGCTTAGGTCGCCAACGTTAGCAAAACCGTGTGTTTCGACATCGGTTTCACCCATCACGAATAGGCCGTAGATATCACACAATTCATAGAAGCGTGGGTCGTTCGGGTAGTGCGCGGTGCGTACTGAGTTGATGTTGTGTTGCTTCATCAGTACTAAATCTTTCTCTACGCGATCCATCCCGACAGCACGACCTTTCAAGTGGTCGTTGTCGTGACGGTTTACACCGTGCAGCATCACGTACTTGTTGTTGATGTAGAACAGACCATCGCGCACTTTAATATCACGGAAACCAACGCGTTGTGGAATCACTTCCAGCACCTTGCCGTCAGCGTCTTTCAGCGTCAATAGCAGTTGGTATAGGTAAGGGTTTTCAGCGTTCCATTGAACTGGGTTAACCACATCAATAGAGAATTGAGTATCTACATTGCCACCAGTCTTATGATTAGGGACGGCTAAGCTATCTACTGAGCCTTGCGAGATAACTTGGCTGCCATCAAGCAATGCGTACTCAAGGGTTGCGTTTGCCGCTGCTGCTAGGTTTTCTAGGGCAACATTGCACGAAAGGGTCGCGCTTTGGTAAGCATCGTCAAAATCAGTGCGAACTGTTAGGTCTTGAACGTGCAACTGCTCTTTACCCACAAGGTAAACGTCACGGAAGATACCGCCCGTCCACCACATGTCTTGGTTTTCAATGTAGGTTGAGTCGGCCCACTGCATCACACGAATAGAAAGAAGGTTGTTGCCTGCTTTTACGTGGCTAGAGATATCGAACTCAGCGGTTAGGCGGCTGCCTTTGCTGAAACCTACGTACTCACCGTTTACGTAAACTTCGAAGTAAGTCTCTACGCCATCAAATTTAATGATGGTTTGCTTCTCGTCCCAGCTTTCGCCAAGGAAGAAAGAGCGTTGGTATGCGCCAGTTGGGTTGTCTGATGGGACGAAAGGCACATCAATTGGGAATGGGAAACCTTCATCTGTGTATTGAAGATCGCCGTGGCCTTCCATTTGCCACATGTTTGGAACCGTAATGTGGCCCCAGTCTTTCATTTCTTGAGAGTAGAACTCTTCAGGGACCAATAGTGGATTGGTGAAATAGCTGAAATTCCATTGGCCACTCAATAGTTGGAAGTGGCTGCTAAGTTCACGCTGAAACGTTTTTGCATTCTTTTCTGATGCGTATGAGAAGAAGTATGCACGCGGTGCCATACGGTTCTCATGTAAGTTCAGGAAGTTTTCCCAGTTGTTCACGTTGCCTCTCTCTCGGCCTAGATGCAATTTGCTGACCGACGTTCTTATGCGTAATTGGGTCGTAGTGAATACGAGTATTTTTGGACTGAGGTAATTATTAGTAAAAGTTTTACTAAATGAAATTGGTGAAAACGTTTTACTTTAACTCCATCACGTTTTTTGTGGGCTTTTTACAGTGGTGTGTGATCCACTTAAAAGAATGCCATTTGGTGATTTAAGTGAGTGTTTCTGAGGGGAGATATGCGTATGTTGGCGTATATGAAAGACATAAAAAAGGCCACCTTCAATAAAGGTGACCTTATTTTATATATTTGATTTATATGATTATTTTGTTGTGTCGCGCAGCTTGAGTTTACTTGGGACATAGACTCTAAGTGGGATGGTTCTTCCGTCGCGAGCTTTCTCTATCAAAAGGTTAACACCTTGAATTCCCATCAGTTCAGAATGGATACGAACCGTTGATAAAGATGGGAAGGTAAACTTAGCGGTTGGGATGTCATTTACACTGATCAGCGCAATGTCTTCAGGAATGCGCAATCCGTGCTCATGAATCGCTCGTAAAACGCCAATAGCGATGGAATCTGATGCAATAAACATGGCTTTCGGGTAGTTCTCGCTTTCTAGCATTTTCTTCGCTAGGTCGTAGCCCGACGAGCTAGAGAAGTCGCCGCGATAGATATCTTGCTCACTGACGACGTTTTTAAGGCCGCCGTATTCAGCAAAAGCCACTTCACGAATATCTGAAGTATTGATGTCGTCTTGTCCACCAATGAAACCAATGCGTTGATAACCTTGGTTAATGAAGAAGTTGGTGATCTCTTTGCTGATACGAGCAAGGTCGATATCGACAGAATCATAAGGTTCTGAGTGATCCGTGAAGTCGACGTAGCAAATATTATCTGTCAGCTTTTTCGCTTGTTCGATAACTTCCTGTGTCATTCTACCGACTAATAAAACACCAGTAATATTGCTAGAGTTAACCTGTATTTTGCTTTCATAACAATTGGTTAGGCCAACTTCCATTTTTTCGCACTGAGTTTCAATACCGTGGCGAATCGATAGGTAGTAAGGGTCGTTAACTTCTGCTTCTTGCTTATAGTTATACAAGGCAAGGAAGTGATGATTTTGTTTTTTACTGCTAACGGTTTTTCGTGAGCTGCTGGTTTTGTATTCCAGCTTCTCGGCAATTTCAAAGATACGCCTTTTGGTCTCTTCCTTGACGCTTAATGTAGGATCTTCATTGAGAACCCGTGAAACTGTAGCCAATGAAACATTTGCTTCAGTCGCGATATCTTTTAACGTTGCCATACTCACTTCCTGTTATTGGAACATTGCGTTGCTTGGAAAATACATCTTTAGTAAAAAATGCAATGCACCTCTTTATTCTACTTACCTATTGTAATCAAACTGGACGTCATTGCATTAACTTTTAGTAAAATAAATCCTTAACTCCCACCCTATATCGCAAATTCAACTATCTATAATTATCTTATTAAAATTCAATGGATTAGATGTAAATGCTCATTGGTTATTTCTATGTGTTGGTCTCTATGCTCTGTGAAAGTTAGTGTAAACGTTTACACTTCGTGGTTTTGATCACAGAATTGTAGCCAAAATGACTGCTACTATTTCTATAACACGGCGCCAATCCACCGAGTATCGGTTCGAATGATGCCAAGAATGACAACAAAGAGAGGTTGATTGTGAAAGTACTGGTTACGGGCGGCATGGGTTACATCGGAAGTCATACATGCATTCAAATGATACAGGCAGGCATGGAACCAATCATTGTCGATAACCTTTGCAACAGTAAAGAGCTGGTACTGGAACGAATTGAATCGTTAACCGGTAAGCGACCAACTTTCTATCTTGGTGACATTCGTGATGAATCTTTTCTAGATAAGGTGTTTTCAGAAACCGACATTCAAGCGGTGATTCACTTTGCTGGCCTTAAAGCGGTAGGGGAATCGGTCGCTAAACCTCTGGAATACTACGATAACAACGTCAATGGCTCACTGGTATTGGCGCGTAGCATGAAAAAAGCAGGCGTGAAAAGCATCGTGTTTAGCTCTTCAGCAACGGTTTACGGTGATCCTGAGATTGTGCCAATTACCGAAAGCTCACCAACCGGTGACACGACCAACCCTTATGGCCGTAGTAAATACATGGTGGAAGAGTGTTTGAGCGATTTGTTCAACGCTGAAAACGACTGGAGCGTGACGTTACTGCGCTACTTCAACCCTGTTGGCGCACACCCATCAGGCACTATGGGCGAAGATCCACAAGGTATCCCAAACAACTTAATGCCGTTTATTGCTCAAGTGGCAGTAGGCCGCAGAGACAAACTTTCTATCTTTGGAAACGATTACCCAACCGTTGATGGTACGGGCGTTCGTGACTATATCCACGTGATGGATTTGGCTGACGGCCACGTCGCTGCGTTAAAAGCGGTGGGCGAAAAAGCTGGCCTGCATATTTACAACCTAGGCACTGGCAAGGGATCGAGTGTACTTGAGATGGTCGAAGCCTTTGCACAAGCATCGGGTAAGCCTGTTCCTTACGAACTGTGTCCGCGCCGCGCTGGTGACATTGCCGAATGTTGGGCAAGCACAGAAAAAGCGGAACGCGAACTTGGCTGGAAAGCGACACGCAGCGTGATGGAAATGACGGCAGATACGTGGAACTGGCAGTCGAATAACCCGAACGGTTACTAAGGAACTTTTAGGTTATTAAGAAAAGCGAGATTCCAGATATCTCGTCCCTCGATTCTGGAATGACGAATGAGTAAACGTTATTGAGTGCTAAAGGTTTTTAGCTGATGCGCAGAACCATATAACTCTGAAAAGACGCTTAAAACATACAGTTTTATATCCTGAGTTTTAAAGCGACGAACCAAACGTCATTCCCTACAGCGAGGCACGAGCGTGATAGGGAATCTCCTTGTAGAAGAATTATTCATCTTGGTGAATTGACCAAGACACAAAATTTGAGAGCAATCTAAACATGTCAAAAGTTGAATTTAACCCAGTAGACCATCCGCACCGTCGTTATAACCCATTAACGGGTCAGTGGATCTTGGTATCACCGCACCGCGCAAAACGTCCGTGGAGCGGCCAAGATGAAAAGCCATCGACTGCGCAGCTTCCAGCGTATGAAAAAGAGTGTTTCTTGTGTCCAACTAACACACGTATCTCGGGTGACGAAAACCCAGATTATGACGGTACTTACGTATTCAGTAATGATTTCGCGGCGTTGATGCCTGATTCACCTGACGCTCCAGAGTCTGAAAACCCTCTATTCAAGACTCAAGGTGTTCGCGGGTTGAGCCGTGTTATCTGTTTTTCTCCGGACCACAGCAAAACGCTGCCAGAGTTACCGGTTAATAAAATCCGTGGTGTGATTGATACCTGGAACGAGCAGATTGAAGAGCTAGGTAAAGATTACCTATGGGTTCAAGCCTTTGAAAACAAAGGCGAGACCATGGGCTGTTCTCAGCCTCACCCACACGGTCAAATTTGGGCGAACAGCTTTCTGCCAAACGAGATTGAACGTAAAGAAAAGCTACTGAAAGAGTACTTCGATCAGCAAGGTTCGAACTTATTAGTCGATTACGTTGAAGCTGAAATGAAAGACGGCTCCCGCACTGTGGTTGAAACTGAACATTGGATTGCTGTGGTGCCTTACTGGGCGGCGTGGCCATTCGAAACCATGTTGCTACCAAAAACTCATATTCGCCGTATGAGTGAATTGACGGACGAACAGCGTGATGACTTAGCGCTGGCAATCAAGAAGCTGACTAGCCGTTACGATAACTTGTTCCAGTGTTCATTCCCGTACTCGATGGGTTGGCACTATGCGCCGTTCTTCGAAGAAGGCACCGACATCGATCATTGGCAGCTGCACGCTTTGTTCTACCCACCGCTACTGCGCAGCGCATCGGTTCGTAAGTTCATGGTGGGTTATGAAATGCTGGCTGAATCTCAACGTGATTTGACCGCAGAACAAGCCGCGCAACGTCTTCGTGATTTGAGTGACGTTCATTACAAAGAGCTGTAATACGTTGCTTCGTAGATAACGAGCGAGATTCCTGATATCTCGTTCCTCGATTCTGGAATGACAGTTTCATTGAAACGTTTAGCGTCAATCCCGAGAGTGAGGAACAAAGGAGTCGGGAATCTAAAAGAATTAAAGTGGTGCCGTAAAGGGGCCATTACCAATTGATTAAAGAGTTTAAGCAGAGAGTTTACTTATGTCTGATCTAATCCAAAACGTGAAAGCATCTTTTGAGCAAGTCCTTGGCTATCAAGCGACTCATATCGTTCAAGCTCCGGGTCGTGTGAACCTGATTGGTGAGCACACTGACTACAACGATGGTTTTGTTCTACCGTGTGCCATTAACTACCAAACCGTTGTAGCGGCAGCGAAGCGTGACGACAACATCGTTCGTGTTGTGTCTGTCGACTACGATAATGCAGTAGACGAATTCGATATCACTCAAGAGATCACGTTCCAACAGGACAAGATGTGGGCGAACTACATTCGTGGTGTTGTGAAGTGCCTAATGGGTCGTGGCTTCGAGTTTAAAGGTGCGGACATCTCGGTAACGGGCAACGTGCCTCAAGGTGCTGGTTTAAGTTCTTCTGCGGCACTAGAAGTTGTCATCGGTCAGACATTTAAGGTGTTGTATAACCTAGAGATCAGCCAAGCTGAAGTTGCTCTGAATGGTCAGCAAGCTGAAAACGAATTCGTTGGCTGTAACTGCGGCATCATGGATCAGATGATCTCAGCTGAAGGTCGTGCAAATCATGCGATGCTATTGGATTGTCGTAGCCTAGAAACTCAAGCGGTTTCAATGCCTGAAGACATGGCGGTGGTTATCATCAATTCAAACAAGAAACGTGGTTTGGTCGACAGTGAATACAACACACGTCGTGAGCAATGTGAAGAAGCTGCACGCATCTTTGGTGTTCCAGCATTGCGTGATGTGACGATTGAACAGTTCAATACCAAAGAGTCTGAACTTGATGAGATGGTCGCTAAGCGCGCTCGTCACGTGATTACAGAAAATGACCGTACGGTTGAAGCGGCTCAAGCTCTACGCACTCACGACATGAAGCGTATGGGTGAGTTGATGGCAGAATCTCATGCTTCAATGCGAGACGATTTTGAAATCACAGTCAAAGAAGTCGACACTCTGGTTGATATGGTCAAAGACGTGATTGGTGACCAAGGTGGCGTGCGCATGACGGGCGGTGGTTTTGGTGGTTGCATCGTGGCATTGGTCCCGCCCGCTTTAGTGGATGAAATTAAAACAACGGTAGAACAGAAATACCAAGCTGCGACTGGCCTAAAAGAATCGATTTATGTGTGCCAAGCGAAAGACGGCGCTGGCCTAATTGAAGTAATCTAACTGTTTCAATATTTAGCGTTTCGAGATTTCATGCTTGAAAGATAGTGCTTACCAAGTAAAAAGATCATGGTAGGCCAGATGGTAAAGCCTTTACTTAAATGTAGAGGCTTTTTGTTGGCACTAGGAAGGAATTTAGAATGACATCAGAGCAGAATTTGCATCAATCCATGACACAAACGGTAGCCTACGATGGTCAACCTGCTCAGTTAGTTACCTTGTGCAACAAGCACGGCATGCAAGTAACTTTCATGGATATTGGCGCGACTTGGTTGAGTTGTATTTTGCCAGTAAAGGGAAATCAGCGAGAAGTTCTGTTGGGTGTCGATTCAATGGAAAACTTTCAGAAACAAGCCAGTTATCTTGGTGCGACGGTTGGGCGTTATGCCAACCGCATTGCCAATGGTCGTTTTAAAATTGATGGCACGGGTTATAAGCTCGATGCGAATCAAGCTGGTAATACTTTACACGGTGGCTCTGATGGCTTTGATAAACGCCGCTGGCAGTTAACCGCTCAAACATCGATGTCGGTTGTTTATAGTTTAGTGTCTGCTGATGGTGACCAAGGCTTCCCGGGGTTGTTGAATGTGTCTGTGAGTTACGAGTTAACCGAAGACAACCGAGTGTCTATTGAGTACTTTGCGACAACCGACAAAGCAACGGTCGTGAACCTAACTAATCACGCTTACTTTAATTTACTTGGTGCAAACAGCGATCACGATTGTTTGTCTCATATTGTCAGCATCAATGCCTCGCAATACCTACCGACAAATAAGGTGGGTATCCCATTAGGTAATTTGAAATCGGTGAAATCAACCAGCTTTGATTTCAATCAGCCGATGATGATCTCTGAACGCTTATTGGGTGATGAACAGCAAAAAGCGGCCAAAGGTTATGATCATTCTTTTCTATTAGCGGAAAACTGTAAACGCGACCAATGTGCGGCTACAGTGACTTCGCCTGATGCACTTGTCACTCTGAAAGTCTTTTCAACCAAGCCAGCAATGCAGTTGTATACCGGTAATTGGTTGGGCGGAACACCTAATCGAAATGGTGGGTGCTACGAAGACTACGCAGGAATTGCATTGGAAACCCAGTTCTTACCCGACTCACCTAACCATCCAGAGTGGAAACAGGGCAGTTGTATTCTTAGGCCTGAACAAGAATACCGCTACCGAACCTGTTATCAGTTTGAATTTTCGGGGGATTATTCAAACTAGTCCGCTCTAGCTCAAAATGGTTTATGCCAAATTGGCGCCTAACAAAGGGAATTATTGTTGGGGAGAGTAAGGTAAGAAAGCCCTGACAGAATCACTTCTGTTAGGGCTTTTTTTTGTTTTCTATATTTAATGCTAACGGCTTAATGTTCAGCGGATTAGCAGGTTAGCGAAAGCAAGGAGAGGCTGCTATGCGGCTAGACGACTTTCTCAACCGAGTTTCTGCGAACCAGAGTCGGAGAGAACATCATCGGCTCTGATGACACGCCTTCACCTTTCGCTAGGACAAGCGCTAAGCGAGTCGCTTTTTCTGCCATCATTTGAATTGGGTAACGGATCGTAGTCAGCTTAGGATGAACATAACGAGCAATTAAGCCGTCATCAAAGCCAACAATAGAAACCTTGTCTGGCGCTTGAATTCCATTCTCATCAAGCACTGAGAGCGCGCCTGCTGCCATGTAATCGTTGTAAGCGACAAGGCCAGTGATTGGCAGAGATTTGGTTAATAGGTTGGTCATCGCATATTCACCACCATCACTGGTCGGCGCCGAATATTCGATATAGCTTTCAGACAACTCGATCTTGTAATCGCTTAATGCTGCTAGGTAGCCTTGCACGCGCTCATCGGCATCTTCAATGCTATGAGAAGAGGCGATGCAGGCGATGTTTTTGTGGCCATGACGAATCAGATATTCAGTGGCAAGGTACGCGCCTTTCTTGTTATCTAAGAAAATACAACGCTCAGCAATTTCGGCAATATAGCGATTGATTAACACAAGGCCCTTTACTTCTTTTGCGTAGGCGATGAGCTCTTCATCCGTTAATCCCTTTGAATGAATCACCAAGGCATCACAGCGACTATTGATCAGCAGTTCAATGGCTTGTCTCTCTTCTTCACGATCGTGAGAGCCATTGCCGACAAGGATATGTTTACCATTTTCTCGCGCAACGTTATCAACCGCTTTTACTAGTGTGCCAAAGAAAGGATCGGAGATATCGCCGACCAAGACACCGACCGTGTTGGTACTTTGGCTGACTAACGCACGAGCATTCGCATTCGGGCGGTAACCCAGTTTAACCATCGCTTTGGTTACGGACTCAATCGAGCTTGCGCTTGCCTTCGGAGACTTGTTGATCACGCGAGATACGGTAGCGACTGATACGCCAGATTCTTTTGCGACATCCTTGATTGTTGCCATTAGGGACCTTTCTTGGGCTAAAAAAATGTTAACTGAAGTATTAAACACCCATTGTGTAATAAGTGCAATTAGTGTCTTTTTTATATTTCACTTCAGTCCGCTTACCCTATGAATTTATTGATAATATTTGAAGTGTAAACGTTGTCCTGATTGGGTGGGTAGGAAAGGTGGAAGCTGTTAGATTGTGAGGTTTTTTAACGGCTAAACAGTTAATACAGCTAAACCAATTACAGTTTAATTAATGACAGATTAACCGCTAATGCATCTGAAACAGCGAATACATCTGAAAAAGCAAAAATCGCGGTCAACAAAGTCGACCGCGAATTAGAGAGCGAAAGCTTAAGGCTAAGCTCTGGGGAATTGTCTGGTCTTGAACTAGTTATTGTTCATCCAGTCGACCATTTGGGTTTTGTAAACATCACTGTTGCCACCGAAAATAGCCTGTACGCCAGTGCCGACTCTTACCACACCTGCAGCGCCGAGCTGTTTCAGTTTCGCTTCGTCGACTTTGTCCTGCTCGACGATTTGGATTCTTAAGCGCGTAATACAAGCATCAGTGCTTAAGATGTTCTGCTTACCACCAAACGCGCTCACCAATTCACTGGCGAATTCAGAGCTGGTGTCGTTGATGATGGTGCTGTTGTCTTGTTTTTCACGACCTGGTGTTTTTAAATCGAACGTCTTGATGAACCATGTGAATACAACGTAGTAAAGTGCCGCGTATGCCAGACCTAGCGGAATGATCATCCAGCCTTTGGTTGAGATGCCGAAGAAGGTCACATAGTCGATCAAACCTGCACTAAAGCTATAGCCGTGTTTAACACCCAGTAGAATACACAGTGGGTAAGCAAGGCCGGCAATGATCGCGTGAATCACGTAGAGCAATGGTGAGATGAACATGAACGCAAACTCGATTGGCTCTGTGATGCCCGTCAGGAATGACGTCAGTGCTGCAGAAATCATGATGCCCATAACCTTGGTACGGTTCTCTGGTTTCGCTGCGCGACCAATCGCGATGGCTGCGGCAGGAAGGCCAAACATCTTGAATAGGAAGCCACCTGCTAGGTTGCCTGCATTTGGATCGCCTGCGAAGAAACGTGGGATTTCACCGTGGAATACTTGCCCCGCAGAGTTAATGAATTCGCCCGTTTGCAGCTGAATAATCACGTTGATGACGTGGTGCAAACCAAATGGAATCAATGCACGTTCTGCGGTGCCATAAGCCCAAAAGGCCATCAGTGGGTTTTGTTCTGTTGCCCAAGCGCCAAACCAATCAATGCCTGCGCCAATCGGCTGCCAGATAAAGGCAATCGCGATACCCAAGAACAGCATAGAAAATGAGGTCACGATTGGGACAAAGCGCTTACCCGCAAAGAAGGCCAAGTAGGCTGGCATCTTAATGGTGTAAAAGCGGTTAAACATATAGGCGCCAACCGCACCAGAGATGATACCGCCCAGTACGCCAGTATCAATATGCTCAACACCAAGTACGCTCGCCATTACCTTCAGTGTTGCCACCAAAACGTAATAACCGATACCTGCCGCTACTGCACCCACACCGTCATTGTTGGTGAATGAAATCGCGACACCTAATGCAAAAATCAGTGGCAGGTTACCAAAGACCGCGCCACCGGCTTCCGCCATTAATTCAGAAACCACAGGTGGGATAATCCCGAATTGCGCCGAGCCAATACCCAACAAAATACCCGCAGCGGGCATTGAGGCTATGGGCAACATCAAGGCTTTACCGACCTTAGACAGGTTGGCAAAAAAGTTAGCAAACATACATATACTCCAATTTGTTATATAAAATTTGGGGGCGCAATATCATCGGTGAGTCATGGCAAAAGGGGGATTAGCGATAGCATCGAGATTATGGTTTGCAGGGGGTAGGAGCATAAACATAAAGTAGGTTGCTATCGCTAAAGCTTTTAAAATGTGAATTTGCCAGTGATGGAGGGAGTCTTTTCTTGTGAATGCTTTTTTGCACTCAACTATCGATGAATTATCTTCGCCTGAAATACTCAACCGTAGGGCTGCGCTAGAATCTGAGGCTATTTTTGCTAAAAATGAGGCAGGAAAAAAGAGCGTGATTTTTAGATTTTAAGTTCCTTATAACGAAGTTTTTAGACCTTTTTACTTGAGTTAGGTACTGATGAGCTAATATAAGGAACTCAAACTTAGCTTTGGAGTGCCTGTTTTGGAGAGTATTAACCTTTTTCGATACTACGAACGCCTAGAAGAATTTGAATTGTTGGTTGAGCATGCTGTCACGCTTGCTGAGACCGCAGGCAAGATGTGCACCAGCCCAAGACATGCGCGCGCCATTCTTAAACAGATGAGTGGGCTAAAGTGGATTGCTTGGATACCACGAGTAGGGCGAAATCAGCGTTCGACTCTGATTCGTCGCATCGACCGCACCGAGGTGAAGCGCACGATTGCCTTGGAGTGGATCAAAGAGAGCAAATACGACCGCGCTCTGGAGTTTCTTGAATACAACCAAGTGGTTTTCGAACAATTATTGAAGCAGACTTCTGGAGCACAAGTGACAGAAGGCAAAGTGAGTGTTCAGCTGACTTACAATCGCCCGTTTGCTTCTCTCTCCCCAACAAGGCCGCATCGTAATAGTGAGCGCTATTTGATTCGTCAGATCCACTCTTGTTTGGTTTCAATGAGCCCAGAGGGTGAGTTAATTCCTAATATTGCACACCATTGGGAAGCGGATGAAAATTGGAAAGTGTGGACGTTTTATCTTCGCCCCTCAGTGAGTTTTCATTCTGGTGACAAGGTCGATGCTGAGGTTGTCTCGCAACTGTTGCTTGAGCTGCAAGCACTTCCATACTATCAAAATGAACTCGACCATCTTGAAGCCATCACAGTTGAAACTCCTTATCGATTCTCGGTTCAACTCAGTCGCAGTGACAAGGGCTTTGCGGCGTTAATGAGTGACTTAAAATATTCACTTCAACCTCCAGAACAACTCAAAAACTCATCATCTAATGTTGTCGGTTGCGGCATCTTTGCCCTTGAGCTGCATTCAGACAGCAAGCTGACCCTAGCGGCTAATGAGCATTTTCATGGCTTCCGATCTTTGACGGATAAAGTGACGATTTGGTCTTTGAACACGGCCTCAACGAACCATGACCAAGCCTCTGGTGATTCACAGACGCTTCCTGACACAGAGCAGTACTCTAAGAAAGTCATCACCAACGCGAGCAGTGAGCCCAATGAGAGTGTATTGGAAAACAGCAATACGCCAGACTCGCAACATACCGCATCAAGAGCTCGAATAGAGGAAGGGTGTTTGTTTGTGATTTTCAATCAGAACAACTCTAGCTTGTCTTACCTTCAGCGTCGTTGGTTGAGTGAACGACTGAATGGAGAAGAAATCTGGCGTCAGCTCGAACTCAATGAAACGACATTTGGCGCCGAAATAGCGCACAACTTCTTCCCTTTCTGGCATAACGTTAAACACATCAGAAGCCAATCGATCGAATTGCCTCGCTCAGTTCGGATTGCCTGCTATTCACATTTAGGTGTTCAACGCAGTGCCAAAGCCGCGGTGCAAATATTGGCGAAAGAAGGCATTGAAGCGCAGATCAATCTTTACTCATTCGAAGCCTTTATAGAGAAAGCACAGGGTGATGGTTTCAGTGAAGAGATCGTCTTAAGTAGCCTTAACCTTGATGACAATCGCCAAGTGTCGGCTCTGTTGTACTTTTTGAGTGATCCTGTGCTGCATGCCACGATTGGAGCTGACGTGAGTGAATGGCTGGTGGCTGAACTTAACCGTATCCGAGAGGATTTCTCACCCAATGAATACCTTAATCAGCTTGAGCAATTGGGCTCTGTGCTTATCTACGAAGGTTTAATTACTCCGATGCTCCACCATAGGCAAACACTCAGCTTTCTGGATATCTTTAAAGGTGTGGAAATCACGGCTTGGGGTTGGCCAAAATTGAGTGAGATTTGGTAACAGTCACTGACAACTTTTATGCTCTTTATTGACCAGAATGAGATCTTTACCGCTTGTAATTATTAGGCTTACTGATAGTGTTAGATTTGTGTTTTACTGAATTTTAGTAAATTGTCAGTAAGTAAAAAATGAATCAATATAGGAAGTGAGAAATGGATACTGTCTCTTATGGTGACTTTGCTAAGTTAGAAATGCGAGTGGGTAAGATCATCGAAGTTGTGCGTCATGAAAACGCAGACAAGCTGTACATCGTGCAAGTGGATGTGGGTGAGAAGACGCTACAAACAGTGACCAGCCTAGTCCCTTACTACACAGAAGAAGAGTTGATGGGCAAGCAGGTTGTTGTACTGTGTAATTTAGCGAAAGCCAAGATGAGAGGCCACACTTCTGAATGCATGCTGCTATGTGCGGAAACGGATGATGAATCTGAAAGCGTATTGCTGACACCAGAACGTGCGATGCCAGCGGGTATTCGAGTCGTTTAAGTTGTCTCGTTTGGTCGGTGAGCTTGTTCGTTATAAGCTCATCGACTTATCTGTACTCAAAGCTCCAAATTATCAAAGCTCCAAAATAACCAAAGCTTCAAAATAACCAAAGCCCTCAAAGATTAGCTACGAACAGCCAGTATCAAACCATCGATGACACTGTGGTGGTGATCCGACACCCCGGCAAGATTGCTGTATTTTGGTTGGTGACGATCATTTTCTAATGGATGGTGCCAACCCTGAGTATGTTCCACAAAATGTGCGGCAAAGCTTTCAGACACTTCTAAACATCCCGCCATAACGGTATCGACATAGGTTTGAACGATAGGGCTGTTTTCACAAGGCGCTTGAATCTCATCTTTGATGTATACCCAAATCGATTGATCCTGCTTGAACTCAGTCTGGCTCTCTATCTGATCGGCTTTGAGTTCGATTCTGTGATAACCACGCTCACGACGATCAAATTCAGCCAATGCAACATCATCGACCTCAAGCAAAACACCATTCACTTGTCCCTCACCAAGATTGACGATCAAAGGTGATAAAACGTAGCTGTCATCGATCTTACTCCAGTGACGCACTAGGCCATGAACAATTGCAGGGATCGCTTGCCCAGTTTGACCGGTAAGTTGACGTGAAGAAGAGTTGATCAAGCTGCCATAACCAAAAATATACATCGTGTTCCTTATCTGAGTTCTTCCATTTAAGTCTAGTCTTACTATATGTGTCGCCATGGCAAAAGTCAGTAAGTTTATATTTACACATCTATAGGTCTTTATGACTCTTTGAGTTGTGTTTTTTTGACTTATTTATTGGCGGGTGAACTCTGCGAGTGGTTGTTTTTACTGGCTTTATCTATTTGGCTCGTTTCATGCAATGTGATCAGCATATTGCATCGATTCCGATGCACACCAAATTTGGTTTAGGTAATCCCTTGACCGCTTATCTGAGAATTAGGAGCGAGTTTGTTAAATATCACAGATAAAAGTGTAGAAGACGCGATTCCAGCTTACCTGCGTTTAGGCTTTCGACCTTTCTTCTTTCTCGGCAGTCTCTATGCCGTGATTGCCATTGTGGCGTGGGTCATCATGTTTCAAAACGGTCAGCCTGAGGTTTTAACAGTGCCAGCGTTGTGGTGGCACGTACACGAAATGTTATTTGGTTTTGCCATGGCGATTGTTGTGGGTTTTGTTTTAACCGCCGTACAAACGTGGACTGGCGTTAATGGCACTAAGCATCATCGATTAGCCGTATTAGTCGGCTTGTGGTTAGCACCTCGTATCTTATTTTGGACACCAGCGCCGTTATGGCTGATCTCATCGGTTGAGGCACTGTTCTTAATCTTCGCCGCTTATGAGATTGGTTTTCGAGTTGTAAAATCGAAAGGGTGGAAGAACCTGTTCTTTATCCCGCTCTTTATACTGGCTATCGTGGCGAACTTTGCGAGCTACGCGACCATTAAGGGCATGCCTCCATTCCCGTCATCTGCGGTATGGCAAGCGATGTTGTGGTGGTTTACTTTGCTGTTGTCGGTAATGGGCGGACGAGTGATTCCGTTCTTCACGGCACGTCGCTTTGACTTTGAGAAAGCGCAGCCGTTGGTTTGGTTGGAATGGCTGGCGAATCTACCTTTGGTTGGATTGTTTGTTCTGAGCTTTTTCCCGTTAACCTTTGCTCAAGTGGGCAATGAGTTGATGGTTTTTGCGGGTGTTACTCAGTTGGTGCGCTTTGTCCGTTGGAAGCCTTGGACGACGTTATCTGAGCCATTAGTGTGGTCACTGCATGCGGCTTACTTGTGTATCCCTTTAAGCTTGTTGCTAAGAGGTTTGTTAGACAACCCATTTGCCAGTCATAACATGTTGCACCTGTTTGCGATTGGTGGCTTGAGCGGTTTGATTCTCGCGATGATTACTCGTGTGACCATGGGACACACAGGTCGTGCGATTTACAAAGGGCCAAGCATGGCGTTAGCGTTCGCAGCCATTTTCATTGCCGCGTTAGTGCGTAGTTTGGGTGTGACCTTCTTCCCGGCTTACTTGTTTGAGATGGTTAACATCAGCGCGGGTTTATGGACGCTGGCATTCGGTCTGTTTATCTGGAAATTCGGCATGATGCTATTGACCCCAAGAGTGGATGGTCATCCGGGGTAATCAGTGCTTTGATTTAGCCTATTGGTTAAGCCTGCAGATAATGAAAGGGAAGCAATGAGCTTCCCTTTTTTGATCGTGTTGAAAGTGCACTTTCATTACTTTCTCTGCTCGCTCGTTAGCTATTAACTATTAGGTATTCACGATTAGCTCGTTAAGTATTCTCGGCTAGATAGTGGCGCACTTGCGCAGTGAGCTCTTGTCTAACTTGCGGGGAAATAAAGCTCGCTTCAATGGCATTGATACTGAACTGTGCTAATTCGTTTTTCGTCAGTGGATGAGCATTGGCGACAGCGAGGAAGTTATCATTCATGTACCCACCAAAGTAAGCTGGATCATCGGAATTAATGGTGACGCACAGCCCCTTTCTTAAGAGTTCTACGACGTTGTGCTGCTGCATGGTGTCGAAGACTTTGAGCTTGGTGTTCGACAAAGGGCAAACCGTTAGTGGGATACGCTTCGCAGCCAACTCTTCCATCAGTTCTGGGTCTTCTGCACAACGAACCCCATGATCAATTCGCGTGATGCCTAGTAAGCTCAACGCGTCACTAATATTTTGCGCTGGGCCTTCTTCTCCTGCATGGGCCACGGTTAGGAAACCTTGGTTGATGGCCTCTTGAAAGACATGTTTAAACTTTTCTGGCGGGTTGCCTTGTTCCGATGAATCTAGTCCAACCGCTATGATTTTATCTTTGTAGGGAAGGGCTTGTTTGAGCGTCTCGAACGCGCTGTCTTCATCAAGGTGGCGCAGAAAGCACATGATCAGTTGGCTGCTTATCCCTAGTTCCTGCTCAGCTTGCTGTAAAGCTTGAGTAATGCCACCAACAACCGTGTCGAAACCTATTCCACGTTCGGTGTGAGTCTGTGGGTCAAAGAAGATTTCGGTATGAACCACGTTGTCTTGCTGGCATTTCAATAGGTAAGCCCAAGTCAGGTCGTAGAAATCCTGCTGGTGGAGCAGCACGTTGGCACCTTGGTAATAGATATCGAGGAAGGATTGCAGGTTGTGAAATTGATAGGCTTCACGAACTTGGTCTGGGCTCTCAAAGGGTATCGACACCTTATTGCGCTTGGCGAGATCGAACATCAATTCGGGTTCTAGTGTGCCTTCTATGTGTAAGTGCAGCTCAACCTTCGGTAAATTTTTGATAAAGCTATCCATAGCAACTCCTTAGCTATTTTAATTATGGGCGGAGTAGGTGAGGTATTAGTGCCTATTAATATGAAGCCTTAGGCGATTCATTTATCTCTGTTTGAGCATAGTTCATTTCATTGTTGTCGATAATGTTGTCGATAATGTTGTCGATAAAACAGCGCTGAAATTGCTGGTGAATGGAGGGTTATGGAGGAATTGAAATGAGCCGCAAACGATTTGCAGCAATGGAGTGTGATCCGCTGCAAATATTTGCAGCAATATTCATTGATTTGTGCTCTAATACCGCGCTTACCAAGGGATGGTGTTAAAAGATGCTCACTTAGATGGAGTTATCAAAGTTGACCGATCCCTTAATGATCTCCCTTAGGAATAAATAGAACATGTCTAAGAACAAAAAATTTGATATCCGCCTTACAGAAAAACGCAACGGTTGGTGTGCAGAGATTACTCGTCAAGTAACGTCTCGCAGCACAACAGTTTCTAAGCGTGAAGCTGGTTTCGAGACTGAAGCTCTAGCACAAGAGTGGGCTGAGAAAGAACTGGCTTCTTTCATCGCAAACCAAGCTGAGCGTAACGATCGTAAATCAGAGCAACGTAAAGAGCGTGATGAAATTCGTCACACTAAAGAGCTTAAAGCTGAGCAAGCGCGTGAAGCACGTGCAAAAGCTCGCGCAGAAGAGCTAGACGACGAGTAAGTCGCAATAATTTATGCTCTTCTTGTTTGAAGAAGAGCAGAAAAAAGCCCCAATATAGTCATCTATATTGGGGCTTTTGCATTTCTGAGCGTTATTCAGTTAACGGACTCTGCAAGCTTAGTTATTCAGCGCAGTTAGTTATTCAGCGCAGTTAGCCAATCGTCTTCTGCCACTTCTTCAATGTAGCTCTCTACTGATTGTCCTACTTCTTCATCGTCTTGCTTAAAGTAAGCGATGTGGAACACAGCATCACCTTCGTTTACCAAAGGTAGAGTTTGCTGACCAATCACGATACCGCCTTTGGTTGTGATCACTTGGCCTTCTTGGTGCCCCAATGGAGAGCTGATGTAAGCAAGGGTTTGTCCCGCTTCAACTTGTTCGCCAAGTCTTACCATGTTACGCAAAATACCGTCTGATTCAGCACGGATCCAGCTGGTGGATTTACTCAATACTGGCTCTGGTAACTTCTTACGGTTAGGGCGCAGCATGCCGATCTCTTTCATCACTTGATGCACGCCAAGGTAACCTGCGCGAATCGCTAGGTGATCGAAACGCAGCGCTTCACCACCTTCGTAAGTTAATACAGGGATACCAAGCTTTTCTGCTTCGCTACGCAGTGAACCGTCACGCAATGGAGAATCAATGATCACTGGTGTTGCAAACGCTTTTGCGATGCGCAGTGTTTCAGGGTTCGATAGGTTCGCACGAATCTGTGGCAGATTGGTACGGTGAATCGCGCCGGTGTGTAGATCCAGAATGTAATCACAGTGCTTTGCTACGTTCTCGAAGAAGGTGTAAGCGATACGTGATGTTAGTGACCCCTTCTCACTGCCAGGGAAGCAACGGTTTAGGTCACGACGATCTGGTAGGTAACGAGATTTATGAATAAAGCCAAACACGTTAACGATAGGCACAACAATTAACGTACCTTTCAGTTTTTTAGGTTCGATAGCGTTGGTGAGCTGTCTTGCGATTTCGACGCCGTTTAGCTCATCACCGTGGATAGCCGCGTTCACCATCAGTGTTGGACCTGATTGGCGACCGTGAATGATTTCAATCGGGATCGAAAGTGGAGAGTGGGTATAAAGCTGAGCTGCTTGCAGTTCAATCTCCATTCGTTGTCCTGGCTGAACAGTATAACCAAGTAATTCGAATGGTTGATTAGGTTTTAGTCTTGCCATTTAGGTTGTTCTCAACATGGTGATAATTCGTTAACACGGAATGTATCAATCGTTGATTTTTAGTACGAATCAATCACTTTACGGTCACGACAAAAGTTTTTTATGAAGGGGCTTCTGAATTGGTTTCTGTTTTTGATTTGGCTAATTAGAGGGTGTTTCAAATTGTGAATTTTCTGACAATACATTGATTTAACTCTGATATTTGTCGTTCGGTTGATTGGTATTATCCATCGCCATTTTTTGGCGGCCAAATTCATATATCGAGATAAAAATGAAAAAAACAATTTCAAAAGTCGTTGCACTGGCGGTGGTTTCTGTCGCTTTATCTGGCTGTGTTGGTAGTAACGCAGTAACGGGTTACCTAATGAAGTTCAACGTTAAGGCTGTTGATAACCGTTACGCACGTGGTGGCTTGAACATGCTACTTGCACCTGCTTACGGCCTAACGGTTGCTGCTGATTACCTGGTATTCAACTCATTAGAGTTCTGGACTGGTAGCAACCCACTGACTGGTTCTCCACACATCTTTGATACAAAGACTGACACGTACCTAGACATCAATAACCAACTTGATCCGTCTCTAACGGAAGCGCCAGTAGGCCCTATTACGAGTGCTGATGTGATTGAGAAAGGTCAAATGCAGCAGATTGATGAAAACACGATCCAAATGGACATTACTTACCAGTCTGGTGAGCGTGCAACATTGATCGGTGTTCGCGATGGCGAGATGGTGACGTACTTCATTGATGGTGAAGTTGTGGCACAAACTTCAATTGATGAGCTAGAGAGCTACGCGGCTACACGCGCTTAATTGCTTCTCTAGTCACAAATAGTCGTTTACAAAGATTAGATACAAAAACAGGTACTCATTGAGTACCTGTTTTATTTTGTCTCGAATAAACGGTATTTACTGTGAAACACCATTTACTGAACAAACATAGCTTATCGAATTATGCTTTTTCTGGGATTGCTTCAAGCAGTGCAACCATTTGGTTCCAGAATAGCTCAACGGTGTCGATCTTCACTTTCTCATCTGGAGAGTGAGGGAACTTGATCGTTGGGCCGAAAGAAACCATGTCCATGTTCGGGTAAGGTTCTTTGAATAGACCACACTCAAGACCTGCATGGATAACCATGATGTTTGGCTTGTGACCGTAGATGCCTTCGTACATGTCGCGGAAGATGTGCATGATTTCTGAATCAGCGTCTGGCTTCCAACCTGGGTAAGCACCAGAGAACGCGATGTTCGCGCCAGCGAGTTCAGCAACAGAGTGAAGCATGCCTTCAACTTGCTTACGGCCAGAGTCGATCAGTGAACGAATCAGGCAAAGTACCGTGATTGAGTTTTCTTCTGTTGTGATAACACCAACGTTTAGAGAAGTCTCAACAACACCTTCAATCTCATCACTCATACGAATCACGCCATTTGGACATGCGTTAAGTGCTGCGATAAAGCGAGCCTGTTCTGCTTGAGCAAGAGTGCCCATTTCAACGGCTACTTCTTCGTTGAATGTTACGATGCTGTCTTCGATTTTACCCAGCTCAGTAGATAGAAGCTCAGTGTAGTAGTTGTATAGCGAAGCCAGTTTCTCTTGGTTTGCAGCCGGTACTGCCACCGTTACGAAGCCTTCACGAGGGATAGCGTTACGAAGGCTACCACCTTTGAATTCTACGATACGAAGGTCTAGCTCTTTTGCATGACCCGCTAGGAAACGAGCAAGCAATTTGTTTGCGTTTGCACGACCCGTGTGAATATCACAACCAGAGTGACCGCCTTTAAGGCCTTTTAGCGTTAGCTTACGTGTAACGAAATCTGCAGGGACTGCATCACGAGTGATGTCGAAAGTCATTGCGCCATCGATACCGCCAGCACAACCCATGTACACTTCGCCTTCTTGCTCTGAATCGGTATTAAGAAGGATATCACCTTCTAACCAACCTGCTTCAAGACCGAAAGCACCCGTCATACCCGCTTCTTCATCTACGGTTAGTAGAACTTCGATAGGGCCGTGCTTGATTTCGTTTGAAGCAAGAACCGCTAGGCAAGAAGCCATACCCATGCCGTTATCTGCGCCAAGTGTTGTGCCTTTTGCTGTAACCCACTCACCATCAATGTATGGCTGGATAGGATCTTTAGCGAAGTCGTGAACCGTGTCTTCGTTCTTTTGTGGAACCATATCGATGTGCGCTTGTAGCACAACACCTTTTTTGTTTTCCATGCCTGGCGTTGCAGGTTTAGTAATGAATACGTTACCCGTTGGGTCGCGACGTACATTTAAACCTTGCTCTGTTGCCCAAGCAATAATGTATTGAGCTAGCTCTTCCTCATGCTTAGAAGGATGTGGGATTGAGCAAATCTTATCGAAGAACTGCCAAATAGGGGCAGGGGATAATTTACTGATCTCAGAATGGAATTCAGACACGGATGACTCCTTTTTTATTTGGTAACCATATATTTAGGATTCTTATGGGTAAAAACCTAGAACAAAAATCTAAAATATGGGTCTGTTTTGATGGCAACAGCATACCACTTGAGGCTTTTGACGAGTAGCGCTTCTAAACGTCAAATGTTTCAATTTTTGAAAGCGGTCTTGTTCATTTGATCACAAGTAAGTGCGTTGATGCTTATGAATAGTGTAAGCAAACGTTTGTTTAAGTCTGTTATGTAATTTAATTACATGATTAAGTTTCTTAAATAACCATAATTAGCCAAAAGTGTGACGTGCAGCAAAAAATACTTGTAATCTTTTTTCTTTCAGGTATATTAATAACCAACTTCTGAAGTGAAGAGTAAATGCTCAAAGGATGAGTCCGTTTTATCGCCTCCAAGGAACCGAGAAATCAAATTCGTTTTTTATTGATTTATTAAGGTGATAGTTATGAAAGGTTTACCATCTGCAATGTTCTGGCTTAACAGCTCTGTTTACACTAGCAACTTTGCATACCCTACAAGCTTCGGTTACTAATACCGTAAGCATGTAACTCGAACAGTTTTGTTCACCCCTATATATTGGAATTCTTTTACAGCCCTTTTGGTTGACAGATTCTACCGCCACTCAGTTTTGAGTGGCGTTTTTTTTGCCTGCTACTTTACCTATCTGTTAAATTCATCATTTCTTGTTATTCACAGTGGTTGTTTTTTAAACGCTAAAATATCAATTTGCGTCTTATTACTGATCCTGTTGAAAAATACACAACTCTTGTGGGTTTAAATTGAGAATATGATGGCTACATTCTCAATGGAAATAACCGATGGTTGAAAAAATAACCAAGTGATCTCATTGTATTTATTTAACTTAATTTATTGTTTTTAATGGTTATTCTTTTAATTCTCCTTCGTTTTTAATCGCTTTGTTTCATACGGCATTCTGATAAATATCGATTAGAGCCTTAATTCTATCTGGAATTTGTTATTTGATAACTTTATAATCCACAGCCAATCGTTTACGCAACCGTTTACTTTTTACCCTTATAGGATTCGATAATGTTCGAAAAGCTATTCAAACTCAGTGAAAATGGCACCAATGTGCGCACTGAAATCATCGCAGGTCTAACAACCTTCCTAACAATGGCTTACATTATTTTTGTAAACCCAATGATTCTAGCTGATGCTGGTATGGACCATGGCGCTGTATTTGTAGCAACCTGTTTAGCGGCAGCTATTGGCTGTTTCATTATGGGCTTTGTCGCTAATTACCCAATCGCACAAGCACCAGGTATGGGGCTGAATGCCTTCTTTACCTACGCTGTTGTTATGGGCATGGGTTACACGTGGCAAGTTGCTTTGGCAGCGGTTTTCGTATCTGGCGTAATCTTCATTTTCTTAAGCATTTTCAAGATACGTGAATGGATCATCAACTCGATTCCTATGTCTCTGCGTGTTGGTATCTCTGCGGGTATCGGCCTTTTCCTTGCGTTCATCGCACTTGGTAATGCAGGCATCGTTGTTTCTAACCCTGCAACTAAGGTTTCACTTGGCGATATCACTGCTATTGCGCCAATGTTAGGTGCACTTGGTTTCTTCCTGACTATTGCTCTTGTTCACCGTGGTGTGAAAGGTGCGGTAATGATTGCGATTCTAGCAATCACGGCTATCGGCATTGCAATTGGTGACGTTCAATACGGCGGCATCATGTCTACTCCACCAAGCCTAGCGCCAACGTTCATGCAGCTTGATTTTTCTGCTGTATTTGAAATCGGTATGATTTCAGTGGTATTCGCATTTTTGTTCGTCGATTTGTTCGATACAGCGGGTACTCTGGTTGGTGTTGCAACGAAAGCAAACCTAATCAAAGAAGACGGTAAACTGCCTCGTCTAAACAAGGCACTGCTTGCTGACTCAACAGCAACGTCTATCGGTGCATTGCTAGGTACATCAAACACGACATCTTACGTTGAGAGTGTTGCGGGTGTTGCTGAAGGCGGTCGTACCGGTCTAACTGCGGTTGTAGTTGGTATCTTATTCCTACTTGCTCTTTTCTTCTCGCCACTTGCAGGTATGATTCCGGCTTACGCAACATCAGGTGCACTTTTCTATGTAGCCATTCTGATGATGTCAGGCCTAGTTGGCATTGATTGGCGTGATCTTACGGAAGCTGCACCAGTCGTGGTAACATGCCTGCTTATGCCGCTGACGTACTCTATCGCTGAGGGTATCTCACTAGGTTTCATCGCTTACGCTGCAATTAAGCTGCTAAGTGGTAAAGGTCGCGACGTTTCACCTGCTGTGTGGGTAATGTCGGTTATCTTTATTCTTAAATACATTTTCGCTTAATCGTCTAGATTTCTGCTTAATCGCTGAAGAGGCTATGTAAGGCATAGCCTCTAATAACATGACAAAATTATTAGGTTTTATACTATGAGCAACAAATTCGTTATCACTTGGGACAACATGCAGACTTACTGCCGTCAACTAGCTGAAAAGCAAATGCCAGCAGAACAGTGGAAAGGTATCTGGGCAGTAAGCCGTGGTGGTTTGGTTCCTGGTGCAATCTTGGCTCGTGAACTAGGTATTCGTCACGTAGATACGATTTGTATTTCTAGCTACGACCACGATCACCAACGTGATATGACAGTCGTTAAAGCACCTGAAGGTGACGGCGAAGGTTTCCTAATCGTTGAAGATCTTGTTGATAGTGGTGACACTGCGCGCAAGCTTCGCGAAATGTACCCTAAAGCGAAACTGATCGCTGTATGTGCAAAACCATCTGGCGCAGATTTGTTAGACGAATACATCGTTGATATCGCTCAAGACACATGGATTGAGCAACCTTGGGATACTAGCCTAAGCTTCGTTGAGCCGGTAAATCGCAAGTCAAAATAAGTGTAAACTTAGTTTTTTGAGAAATGACCCTTTATAGGGTCATTTTTTTTTATATGATTAGTAACAACCATTTCTTATTAAGTATCCCAATGTCTGAATCAGAAGAAACGAGCTCGAACCTTTCGGAAACCTTGTTTGTAAAGCACAAGCAGGCCAAAGAGACCTCAATGCTCACGCGTTACATGCCAAGTTCAGAAGAACTGTTGGATAAAAAGCGTGAAGAGCAGAACTCATCTTGGTATCGAAACCTAAGACGTCTTCAGTGGGTATGGCAAGGCGTAAACCCGATAGAGCAAGAAGCGGTATTGGCACGTATCGCCTCATCCGATAATTCTCGTACCACCGATGAGTGGTTAGATACCGTGATGGGCTATCGCAGTGGTAACTGGGCATACGAGTGGACCAAGCTGGGTATGCAGCACCAAAATCGCTCTAATGAGAAGAGTGGGGAAGAGATGGCTGAAGAGCTTTTCTCAGCTTCTTTGTGTTTCAGCATTGCAGGCTATCCACATCTAAAGAACGATAACCTTGCTGCTCAGGCGCAGGTATTAGCGAATGCTGCGTATTCTGAAGCGATCAAACACACCAAATTGATCGTCAAACAAATCGAAGTGCCGTATCAAAACAAAAAGATTAAGGCGAACTTACATCTAACCAAAACAGACAAACCACAACCTGTCGTGATTGTGAGTGCGGGTTTAGATAGCTTGCAAACCGACATGTGGCGTTTATTTAGAGATTACCTAGCACCGAAAAACATTGCGATGCTAACGATTGATATGCCGTCGATAGGGCACAGTTCACACTGGCCACTAACCGAAGACTCTTCTTGTCTGCATCAAGCCGTGTTGAATGAACTGCCTAACATTCCATGGGTGGACCATCATAAAGTCGGTCTGTTTGGTTTTCGATTCGGTGGTAACGCGATGGTGAGGTTATCTTTCCTTGAGCAACACAAACTCAAAGCCTGTATCTCTCTTGGCGCACCGATCCACGATATCTTTGTTCATGCGGATAAACTCAAGCAGATGCCTAAGATGCATTTGGATGTGTTGGCTTCTCGCCTTGGTAAAGGGGCGGTGGATATTAATAGCCTTTCTGGACAGCTGATGGCTTGGTCATTGAAGGTGCAAGGCTTGCTGGCTAACAGTAAAACCAGTGTTCCTATTTTGGCTTTGGCTTTAGAAGGTGACCCTGTTTCACCGCATCTGGATAATCAACTGGTTGCTATTTACAGTGATTACGGCAAAGCGAAGAAAATCAAAACTAAATCAATTACACAGGGGTATGAGCAATCCCTCGAATTAGCGATAAAGTGGCTTGAGGATGAATTATTTAGATGACATTTCTCCTAAATTAGTTAAGCATGAAAAGTGTACAAAGTAAGTACCTGATACTCAGAGAAAATTTATAAAATCCAACTGCGTGCTTTCTACGTATTGCAGTCTGAGTAAAGTCATTCTTAACATTGAAAATGGAGATTCAATATGTCAGAAGTGACACAGCAACCGACACATTATCGCTTGTTAAACGTTTTAAAGGCCATTGGCCCGTACTTGAGGGAGCCGCAATCAGAAGAAGGCCACTATATTTTTGATTGCTTGTCTGTGTGTGTGAACGATAAAAAGTCACCAGAAGAGCGCGAGTTCTGGGGATGGTGGCTAGAGTTGGATAAGTCGGAAGAAGGATTTTCGGCGAAGTACAACACGGGTAAATACAACATCGATGGTAACTGGGATCCTTTGCCATTACCTAAAAAGGCGGTCGCTGAGGTCTCTCGAACTCAAGAAGCCTTTCACCAAAAGCTGGTTGACGAACTTCAAAAGAAATTTGAAATCGGCGTTCAGTTAGACGAAGAGTCTGTCGAATTCGTCTGATTTTAAAGGTTACTCTTCTCTATAAAGCAAAAAGGTGCGATTTCGCACCTTTTCTGCTTGTGAATTCTCTTGTTGATTGCTAAAACATCACCTCTTATTTGTTTTATTCATAAAAGACTTCATGACAACAAATCATCAAAGCGGGACAACAACACAGAGTAAAACTGTCGTTGTTAAACTGGGTACCAGTGTCTTAACTGGTGGAACATTGGCATTAGACCGCGCTCACATGGTTGAGTTGGTTCGTCAATGTGCTGAATTAAAAAAACAAGGCCACTCTGTGGTTATGGTTTCGTCTGGTGCAATTGCAGCCGGACGTGAGCACCTTGGTTACCCCGCACTTCCCAACTCGATGGCGAGCAAACAATTGCTTGCGGCGGTTGGGCAAAGTCAGTTGATTCAAGTTTGGGAGTCTTTGTTTGCTATCTATGGCCTTAAAATTGGCCAGATGCTACTGACTCGTGCAGATCTCGATGATCGCGAGCGTTTTCTGAATGCACGTGACACGATCAACGCACTCGTTGAACACGATATTATTCCTGTAGTAAACGAAAACGATGCAGTAGCCACCAACGAAATTAAAGTGGGCGACAACGATAATTTGTCGGCACTGGTTGGTATTTTATGCGGCGCTGATAAGCTTTTGCTATTAACCGACCAAAAAGGCCTGTTTACCGCTGACCCTCGCAAAGATCCAAACGCTGAACTCATCAAAGAAGTAAAAACTATTGATGACACACTGCGTAAGATCGCAGGCGGCAGTGGTACTACGTTAGGTACCGGCGGCATGGCGACAAAACTGCAGGCGGCTGATATTGCTCGTCGTGCGGGTATTGAAGTGATCATTGCAGCAGGTAGTGCTGAAAACGTGGTGTTTGACTCATTGAGTGATAACCCACAAGGCACGCGTTTCTTGCCGTTAGCAGAAGCGCTTGAAAACCGTAAGCGCTGGATTTTAGCAGGCCCAGCTTCTGCTGGTGACATCGTGGTCGACGATGGTGCGGTAAATGCCGTTAACACCAAAGGCAGCAGCTTGTTGGCGAAAGGGGTGATTCGAGTTCAAGGCGAGTTTTCTCGTGGTGAAGTCACTCAAGTGACCAACAACAAAGGCAAAGTCATTGCGCGTGGTATCGCCAGTTATTCAAGCCAAGACCTAGCAAAAATCGCAGGCAAGCACAGTAAAGATATTGGCGACATTCTTGGTTACGATTACGGATCAGAAGTCATTCACCGTGACGACTTGGTTGTGATTCAAGAGTAGTTCGTGATGATAAGGCGAATCGCCTTTTTGCATCCAAAGACAGACAGAATTTAGGGAGAGTTAAACGTGGATTTAACTAACATGGGCATCGCAGCAAAAGACGCTGCTTTCCACCTAGCGACCGCATCTACGGCGCAAAAGAATAAAGCATTAGCGATCATCGCTGATGAGCTCGAAGCAAACGCTGCAACGATTTTAGAAGCGAACGCGAAAGACATCGAACTTGGTCGCGAAGCGGGTCTGACTGACGCACTGCTTGATCGTCTATTGCTGAACGAAGAGCGTCTAACGGGTATCGCTAACGATGTACGTAATGTGATTAGCCTGAACGATCCTGTTGGCAGCGAGATTGACAGCAAGGTACTGGAAAACGGTATGTCACTGTCTCGCCGCCGTGTGCCACTTGGCGTGGTTGGTGTTATTTACGAAGCGCGTCCAAACGTAACTATCGATATTGCGGCACTGTGTCTGAAAACAGGTAACGCAAGTATCCTACGTGGTGGTAAAGAGACATTCTTCTCAAACATGGAGCTGGTTAAAGTCATCCAGTCTGCATTAGAGAAAGCTGAGCTTCCAGCGGCTTCTGTTCAGTACATTGAGAAACCGGATCGTGAACTCGTATCTCAACTGCTTAAGTTGGATGATTACGTGGATATGATTATTCCTCGTGGCGGCGCTGGCTTGCACAAGATGTGTAAAGAGAACAGTACTATTCCAGTTATCATCGGTGGTTTTGGTATCAGCCATATTTTTGTTGATGAAAGCGCTGATCTTGAAAAGTCTGTCGATGTAGTTGAAAACTCAAAAGTTCAACGCCCATCTGCGTGTAACTCGCTAGATACATTATTAGTGCACGAAGCGGTTGCTGAAGCCTTCTTAGCTAAGCTAACACAGCGTTTAGCGGGCAAGGTTACCTTGGTTGCTGACACTAGCGCAAAATCTCTGATAGCGGGTTTTGAAGACCAACGTGATGCAGTTGAAGGTGACTTTGACACTGAATGGCTAAGCTACACGTTAGGCGTGAAAGTCGTCGCGGATGTAGCAGAAGCGATTGACCATATGCGCGTACACAACGCGAGCCACTCAGACGCGATCATGACGAATAGTCTAGAGAGCTCAGAGCGCTTTATTAATTCAGTCGGTTCAGCTGCAGTCTATGTGAATGCATCAACACGATTCACCGATGGCGCACAGTTTGGTTTGGGTGCAGAAGTTGCAGTATCTACCCAGAAACTACACGCTCGTGGTCCAATGGGCTTAGAAGAACTGACAAGCTACAAATGGGTGGGTAAGGCGAACTATTTAGTCCGTGGTTAACGTTCACGTTAATTTTACTCCTCAGCTCATTTTAGAAATTGCTATCGCGTAGCAATAATTAATGAATCACCACACAAAAGGGCCTTAATTGGCCCTTTTTCTTTCCTAACGTTTGGCAATTCCGTTACACTGATATTCAATTATTTGGAGGTGATATGCATTGTCCTTTTTGTTCAGAGAACGACACTAAAGTAATCGATTCAAGACTGGTAGCCGATGGCCATCAGGTTCGTCGTCGCCGTCAATGCCTTGCATGTAGTGAACGTTTTACTACTTTCGAATCGGCAGAACTTGTGATGCCTAAAGTCATTAAGTCGAATGGAAACCGCGAACCATTTAATGAAGATAAAATGGTGGGTGGTGTTCAGCGTGCCCTAGAAAAACGCCCAGTGAGTGCTGATGCCATTGAACTTGCGATCAGTACGATTAAGTCACAACTCCGTGCGACTGGTGAGCGTGAAGTACCAAGCGAGATGATCGGTAATCTTGTTATGGGCCAATTGAAAGAATTGGATAAAGTGGCGTACATCCGTTTTGCCTCTGTTTATCGCAGCTTTGAAGACATTCGAGAGTTTGGCGAAGAAATCGCTAAATTAGAGGACTAACCCCTCAATCATGTCTAACTTTACTCCCCTAGATTTTCAAATGATGTCGCGTGCTATTCAATTAGCGAAACGCGGCATTTACACCACTGCGCCAAACCCAAATGTGGGGTGTGTCATTGTACAAACCGACGGTCAGATCGTTGGCGAAGGTTTTCATGCCAAAGCTGGCGAACCTCATGCTGAAGTGCACGCTATGCGAATGGCGGGCGACAAGGCAAAAGGCGCGACCGCTTATGTCACGCTAGAACCTTGTTCGCACTATGGTCGAACACCACCTTGTGCTGAAGGCTTGATTAAGGCTCAAGTTTCAAAAGTAATTTGTGCCATGCAGGATCCAAACCCTAAAGTCGCGGGCCGTGGCATCAACATGCTACGCGACGCGGGTATTGAGGTTGAAATCGGTTTGTTAGAGCAAGATGCTCTCGACTTGAACCCTGCATTTATCAAGCGTATGCAAACGGGCATGCCATTTGTTCAGTTAAAGATGGCGGCGAGCCTTGATGGCCAAACGGCATTGAACAATGGTCAAAGCAAGTGGATCACGTCGCCAGAAGCGCGTCGTGACGTTCAGAACTACCGAGCCAAATCAGGCGCGGTGTTATCAACCAGCCAAACGGTGATTGAAGACAACGCGTCACTGAATGTTCGCTGGGCAGAGTTGCCAAGCAGTGCCAAAACAAATTACGTTGAAGACGAGCTGCGTCAGCCGATTCGCGTGATTCTTGATCGCCAAAATCAACTGTATCCTGAGCTCAAGTTATTCCAGACTCCAACTTCGGTATTGAGAGTTGCTGAAACCTCTGCTGATATTGAGGTCGGAACAACGGATGCTGGTCAGCTTGATTTACACGGTTTGATGCGTCAATTGCCAGCGAACCATATTGATCATATTTGGGTCGAAGCGGGCGCGACATTGGCAAAAAGCTTGATTGAAGCGCAGTTAGTGGATGAGCTAATCCTCTATTTAGCGCCTAAACTTATGGGCAGTGACGGACGAGGTTTAATGGGCGCATTAGGGCTCACTTCAATGTCTGATGTGATTGACCTAGAAATTAAAGATGTTCGACAGGTTGGTGTGGATATTCGCATTGTCGCGAAGCCTATTATTGCGAAATCAATTGTCACGAAACCTACTGTCGTGAAACCAATTGTGACTAACCAATAGTCGCGAAACAAATCGTGACGAAACCACTGTGGAAATAGTTACTCCAACTACATACGTGTCGTTGACAACAAAAAGAGTTTTAAAATGTTTACAGGAATTGTAGAAGCCGTAGGTACATTGAGTGCAATCACTCCCCGCGGAGAAGACATCACCGTAACGGTTAATGTTGGTAATCTTGATATGGCTGACGTTAAGTTAGGCGACAGTATCGCTACCAATGGTGTTTGTTTGACGGTTGTTGAGTATAACGACCACAGCTACAGTGCAGATCTTTCGCTTGAGACCCTGAAAAAAACGGGTTTTGTGGATTACCAAGCTGGCGACAAGGTCAACCTAGAGAAAGCAATGCTACCGACCACGCGTTTCGGTGGTCATATTGTATCGGGTCACGTTGATGGTGTGGGTGAGATTGTTGAGCGTAACCAAGTCGGTCGTGCGATTGAGTTCTGGGTAGAAATGCCTGCAGAGATCTCAAAGTACGTGGCTCAAAAAGGTTCAGTCACTGTTGATGGTATTAGCCTGACTGTGAACGATTTACGCAAGAATGCCTTTAAGCTAACTATCGTTCCCCACACCTCTTCAGAAACGACCATCGATCAATTCAATGTTGGTCGTAAAGTGAATCTAGAAGTTGATGTATTAGCGCGCTATATGGAGCGTCTACTGCAAGGCCAGCAGCAAGAGTCTGAGCCTGAATCTCGATTGACGATGGAATTCTTACAGCAGAATGGTTTTGCCTAATCGTTGATACAAAGTGCACTAAACATCACTTTGTGAAAGCGAGCAATATCATCAGGTTTAAATAGTGTCGGTTCTAGGAAGCAGAACCATTTCAAAGGATATAGAACAATGCCAATTAGTACTCCTCAAGAAATTATTGAAGACATTCGCCTAGGAAAAATGGTTATCCTGATGGATGATGAAGATCGCGAGAATGAAGGCGATCTGATCATGGCAGCAGAACATGTCACGCCAGAAGCGATTAACTTTATGGCGATGTACGGCCGTGGCTTAATCTGTCTTACATTGACCAAAGAGCGTTCAAATCGCATGGGTCTAGCGCCTATGGTTCAAGACAACAACGCTCAATATACGACGAACTTTACGGTTTCAATTGAAGCTGCTGAGGGCGTAACAACGGGTATTTCTGCATCAGACCGTGCCGTTACTGTTCAAGCGGCTGTGGCAAAAGACGCAAAAGCGGCTGACCTTGTTCAACCTGGTCATATCTTCCCTCTGACAGCGCAAGGTGGCGGTGTTCTGACTCGCGCTGGTCACACAGAAGCAGGTTGTGATTTAGCTCGTCTAGCGGGCTGTGAGCCAGCATCGGTTATCGTTGAGATCCTAAATGATGATGGCACTATGGCACGTCGTCCTGATCTTGAAGTGTTTGCAGAAAAGCACGACATCAAACTAGGCACCATTGCTGACTTGATTGAATACCGCAACAACACCGAAACAACGATCGAGCGTGTTGCACAATGCCATTTGCCAACAGAGTTTGGTGACTTTGAGCTTGTGACTTACCGTGACACGATTGATAACCAGATCCACTATGCGATGCAAAAAGGTGACCTGTCTGAAGGTGCTCCTTTAGTACGTGTTCACCTGCATGATACGTTTACCGATCTGCTTCATTCTGACCGTGTTACTGAGCGTAGCTGGTCGCTAGATAAAGCGATGAAGCGCATTGGCGACGAAGGCGGTGTGTTGGTTATTCTGGGTAACGAAGAGTCGTCTGATTCTTTGATCCACAAAGTGAAGACGTTCGAAGCGCAAGATAAGAATGAGCAACCTACCATGGCTAAGAAGCAAGGTACTTCTCGTCGTGTTGGTGTGGGTTCTCAGATTCTACAAGACCTAGGCGTTCACGATATGCGTTTGCTCTCTTCAAGCACCAAGCGTTACCACGCATTGGGCGGCTTTGGTCTTAACGTTGTTGAATACGTTTGCGAGTAGTCACTTGCCTATGAGTTTGTAGCAACATAAATCAATGATGACGCCGATAGCTCTTTTAGTAACCAATTAGACCAAAAGAGCAAAGTCGCTAAGCCAGATTTACAGCGTGTTAAACACATGAGCTTAGCGACTTGTTGTTCCCATACGGTTGGGAGCAGCATTGCGTTATCATCTTTACATCTCCGGTGTCCGTTCTTCTAAATTAGCATTAGATATTGCTCACAGTTTTGTGCTAGAATCCGGCGATTCTCACTTGATGAAAATAGTTAAAGGAAGGCTTATGAAAGTGATCGAGGGTGGCTTCCCAGCGCCAAATGCAAAAATTGCTATCGTTATTGCTCGTTTCAACAGTTTTATTAACGAAAGTTTACTTTCTGGTGCAATCGATACTTTAAAGCGTCATGGACAAGTAAGCGAAGACAACATCACTGTTGTTCGTTGCCCTGGTGCAGTAGAACTTCCACTTGTAGCGCAGCGCGTTGCAAAAACGGGTAAGTTCGATGCGATTGTATCTCTTGGTACAGTAATCCGTGGCGGTACACCTCACTTTGACTATGTTTGTAGTGAATGTAATAAAGGTTTGGCACAAGTGTCTCTGGAATTTTCTCTTCCAGTAGCGTTTGGTGTTCTTACTGTTGATACGATCGATCAAGCTATTGAACGCGCAGGAACCAAGGCTGGTAATAAGGGTGCAGAAGCAGCACTTAGCGCACTTGAGATGATCAACGTTCTTTCTGAAATCGATTCCTAATGGGGGCCAGTGTGAAACCAGCCGCACGTCGTAACGCACGTCAATTTGCTCTACAAGCAATTTATTCTTGGCAAATTACTAAAGAAAATATTGCTACCGTTGAAGAACAGTTCTTATCTGGTGGTAAGTATGATGAAGAAGAGCATCATGCCGCAGAACCTGCACTTGCTATGCCAGAAACAGACGTTGCATACTTCCGCGACCTACTAACTGGTGTTGCTCTTAGCCACATGGAACTTGATAGCAAGCTTCGTCCATTCGTATCTCGCCCTATGCAAGATCTGGATTTGATGGAACTAGCGCTTCTACGTTTAGCTATGTACGAGATGACTCGTCGCGAAGATGTACCATACAAAGTGGTTATCAACGAAGCTATCGAGCTTGCGAAAGTATTCGCAGCAGAAGACAGCCATAAGTTTGTTAACGGTGTGCTTGATAAAGCTGCACCGCACGTTCGTAAGAAATAAGACGTTCGTATATTGAATCTAAAGGTCAGCTATCATGCTGGCCTTTTTTGTAACTAAATTTCTGTAATACCAATTATTACGGGGATTTGTATGAAGACTAAAGATAGGGCATGTGATGTCTGGCGAATTTAACCTGATTGAAAAATATTTTGTAAATCGACAACCACAACGTAAAGACGTACATCTGGCAGCGGGCGATGACTGTGCTTTGGTCAAAGCGCCAAGTAATGTTCAGATCGCGATCAGTACGGACACCTTAGTGGCGGGCACTCACTTCTTAGCGGAAGCAAACCCAGCTTGGGTAGCACACAAAGCCTTGGCTTCGAATATCAGCGATCTTGCGGCTATGGGCGCGACGCCTGCTTGGGTTTCGTTTGCGTTAACCATGCCTGAAGTCGATGAAGCGTGGCTTGCTCCATTTTGTGATTCTTTTTTCAAACTTGCAGACTACTTTGGTATTCAACTAATCGGTGGTGACACGACCAAAGGACCGCTGAGTTTAACGCTTACTGTACAGGGCTTTGTACCTGAAGGTCGAGCACTACGCAGAGATGGCGCGAAAGTGGGGGACTGGATTTACGTAACGGGCAACTTAGGTGACAGCAAAGCGGGCCTAGAGGTGATATTAGACCCAGAACAGAACAAAGCTAAGCCTTATGCGTTAGAGCTTGAAGAGAGACACTACCTGAGCACTCCACGGGTCTTGGCTGGCCAAGCATTGGTGAATCTTGCTTCGTCTGCCATTGATATCTCTGATGGTGTTATTGCTGATTTAAAACACATTCTCAAGCGTTCTCAGGTCGGTGCAAGCATTGATGTGAGTGCATTGCCTATATCTGCTGAATTACGTCAATTCTCTTCCGATATCGCTTCTGCGCAGCAGTATGCGCTTACCAGTGGTGAAGAGTACGAACTCTGCTTTACCGTACCTGAAGAAAATAAAGGTTCACTGGAAAGTGCTTTGTCACACACTGGAACAAAAGTCACCTGCATTGGCCAGATAAGACCTGTAGAATATTTTGAATTACACAATAATGGTGAACCACTAAGCTGGAACTTAACTGGTTACGATCACTTTAAGGTTAATTGATGACAAATCCACTCTCTGCAATCTCTCTTAAAAATCCTTGGCATTTATTGGCAACAGGGTTTGGCAGTGGCTTATCGCCTATTATTCCCGGCACCATGGGCACGCTTGCGTCGATCCCATTTTATCTTTTACTGGTTCAGTTACCTTTTCCTATTTATGTCATTCTTGTGGTTGTGAGCTGCATTATTGGTATCAAAATATGCCAAGTGACCTCTGATGACATGGGCGTGCACGATCACGGCTCTATTGTGTGGGATGAGTTTGCGGGCTTTTGGATCACCATGGGCCTAGTGCCGTTGTTGGGTATTCCTGTTAATGATTGGAAATGGCTATTCGCTGGCTTTGTTCTGTTTCGTTTTTTCGATATGGTAAAGCCTTGGCCAATTGGTTGGTTAGACAAGCGAGTTCACGGCGGCTTAGGTATCATGATTGATGATATTGTGGCGGGTATTATAGCGGCGATTTCGCTGTATGCCGTGGCACATTTTTCAGGCTGGCTCGTTTAAGAATCAATACCCAGAGAACGAACAATAATAGAGAAAAACAAGGAATTACAATGTCTAAGAAGGTTTACTGTATCGCTCAATTTCAGCCAAAAGAAGGCAAACTGAACGAACTGTTTGAGGTTTTAAAATCACTAGAGCCAAACACTCTACGTGAAGATGGTTGTATTCAATACACAGTGACTCGTCACATTCAGAGCCCATTTGCTGAAGGCCAGAGCTTCCCGATTGCTTTCAATGAGATCTGGGCAGATAACGAAGCGTTTGAAGCGCATTGCCAACGCCGTGAGATTCAACAGTTCTTCCAAGAGCAGTGTGTTGAAGAGACAGGCTTGGTTGAGAACTTTAACGTTGCTATCTACTCTGATGAACCAGAGAATTACGACGCACCAGTACTTAAGCCTTGTTGCTGATATAAGATTGGGTTAGCGAAAGTTAGTTGAGCGAATAAGGTTTAGCTAACGAGTTAGCAGATACTAAAAAGGTTGACCCTAGGGCCAACCTTTTTTGTTTTTTAGCTTATGCCGTTTGCTGGTGAAAGCTATTTAGCAAGGTAGTCAGAGATAGACTTCTCAATACCTTTCGCATCTAAGCCAAGCTCTTCATGCAGTTCGCCTTGAGTACCTTGAGCAATAAACTTGTCTGGTAGACCAAGGTTCAATACTGGCATCAGTAGCTTTTCTTGCATCAAGAATTCAATCACACCCGCGCCTGCACCACCTGCAATCGCGTTCTCTTCGATTGTCACAAGTACATCGTGGTCAGCAGCAAGTTGTTTGATCAAAGCTTCGTCTAACGGTTTCACAAAACGCATGTCAGCAACCGTCGCATCGATAGCGTCAGCCGTTTGAAGTGCACTTTCAAGGAAAGTACCAAAGCTCAGAATAGCGACTTTCGAGCCATCTTTTGCTTTTTCGCTTTCGCGAACGATACGACCTTTACCAATCTCAAGCGCAGTAAATTCACTTTGAATTTCGGTACCCATGCCATTACCGCGAGGGTAACGAACGGCACTTGGACCTGTGTGCTGGTGGCCAGTGTATAGCATTTGACGACATTCGTTTTCGTCGCTTGGTGCCATGATCACCATGTTTGGAATGCAGCGCATAAAGCTTAAGTCGAACGCACCTTGGTGTGTTTGACCATCTGCACCGACAAGACCCGCACGGTCAATCGCGAACATGACCGGTAGATCCATGATGGCAACATCGTGGATCAGTTGATCGTAGCCACGTTGTAGGAAGGTCGAGTAGATAGCCACAATCGGCTTATCACCCGCAATCGCCATACCCGTTGCTAGCGTCACAGCGTGTTGCTCAGCAATTGCTACATCGAAGTACTGTTCTGGGTACTCTTTAGAGAAACGTACCATGCCAGAACCTTCACGCATTGCTGGCGTGATGGCCATTAGCTTAGGATCTTGCGCGGCCATATCACACAGGAAGTCGCCAAAAATCTTAGAGAAAGTTGGTTTAGAGCTGGTGCTCTTAGGCAGACTTGAATGTGCAGGATCGAATTTAGGTACACCGTGGTAACCAATTGGATCTTTCTCTGCTGGCTCGTAGCCTTTACCTTTCTTGGTCATGATATGCAGGAACTGAGGACCTTTTAGATCTCTCATGTTCTTCAGCGTTTTAATCAGCTCATTCACATCGTGACCGTCAACCGGACCAATATAGTTAAAGCCTAACTCTTCAAACATAGTGCCAGGGACAACCATGCCTTTTAGATGTTCTTCTGTACGACGAACGAGCTCTTTAATCGGCGGAACGCCCGATAGCACTTTCTTGCCACCCTCACGAATTGACGTGTAAAGACTGCCAGAAAGAACTTGAGCTAGATGGTTGTTTAGAGCACCTACGTTTTCAGAAATCGACATCTCGTTATCGTTAAGGATAACCAGCATGTCATTGTGAATATCGCCCGCGTGGTTCATCGCTTCGAAGGCCATACCTGCGGTAATTGCGCCATCACCAATCACACTGACGACTTTACGATTCTTGCCTTCTTTCTTCGCACTGATCGCCATACCAAGTCCGGCACTGATCGATGTTGAAGAGTGACCAACAGAAAGCGTGTCGTATTCGCTCTCTTTACGCCATGGGAATGGGTGCAGTCCATCTTTTTGGCGGATAGTCGACAAGCGGTCGCGGCGACCCGTTAGAATTTTATGCGGGTATGCTTGGTGGCCAACATCCCAAACCAACTGGTCAAAAGGTGTGTTGTACACATAGTGCAGAGCCACTGTTAGCTCTACCGTACCTAAGCCTGACGCTAAGTGACCACTTGACTGGCTCACTGAGTTAAGAAGATAGGTGCGTAATTCATCACAAAGCTGTGTAAGCGTCTCTTTTGGAAGTAGACGCAAATCCTCTGGCTTATCAGCCAAAGCAAGAGTTGGGTACTTTGATATATCAAGAGTCATAGGTAATGCGCGCTTATTGTCTTAGTTCTTGCGCTCGATGACGTATCGGGCGAACTCTTCGAGTAACTGGGTATTGTATGGGATTGCAGCCAAAGCTTGAAGCGCTTCCTGTAGCAGAGTTTGCGCTTTTTCTTGAGCGCCCTCTAAACCTAACAAAGAAGGGTAGGTGCTTTTGTTCAAATCTTGGTCAGAGCCCTGTGGTTTACCCAAAGTTTCGGTATCGCTAATGATATCTAAAATATCATCTTGAACTTGGAAGGCTAACCCGATTGCATCGGCGTACTTGTCCAATTGAGGCATCACTTCAAACGCTTTTTCGCCAGCAGCCAGAGCACCTAAACGAATCGCACTCTTCATTAGAGCGCCAGTCTTATTTCGGTGAACTTCTTCTAACTCTTCTAGCGTGACAGAGCGGTTTTCAGCTTCAATATCAAGCGCTTGTCCAATACACATACCTTGTGCACCAGAGGCCTCTGCTAGGCGTTGAATCATTCGAACGCGATTGCTTTCCCCGTCAGCACTTAATGTGCCTTCCGCAAGTATAGTAAACGCGAGAGTTTGTAGTGCATCGCCAGTTAAAATTGCCGTTGCTTCATCGTATTTGATGTGACAAGTCTGATGGCCACGACGCAGTTCATCATCATCCATTGCTGGAAGGTCGTCGTGAATCAGAGAATAGGCATGAATACATTCGATTGCTGAAGCTGGAGTGTCGAGTTCTTCAGCGGTGCAACCGAGCATGTCCCCTGTAATGTAGACAAGAAATGGACGTGCGCGTTTGCCGCCTAAAAGTAACCCATAACGCATCGCGTTGATTAGGTTCTGATTTTGGTGTGGCAGGCGGTCAAGCCAAAGGTTCAATTGCTCGTTATTACGTGCTTGATAAGACAATAACGTCTCGATCATAGGGGGTCTCATACAATTCGTTATTCAGGTTGTGGGTTAAAGTCACTCAGTTCTGCATTTTCATCATTTTGCAGTAGGATGCTAACACGCTGTTCAGCGTCGTTTAGTTTACTTTGACCAGCACGAGCGAGGGAGATGCCTCGTTCGAATTTTTTCAGCGCATCATCTAAAGCTAGATCACCATTTTCTAGTTGATCAACCAAGCCATCAAGCTCTTCGATAGCCGCTTCAAAGCTCATATTTTCAGGTTTCTTAGTAGCCATAATAAATCTGCGTTTGGAAAGATGAACGAACGTTACCCTAGGCCGTTGATATGGTCAAATGTAACCAATAAATTTTGCTAGAAAGTTCGTTTTTAAGAGGCTTCAAGCCACTTTCATCTAATAACCTTACCTTTATCGAGTTTATGACTGGTTGATAAGAGCAAAGCGGGTAATAGTTGTGATCAAAAAACTAAAAGTGTGATACTTAGGCCAAGAATTTACTAAAAGATCTTATAGTCTGGCCGATAAGAAGATTATCGTCGACGTAGAACTACAAAAAAGCATGAGGAGTGCTCAGTGGATTTAGCAACCCTAATAGGTTTGATTGGTGGATTTGCCTTTGTAATCATGGCAATGATCCTAGGTGGAAGCCTCGGGATGTTCTATGACACCACATCCATTTTGATCGTGGTTGGTGGTTCAACGTTTGTTGTTCTGATGAAGTTCACCATGGGGCAATTCTTTGGAGCAACCAAAATCGCTGGCAAAGCATTTATGTTTAAAGCTGACGAGCCTGAAGATCTTATCGCTAAAGTTGTAGAGATGGCTGATGCAGCACGTAAAGGTGGTTTCTTAGCACTTGAAGAGATGGAAATCAGTAACAGTTTCATGCAGAAGGGTATCGATCTATTGGTCGATGGCCATGATGGTGATGTCGTGCGTGCGGCATTGCAAAAAGACATTGCGTTAACCACAGAACGTCACGAGCAGGGTGCGAAAGTGTTCTCTGCATTCGGTGATGTTGCCCCTGCGATGGGGATGATCGGTACCTTGGTTGGTCTGGTTGCGATGCTTTCGAACATGGATGATCCTAAAGCGATCGGTCCTGCGATGGCGGTAGCACTTTTAACGACTCTTTATGGTGCGATTCTTTCGAACATGGTGTTCTTCCCAATCGCAGATAAGCTTGCATTACGTCGTGACCAAGAGACGCTCAACCGTCGCTTGGTAATGGATGGTGTGTTAGCCATTCAAGATGGTCAAAACCCACGAGTGATTGACGGTTACCTGAAGAGTTACCTGAACGAAGGTAAGCGTACTCTTGATGGTGAAACTGATTAAGGGGGAAGAATGAAGATGGATGAAGAAAATCCATGTAAATGTCCTCCTCCCGGTTTACCTCAATGGATGGGAACATTTGCTGACTTAATGTCACTGCTGATGTGTTTCTTCGTACTGTTACTCTCATTTTCTGAGATGGACGTATTGAAGTTCAAGCAGATTGCCGGCTCGATGAAGTTTGCATTCGGTGTACAGAACCGCTTGGAAGTTAAAGATATTCCGAAAGGAACCAGCATCATTGCGCAGGAATTTCGTCCAGGTCGCCCTGAACCAACACCGATTGACGTGATCATGCAGCAGACCATTGATATTACTCAGCAAACGCTAGAGTTTCATGAAGGTGAATCTGAGCGCGCTGGCGGCACGATGCGCGACCAAGGCAAGATGACCGGAGGTAAGTCTCCAGAGGTGTCGACTCACGATAATCAAAACTCTGAGTCAGACCAGCAACAGCAGCAAGCCGAGGCTCAATCGCAAGAGATGGAAACCTTGATGGAAAGCATCAAGAAAGCACTTGAGCGAGAGATCGATCAAGGCGCGATTGAAGTTGAAAATCTTGGCCAGCAGATTGTGATTCGAATTCGAGAAAAAGGGGCGTTCCCATCGGGCTCTGCTTTCTTACAACCTAAGTTCCGACCATTAGTTCGACAGGTTGCTGAGCTTGTTAAAGATGTGCCCGGTATTGTTCGAATCTCAGGACACACCGATAACCAGCGACTCGATTCTGAACTTTACCGTTCTAATTGGGACTTATCATCGCAACGTGCGGTGTCTGTTGCTCAAGAAATGGAAAAGGTCCGTGGTTTCTCTCATCAACGTTTGAGAGTGCGTGGTATGGCCGATACAGAGCCCGTCGAGTCGAATGACACGGAATGGCAACGTAGCCTTAATCGCCGCGTAGAGATCAGTATCATGCAGGGTGAACCGCTCTATAGCGAAGAAGTCCCAGCAATCGCTGAATAGTTTTTACCAAGAATATGCATTCCAAAGCCCAATCTTAAATAGATTGGGCTTTTTCTTTGTGTGATACCCAAAGATGTTTGTACCAAACTGTGAAGAGAAGAGAAGAGAAGAGAAGAGAAGAGAAGAGAAGAGAAGGTATGGATGAGATGAGCTTGGATGAAATCGAGACGGTAGTTTGCCACCAAGGAGAGTTTATTGATGGTGCCAAAGCACGCACTCTTTTCCTTGTTTGACTTTCTCATGTATAATTCGCGCCCTTAGATTTAATATTGATCTATTATTGCTTCAATAACTATGTGAAATGACCTTTTACGTGGTGATGAACCTATTAAAATTGTGAACCTTATTGGCGTGAAAGTACTATGAAATTTATTGTTAAGCCCCACCCTGAAATTTTTGTAAAAAGTGAATCGGTGCGTAAGCGCTTCACAAAGATTCTAGAACGTAATATTCGTACTATTCTTCAGCGTCGTACTGAGTCTGTGGCTGTCTTCAATCGTCGCGACTACATCGAAGTGACGTCTGAGAGCGACAAATACTTTAAAGAAACACTCGAAGTATTGACGCAAACCCCGGGTATTCATCACTCCCTTGAGGTTCAGCAATCAGAATTTAAAGACCTGCACCATATTTACGAGCAAGTTCTTGAGCGCAGCCGTGGTCTTATTGAAGGTAAGACTTTCTCTGTGCGAGCTAAGCGTCGTGGTAAACATGACTTTACCTCTATCGAGCTAGAACGCTACGTAGGTGGTGGTTTAAACCAAGCGGTAGAGTCAGCAAAAGTAAAACTGAAAAACCCAGATATTACCGTTAAAGTTGAAGTCGAGAACGAAAAGCTAAACCAAGTTATTGAACGTCATAAAGGCCTAGGCGGTTTCCCTCTAGGTACTCAAGAAGATCTACTGAGCTTGATCTCTGGCGGCTTTGATTCTGGCGTTTCGAGCTACCTGCACATCAAACGTGGTTCTAAGGTTCACTACTGTTTCTTCAATCTTGGTGGCCCAGCTCACGAGATTGGCGTTAAGCAAGTTTCTCACTACCTATGGAATAAATACGGTTCATCTGCAAAGGTGAAGTTCATCTCTATCGATTTTGAACCTGTAGTCGCAGAGATCCTTGAGAACGTTGAAGACGGCCAAATGGGCGTTGTTCTTAAGCGTATGTTCATGCGTGCTGGTGGTATGGTTGCTGAGCGTTTCGGTATCGAAGCACTAGTAACGGGTGAAGCACTTGGTCAGGTTTCTAGCCAAACGCTAACTAACCTACGTCATATCGATAACGTGACGGATACTTTGATCCTTCGTCCACTGATCAACTGGGACAAAGAAGACATCATCGACCTGTCTCGTAAGATTGGTACTGAAGACTTCGCTAAAGTAATGCCTGAGTACTGTGGTGTTATCTCTAAGAAGCCAACAGTAAAAGCGAAGAAAGGCAAACTAGAAGCGGAAGAAGCTAAGTTTAACTTCGAAGTACTGGATCAAGTGATCGAGAACGCTCGTATTATGGATATCCGTGATATTGAGAAAGAGAGCCAAGAACAGGCACCAGAAGTGGAGCAAGTTCAAGCCGTTGCTGAGCACGCTGTCGTTCTAGATATCCGCAGCCCAGACGAAGAAGACGAAAGCCCACTAAAGATCGATGGTGTTGAAATCAAACACATCCCGTTCTTCAAGCTTTCGACTCAGTTTGGTGACCTAGACCAATCGAAAGAGTACTTGTTGTACTGTGACCGTGGTGTCATGAGCCGTCTGCAAGCGCTTTACTTGCAAGAGCAAGGCTTCCACAACGTTAAGGTTTACCGCCCATAATGGTGTGTTGACCAACCGTTAATAATTTTGCAAAGCCGCTTACTGAAAAGTAAGCGGCTTTTTTATTTTTTATTGTGAGTGATTTACAGTAGTCAGACAGAGGCGTGAGTTTGGATATGCTTTCGTCATGCTCAGCTTTGAAAATTTTGATTGATAGAAATAGTGAGTTCTAAACGGGTTTATATGTGACTGAAGAAGTGTGAGTATTTTGAAGCATTCTGTTACTTTTCAGTGCAACTCAATGGTTCTATTTGTATGTGTTCAGTTGATTATTTGAGTGGGTATCTGATTCTGTGATTAGCGACGAAAAATAATAAAGATTAATTAGCACAGCGGCTCTTCTCCGCTTAG
>NZ_MCZK01000151.1 GCF_002875945.1 Vibrio lentus
ATGAATTACGCAACAAAGCCCGTCACGAGTTTCCGTATTGAACCGACGGAGTTCAATGTTGGTGGTGCTCTTACATCAAATGGATTAGTGGTTGAGCTAAAAGCCGACCCAACCACTCCGGGTGGCTACATCGGTTTTGTGACAACGGCTCCGAATGTTGAAACTAACGTGTTTACGATTAGTTTCTCGGATACCAATTTAGGCCAATACACCTTCACCTTACTTGAAGCGTTGGATCATGTAGATGGCTTAGCGAAGAATGATCTGACTTTTGATCTTCCTGTTTACGCGGTTGATAGCGATGGTGATGATTCACTGGTGTCTCAACTTAATGTGACCATCGGTGATGATGTACAGGTCATGCAAAACCAAGCGCTTAATATTATTGAGCCAACGGTTGCTGATTTGGCGGCAGGTACCCCGACGACAGCTACTGTTGATGTGATGCCTAGTCAAAGTGCCGATGGCGCGACAATTACTCAGTTTATCTACGATAACGGAGCAATAATAACGCTCGATCAAAACGATACGGGTGAACAAAAGTTCGTCTTTGCTGAGGGTTCACTGTTCATCACATTACAAGGTGAAGTTCGCTTCGAACCAAACCGTAATCTAGACCACACGCTTAGCGACGACATCGTGAAGTCGATTGTGGTGACTTCAAGCGATTTAGATAAAGATGTGGTGACGTCAACGGTCACTCTGACCATTACTGATGGTGATATCCCAACCATTGATGCAGTGCCAAGCGTTACCTTGTCTGAAACCAACCTTGCAGATGGTTCAACTCCAAGCGGCAGTGCTGTAAGTCAAACAGAGACGATTACTTTTACGAATCAAAGTGATGATGTGAGCAGTTTCCGTATTGAGCCAACCGAGTTCAATGTGGGTGGTGCACTTAAATCGAATGGGTTTGCGGTTGAGATAAAAGAAGACTCTGCGAATCCAGGTACTTACATAGGCTTTATTACCAATGGTTCGAGCACTGAAGTTCCAGTGTTTACCATTAGTTTCTCGACCACCACGCTCGGTGAATACACCTTTACCTTACTTGAAGCGTTAGACCATGTAGATGGCCTTGCGAATAACAGCTTAAGCTTTGACCTACCTGTTTACGCTGTCGACAGTGATGGCGATGATTCACTGGTGTCTCAACTCAATGTGGCCATTGGTGATGATGTCCAAATCATGCAAGACGGTACGTTAGATATCACTGAACCAAACCTTGCAGATGGAACCATTACAACCAACACCATTGATGTGATGCCAAATCAGAGTGCCGATGGTGCGACGATCACTGAATTCTCATTTGGCGGTATTGTCAAAACACTCGATCAAAGCATCGTAGGTGAGCAGCAATTCAGTTTCACAGAAGGTGAGTTGTTTATTACTCTGCAAGGCCAAGTGCGCTTTGAACCGAATCGCGACCTTGACCATTCAGTTAGCGAAGACATCGTGAAGTCGATTGTCGTTACTTCAAGTGATTTTGATAACGATCCGGTGACTTCAACCGTTACGCTGACCATTACCGATGGTGATATTCCAACCATCGATGCGGTACCAAGCGTTACGCTCTCAGAAACAAACCTAGCTGATGGTTCTGCACCAAATGCTGGCGCGGTCAGCTCAACACAGACGATTACTTTCACCAACCAAAGTGATGATGTGGTTCGCTTCCGTTTGGAACCAACCGAGTTCAATACTAACGATGCACTTAAGTCGAATGGCTTAGCGGTCGAACTACGTGAAGACCCTCAAGGCTCTGGTCAGTACGTCGGTTTTACTACCAGTTCGTCTAATGTAGAGACGACAGTATTTACGTTGGACTTTAACGCTGGAACCTTAGGCGAATACACATTTACCTTAATCGAAGCTCTGGATCATCAAGATGCACGTGGCAACAACGATTTAAGCTTTAATCTACCGGTGTATGCAGTTGATAGTGATGGCGATGACTCGTTAGTTTCTCAGCTTGGCGTAACCATTGGTGACGATGTGCAATTGATGCAAGACGGCACAATCACCAGCCGTGAGCCAGCATCAAGTGTTGAAACATCAAATACCTTTGATGTGATGCCAAACCAAAGTGCTGATGGAGCCAAAGTTACTTCATTTGTTTTCGATGGTAGTACTGCAGAAAGCCTTGATTTAAATGTGAATGGTGAACAATAGTTCGTCTTCACGGAAGGCTCGGTATTCATTACGACGGAAGGTGAGATACGTTTCGAACCAGTGCGCAATCAAAACCATGCAGGCGGTGATATTACCAAGTCGATTGAGGTGACGTCTGTTGACCTCGATGGCGATATTGTTACATCGACAGTGACACTTAAGATTGTTGATGGTGACCTCCCTACCATCGACCTCGTTCCTGGAATTACGTTATCTGAAGTGGATCTGGCTGATGGCTCTGTGCCAACGGGCAACCCAGTAACGATGACACAAACCATTACCTATACCGTCGGTAGTGACGACGTCAGTCATTTCAGAATTGACCCTACGCAGTTCAATACTTCAGGGGCTTTGAAATCAAACGGTTTAGATGTCGAGATAAAAGAGCAGCCAGCTAATTCTGGTAATTACATTGGCTTCGTTAAAGACGGTTCTAACGTAGAAACCAACGTCTTCACGATCAGCTTCTCGACGAGCAATTTAGGGCAATACACGTTCACACTGCTTGAAGCGTTAGATCATGTCGATGGATTACAAAACAATATACTAAGCTTCGATGTCCCTGTTTTAGCGGTTGATGCGGATGGTGATGATTCTGCAATGTCGCCAATGACGGTTGCGATCACCGATGACGTACAAGGTGTTCAAGATGGTACCTTGAGTATCACTGAGCCTTCATTAGCTGATTTGGCATCGGGTACGCCACCAACGACGCCAATCATTGATGTTATGCCAACGCAGAGTGCTGATGGCGCGAAAGTGACACAGTTTACTTATGATGGTGGCACAGCTGTAACGTTAGACCCAAGCATCTCTACAGAACAAGTCTTTACCGTAACCGATGGCTTACTGTACATCACCATTGAAGGGGAGGTTCGTTTTGAGCCGAGCAGAGATCTAGACCATTCATCTGGCGATATCGTAAGAACGATTGTCGTTACCACCAGTGATTTTGATAACGATACAGATACCGCGGATGTCACTTTGACGATCAAAGACGGTATCGATCCAGTTATCAATGTGGTTCCAGATGTTAACTTATCGGAAGTCAATCTAGCGGATGGCTCGACGCCAACTGGTTCTCCGGTAAGTTCGACTCACACAATCACTTACACCGAAGGAAGTGATGATTTTAGTCACTTTAGAATTGCGACCAACGAATTCAATCCTGGCGATCTGTTGAAATCAAGTGGTCTTGTTGTTCAACTAAAAGAAGATCCTTCTTCTGCTGGTGACTACATTGGTTATACCGATGATGGTATGGGTAACGTTACCGATGTATTTACCATTAGCTTTGATAGTGCAAACAAAGCTCAGTTTACATTTACCTTGATTGAGGCGCTTGATCACCTTGATGGCGTGCTCAACAACGACCTTACTTTCCGCTTACCTACCTATGCTGTTGATACAGATGATTCTGAGTCAACAAAGCGCGATGTGGTGGTTACGATAGAAGATGACATCCAGCAAATGCAAGATGGCTTCTTAACCATTACCGAGCCAAATTCTGGTACGCCAACAACAACTACCGTTGATGTGATGCCAATACCAAGTGCAGACGGCGCGAACATTACGCAGTTCACGTATGACGGTGGTTCTCCAATTACTCTGAATCCTAACATCAGTGGCGAACAAGAGTTTGTTTTCACTGAAGGTTCATTGTTTGTGACACTAGATGGTGACGTAAGGTTTGAGCCAAATCGAAACCTTGATCACTCTGCAGGGAACATTGTTAAGTCAATCGTGTTCACGTCTTCAGACTTTGATAACGATATCTTTTCGTCGACGGTTACGCTCACCATTGTTGATGGTGACGGACCAACAATCGACGTTGTGCCGGGTGTGGCATTGTCAGAAAGCTTACTTGCGGATGGTTCTACGCCTAGCGTAAACCCTGTGAGTATGACTCAAACCATTACTTCACTTGCAAGCAGTGATGATATTGCTGAAATAGTGGTGGAAGTAGGGCTATTCAATACCAACGGCGCGTTGAAGTCGGATGGTTTGTCACTGAGTTTGCGTGAAGACCCTGTAAATTCAGGCGACTACATTGCATTCACGACGGATGGTTCGGGTGTTGAGAAAGTTATCTTCACTCTAGATTTTGATGACACGAATCCGAGCCAATATACATTTACTCTGCTTGAACGTTTAGACCATGTTGATGGCTTAGGAAATAACGATCTGAGCTTTGATCTTTCTGTTTATGCAGAAGATACCGATGGTGATATTTCAGCGTCTAAACCGCTGACAGTCACCATCACCGATGATGTTCAGCTGATGCAGTCAGGTGCGCTCAACATTACTGAGCCAACCACGGGAACACCGACTACAGCAGTCTTTGATGTGATGCCTGCGCAAAGCGCAGATGGTGCCACAATCACTAAGTTTACCTATGGCAGCCAACCTGAAGAGTCTCTGGTACAAACCGACACGGGTGAGCAAGAATTTGTGTTCACTGAAGGTTCTCTGTTTATCAATCTCGAAGGGGATGTACGTTTCGAACCTAACCGTAATCTCGATCATTCGGGTGGTAACATCGTTAAAACCATTACGGTGACATCGGAAGATAAAGATGGCGATATTGTCACTTCGACTGTAACGCTAACTATTGCAGATGGCGCGCCACCAACTATCGACACCGTACCGACTGTCGCGCTGGCTGAAGCAAATCTGATTGATGGTTCTTCACCGGGTTTACCTGTGAGCCAAACTGAAACCATTACTTTCACAGCAGGAAGTGATGATGTTAGCTACTTCCGCATTGATCCGGCTCAATTCAACACATCAGGCGATCTGCAAGCGGATGGTTTGGTGGTTCAACTAAAAGAAGATCCTCTGAACAGCGATAATTATATTGGTTACGTTGAGAGCGGCGGTGTCCAAACGGATATCTTCACCATCGCGTTTAGCAGCGTGGTTCTAGGAGAGTACACATTCACCTTGTTGGAAGAGTTAGATCACCTGCCAGTACAAGGTAACAATGATCAAATCTTCACCTTGCCAGTTATAGCAGTCGACAAAGACAACACTGACTCAGCCGTGAAGTCTCTTACGGTGACGATTACCGATGATGTACCAACCATTACTGACACCACTAGCGCGAGTACGTTTGTGGTTGATGAAGATGATTTAGGTACTCTGGCACAAGCGACGGGTTCGTTTGTTACCACAGAAGGTGCAGACCAAGTTGAAGTTTACGAACTACGTAATATCTCAACGCTGGAAGCAACGCTATCGTCGGGCAATGAAGGTATTAAGATCACTGAGATCACCGGTGCTGCCAACACGACCACCTACCAAGGGGCGACCGACCCAAGTGGAACGCCGATTTTCACATTAGTGCTGACTGATGATGGTGCTTACACCTTTACCTTGCTTGGCCCTCTCAATCACGCTACGACACCGAGTAACCTCGATACATTAACAATACCGTTTGATGTTGTTGCCGTTGATGGTGATGGCGATGATTCTAACCAATATGTATTGCCAATCGAGGTGATCGATGATGTGCCTGTGATGACCGCTCCGACAGGTGAAACGGTTGTTGATGAAGACGATCTTACAGGTATTGGTTCGGATCGTTCTGAAGACACCATTATCAATGGACTGTTCACGGTCGATGAAGGCGCTGATGGCGTTGTGAAGTATGAATTGGTTGATGAAGATTTGGTTCTGGCTGGCTTAACTTCCGATGGAGAAGGCTTAGAGTGGTTAACTGTTTCACAGGTAGGCACAACATTTACCTATGTTGCTCAAACCGTAACGAGTAATGAAGCGGTGTTCGAGATTATTTTCGATACCTCGGATAACAGCTATCAGTTTGAATTGTTTAAACCGCTTAAACACCCTGATGGTGCCGATGAAAATAACATCGAACTTGATTTCTCAGTCGTGGCTGAAGACTTTGACCAAGACCAATCAAACGCAATCGATCTGAAAATCACAGTGACGGATGATGTTCCGTTAGTGACAACTCAGTCGATCACTCGTATTGAAGGTCAGAATTACAATGGTTCTAAAGTCGATATGTTTGCCAATGCGACGGATGTGGGGGCTGATGGTGCGGTACTGAGTCGAATTGAGGGCATCTCAAGTAACGGGGCTGATATTGTTTTTCAACGAGGTAACAATACTGGCTTTAGCGATGGCTTGAATGTTCAAAGTGGAAGTCGAACTATCCGTGTTTATGAGCAGACTGATGATGGCAATGGTGGTACTCAGGAAAGGCAACTGGGTACTTTACGTATCAACTCAAATGGCGAAATAGAATTTAGAGCTAATGGCTATCTAGATCATGACGGTGATGACACCATCGACTTCTCGATTAACGTGATTGCGACGGATGGCGATTTAGACACTTCTGAAACTCCGTTAGATATCACGATTATTGATAGGGACTCGACAAGAATCGCGCTGAAAGTGACTACTTTCGAGGACGCGGGTAGAGATTCAACGATACCTTACGCAACGGGCGATGCTCCGACTCTTGAGAATGTTCAAGATAACCAGAGTGGTCTGCCTAATGCGCCAGCTCAAGTTGCGCTGCAAGTTAACCTATATGACCAAGATAACAACGAGTCTATCGGTCAACTGACGATTCAAAACAGCAACCACAGAGGTATGTTCTATTACTTTGATGGCATGGAGTATCACAAGTTAGATCCGGAACCTAACGGCGATATCATCTTTGATTCCTCTGTGATGGACCAAAGTTTTGCTCCAAACCCAAATGAAGCAAGACAAACCATTGCGACGATCGACAACCTGTACTTTGTCCCTGACCAAAACTTTGGTTCTGGTGAAAATGGGGTTCGAATCAATTATGAACTTGAAATTGACAACAACAATAACAATCCTGATCACACCATTAATTCAAACTTCAGAATTGAGATTGAAGCTGTAGCTGATATTGCAACTTGGGATGACACCAGTAGCACGTATCAGTATCAAGTGAACGAAGATGAAGACAACGTTACCCTGCAATTAAACGCAGAATCACAAGATAACAGCCGCACTGAAACCATTACCTATGAGCTCGAAGTTGTTCAGGGAGATGGTAAGTTTGAGTTGCTTGACCAAAATGGCTCAGTGCTTACGCCAGTTAATGGTTTTTATATCATCACATCTGCTGATATCAATAGCACCGTGGTTAACCCTATTGATAACTTCTCTGGGCAAATTGAATTTAAAGCGACAGCTATTACTGAAGAGACACGTAACCCATACGATGATGCAGCCAACGGTGGAGCAAACGATAAGACGACGGCTCGTTCTGTAGAGCAAAATATTATCATTGATGTCACTGCTGACGCCGACCCAGGCACATTCAGTGTGAGTCGTATCAAGATCAACGAAGACAACATCGATGATCCTGATTACATTGGTCCTTTGGACAACAAAGACGCATTCACGCTAGACGAAGTCATCACCATGACTGGGTCAGTGGATACCGATGGTTCTGAAGAACTGTTTGTTCGTATCAGCAATGTTACTGAAGGCGCGGTGCTCTATTTCCTAGGGACGACTACAGTTGTTCCTACAGTCAGTGGTACCAATTACCAAGAAATTGCGTATTCCGATTTGGCTAACGTGGAAGTCGTTCCAACCAAACACAGCAATGTGGATTTTACTTTCGATGTAACCGGTGTGGTTAAAGACACCGCGAACCTTTCTTCAGGTGCGCAAGTCGATGAAGAAATACTGGGTACTAAGACGGTCAACGTCGAGGTTAAAGGTGTTGCTGATGTTCCTTATGGTGGAACGAATGGTACAGATTGGACAACGTTTGATGACGGTACAACGAGTGGTGTTCAAACGACTATTGAAGAGAGTCAAAATGGCGATAGATATGCTCTGCTGGACTTCACAGTGTTATCTGGAGAAAGAAGACCTGATACTGGTACTACGCCATTAGCTGATGATGGTTCGGAGTCGCTCACTGTGATTCTATCGGGTATACCCGACGGCGTTATTCTGGAAGACGGCGACGGTACAGTGATTGATCTTAACTTTGTTGGTTACGAGACTGGACCGGGCGGTAGTCCTGACTTATCTAAACCTATCTATGAAGCGAACATTACTGAGGCGGGTAAAACCTCAGGTATTCGCATCAGACCTGTCGATTCGTCGACGGAGAATATCCATATTCAAGGTAAAGTGATCGTGACTGAAAACGATGGTCATACGCTTTCTTTTGATCAGGAAGTTCGAGTGTTGGTAGAGCCTAGGATCGATACCTCAGCAACTTACAATACCGTGACCAACGGCGACGAAGATACGGCTATCAATATTGATTGGCACCCAGAGGGTACTGACTATATTGATGATGATGAGCATTTTACTTCTATTGTCATCAGTGACATTCCAACGGATGTTGAAAGTGTTGTGGTTAATGGCGATGTAACTTGGGTTTACGATGCTGCCGCAGGCACTTTAACCATCACACCTAAGAGTGGCCAGACGCCAGAAGAGTTCACTCAAATCGCGCTGAACAATAACTTCATCCAAATCACTCCAGCTCAAGATTCAAGTACTGATTTTACACTTGATACTGTGGTGATGATTGAAGAGCGAGATCATGAATACGTCGACGCTGGCAATCCTGGTCAAGGCATCGTTACCGCGACGATTAACGGTTCTATTGATGTTCAAGTACGACCTGTGGTTGAACCAGAAGATGCCAATAACAAACTTGTTGTCGATGAGGTTTCAGGTCTCACTGCTCTAACAACAGTGGTTGCAGATGCTCTGACCGGTGTCCTCAAATTTACAACCAACAGTGACAATGCATCGGTAACGGATGAGTTTGTTATTCGTTACGAAGAAACTGATGCTTCGTCTGCTATCGAAGAAGTGGACCAGTTAGTTATTCAATTGACAAACGTGGACGACTCAGCGCTATCAGATGATGTGCTCAATCAGTTACTTGTTATTGGTGCTGCATACGAAGGTAATGGTCGCTGGGTTGTAACCAATGAAGATCTGTTTAGCATTGGTGCACCGAACGGTCTAGCATTTCCGCCAGTTTCTAATATCCCCGGCGTTTTCAATGACATCAAGATGACCATCTTTAGTACAGTGGTTGATCGCGGTGATGGTGTTGAAATTGAGTCATCAGCGGCGGTTCAAAGGGAAGGTGAAGTAAATCTATCGTTCCCAGAAGTGCTTGTTGGCGGGAATGAGGTGGCTGCAGATATTACGATGACACCAGACAGCGTTGTCGATGCTATAGAAGACACACAGCTAGACTTAGGCTCTGCGCTAAATAGTTTGATCACTTTCTCTGGAGAAGATGCCTCAACAGACCAAGTGACCATCATTATTGATTCCTCTGTGACCATTAACCCAGGCGGTACTTTCCCAATCAGTTTAGCGGGAAGCAGTGAAGTCGACTTCGTTAACGGCAAATATGTATTCGAAACAACAGTCGACCAAGGCGTTTCAACGGACTTTTCTGGGCTGTTACTGAACCTACCAGCGGACTACTCTGGTGACTTTAAGTTACCACTAACCATTGTGACCAAAGATCTCCTTTCAGGTGATGAAAAAACCTTGGTGACCGATGTGGTAATCAAAGTCGCGCCAGATGTTGAAGGCAACCCAGACATCGACGTTACAGTCACAGGCTCATTGGACGACTTGTTCAATCCTGTCGATACCGATGGCCAGGCTGGGCAAGATCCAGTTGGCTACGAAGATACCTATATCCAGCTTGATTTCAGCTCAACTATTACTGACCAAGTAAGTGGGGTTGAAGGTGGTGACGAAAAATTCACATCTATTACGCTGACTTTGGATGACACGAGTGTTGGTGCGTTTTATACCAGCGCGGGTGTATCTCTTGGTACAACGGTAACCTTCGATGAAGCTCAGATTAACGCGGGTGCTCTAGATAACGTCTTGTTCAGAGCTGCTCCTAATTACCCTACGGGTAATGACGTTAATCAGGTTCAAGTGAATGTCAGTGGGACAATTACCGATACGGCTACCTACAATGAGACAGCTTCTCCTGTTGGCAGTGCAATCGACACGGATACTTTCTCTACGAGTGTGAACTTTGAAGTGGTTCCTGTCGTGGATGATGTCCTTGTCACAGGACCGGGCAGTGATCCGGATGTTATCGAGATTACAGGTAACGAAGACCAGCTTATTTCCTTGTCAGGTACGGGCCCAGTATCGATTGCATTGACTGACCTTGATGGCTCAGAGCAGTTCGTTTCGATTAAGTTTACGGGTGTACCCGATGGCTTCTTAATGAGTGCAGATGCTGCATCAGCATACACAGTGAAGAATAACGGTGGTGGTGAATGGAGTGTTCAACTGCCTCAAGCATCAGGGTTTTCGTTCGATTTGAGTGAGCTATCGATTTTACCGCCGAAAAACTTCAGTGGTACGGCCGAGTTTGGCGTTGAAGTCTTCACTCAAGAATCTTTGTTGGGTGTGCCTACTGCGGCGGCAAACTTGCCAAGCTTCAAACTGCATGTGGTACCTGTTGGTGATGATGTCGATACCAATCCAACTGACTCTGTGACAGGCAACGAAGGTCAAAACATTGATATCGAAATCAATGCGACTATTTTGGACAAAGAATTGTCGGCAACAGGAAGCGGAACGTTTACTGAAAATGCTCCTGAAACACTTCGAGTTGAAGTGGCGGGTGTGCCTCAAGATGCTTCTATTTTCTATCCAGACGGCACGACATTGGCTAGCTACGATTCGGGGACACAACTATGGACACTTGATGTTCCTGCTCAGTCGCTCGATAAGATCGTATTTAGTTCGGGTGAACATAACAGCGATGCGGGTAATGTGCTTGGCATCAATGGACCATTGCAGATTACGGTTCGCTCTGTAGATACAGACGCTGACAACACCGAATACTTAGGTACTCCAACCAGCTTCGATGTTGATTTAGTGATTGACCCTATTAACGATCAACCGACGTTTGTGAATGTGACCAACATTGAAACGGCGGAAGATATTAGCATCGCTATCGACAACTTCAGTATCTACGATGTTGACGCTAACTTTGATAACCCAGATGCGCCGTATGTTCTTACGTTGCAAATGGATCAAACGCTGCAGGGAGCGCAAGGTGTGTTTGAGTTTACGAGCTCACCTGACGTGACGTTTGTGTTGCAACCTGACGGTTCATTGGTGATTACCGGTAAAGAAGCTGACATCAATACCGCATTGACTAATGGAACAGTGACTTTCAAACCAGACCCAGATCAGAACTACCTCAATCAGAGTGGTTTAGTCACAATCAATGCAACGCTCGATGATGGTGGTAATAACGGCTTGATTGACGCGGGTGATCCGAATACCGCTCAAACCAATCAAACTACGTTCACCATTAAGGTGACGGAAGTGAATGACGCTCCGGTGGCGACTGATGTTGATTTAGGTTCGATTGCTGAAGATGGCCAGATAGTCATTGTTGAAGGCGATTTGATTGCAGCAAGTTCTGACATCGAAAGCCATAACCTGACGGTTACGGGTGTAACCCTGACTCAAGGACAAGGCCAATTAACGCGCTTTGAAAATGCTGGTGGTGCTGATGACGCTGGGATAACTGGACCATTCTGGATATTCACTGCAGCCAATGATTTTAATGGCGATGTGAAGTTCAATTACGACATTATTGATGACGGTACCACCAACGGTGTGGATGATTTCTTAACTGATAATGCTGAAATTAGCCTTGTCGTAACGGAAGTGAATGATGCACCTGTCGCGACAGACGTTGATTTAGGTTCGATTGCTGAAGATGGCCAAATCGTCATTGTTGAAGGTGATTTGATTGCAGCAAGCTCTGATCCAGAAAACCACAACTTAACGGTAACTGGTGTAACTCTGACTCAGGGACAAGGCCAACTAACGCGCTTTGAAAATGCAGGTGGTGCGGATAATGCAGCGATTACTGGACCATTCTGGCTGTTCATAGCTGACAACGATTTTAACGGCGACGTTAAATTCAATTACTCAATTACTGATGACGGTACAACTAATGGCGTGGATGATTTCCTAACCGATAGTGCTGAAATTAGTCTTGAAGTAACCGAAGTAAATGATCAGCCAGTGGCAACGGACATCGACTTAGGAAACATCCTTGAAGAAGGTCAGTTGATCATCAAAGAGGGCGATTTAATTGCTGCGACGAGCGATCCGGAAAACGACACGATTACCGTGACTAATCTGGTGCTCGACGAAGGCCAAGGCCAGTTACAGCGCTTCGAAAACGTAGGTGGCACTGATGACGCTATGATCACTGGCCCATACTGGATATTTACGGCGGCTGATGAATACAATGGCAACGTTAAGTTCACCTATACCGTTGAAGATGATGGTACAACCAACGGCGCTAATGACTTCTTAACGGATACTGCAGAGATCACCGCGATTGTCGATGGAGTGAACGATACACCTGTCGTTAATGGTGACAGTGTCACTACGATTGTTGACGAGGATGCTGGTCAGCTATTGAGTGGTATCAATGTCAGTGACCCTGATTATGTTGATACATTTTCTGATGATCTGATGACCGTCACGCTGACAGTGGATTACGGTACATTGAACGTTTCACTTCCGGCAGTGACGACGGTGATGGTCAATGGCAACAATACCAGTTCGGTTATCTTAGTTGGCACTCTGAGTGACTTAAATGCGCTGATTGATACGCCAACCAGTCCAAACGGTGTCTACCTTGATGCGAGCCTGTCTCCAACCAGTAGCATTGGCTTAGAAGTTGTCGCTAAAGACAGCGGAAACCCTTCTGGTATCGCGATAGAGACGACGCCTGTTGTTTACAACATCGCGGTAACGCCAGTGGCGAATGCGCCAACCTTGTCGATTGATACTGCGTCTAATTACGTGAGAAACATTACTGCGAGCCAGTCAGTCAGTGCGAGTGGCGTTCCTTTGGTGGGAATTATCGCTGCCTTAACGGACATTACTGAGGAGCTAACGCTGCATATCAGTGATGTGCCTGCTGGCGCTCAAATCACCAGTGATGTCGGTTCTGTGACCGATCTCGGTGGCGGTGTTTGGGTAGCAACGGCGGATGCAATTGAAAGCTTGCAGGCGGTAGGGCTTTCTCAAACTCCGGGTAGCTACACGCTTAAAGTTGAGGCGGTTTCTGAAGAGACTGACAACAACGACACGGCGACCTCGGCTTCAATCGACCTTAACCTGAACATTGTGTCTGACGCGGTCGACATTAACCTGGCTTCGGAAACCGACGATATTCAACTATTGGCAGGCGCGAATGCGACTGACCTAACTGCGGGTTCTGGAAATGACCGACTGGAAGGTGGCGCGGGTGACGATACGCTGGTTGGCGGTGACGGTAACGACACACTGATTGGCGGCGGCGGTTCAGATATCCTAACTGGTGGTGATGGAATGGATTCGTTCGTATGGCTTAATATCGAAGATGGCGTTGAAGACACCATTACCGATTTCAGCCTATCTGAAGGTGACCAGATCGACTTGCGCGAAGTATTGCCAGAGCTGAAGAACACATCTCCAGACATGACGGCGTTACTGCAACAGATAGACGCGAAAGTGGAAGGGGATGATATTGAGCTTACGATCAAGTCTGATGGTTTAGGTACTACGGAACAGGTGATTGTGGTTGAAGACCTTGCTCCTCAGCTAACCTTAAGTGGCACTATGCCTTCGGATATTTTGGATGCGTTAGTGCAACAAAATGTCATCACTCACGGTTAACGTTACATTGGAGGTTAGCTATTAGAATCTAACGATTAAACTAAAAGCGAACCATTTAACCATAACGAAAGAGGCCAGCATTGCTGGCCTCTTTTTTGTCACTGTATAAATCGAAAAGAGTTACTTAAGAGAGTTGTGGATCAAGAACTCTTCTTCAACGCCTTTCAATTTCATCTCATCCATAATGAAGTTTACTGTGTTCAACAAGCGTTGTTCACCTTTTGGAATCAGGTAACCGAATTGGCTGTTGGTAAACGGTGTCTCACAACGAGCTGCTTCAAGGCGCTCGTCTGTCACTTGATAGAACAGGCCTTCAGGAGTTTCTGTCACCATCACATCAACTTTACCTTCCGCAACGGCTTGCGGAACGTCTAGGTTGTTCTCGTAACGTGTGAAGCTCGCGTCTTGCAAGTTAGCATCCGCAAAAATCTCGTTAGTCCCGCCGATATTAACGCCAACACGCACAGAAGAAAGGTTCACTTTCTCGATGCTGTTGTACTGTTCTGCTTTGCCTTTCGCAACTAAGAAACACTTGCCAAAAGTCATGTAGCCTTGAGTTTGTTCTGCGTTTAACTGACGCTGCATTTTGCGCGTGATACCGCCCATCGCGATGTCGTATTTATCGTTGTCTAGATCGGTCAGTAGATCTTTCCATGTAGTACGAACAATCTGCAATTTAACGCCCAGCTGCTCTGCAACATGTTTAGCTACGTCAATGTCATAACCAGAGTAGGTTTTGCCGTCGAAGTAAGAAAAAGGTTTGTAGTCGCCGGTGGTGCCGACACGAAGTGTGCCTGATTTTTGGATGTCTTCTAATTGGTCAGCTTGTGCGACACCAGAAAGAGCCAGAGTAATGGAAGCAAGTAATAGTGATGTTTTTTTCATTGTAATTATCTGTTGTGTTTGTCTAGTTGTTAAAAGTAACAGAAAGAAAAGCAGAAAGAGATCAAACCATTGGAAAGTTTAAAAGAAAGTGAGATTACAAAAAATAGAGGTAAGAAAACTCTGTCTGAAAGAGGGGGGTAACGGGTGTATTGGATGGGTTTCGAGAAGGAGGGGAGAAACATTAAAGTGCTATTCAGAGTTGACAGTATGCGCAAGCTTAAGTGGTAAACAAAAAGCCCATGTTATCGAATAACATGGGCTTCATTATTGGTTTAACGTGTTAGTGGCCTGTTTAGCTACTTAGCAACTGACTCGTTGTTCATCTTAGCCGGAGCTTTAGATGCGTTAACCAGTAGGATACCAACGGTGAGTACCATTGAACCACATAGTAGGAACAACAAGCGTCCTGTTGGTTCGTTTGGAATCAGAGCCATTGCTAGGATACCGAAACCTGCTGTGCTGATAAGCTTACCAAGCATTGAACGCTGTTTAGTATCTAGGTTTTGTTGCTCTTCACCTTCCGCTACTAGCGGCGTGTTCCAGTTAGTGAATAGTTGGTCAACTTCTTTCTCACGTTCAGGCGATAGGCCTTTGTAGAAGCGAGAAGTTAGGATGAAGTAACCACCAGTGAACACTACGTGAGCCGCTAGGCTAAGACCAACTTTCAAGTCGCTCCATTCACGGCCAGTAAGCGCTGTTTCCATACCGAATAGGTGCTCGATGTCTTCTGCTTGAAGCGAGATACCGAAGATGTAAGAAACGAAGCCACCAACGATTAGCGTAGACCAACCAGCCCAGTCAGGCGTCTTACGAATCCACATACCAAGTAGTACAGGGATAAGCATTGGGAAGCCAATTAACGCACCTACGTTCATTACGATATCGAACAAGCTCAAGTGACGTAGAGAGTTAATGAACAAGCCAATCGCGATGATGATAACACCCATCATGATAGTGGTTAGCTTACTTACAATAACCAGCTCTTTCTGAGTCGCGTTTTGACGAAGAATCGGGCTGTAGAAGTTCATTACAAAGATGCCAGCGTTACGGTTCAAACCTGAATCCATAGAAGACATTGTTGCAGCGAACATTGCTGACATAAGAAGACCAACCATACCTGCTGGCATTACGTTCTGTACGAATGCTAGGTAAGCAGCATCACCCGCTTTATCACCCATTGAAGCGTACTCCAATGCGAAATCAGGCATGAATGCACTTACGTACCAAGGTGGCAGGAACCAGATTAGTGGGCCAACAACCATAAGGATACATGCTAGGCCTGCCGCTTTACGTGCGTTTTCACTGTCTTTCGCACATAGGTAACGGTAAGCGTTGATGCTGTTGTTCATTACACCGAACTGCTTCACGAAGATGAACACAACCCAAAGAACGAAGATGCTCATGTAGTTTAGGTTGTTACCTAACATGAAGTCGCCGTCGAAGTTAGCAACGATGTTAGTTAAGCCGCCACCGTGGAAGTAAGCCGCAACCGCACAAGTAATGGTTACCGCCATGATAACAAGCATTTGCATGAAGTCAGAAGCAACAACCGCCCAAGAGCCGCCCGTGACTGCCATCAATACTAGAACCATACCCGTTACCACAATGGTTGCTTCCATTGGGATGTTGAATACCGCTGCTACGAAGATAGCTAGACCATTTAGCCAGATACCCGCAGAGATAAGGCTGTCAGGCATACCTGCCCATGTGAAGAACTGTTCAGACGTTTTACCAAAGCGCTGACGAATAGCTTCGATCGCCGTTACCACACGAAGTTGGCGGAACTTTGGAGCGAAGTACATATAGTTCATGAAGTAGCCAAAAGCATTGGCTAAGAATAGGATTACAATAACGAAACCGTCATTGAACGCGCGTCCTGCGGCACCTGTAAACGTCCATGCTGAAAACTGTGTCATGAAGGCAGTTGCACCAACCATCCACCACAACATTTTGCCGCCCCCTCTGAAGTAATCACTAGTCGACGTGGTGAACTTACGGAACATCCAACCAATAGCGATTAAAAAGAAGAAGTAGGCGAGAACAACAAAAGTATCAATAGTCATCTTTTCAGCCTTTTAAATATCATAATTAACTGGGCTTAGATTAACGCGTCCAAAGGTTTATTTGTACTACAATATGTCTTTAGTATGATCTAGGTCGCATTGATTTTTGGGTACACACGGTAAGTTAATTTAACCTGCTGTTTTTATTGGTTTTAATTGTTTTTGTGAATTGCTCTAGATCCAAGGTAAATTGAAGTTTAAATGTTTATATGTATTACAATATAAGTAATAAGGCTTTGGTTTGCCTTATTTATAAGATTTTAATTATAACCGTAACAAATATGCTACAACTGAACGTGGTTGTGCGACGGGATTCACGTTAAATCTCAGTACTAAATCGCAAAATTTCGTTTCTGGCATTTAAGTGTAGCTTATTGTTTTTATGCCGCTATTTTCTATTTCACGCCCTGAATTGCTCATTATTTATCCGTACTATTTATCTACACGATTTATCCGCTCAATTTTTCTGCTGTTCTGCTGTTCTGCTGTTTAGGGTCTAGGTTTGTCCAACCGCTCGAAATTGGAGTAGGCGACAGCGAGAATCATACCCAATACCCAATACCCGATAAGCGATAACCATAGCCACAGCCATAAGCCTTGTATTACTTCATGGCGATTTCTAAGCATATGAAAGATATTTGTATGCTTATGGGCTAAGAAGGGCGGAGGCGTCGATACAGGGCTCAAGATACGATATGAGTCGAGTGAGTTAGATTACATAAGTGAGTGCTTAGAGTGTTTGTCAGGTCGTGTAAGTCGTTCTAGCGAAGTGAAATAGCATGTGCACAAAATTACAAATTACCAGTCACAAAGCTGGTGGATGGCCTGATAAACGGGAATGTATTGTAGAGGTCTTAACTTGTTTGAGCATTGTGCTTTTCAGGTAACAGCTTCAAACTATCAACTATCAACTATCAACTATCAACTATCAACTATCAAACTTCAGTTACCCAAAAGATTTAGATAACAAAATCCAGTTATTGAAAAACCTCAGATAACAAAAAGCCCCACCGAAGTGAGGCTTTATCACCAAATCTAAAACAGATTAAGCGTTAACGTGATCAACTGCGTCACGAACAAGCTTGCCTAGTTCGTCCCACTTACCTTCGTCGATAAGATTAGTTGGAACCATCCAAGTACCACCACACGCAAGTACAGAAGGGATAGATAGGTACTCATCTACATTCTTCAAGCTTACGCCGCCAGTTGGCATGAATTTAACAGGGTAAACCGCAGTAAGTGCTTTAAGCATACCAGTACCGCCAGAAGGCTCAGCAGGGAAGAACTTCAACGTGCGAAGACCCATTTCCATTGCTTGCTCAACTAGGCTTGGGTTGTTTACACCCGGTACAATTGCAACACCTTTGTCGATACAGTATTGAACAGTACGAGGGTTGAAACCTGGGCTTACGATGAAATCAACGCCTGCTTCGATAGATGCGTCAACTTGCTCGTTAGTCAGTACCGTGCCTGAACCGATTAGCATGTCTGGGAATTCTTTACGCATGATGCGAATCGCTTCGATTGCACATTCTGTACGTAGTGTGATTTCTGCACATGGCATACCGTTTTCAACAAGTGCTTTACCTAGAGGGATAGCGTCTTCAGCACGGTTGATTGCGATTACAGGGATTACTTTTAGGCTTGCTAGTTGTTCATTTAATGTAGTCATGAATTCTTTCTCACGTTAATTATGGGCTTGCTTTCAACTAAGCAAACCCTTGATTAATATATAAAGTGCGTAATTATAGAGACAAATCAGGCGTCGCTTCTAGAGGTATGATAGCACCTGGATGCTGAATCACGGTCCCTGCCACAATATGACCTGCTAATGCTGCATCGCTAGCATTACCACCACTTAAGCGTTTAGCTAAGAAGCCAGCACTGAATGAATCACCAGCTGCGGTAGTATCAACGATGTTGTCTACAGGGTTGGGTGCAACGTATCGAGCACTTTGGCTTTCAACCACTAAGCAATCTTTTGCACCACGTTTAATGATGATCTCTTTCACACCAGACTCAGACGTACGTGCAATACACTGTTCAATACTTTCGTCACCGTACAGCTCTTGTTCGTCATCGAACGTGAGTAGAGCCGTGTCCGTGTACTTAAGCATTTTCAAGTACCAAGAAATCGCTTCTTGTTGGCTTTCCCAAAGTTTAGGACGGTAGTTATTGTCGAAGAATACTTGGCCGCCTTGAGCTTTGAATTTGTCTAAGAAGTTGAATAGCTGCGTACGTCCGTTCTCAGTCAAGATAGCAAGCGTAATACCACTTAGGTAAACCGCGTCAAAAGAGAATAGCTTATCAAGTAGAGCAGGGGTGTCTGGTTGATCAAACATGAATTTCGCGGCAGCGTCACTACGCCAGTAATGGAAGCTGCGTTCACCAGTTTCATCGGTCTCGATGTAGTAAAGCCCTGGTTGTTTGTGATCAAGCTGAGCCACTAGGCTTGTGTCGATACCTTCTGCTCGCCACTTTTTCAACATGTCGACACTGAATGGATCAGTACCTAACGCTGTTACATAGCTAGTTTGGATATCTTGCTCTTTTGTTAAGCGTGACAAGTAAAGTGCAGTATTCAGCGTATCGCCACCAAAACTTTGCTTAAGCCCGTCTTGTTTCTTTTGTAGCTCAACCATGCACTCGCCAATGACCGCGATGTTTAATGATTTCATATGCTTACCTTAGCAACTGAGGTTGCGCTATTAATTATTTTAGGAAATCTTCACGCGCAGGGTTGAAGATATCAAGAAGGATGCTGTCTTGCTCTAGTGCAACTGCACCGTGCATCATGTGTTTACGAGCGAAGTAAGCATCGCCTTCTTTAAGCACTTTCTTCTCGCCGTCGATTTCAGCTTCGAAGCTACCACGAACAACATAACCGATTTGGTCGTGAATTTCGTGAGTATGAGGATGGCCAATCGCGCCCTTATCAAAACACAGGTGTACAGCCATAAGATCGTCAGTGTAAGCAACGATTTTACGCTTAATGCCGCCACCAAGTTCTTCCCATGGGTTTTCATCTAGGATAAAGAAAGAGTTCATTGTGTATCTCCTAATCTGTTTAAATCTTTTAAGTGTTACTTAACTTGCATCCATCATAAGGGAATGAGCCTAATTGTAATACAATATATCTAAATTTGTGTGATATTGATCAAGCGATACTTTATATAGCGTAAATAAATCAACAACTTAATGAATGACTGATATTTGTCATTAGTCAGCTACATCAATGACTTATAGCTAATTATGTGACTCTACTCATCATTTGGCGACGAATAGGTATAATTAAAGCTCATATTGTATTACTTTATATGGAGTTTGAAAATTTAATCAAAGTTTAAGCAGATAAACTCTTTATTGAGGGTGACAAAGAATATGACGACTAAACCAGTATTGTTGACTGAAGCTGAAATAGAGCAACTTCATCTTGAAGTGGGCCGTTCTAGCTTAATGGGCAAAACCATTGCAGCGAACGCGAAAGATCTAGAAGCATTCATGCGTTTACCTATTGATGTCCCAGGTCATGGTGAAGCTGGGGGTTACGAACATAACCGCCATAAGCAAAATTACACGTATATGAATCTAGCTGGTCGCATGTTCTTGATCACTAAAGAGCAAAAGTACGCTGACTTTGTTACAGAATTACTAGAAGAGTACGCAGACAAATATCTAACGTTTGATTACCACGTACAGAAAAACACTAACCCTACCGGTCGTTTGTTCCACCAAATCCTGAACGAACACTGCTGGTTAATGTTCTCAAGCTTAGCTTACTCTTGTGTTGCTTCAACACTGACACAAGAACAACGTGACAACATTGAGTCTCGCATTTTCGAACCAATGCTAGAAATGTTCACCGTTAAATACGCACACGACTTCGACCGTATTCATAACCACGGTATTTGGGCAGTAGCCGCAGTGGGTATCTGTGGTCTTGCTCTAGGCAAGCGCGAGTACCTTGAAATGTCAGTGTACGGCATCGACCGTAACGACACTGGCGGTTTCTTAGCGCAAGTTTCCCAACTGTTTGCACCTTCTGGTTACTACATGGAAGGTCCTTACTACCACCGTTACGCGATTCGTCCAACGTGTGTGTTCGCTGAAGTGATTCACCGCCACATGCCTGAAGTGGATATCTACAACTACAAAGGCGGTGTGATTGGCAACACAGTACAAGCGATGCTTGCGACGGCTTACCCGAACGGTGAGTTCCCGGCTCTGAATGATGCTTCTCGTACTATGGGTATCACAGATATGGGTGTTCAAGTTGCCGTTAGTGTTTACAGCAAGCATTACTCTTCTGAAAACGGCGTAGACCAAAACATTCTTGGTATGGCGAAGATTCAAGACGCAGTATGGATGCACCCATGTGGTCTTGAGTTATCTAAAGCCTACGAAGCCGCTTCTGCTGAAAAAGAAATCGGCATGCCTTTCTGGCCAAGTGTTGAGTTGAACGAAGGCCCTCAAGGTCACAACGGCGCACAAGGCTTTATCCGTATGCAGGATAAGAAAGGCGACGTTTCTCAACTTGTTATGAACTACGGCCAGCACGGCATGGGTCACGGCAACTTTGATACGTTGGGTATTTCTTTCTTCAACCGTGGTCAAGAAGTGCTGCGTGAATACGGCTTCTGTCGTTGGGTGAACGTTGAGCCAAAATTCGGCGGCCGTTACCTAGACGAAAACAAATCTTACGCTCGTCAAACGATTGCTCACAATGCCGTCACGATTGATGAAAAATGTCAGAACAACTTTGACGTTGAACGTGCAGACTCAGTACACGGTTTACCTCACTTCTTTAAAGTAGAAGACGAGCAAATCAACGGTATGAGTGCATTTGCTAACGATCACTACCAAGGCTTTGACATGCAACGCAGCGTGTTTATGCTAAACCTTGAAGAATTAGAATCTCCGCTACTATTAGACCTTTACCGTTTAGATTCTGAGAAAGGCGGTGAAGGCGAACATCAATACGACTACTCACACCAATATCAAGGTCAGATTGTTCGTACTAACTTCGAATACCAAGCAAACAAAGAGTTGAACACCCTAGGTGACGATTTCGGTTACCAACACCTATGGAACGTGGCAAGCGGTGAAGTGAAGGGCACAGCACTTGTAAGCTGGCTACAAAACAACACTTACTACACTTGGCTAGGTGCAACGTCTAACGACAATGCTGAAGTTATCTTTACTCGCACTGGCGCTAACGATCCAAGCTTCAACCTACGTTCAGAGCCTGCGTTCATTCTACGTAGCAAAGGCGAAACAACATTGTTTGCTTCTGTTGTTGAAACGCACGGTTACTTCAACGAAGAATTCGAGCAATCAGTTAATGCACGTGGTGTTGTGAAAGACATCAAAGTAGTGGCTCACACGAATATCGGTTCGGTAGTTGAGATCACCACAGAGAAATCAAACGTGACAGTGATGATCAGCAACCAACTTGGCGCGACTGACAGCACTGAACACAAAGTAGAGCTGAACGGCAAAGTATACAGCTGGACAGGCTTCTACTCAGTAGAAACAACTTTAAACCCAGAATTAGCAGAGCAGGGGAAATAATAATGAGCTATCAACCACTTTTACTTAACTTTGATGAAGCAGCAGAGCTTCGTAAAGAACTTGGCAAGGATAGCCTTTTAGGTAACGCACTGACTCGCGACATTAAACAAACTGACGCTTACATGGCGGAAGTTGGCATTGAAGTACCTGGTCACGGTGAAGGCGGCGGTTACGAGCACAACCGTCATAAGCAAAACTACATCCACATGGATCTAGCGGGTCGTTTGTTCCTTATCACTGAGGAAACAAAGTACCGTGATTACATCGTTGATATGCTAACCGCGTACGCGACGGTGTACCCAACACTTGAAAGCAACGTAAGCCGTGACTCTAACCCTCCGGGTAAGCTGTTCCACCAAACGTTGAACGAGAACATGTGGATGCTTTACGCTTCTTGTGCGTACAGCTGCATCTACCACACTATCTCTGAAGAGCAAAAGCGTCTGATCGAAGACGATCTTCTTAAGCAAATGATCGAAATGTTCGTTGTTACTTACGCACACGACTTCGATATCGTACACAACCACGGCTTATGGGCAGTGGCAGCGGTAGGTATCTGTGGTTACGCAATCAACGACCAAGAGTCTGTAGACAAAGCGCTTTACGGCCTGAAACTAGATAAAGTAAGCGGCGGTTTCTTAGCGCAACTTGACCAACTGTTCTCGCCTGACGGCTACTACATGGAAGGTCCTTACTACCACCGTTTCTCTCTACGTCCAATCTACCTGTTCGCAGAAGCGATTGAACGTCGTCAGCCTGAAGTTGGTATCTATGAATTCAATGATTCAGTGATCAAGACAACGTCTTACTCTGTATTCAAAACGGCATTCCCAGACGGTACATTGCCAGCTCTGAACGATTCATCGAAGACAATCTCTATCAACGATGAAGGCGTTATCATGGCAACGTCTGTGTGTTACCACCGTTACGAGCAGACTGAAACTCTGCTTGGTATGGCTAACCACCAACAAAACGTTTGGGTTCATGCTTCAGGTAAAACATTGTCTGACGCGGTTGATTCAGCAGACGACATCAAAGCATTCAACTGGGGTAGCCTGTTTGTAACCGACGGCCCTGAAGGTGAAAAAGGCGGCGTAAGCATCCTTCGTCACCGTGACGAGCAGGACGACGATACGATGGCGTTGATCTGGTTTGGTCAACACGGTTCTGATCACCAGTATCACTCTGCTCTAGACCACGGTCACTACGATGGATTGCACCTAAGCGTATTCAACCGTGGCCACGAAGTACTGCACGATTACGGCTTCGGTCGCTGGGTAAACGTTGAGCCTAAGTTTGGCGGTCGTTACATTCCAGAGAACAAGTCTTACTGTAAGCAGACGGTTGCTCATAACACAGTAACGGTTGATCAGAAAACGCAGAACAACTTCAACACAGCATTGGCTGAGTCTAAGTTTGGTCAGAAGCACTTCTTCGTAGCAGACGACCAGTCTCTGCAAGGCATGAGCGGCACAATTTCTGAGTACTACACAGGCGTAGACATGCAACGCAGCGTGATTCTTGCTGAACTTCCTGAGTTCGAGAAGCCACTAGTTATCGATGTATATCGCATCGAAGCTGACGCTGAGCACCAATACGACCTACCAGTTCACCACTCTGGTCAAATCATCCGTACTGACTTCGATTACAACATGGAAAAAACGCTTAAGCCATTAGGTGAAGATAACGGTTACCAACACTTATGGAACGTTGCTTCAGGCAAAGTGAACGAAGAAGGTTCTCTAGTCAGCTGGCTACATGACAGCAGCTACTACAGCCTAGTAACCAGCGCTAATGCGGGCAGCGAAGTGATTTTTGCTCGTACTGGTGCTAACGATCCAGACTTCAATCTTAAGAGTGAGCCTGCGTTCATCTTACGTCAGTCTGGTCAAAACCACGTGTTTGCTTCTGTACTAGAAACGCATGGTTACTTTAACGAGTCTATCGAAGCCTCTGTAGGCGCTCGTGGTCTAGTTAAATCAGTGTCTGTTGTGGGCCATAACAGTGTCGGGACTGTTGTTCGCATTCAGACTACTTCTGGCAACACTTACCATTATGGTATTTCAAACCAAGCTGAAGACACGCAGCAAGCAACTCACACTGTTGAGTTCGCGGGTGAGACATACTCGTGGGAAGGATCATTTGCTCAACTGTAAATGATTAATACCAATCACAGTAAGTAAGTGTTCAGAAATAGCGCAGGAAAAAAGCTTGAGAACAAGACGGAATTTTTCGATAAGTAGTTATTCTACAATCAAAAATTCTAACGAAGTTGTCGAGCTTTTTAACAAGCTAGGATGACCAGTTATTTACTACGATTGGTATAACATACATGCCGTTTAACAATGGCATGTATTGATGTGGTGCTTTGCGGGAACGAAGCATCACATTGAATTCAGTCGTGATTGCAAAATCGTTCGTTGATACCAACAACGACTGAATACATCGGGAATAAGTCAAACCGAGTAACTCACTGCGAGTTGCTCGGTTTTTTTATGCGTGTAGAAAACAGAATCGAACGGTTTGCTAGACAGGAAAAGGAACAAACAGAGAACCTGATCCGCTGAGAATAAGCGATGCATACTTGTGTTTAGACTACAGTAACTGATAGGAATAAACGGTTAGGGAGTTAGCCATGAAGTTAATGAAAGGGTTGGTATCAATACTTGCGGTGTCTTGTTCTACCTTTGTTTTTGCTAACGCTGCTTTAGCAAATGACGAGTCTGATAGCAGCGTCGAAACTGAGGAGTTCGTGCGCTATCAATATCAAGATAAGATCAGCTATGGGAAGTTAGATAAAGACTCTGTGTTGCCAATCAGTGGTGACATCTTCGGTGAATATGCAGTCGCAAAAACCTCGATTCCTCTTGAGTCAGTCGAAGTATTATTGCCTACCAAGCCTGAAAAGGTGTTTGCGGTCGGCATGAACTTCGCTAGTCACCTAGCATCACCTGCCGATGCGCCGCCACCTATGTTTCTTAAGCTTCCTTCTTCTTTAACCCTCACAGGCGAAGTGATTCAAGTGCCACCGAAAGCGAAGAACGTTCATTTTGAAGGCGAGCTGGTGGTTGTGATTGGTAAAGAGTTGAGCCGAGTCAGTGAAGAAGAGGCGGAACAAGCGATCTTTGGTGTCACTGTGGGTAACGATATTACAGAGAGAAGCTGGCAAGGCACGGATTTACAATGGTTACGAGCGAAAGCATCCGATGGCTTTGGCCCAATTGGTAATACGATTGTGCGTGGTGTCGATTATAACAACGTGCAACTGACCACACGCGTTAACGGCGAGGTTGTGCAGCAAGAAAATACGTCTTTCATGATTCACAAGCCTCGAAAAGTCGTCAGCTACTTGAGTCACTATTTTACTCTCAAGCCGGGTGATCTTATTTTTATGGGCACACAGGGCAGAACGTTTGCTTTATCCGATAAAGACCAAGTGAGTGTCACTATTGAAGGAGTAGGTACTGTCGTTAACGAAGTGCGGTTCTAAGTGTGAATTTGTCTGTAAAGTCTTAACAAACAAAAAGCCTACTCAGTGAGTAGGCTTTGATCTTATTGACTAGGGCGTGTTGACTTTTCGCGGTTAAATTTTGTTCGAGATAAAAGCGTTTTAATCGAGGCGAGGGGGAAGTCGCCTAGTCATTCTAAGCAAATCCCCCTCAACAAAGAGTAAAACGCTTTTAGCCGAACCCTTCGGGCAGCGTTTGCTGGTCATTTCTACTACGTTATCGGCTTCTCATGTAGGCTAGCTACACATCGAAGCCTCTGTCTTGTATAAATACCCAGCAACTCGCTGCAAAAATCAGCTCGAAAGGTCAACACGCCCTAAATAACCGTCTATTTGACGTTGTTTTTAGTATTTAGATAAGGGCTTTTCTTGCTTTGGCAGCCACCCATTCGGAGAAGATGACTGTCACTAGAATCGCACAGAAAATCACAGTTACTTGAGGCCAAGCCAGCATTGCCATCGACTCTTGTAATTTTAAGCCGATACCGCCAGCGCCCACCAAACCTAAGACGGTAGACTCTCGAATATTGATGTCCCAACGGAACAAGCTCGTGCCGATGAAACTTGGCATTACTTGCGGAAGAATGCCGTAGTTCAATACTTGTAGTGGAGATGCCCCCGTCGATTGGATCGCTGACATCTGCGTGACGTTCACTTCTTCAATCGCTTCGTACATCAACTTAGCTACGAAACCAATCGAGCGCAGCGCAATCGCGATAATACCTGCCAATAACCCCGGGCCGATGATAGCCACCAACAGGAGCGCCCAAATTAGCGAGTTGATCGAACGACTTGCCGCAATGATGAACAGTGCGATAGGCCTGATAAACGTTGTGCTTGGCGTTGTGTTGCGTGCAGCTAAGAATGCAACTGGAAATGCCAGTACAATTCCTAACAGTGTGCCAAGTGTTGCGATGTTAATGGTGTCCCACAAAGGACTCCAAAGTGACTCTAAATAACTCCATCTTGGTGGCCACATACGTGACGAGATATCAGCAAGTTGGTTGGGTGAATCAGTCACAAAGTACCAAATGGTGTCTTTGTTCATGACTTGCCATGCAAAAACCGTTAGCGCAACAAAGCAAAGCCAGCCAATCCAAAGCATTAGGCTCTGCTTACTGTCGTAACGCTGCCATTGGGTACGATTCATGGAGCTTGTAGAGGTGTCATTTAGCGTGCTCATTGGTCGTTCCTTACTGCACATGCTTGCGGATGATGGTCGATAGGTATTCACACAACATCACGATCACGATAATAATCAATAGAATAGCGGCCGCTGCGCTGTATTCGTAACGGTCCATGGCAGTGTTCAATGTTGCGCCGATGCCCCCTGCGCCCACAATGCCAATCACAGCAGACTCACGAAAGTTGATGTCGAGTCGGTACATCGAAAGCCCGATAAAGCGTGGCATAACCTGCGCTTGAATGGCGTAGTTCACCTGTTGTAACCAACTAGCGCCAGTTGCGCGCATTGCGGTGAGTGGTGCTGGGTCGATGGCTTCAATTTCATCGGCAAACAATTTCGCGAGAAAGCCGATGGTTGCGAATGTCAGCGTGACAAAACCCGCAAACGTACCAAAGCCAAACAGTGCCACACACAGAATCGCAACGATGATCTCTTGTAAGCTACGAGCGATCGAAATAAACGCACGGCAGAATAGATAAACAGGAGTAGGGGCAAGGTTTTTGGCTGCGCCTAATCCGAATGGGATTGAAAGAATGACACCTGCCACGGTTGACGTGAGCGTCATGGTTAAGCTCTCAATCAAACCTTGTGAGATGTTGTTCCAACGTCCGCCAAAATCTGGATTCATGAAAGCTAAAATGAACTGCCAGCCGCGCTCGCTGCCTTCGTAGATCCGAGCCCAGTTTACGTGTACCGATTGAGTCGCAAGGTATAAGTACACCGCGACGATGATGATCAAACTCCAACGCAACCATGAATTAGATATCAGTGGCGGCTTTGTCCAATGCGTCGGGTATTGTTTGGGGTTCTGTTGTGCAGACTTTAAATGCCGCTGAGCTTGTTTTGGATATGGCTGAGTCATATTGTTGCCTCAGACAAGCGAGGGTTCATGATGATCAGATCATCTTCCTCTTCTTCTGCTTGTTGGCTCCAATCTTCTTCACCGTAGATCTGTGTGAGTACGTCTTCGGTGAGCAAGTTTGGTTTGTCATCAAACACCACACAGCCAGCATTTAGGCCGACAACACGGTCGACAAACTGTTTCGCTAACTGAACGTCGTGAATATTGATGATGGCTGGGAGTTGTTGTTCTGAACAAATTTCGCTGATCAATCGCATGATCTGTCGGGCAGTGCGTGGATCGAGCGCGGCCGTAGGTTCATCAATTAATAGTAACTTTGGCTTTTGAGCGAGTGCACGTGCAATACCTACGCGTTGGCGTTGGCCACCTGATAGGGCATCAGCTCTTTTATTTGCGTGTTCTAATAATCCAACGCGGTCGAGTAGCGCATAAGCGGCTTGGATATCCGATTCTGGGAAACGACGAGTGAAGCTTTGCCAGAAATTCACGTACCCCAAACGGCCTGAAAGTACGTTTTCCATGACTGTTAAACGTTCAATCAGTGCATACTCTTGGAAAATCATCCCAATTTCACGTCGAGAATGTCTCAGTTGGCGCTTAGACCAGGTCTCTAGGTTGGTGTTGGAGAAGATAACTTCACCGCTGGTGGGCTCGGTTAGTCGATTAATACAGCGAATCAGCGTTGATTTACCCGCACCAGATGGGCCAATCAATCCAACGACTTCACCGGCATTCACCGATAAGCTAACGTTGGTCAGGGCTTTATCAGAACTGGAGTAGTGCTTAGTAAGCCCTTTAAGGGTAAGAGTAGACATAGAATTCCTATAAGGACGGTGTACTAACAGTCCGCCTGAGGCAGAAATCGGAAGCAAACCGCTGAGAGTGGTGAATAACTGCAGGCACATAAGCCTGCAGTTAGTTTTATCAATGTGTGATTGGCTTTTAGTTCGGTTGAACTTAGCTACACGTGTAAGACACTTTATTCGCGGTATCGATAGTGCGGATCACTTCCCAGTGCTCTTGGTAAGTGATCGGAACAAATTTCGCTTCACCGTTACGCTCAAATTCTTCTTGAAGCTTCGTGCCTTCCCAGTCGAAAGTGAAAAACGCTTTTTGAATCTTCTCTTGAAGCTCTGGTGTCAGGTTGTGCGCTGTGCCGTAAGCCGTTGTTGGGAAGGTCTGTGACTTGTAGATGCTCTTGATTTGACCTTCTTTCACGACTTCACGTGAAAGCATACGGTTCAATACTGAGTTAGCGACGGCTGCTGCGTCATAATCTTTGTGTGCCACACCCAAAATAGAGTTGTCGTGTGCGCCAGAGAAAGCTGGTTTGAAATCACGCTCAGGTTGAAGCTGGTATTCAGCATCCAGAATCGCAGAAGGCGCTTTGAAACCAGAGTTTGACGTTTGCGATGTGAATGCTAGGTTTTTGCCTTTTAGGTCTTCAACCTTTTCGATGCCTGAACCTGGGTGCGTGATGATTTCCATTTCGTAACCGAAAGAGCCATCTTCAGCCGCCATCATTGTGAATGGAGCAAAGCCAGCACAGTTAACTGCTAGTGGCGTTGAACCAGTGTTGAAACCTGCGATATGCAGACGACCTGAACGCATTGCTTCAATTTGAGCTGCGTTATTTTGAACAGGGAAGAAACGAACCGTTTTTTCCGTTGTTTTTTCAAGGTGGCTCAAAAACTCGCTCCACACATCAGCGTATACTGCTGGATCTTCAACTGGCGTGTAAGCAAAAATTAGCGTGTTTGGATCCACCCATTGTGATTCATCTTGAGGTACATCGGCGACCAAGTTACCAGAGCGGTCTTCGTATCGCGTATCCATCGCTAATGCAGAACCAGAAAAAATCAGCGCAGCAGTAATAGCGCTTTTAAGCGTGAGATTTGTTTTTGTCGGTTTCATTATGTCAGTCCAATTGAGTGATTTGTTGGAAGGAAGTATAGGAATCGAGGATGACAGAACCGATGCTTTTTGATGACGGATTTATGAATGGTGTAACATAATGTTTCTAGCGGAGTGGAATTAGATACTTTCTAAGTGTTTGATTAGGCGAGTAAATTAATAGCCTGTGATTCGTTTGGATTTTACTCAATTGGCTGTAGGTTGAAATACTGTTATAGTGATCCTTAAATAATACATAAACATAACATATAAAATAAGTGAACTTATGGTTACCACTTTTAATTCAATTTCGGGCTCGAAGCGCAGCCTGCACGTGCAAGTAGCTCGTGAAATCGCTCGTGGAATCTTGTCTGGCGAACTGCCACAAGGTTCTATTATTCCTGGTGAAATGGCGTTGTGTGAACAGTTTGGTATCAGCCGAACAGCACTTCGTGAAGCAGTTAAACTATTGACCTCTAAAGGTCTGTTAGAGTCCCGCCCGAAAATCGGTACTCGTGTAGTTGACCGCGCATACTGGAACTTCCTTGATCCTCAACTGATTGAATGGATGGACGGTCTAACCGACGTAGACCAATTCTGTTCACAGTTCTTAGGTCTTCGCCGTGCGATTGAACCTGAAGCGTGTGCACTGGCGGCAAAATTTGCGACGGCTGAGCAACGTATCGAGCTTTCAGAGATCTTCCAAAAGATGGTAGAAGTGGATGAAGCTGAAGTGTTTGACCAAGAACGTTGGACAGACATTGATACTCGTTTCCATAGCTTGATCTTCAATGCAACCGGTAACGACTTCTACTTGCCATTTGGCAATATTCTGACAACCATGTTCATTAACTTCATTGTGCACTCTTCTGAAGAGGGAAGCACATGTATCAATGAACACCGTAGAATCTATGAAGCTATTATGGCGGGTGACAGTGACAAGGCGAGAGTCGTGTCTGCAGCTCACTTGCAAGATGCTAACCACCGTTTGGCTACTGCGTAATAAAAACGATTTAAAGCACATCTGAGCCATCTCACATTGAGATGAGTGGCCACACACTCAGATAAACGACTTAAAAAGGTATGCCAAGTGCATGCCTTTTTTATTGTCTGTTTTTACAGGAATTGATTGTTTATTGTGTACTAAAAAGCCAGAGACTTAGGTCTCTGGCTTTGATTTTTTAAGGTTACAGGTTACAGGTTATAGCTAATAATCTAAATGCTGTGCCTTAACCGCTATCCATTGAACAAGTCGTCAACTATGGACATTGTTCAGTTTCCTTTTGTTTCTGTTTCTTCTTCATTTTTAACGTTGAATAAACAGAGAATACAGCCAACACGATAAACGCGAGTGCAATAGGGCGCTCATAAAGGAAAGACCAACTGCCATCGTACATCAGCAGTGATTTCCTCAGATTTGTTTCTGCCATTGGACCTAAAATGATCGCAAGCAGAATTGGCGAAGACGGAATATCCAGTTTAGTTAAGATAAAGCCTAACAGACCGAAGCCGATCGCAATACCCACATCAAACATCGAGTTGTTGATCGCATAAGCACCAACGATCGACAAGAAGACAATAATTGGGATCATGATGATCTTGGGTACTTCAATGATGCGGCAGAAGAAACGAATACCCAGTAAACCAATCACTAACATCACAAGATTAGCAACCAACATCGAGCTGAATACGCCATAAACCACTTCTGGGTTTTGGGCAAACAGTAGAGGCCCCGGAGTTAAGCCTTGAACAATCAATGCGCCTAGAAGAACCGCTGCCACAGCATCCCCCGGAACGCCAAGTGTTAACAATGGAACTAGCGAACCACCCGTTACACCGTTGTTTCCAGATTCGGCTGCTGCTAGACCTCGTACTGATCCTTTACCAAACTCTTCTGGATTTTTCGATGAACGTTTTGCTTCGTTGTAACAAACGAATGCCGAAATATCAGCACCAGCCCCCGGTACAGAACCGATGGTTGTTCCCATCAAGCCACTTTTTATTGCGGTTGGTAGCATTTCTTTAAGGTCGCCTTTGCTCAATAGTTTATGGTCAAACTTCGGCGCGACGACTTTCTTCTCAGAGAACAGTTTCTCAAGTTGGTTTAATGCTTCAGATAGAGCGAACAGACCAATCAAAACAGGGATGACGTTGATTCCGCTGTAGAGATCCATGATGTCAAAAGTAAACCTTGGCACACTGCTGATTGGATCGAGCCCAACGGTTGATACCAATAGTCCAATCGTACCCGCAAGTAACCCTTTAAAGATGTTGTTCGAAGAAACACTCGCAATGATAGTTAAACCAAACAGAGCAAGTGCGAAGTACTCTGGTGCATTAAAACGCAGTGCAAAGGTCGCAAGTTTAGGTGCAATGGCAATAAGGACGATAGTACTGAGTAACCCGCCAATAAATGAAGCAACAGCCGAAATACTTAATGCTCTTGCTGCTTGTCCTCTCACTGCCATGGTGTGGCCGTCGAGTACACTGGCTGCAGACGCTGGTGTCCCTGGTGTTTTAAGCAGTATTGCGGCAATTGAACCACCGTAAATGCCACCAATGTATACACCAATTAACATCACGAGGGCTGACGTCGGTTCCATGCCAAAGGTAAACGGTAGCAGAATCGCAACGCCCATCGTCGCCGTTAGGCCGGGTAGTGCGCCTAGAATTACGCCGCCCAGTACGCCAAAAACAAGGACAGGAAGCACTGCAAAACTAACAGCTGTTGCGAGACCATCGATTAGATATTCAAACATTATGACCTCCTATGACCAGGTTGCTTCAGGAAGCGCGATGTAGAACACCTCGCCAAACAAATAGTAAACCGCAAAAACAAAAACAACGGCGACAACGTAGTAGATTGGCTTCTTAACTTTGAAGTAAACGAGGTAGAACATAAATGCAATCAAACTCGCGTAAAGGTAGCCAACCACACTGATGAGTAATGCGTATCCGATAAGAAAGGCAACGCCGAAGATAGACATCTTGCTTATCATCGGTTCTTGTTGTTCTGAGACGCCTTTGAGTTTGTGTTGAATGATGAGAACAATGCAGATAGCAATCTGAGCAATCACAATCATCATCGGGAAGAATTTTGCATCAACACTTGCATCTTGATACATCGGACGATCAAACTGAGTAATCAACGCGAGTGCTATTGCGCTCAATATGATGATTATGGAAGGGAAAACGACATTCCGATTTAAGTTGGCGTTAGACATAGAATTTACCCCTAAAAAGTAAAGCAAGGGAAAGGTACAGACCGATAAAAAAGGCACAACTGATTGTTGTGCCTCTGGATGAATGTTATTGAATGAGTTCAGTAAGCGATTTTGTATCTTCGGAAACGAACGTAGTGAAGGCTTTATCGTCAAGGTTGTGGATAGTCATTGCGCCTTTTGCCATGAAAGACTTGAACTCTTCACTTGCCATTGCTTCATCAAATGCCGCACCCAGCTTCTCGATGACTGCATCCGGCGTATCTTTTGGAGCGCCGATACCACGCCATGTTCCTGTTACTACATCAATACCTTGCTCTTTCAAAGTAGGGACATCGGGAATGTACTGAATACGTTCTTCTGACATGACACCCAATGCTTTTAGTTGGCCTGAACGAAGCTGAGCGATAGCTTCACCCGGTGTTACCATGGTTACGTCTGTGTGGTGGCCGAGTACTGCAGGAATTGCTTCAGATGCACCGTTGTAAGGGATAGCATTGAGTTTAATATCTTGGTCTTTTTCAAGAGACATTAAGTAGAAGTTTGGCGCAGCGGTTGAAGCAAATTTTACGCTGCCTGGGTTTTCTTTAGCTTCTTTAATCAGATCATTAATGGTGTTGTATGGGCTATCTGCTGCAACTAATACGACCGCTGGGTCGAGGTTTACTAAGCGAATGAGTCTAAAATCGTCTGCGGTATGGCGCATCAAACCCATTTGAGGAAGCGAAGCGATTTCACGAGTGACCACTGTTAAAGTGTAACCATCAGCACGCTGCTGAGCACCAAAGCTCATACCAACGGCGCCAGCACCACCCGTGCGGTTCATGATTGAAATGTTTTGTCCTAGAATATCTTTCGCACTATTTGCAAGGGTACGGCCAACGGCATCTGTACCGCCGCCCGCGCCAAATGGGACAACTAAGCGAATGTTTTTGCTCGGGTAGTCAGCTGCAATCGACGTTGCAGAAACAAGTATGCCGGCTGCCAACATGATGGATTTCAATAATTTACTCATAGTAAGTTCCTTCTGTTTCTAATTATTAGCGATATGTTTTTGTAGGGTTTTCTGCTTTTTCTGTTTGGTATTCGTGCATTGCTAGCTGTTCAATAGCCACCGCTATCCAGCCACTGATCAGCATGTCATACCATTGTTGTACGCCACTGCAGGCAACAACCACGTTTCCGTAAACAAACGAACCATAAAACAGTAAGTCTTCGTCACGTAATGAAGATGGGTGTTGGGAATGAAGTGTTAGATTGCTTGTCGATTCACGCCATGCTTGCTGAGCTTTCTTACGAGCAAGGTGATCAAACTTGATAGTCCAGTTATCAGGGGTTCCTAAAGACTCTTCATAAAGAATGGCGTCTTCGAAAGAGGCTTCCCAAGGCTTGAGGTGCGGATTCATAACGACAATATACAGTTCTTTTCTATTGGTTCTTTCAAACAGCTTGTCGATAGAAGGTTTAACGATATCGATAGCGTCTTGAGTGATATCTTTCATTGAGCGCATGCCACATGTCCTTATGTCTGGTTAGACATATAGAATATTGTATGACAATAATTCTTCAATTAACGAAAGCTTGGAAGCGCGTAGCGATCACAACCGGAACTCTTCTAACTAGACTTCGATCTTGTTTTAACCGTATTGTTTCGGAAATAGTGTGATTCTGGTCTTTTATTGAGCTGGAAATAAATGCACTCAGCGCCAGCTTATTTTGTCTTATTTATTAGATATAAACTCATCATCATATGGTCACCATTCTATTAATTCATATAGGCGAAAATTTTGGCGTGATAACAGAGCATCCTATAAAACCATGGGATACATACGAACATGTAAGCGAACTAATCTGTTTGTTTTTAGGAAGTGTGTTGCACTGTTTTGGTTCAATCATTTTCCCATATTTCTTAAGCTATTCATGTTGCTCAATACCCCCTAATCTTTGCACGCTCTCTTTATCACTCTCAGAGACAGCATGTTAAATTTCCTCTCTTAACTCATCAGGATATGGTCAAAATAATCATTCGATTGAGGTGATTTCTCATCCATTTGTATTTAGATCTAAAGATAAGAGCACTACACAAATTTGAATTGAATTCTAACTAGATTAACTTGTCAATTTTTTAAAAGACACTGGTTTATTGTGTGATTAATGGTCTTAATTGTCCTTTAGCTTGGCTTTGATTATTTTTGAGGATTTTATATTTATATGTATTTTGTTGCATTTTTAATTTAGTGCGTAAAGTCCCACTGTTTTATGTAAGTGACTGATTTTAAATAATTATTTTGTTTGTTTCTTTTAGGGGTGAAATTTTTATCTAAAATATCAGTAATTACCTTGATTAATTGGCCATATTCCATCCTATGTCATATATATAATTAACTTAATCAATCAAAATAAGATCACCATCACTTATTTGGATTATTGTACTACAAATAAATGGTCGAATTTCCTATAGTCCTCGTAACAAATTATAACGGACAAAGGATACACGATGGAACTCAACACGATTATTGTCGGCATTTATTTCCTATTCTTGATTGCGATAGGTTGGATGTTTAGAACATTTACAAGTACTACTAGTGACTACTTCCGCGGGGGCGGTAACATGTTGTGGTGGATGGTTGGTGCAACCGCCTTTATGACCCAGTTTAGTGCATGGACATTCACCGGTGCGGCAGGTAAAGCGTATAACGATGGTTTTGCTGTTGCGGTCATCTTCGTAGCCAACGCATTTGGTTACTTCATGAACTACGCATACTTCGCGCCGAAATTCCGTCAACTTCGTGTTGTTACCGTAATTGAAGCGATTCGTATGCGTTTCGGCGCAACCAACGAACAAGTATTCACTTGGTCTTCAATGCCGAACTCAGTGGTATCTGCGGGTGTGTGGTTAAACGCATTAGCAATCATCGCTTCGGGTATCTTCGGTTTCGACATGAACATGACTATCTGGGTGACTGGCCTAGTGGTATTGGCAATGTCGGTAACAGGTGGTTCATGGGCGGTAATTGCATCTGACTTCATGCAGATGGTTATCATCATGGCGGTAACGGTAACTTGTGCGGTTGTAGCGGTTGTTCAAGGTGGCGGTGTTGGTGAGATTGTTAACAACTTCCCAGTACAAGATGGTGGTTCGTTCCTTTGGGGCAACAACATCAACTACCTAAGCATCTTCACGATTTGGGCATTCTTCATCTTCGTTAAGCAGTTCTCTATTACTAACAACATGCTTAACTCATACCGTTACCTAGCGGCTAAAGACTCAAAGAACGCTAAGAAAGCTGCACTGCTTGCTTGTGTGTTGATGTTGTGTGGTGTGTTTATTTGGTTCATGCCTTCTTGGTTCATTGCAGGCCAAGGTGTCGATTTATCAGCGGCTTACCCGAATGCAGGTAAAAAAGCGGGTGACTTTGCTTACCTATACTTTGTACAAGAATACATGCCAGCAGGTATGGTTGGTCTATTAGTTGCCGCGATGTTTGCCGCGACAATGTCTTCAATGGATTCTGGTCTAAACCGTAACTCAGGTATCTTCGTTAAGAACTTCTACGAAACAATCGTTCGTAAAGGTCAAGCATCAGAGAAAGAGTTAGTAACCGTATCTAAAATTACTTCAGCGGTATTTGGCTTCGCTATTATCCTTATCGCACAGTTCATCAACTCGCTTAAAGGTTTGAGCCTGTTTGATACGATGATGTACGTAGGTGCGTTAATCGGTTTCCCTATGACGATTCCTGCATTCCTTGGCTTCTTTATTAAGAAGACTCCGGACTGGGCTGGTTGGGGTACGTTAGTTGTTGGTGGTATCGTATCTTATGTGGTTGGTTTTGTTATCGACGCAGAGATGGTAGCAGCGGTGTTTGGTCTTGATACTCTAACAGGACGTGAATGGTCTGATGTTAAAGTTGCGATTGGTCTCATTGCTCACATCACGCTAACCGGTGGCTTCTTCGTACTATCTACAATGTTCTACAAGCCTCTATCAAAAGAACGTCAAGCGGATGTTGATAAGTTCTTTGGCAACTTAGAAACACCATTAGTCGCTGAATCGGCAGAGCAAAAAGTGTTGGATAACAAACAACGTCAAATGCTTGGTAAACTGATTGCGGTAGCGGGTGTTGGTATTATGCTGATGGCTCTTCTGACTAACCCAATGTGGGGGCGTTTAGTCTTCATCCTATGTGGTGTGATAGTGGGTGGTGTCGGTATTCTACTTGTGAAAGCGGTCGATGACGGCGGCAAGCAAGCTAAAGTTGTAACTGAAAGCTAATATATAGCGAACACTTAGATAGAATGCGACGACTCGAAAGGGCGTCGCATTTTTGCTTTGTGAAGCGAGTAAACGTGTCAGCCTTACAACATCAGACCTAAATCACGAAAACTGTAAAAAATTGTACGATTGAATCGAAATACGTTCAATTGTCCTACAATAAGACGTATATTATTGCTAATTCCTTTCAATCAACTTGAAAAATAAGTGAGTTAGAATGAGCGACCAAAAATCTCTTGATGCAATCAGGAAGATGAAGCTGGAAAATGATACTTCAGCAGGTAATCTTGTAGACCTACTCCCTATCGAAGTTCAAACACGTGACTTCGACCTATCATTTCTAGACACCTTGAGCGAAGCACGTCCGCGTCTTCTTGTTCAAGCTGACCAGTTAGAAGAATTCAAAGCGAAAGTGAAAGCTGATGAAGCTCACTGCATGTTTGATGACTTCTACAATAACTCTACTGTTAAGTTCCTTGAGACTGCTCCTTTTGAAGAGCCTCAAGCGTACCCAGCTGAGACGGTAGGTAAAGCTTCTTTATGGCGTCCTTATTGGCGTCAAATGTACGTTGATTGCCAAATGGCACTGAACGCGACACGTAACCTAGCGATTGCTGGTGTTGTGAAAGAAGACGAAGCGCTCATTGCGAAAGCAAAAGCTTGGACTCTAAAACTGTCTACGTACGATCCAGAAGGCGTGACTTCTCGTGGCTATAACGATGAAGCGGCTTTCCGTGTTATCGCTGCTATGGCTTGGGGTTACGACTGGCTACACGGCTACTTCACAGATGAAGAACGTCAGCAAGTTCAAGATGCTTTGATTGAGCGTCTCGACGAAATCATGCACCACCTGAAAGTGACGGTTGATCTATTAAACAACCCGCTGAACAGCCACGGTGTTCGTTCTATCTCTTCTGCTATCATCCCAACGTGTATCGCGCTTTACCACGATCACCCGAAAGCAGGCGAGTACATCGCATACGCTCTAGAGTATTACGCAGTACACTACCCACCATGGGGCGGTGTAGACGGCGGTTGGGCTGAAGGTCCAGACTACTGGAACACACAAACTGCATTCCTAGGCGAAGCATTCGACCTATTGAAAGCATACTGTGGCGTAGACATGTTTAACAAAACATTCTACGAAAACACAGGTGACTTCCCACTTTACTGCATGCCTGTTCACTCTAAGCGCGCAAGCTTCTGTGACCAGTCTTCAATCGGTGATTTCCCAGGTTTAAAACTGGCTTACAACATCAAGCACTACGCAGGTGTTAACCAGAAGCCAGAGTACGTTTGGTACTACAACCAACTGAAAGGCCGTGATACTGAAGCACACACCAAATTCTACAACTTTGGTTGGTGGGACTTCGGCTACGACGATCTTCGTTTCAACTTCCTTTGGGATGCACCTGAAGAGAAAGCACCGTCAAACGATCCACTGTTGAAAGTATTCCCAATCACGGGTTGGGCTGCATTCCACAACAAGATGACTGAGCGTGATAACCATATTCACATGGTATTCAAATGTTCTCCGTTTGGCTCAATCAGCCACTCTCACGGTGACCAAAACGCATTTACGTTGCACGCATTCGGTGAAACGCTAGCGTCAGTAACAGGTTACTACGGTGGTTTCGGTGTAGACATGCACACTAAGTGGCGTCGTCAAACGTTCTCTAAAAACCTTCCACTATTCGGTGGTAAAGGTCAGTACGGCGAGAACAAGAACACAGGCTACGAAAACCACCAAGATCGCTTCTGTATCGAAGCGGGCGGCACTATCTCTGACTTCGACACAGAATCTGATGTGAAGATGGTTGAAGGTGATGCAACGGCATCTTACAAGTACTTCGTTCCTGAAATTGAATCTTACAAGCGTAAAGTCTGGTTCGTTCAAGGTAAAGTATTCGTAATGCAAGACAAGACAACGCTTTCTGAAGAGAAAGACATGACTTGGCTAATGCACACAACTTTCGCAAACGAAGTGGCAGACAAGTCTTTCACTATCCGCGGCGAAGTTGCACACCTAGACGTAAACTTCATCAACGAGTCTGCTGATCACATCACTTCAGTTAAGAACGTTGAAGGCTTCGGCGAAGTTGACCCATACGAGTTTAAAGATCTTGAGATCCACCGTCACGTTGAAGTGGAATTCAAGCCATCGAAAGAGCACAACATCCTGACGCTTCTCGTTCCTAATAAGAACGAAGGCGAGCAAGTTGAAGTGTCTCATAAGCTTGAAGGCAACACGCTACTGCTCAATGTTGACGGTGAAACGGTTTCAATCGAACTGTAATCCGCTGAAGTAACAGAAGCTAGATACCAAAAACTCCGAGTGAAAGCTCGGAGTTTTTTTGTTTTCCTAGTTAGTTAGTTGGATAGCTAGTTGGTGGAAGAGTTGGTTAAGTTGGTAAACCCATCAGGTTGCGAGAAAACTTGATTGGCTAAAGATAAATAGCTTCTCGATGCTAAGTCAGTGGCTCAAGGGCTGAATCTGGACACTGATGCACACAAAGACCGGGCATGTACTTAGCCATTATGCTGAATGAAATATGCAGAAGTCGTATAAGAGACTCGCATGTATCGCACTGTTAGAAGAATAGGGCGCCAACGCCTGTTTCCTAGAAATTGTTATGACTTACTTTTCCGTGAACAGTCTAATCACTGGCTGAGTAAGGGAGGAGTGAACTATACATAGATAAAGGCGTAGCTTGTTTTTACTAATCGTATGACATTTAACGTACGTTATTTCATCAATAGACGGTTTTTTAAGTGGTAAATAGTTCCTGTAAGTACAAAGCGTGACCCATATTTTCTCGTAAAGTGAACCCCCGTCACAACTTGCATCGAACCATCAAATCAATGCCCTAAAACTATTGCGTAACGAGAAAGACGTAGTTATTATAATGAGCATATAATCATACAATACTATATTTGGAGTTTGAACATGACTAAACCTGTAATCGGTTTCATTGGCCTAGGTCTTATGGGCGGCAACATGGTTGAAAACCTACAAAAGCGCGGCTACCACGTAAACGTAATGGATCTAAGCGCTGAAGCTGTTGCTCGCGTTACAGATCGCGGCAATGCGACTGCATTCACTTCTGCTAAAGAACTAGCTGCTGCAAGTGACATCGTTCAGTTTTGTCTTACAACTTCAGCTGTTGTTGAAAAAATCGTTTACGGCGAAGACGGCGTTCTAGCGGGCATCAAAGAAGGCGCAGTACTAGTAGACTTCGGTACTTCTATCCCTGCTTCTACTAAGAAAATCGGCGCAGCTCTTGCTGAAAAAGGCGCGGGCATGATCGACGCACCTCTAGGTCGTACTCCTGCACACGCTAAAGATGGTCTTCTGAACATCATGGCTGCTGGCGACATGGAAACTTTCAACAAAGTTAAACCTGTTCTTGAAGAGCAAGGCGAAAACGTATTCCACCTAGGCGCTCTAGGTTCTGGTCACGTAACTAAGCTTGTAAACAACTTCATGGGCATGACGACTGTTGCAACTATGTCTCAAGCTTTCGCTGTTGCTCAACGCGCTGGTGTTGATGGTCAACAACTGTTTGACATCATGTCTGCAGGTCCATCTAACTCTCCGTTCATGCAATTCTGTAAGTTCTACGCAGTAGACGGCGAAGAGAAGCTAGGTTTCTCTGTTGCTAACGCTAACAAAGACCTTGGTTACTTCCTTGCTCTTTGTGAAGAGCTAGGTACTGAGTCTCTAATCGCTCAAGGTACTGCAACAAGCCTACAAGCTGCTGTTGATGCAGGCATGGGTAACAACGATGTACCAGTAATCTTCGACTACTTCGCTAAACTAGAGAAGTAATCGACGTACGACCTCGCTAGGGTATTGTCTGTCTTTTAGGCGGCGATACCTCAGCGAGGTTCGTTTTTATCTACACCAGGTCTTATTTACAAGCCCGTTTTATCTCAAATTCCGCTTTATCTGCAACTACAATTCCCAGCTTACTCCCACGGTTTCACTCTTTTTCGTAAATCCCGTTACCATCTGCATTATTCTTCTAGCTCTACTTTTTTGCTTCCTGTTGTTCTATCTAATCAAAACTCTACCTGTTTCGACTTTCATTTAATCTCGATTTTCAATGCTGCAAAGCTGCTTGCTAACACTCAATGCCTCTAGGAATTCTTTGTTCTAGACGCGCTTTGTTAGGCATCAGCTGATTCTCTATTCTCACATGCTCAAATATCTAATACCGTCACTACTGCGCGATAGTTTGTAGCGTAGATCGATAACCAAAACCCGAAGCAATAATAACAAAGTAAAAAAAGCCCACACAGCTGGTGACTGTGTGGGCGTATTCGGACTAGCCGTCTGGAAAAACCAATGAACAAGACAAGTGAAATAACGATTAACGAGATCCCCCGACAGTTTCTGCATTAAACGTGTTCAATGACCTTAAAGCGAGTTGCTTCAATTACCACTTTGAATTGCACAAAAGCATCCAGAAAGAACTTAAGTTATGATTCAAATACACCATACATCAGGGGGTTATTGTATTACAAATAAATCTGGGGATTGAATGCCTTTAGTGAATGGTTGGTTAGTGAAAATGTGATTTAATGCTCACTTTTCTAGTCAGCGAATCGAGATTGATATGAATAATTTAAGTAGAGGCATTATCGGCGAAGTTGTTGTTCTGTTATTCAAAAATCGATCATTTTTAGTGATTTACTTATTCTTTCCCAATCGCGTTAAAAGTCCAGATTCATAAATGATACCTATGTCACAGGGTGGTTTTAGCCAGTTTTAATATATCAATATCGCTCACAGAAAGTGCAATTAATTAAACATACAATATTAATTAAATCGATGGTTGTGACGATGGATCGGCATGAACAAGTTTCGCTTCCCGTATCTTCGAAAATCTTAAAAATGACCATTTCATTCGGATGAAAATAATAGATATAGGTTGATATGGATGATGAGTTTTATGAATTCAAAATTGTCTCTAGGGTTTAAAGGAAAATTGATTTTAATGGTAGCGATCGTCAGTTCTAGTGCCTTGGCATTTACGAACTGGTTTACGCTTGACTTAGCAACAGACCAGGTAAACCAAACGATTTATAATGAGATTGACCACTCGCTAACGATAGAAATTAATCAAATCGAAAGTACCGTCCAGCGCACCATAGATACCGTCAATTCCGTAGCACAAGAGTTCATGAAATCCCCATATCAAGTGCCTAATGAAGCGCTTATGCATTACGCTGCTAAGCTTGGTGGCATTGATAAAATTGTAGTGGGTTTTGACGACGGCCGTTCTTACACTTCTCGTCCGTCAGAGTCTTTCCCTAACGGTGTTGGAATCAAAGAAAAATACAACCCAACAACTCGCCCTTGGTATCAACAGGCAAAATTGAAACCAGGGTTATCTTTTAGTGATCTGTTTTTCACTAAGAGTACTCAAGTGCCTATGATTGGTGTGACGTACTCATACCAAGATCGCGTGATCATGGCCGATATTCGCTTTGATGATTTGGAAGCACAGCTTAAACAGTTAGATAGCATCTACGAAGCAAAAGGTATCATCGTGGATGAGAGAGGAATGGTTGTTGCTTCCACAATAGAGAACGTGCTTCCGCAAACCAATATCTCCTCTGCTGACGCTTTGATGAAACTAAGCAGTGCAATTGAACTGCCTGACCAGTTCATTGAAGGTGTGATTGATGGCAATACAAGAATCTTGATGGCTAAGAAGGTGGATATTGGCAGTCAAAAAGAATGGTTCATGATTTCCAGTATCGATCCTGAATTAGCGTTAAATCAGTTGAATGGCGTGATGTCGAATACGCGAATGCTGATTGTTGCCTGTGTATTCGGTTCGGTGATATTGATGATTTTACTTCTGAATCGTTTTTACCGCCCAATCGTGTCACTGCGCAAAATCGTTCATGACCTTTCTCAAGGTAATGGCGACTTGACTCAAAGGCTTGCTGAGAAAGGCAATGACGATCTAGGACATATTGCAAAGGACATCAACTTGTTCATCATTGGCCTGCAAGAAATGGTTAAAGATGTAAAATTCAAGAACTCGGATCTCGATACCAAGGTATTAAGCATTCGAGAAGGTTGTAAAGAAACCAGCGATGTATTGAAAGTCCATACTGATGAAACCGTTCAAGTGGTCTCAGCGATTAATGGTTTGTCTGAAGCATCAAATGAAGTGGAAAAGAACTCACAGTCAGCGGCAGATGCCGCACGAGATGCCGCTGTGTTTAGCGATGAGACTAAGCAAATCAATACAGTGACAGAAACGTACATCAGTGATCTTGAGAAGCAAGTCGGTACGACGTCTGATGATATTCGCTCTATGGCCAACGAAACACAGAGCATACAGTCGATTGTGTCTGTGATTGGCGGCATTGCTGAACAAACCAACTTACTGGCATTGAATGCGTCTATCGAGGCGGCAAGAGCAGGCGAGCATGGTCGAGGTTTTGCTGTGGTGGCTGATGAAGTCCGTGCGCTAGCAAACCGAACTCAAATCAGTACCTCTGAAATAGAAGAGGCGCTATCTGGGTTGCAGTCGAAATCGGATGGCTTGGTTAAATCGATTGAGTTAACGAAGAGCAATTGCGAGATGACTCGTGCTCAAGTGGTTCAAGCCGTTAACATGCTGGCGAAGCTAACGGAACAGATGGAAACCGTGAGTCGTTTCAATAATGATATTTCTGGCTCTTCTGTCGAGCAGAATGCCCTCATTCAAAGTATCGCTAAGAACATGCACAAGATTGAAAGCTTCGTCGAAGAGCTCAATAAGTTAAGCCAAGATCAACTGACAGAATCCGCTGAAATCAAAACACTGAATGGCAGCGTCAGTGAGCTGATGAGCAGTTTTAAAGTTTAATTGATCCCATAAATAATATTTAAAAATCAGTAGCTTAAATTTTATTTTTAGTCAAAGAGCCACTCAATAACTTTCGAGTTTAGAGTGGCCTTTCTGCGTTGTTTTTGTCTCAAACCCTACGTGAAATCTACTCATATAACTTCATCTGTCGCATCTCACATTCTGATAAACCTACAATTGACATAAAATAGTACAAATATACATTGTCACTCTACTCTTATGGATAAGTGAGATAAATGTGAATAAGCCAATCATCATCGTTGCGCTCGCTTCACTCACATACGGCTGCGGTGGAAGCAGCTCAAGTGATAGCAGTGACTCTTCTGATAACACCAATCCAGGATCGTCCTATGGCGTTGTTGCGCCTTATGATATTGCTAAGTATCAAAACATCCTCTCGAGTTCTGACCTTCAGGTATCGGATCCTAACGGCACAGAGGGTAATAAAACCTCTGAAGTGAAAGATGGGGATTTCGATGGCTACATCAGTGATTATTTTTACGCGGATGAAGAGACGGAAAACCTAATCTTCAAAATGGCGAACTATAAGATGCGTTCAGAGGTTCGTGAGGGAGAAAACTTCGATATCAATGAAACTGGCGTAAGACGAAGCCTGTATGCGGAAATAAGCTTACCTGATATCGAACATGCAATGGCGAGTTCACCCGCTGATCATGATGAAGTGACGTTGCTACAGATACACAATAAGGGCACTGACGAGAATGGCACAGGTTACATTCCTCATCCGTTATTACGTGTGGTGTGGGAGCAAGAGAGGGAAGGCCTCACAGGTCATTATTGGGCGGTCATGAAGAACAATGCGATTGACTGTAGCAGTGCTGCTGACTCTTCGGATTGTTATGCCACTTCGTACGATCGCTACGATTTAGGAGAGGCGGAACTGGATAGTTTTACCAAGTTTGATCTTTCTGTTTATGAAAACACACTGTCGATCAAAGTGAATGACGAAGTAAAAGTGAATCGAGATGTCGCGTATTGGCAGCACCTATTGAGTTATTTCAAAGCGGGTATCTACAACCAGTTCGAAAATGGTGAAGCGACCGCTTACTATCAGGCCTTGAGATACACCACGACTCAAATTAATGGTTCAAACGATTGGGACATTAATGATTGGAAGCTGACCATTCCCGCGAGTAAAGACACTTGGTATGGATCTGGTGGTGACAGTGCTGCTGAATTAGAACCGGAGCGTTGTGAATCGAGCAAAGATCTTCTTTCAAATGACAGCGATGTGTACCACAGCGATATCAACCTTTCTTACTTCAATACAGATGAAGGAAGAATGCACTTTAGAGCGGATATGGGATATGGCACTTCTACTCAAAACTCTAGCTATATTCGCTCTGAGCTTAGGGAGTTGTCTCAAAGCAGTGCTCAACCGGGTTGCAGTACTAGCGATGAAGATACAAGTTGGTATTTGAACGACACTAGAACAAACGCTTCCAGTCACGAGCTAACCGCAAGTTTACGAATTGAAGACTATCCGAATATCAATAACCAAGATCCGAAAGTGGTGCTTGGGCAAATACACGGTTGGAAGATCAATCAAGCCTTGGTCAAGTTGCTTTGGGAAGGAGAGGGTAAGCCAGTGCGAGTAATATTGAACTCGGACTTTGAGCGTAATAATCAAGATTGCGATTCTTGCGAACCGTTCAGTGTTGAGCTCGGTACTTACTCGGCCAGTGAAGAGTGGCGATATACGATTCGCGCTAACCAAAATGGTGTTTATCTGGCGACTCATGATTCAGATGGAACCAATACAGTATCGCACATGATTGCTTGGGGCGAAGATTATCAAGATAAAGATGGAGAGACGGTTTCGTTGACGTCAGATTGGACATCGACAGACATTGCATTCTATTTCAAAGCGGGTATCTACCCTCAATTTAAGCCTGATAGCGATTATGCCGGTGAGGTGTTTAATGTGAGCTTTAGCTCTCTTAGATCCACACACTATTGAGTATCCCGGAACTTGAATACCATCACTGATGCTTGAATAGTTATAACTGATATCTAAAGGCCACATTTGTTTCTAACAAGGTGGTCTTTTTGTTTTCTGGAAGGGGAGGTGATTGGTTGCATTTATTGATGAAAAATCGGGCTCATTGAGTTAAAAATTCGTCGTTTCAACGTGGTTGTTCTTCGGCTTGCTAGCCTATTTTGTATTCCTAATTTATATATATTGTCTTTTATCAATAGGAAGTGTGATCCAGTTAAAGTATGGCAGATCGGAAAGTGTTCCTAGTCTCATTTATTCAATGAAATGTTTTATTTGTATTATAAGATTACGTAATATTTTTGTGTTATCGCAAATACTGAGAGAGGAATTGCCTTATAGCTCGTGTTTGCTGATTTAGCTTTCACTTACGAACGCTGTCTTTGTATTATAATAATGGATTAAATATGAAACAAATCACTCTAAAAACCTTACTCGCTTCTTCTATTTTACTTGCGGTTGGCTGTGCAAGCACAAGCACGCCTACAGCAGATTTTCCAAATAACAAAGAGACCGGTGAAGCTATCCTAACACCGGTTGCTATGACCGCTAGTAGCCACGATGGCAACGGTCCCGATCGTTTGTTTGACCAAGACTTAACAACACGTTGGTCTTCTGCAGGTGACGGCGAGTGGGCCATGTTGGATTATGGTTCAGTGCAAGAGTTTGACGCTGTTCAAGCATCATTTAGCAAAGGTAATGAGCGTCAATCTAAATTTGATATTCAAGTTAGTGTTGACGGTGAAAACTGGACAACCGTACTTGAAAACCAAATGAGTTCAGGTAAAGCGATTGGCCTAGAGCGTTTTCAGTTTGAGCCTGCGGTTAAAGCACGTTACGTAAGATATGTTGGTCACGGTAACACCAAAAATGGTTGGAACAGTGTAACTGAACTAGCAGCGGTTAACTGTAACGTTAACGCTTGTCCAGCTAGCCATATCATCACTTCAGATGTTGTTGCTGCAGAAGCCGTAATGATCGCTGAAATGAAAGCAGCAGAGAAAGCCCACAAGGCCGCACGCAAAGATCTTCGTTCTGGTAACTTCGGTGTCGCAGCAGTTTACCCTTGTAAAACTTCAGTTGAATGTGACACTCGCAGTGCGCTACCAGTACCAACAGGCTTACCAGCAACACCTATTGCGGCTAATGCACCGAGCGAAAACTTTGATATGACTCACTGGTACCTATCTCAACCATTCGATCATGACAAAAATGGCAAGCCTGATGATGTGTCTGAGTGGAATCTGGCAAATGGTTACCAACACCCAGAAATCTTCTACACAGCTGACGACGGCGGCCTAGTATTCAAGGCTTACGTGAAAGGTGTACGTACATCTAAAAACACTAAGTACGCGCGTACTGAGCTTCGTGAGATGATGCGTCGTGGTGACCAGTCTATAAGCACTAAAGGTGTTAATAAGAACAACTGGGTATTCTCAAGCGCACCTGAGTCTGACCTAGAAGCTGCCGCAGGTATTGACGGCGTTCTAGAAGCGACGTTGAAAATCGACCACGCAACAACAACGGGTAATGCGAATGAAGTAGGTCGCTTTATCATTGGTCAGATTCATGATCAAAACGATGAGCCGATTCGTTTGTACTACCGTAAATTACCAAACCAAGCAACGGGCGCAGTTTACTTTGCACACGAAAGCCAAGACGCGACCAAAGAGGACTTCTACCCTCTAGTGGGCGACATGACGGCTGAAGTGGGTGAAGATGGTATCGCGCTTGGCGAAGTGTTCAGCTACCGCATTGACGTTAAAGGCAACACGATGACTGTTAGCTTGATGCGTGAAGGCAAAGACGACGTTGTACAAGTCGTTGATATGAGCGAAAGCGGCTACGACGTTGGCGGCAAATACATGTACTTCAAAGCGGGTGTTTACAACCAAAACATCAGCGGCGACCTAGACGATTACTCACAAGCGACTTTCTACCAGCTAGACGTATCGCACGATCAATACAAAAAGGGCTCTTCTCCGCTTAG
>NZ_MCZK01000152.1 GCF_002875945.1 Vibrio lentus
AATTACGCAACAAAGCCACTCACTAGCGTTAAATCATCATCTATTGCCATTAAGATTTCAGCGCCGCTTGTGATGATTTCATCTTGCTTTGGGCTATGAAAAATATTGAAATTAAAATCACTAACCGGGATGTCATAGCTATCACATTGACCCAGCTTTGAGGGCGCTAGCAGCAAACGGTTAAACGGAATTGGATTGAACTCTGTGCAGGCAACTAACTCAGCGACATCAATGTGTTTTGGCGTTAAACCCGCGCGTAACACATTGTCTGAATTTGCCATAATCTCGAGTCCGGTACCTTTAATGTAAGCGTGCGGAGTATTCGCATTCAAATACATCGCTTCACCCGGCTTTAATGTGATCAAGTTAAGCAACAGAACACAAAACAGACCGATATCGTTCGGGTACTGATGGCTAAGTTCGATGATCAATGCAAATTCTGTTTGATCTTGGTGAGACGCTGCGTAAGTCAGAAGTTGCTCTAATGCTTGATGTTTACGTTGGTCATTCAACGTTAATAGATCACGGAAAAACGTCTCTAAACCTAGAGAATCAAGGTTATTGCCAAACTGTTCAACCAAACTAGCCAGCTCGCTCGAATCTAACTTTCTGAACAGACCTAATATTTCATCGAACTCTCGAAAGCCATTCATCGCTTGGTATTCAGTGACCGCGTAAACCAATTCAGGCTTGTGGTTTGAGTCTTTATAGTTACGATGCCCTGCGGTTAGAGGGATTCTTGCTTGCTCTTCTCTCGCAAAGCCAATTTCAGCTTGTCGCTTGTTTGGGTGCACCTGAACAGACAGCGCCTTTTCGGCCGCTAAGATCTTAAATAAGAACGGTAGCTCACCAAACGCCTGCGCAATATCGGTTGATAGGTAGGCCGGTTTATTCTTGTTAATCAGCTCAGATAGAGGCACTAAATGTTGGTCAAGCTTGACCATTGAGCAACCTTTCGGGTGTGCTCCCATCCAAACTTCCGCTTGTGGTTCTTGTGACTCATTTTTGAAACCAAACAGTTCACGTATCGAAGAAATACTTCCCCATGCATAGTTTTGGATGGTGTTTTCCATTGGGAAAAATGAGTGTTCTGAGAAGTGGCTGAGTGACATGGCGTTTTCCGTAGTGAGCCCTCTTAAGACAGTTCAAGAGAGCTGATTTCTAATAACGTGAATAATTAGAAAGACTACAGAGAGCGGTTAGAACCCACATGAGATAGGGTCTTAGGCGCAATAGGAAAAATTCTTAGAAACGGGTGAGATCGATGAAAAGCGTGAAAAGAATCACATTTGAATGCGACGTATAAAAAACGCTGAAGATAAGATAGCTGCGCAATAACCAGAGGACCATTAACAGCTATCTTATTGACGAAGAAACCCCTTACAAACCAGAGCGAGTCTCTGCACTTTTCTGAGGTGATTGAGCTTGTAAGAAAGGCAGTAGAAGTAGCCCGATAACGGCCGCACAGGTCGAGATGGTAATGAAGAACCCACTCCAACCGTAAGTTTCTAGAACGAGCGCTAATGGATAACCAGAAAGTGCAGCACCCATATAAGCAAATAAGCCTACAAAGCCTGTCGCAGCTCCAGCGGAGTCTTTATGTGAACATTCCGCGGCAGCCATGCCTATTAGCATTTGAGGACCAAAAACAAAGAAGCCAACACAAAACAGCCCAGCGGCTTGAAACACAAAGTTGGTTAATGGCATCAACCACAATGCAGAAACTGAAAGAAATATGCCGATGGCAAACAAAATATTCATCGGGCCACGGTTGCCACCAAACAATCTATCCGATCCCCAGCCAGCAACAAGTGAACCAACAAAACCGCCAATTTCGAACAGAGACAAAGCAGCATTGGCATTGATCAAACTGTAATGGTGTTCTTCGGTGAGATATAAATTACCCCAATCGTTGACGGCCGTTCTTACGATGTAAACCAACACATAACTAAAAGCGAGCAACCAAATGTACTTGTTGCTGAACACGTAAGTTTTCAATATTTCTCGATAACTTAACCCTTGCCCATGGCTCTCTTGCGCTAATTCTAGATGGTCATTACGCCACCTACCGACAGTAGGAAGCCCCATAGTCGTGGGCTTATCGCGTAAACGCCAACAAACGATAAGACCAATAAAAACGCCAATTACACCCGGCCAAATAAATCCAGAACGCCAACTAAACTGCAAAGTAAGATAGCCCACAAGAATAGGGATAAGCGCCCCACCAACGTTATGTGCTGTATTCCATATTGCCCAACGGAATCCTCTCTCGGAGCGGGAATACCAAGTCGTCAATAGCTTGGAACACGATGGCCATCCCCAACCTTGGAACCATGCATTGAGCACCCAAAGTGAGATGAAAGCCGCCAACGAACTTGAAAAGCCAAACGCGATATTGATCAAACCTGTCGCGATTAGGCCAAGTCCCATGAAATAACGAGGATTTGAACGGTCGGAGATCGTGCCTGAGATAAATTTCGATAAACCATAAGAAAGATAGAAGAGTGTGCCAATCAAGCCGATATCGCCTTTGTCCAATCCAAGATCAGTTATCATTGCTGGCGCGGCATAATTAAAGGTTTTACGAGTGAAGTAAAAACCGGCATAGCCAACATACATTCCTATCATGATGTGGAGACGCCAATAACGATAACTCTGATTGATCTCGTCATCGCTTAGAGTATGACTTTTTGACGTTGTTGAGCGCAGAAATCCAAACATATTCATTCTCACACTTTAGGTAATGTAACGCTGATATCGGAACCCGAAGATGATCCATTAGCGTTGATTGTCATCTTGCCGCCGAGCGCCTGAACACGCTCTTGCATACCACGAACACCCATTCCCTTGAGAAGATCTTGCGCTGTAAAGCCAACGCCATTATCTGATATCTGAAGATAAGCCTGATCACCCAAAATCAGTTCAATTTTAATCTCGCTCGCACTGGCGTATTTATGGGCGTTGTTTAGGGATTCTTGGCAAAGTCTGAAGAGAGTGACCTTAAGCGTATCACTCAAACATGAATAATCACCTTGCCAGTTTAACTGGATATCAACGCCGTGATCCGAGAACTCCATTTCCCGTATCAGCTGTTCAACGGAATCCTTTAGGTCAAGGTCGTCCAACATTTTAGGCCTTAGTTTTGTGAGTAGGCGTTTGGTGGTGTCATACACATTCAAAGACAATGACTCAATCGTTCCCGCACAGCGAACACTCATTTCAGCGGCATCGACACGCTTAATAATGCTTGCTTGAGTCCGAATTGCCGTGATGTTCTGACCGATTTCATCGTGTAGCTCACGAGCAATGTCACGACGAACCGATTCTTCAGCCGTGATTAGCTGACGTGAAAGATTTTGATTCCTAGAGAGCTCGCTGCGCAATTTTGAATTGAGGTCTTTTTGCTTTTGAACCGCAAGACCTAGCAATATGCCAGTGATGGTTTGAGCGGAAAGAGATAAGAGTAAATCGGTAATTTCGAGTTTGGACGTTCCACTGTGGGCAGCAATCAGCGCGACACTGTTTAATAAGGTCGCGAGCAAAGCGCCTTGCCACCCGTAACGAACGGCCAACAAGATAATAGGAATCGCCATGCAAAATGGGGCAAAGCGTCTGAGTTCATCTGGCAGGCTAGTCTGTATCAATATACTGGCCACCAGCAATACGCTGTATAACGCAATATGACGAATTTTAAACTCTACGGCATTGTAGATTAAGTAAGAGCTCAACGGTGCCCACTTGTTTTGAAATAGATAGTTCCAAACTAGATAACACATAGGGACGAGCATTAACCCACCCGTGATGCTCACCAACCACACCATATAAGTTGCAGGCACATGAGAACCGACGACAGCAACGTTGATCAGTGAAGTCACCATAATAATACTGGCCATGACCAACAAGTGCCGATTTTGGTCACCGTAATAATACCGTTTGGCAAATAGAGTGGCTGGAATGCTTAGTCCGCTGGCGATTAAAATGGTCAACCACTGGGGTTCATCAAGTAATAGAGCCAACGCGATCGCGAGCCCCCACTCTGCAACATAAATGGCCGGCCAATATTGTGTGCGAGTGTGCAGCGTCATTCCCAATCGAAGCGAGAATGGGAAAAGCAGAATGGCTAACTCAGGGTCATTAATAAAATAGAAAGCGATAACCCACAAACAAAACCATGCACAACCCGCCATAAAAACCCCGCACAGAGAGGTGGCTAGGTAAGAACGCATTAGTACGGTTCTTGAGTGAATAGTTTGGCTAACTCAACGTTGTTTTTAACATTCAGTTTGTCCATGGCATTAGCACGGTGCACATGTACCGTTTTATGGCTAACCCCTAACTCGACAGCAATAGATTTTACATCGAGCCCTGTCGCTAATAATTGACACACTTCGCTTTCTCTGCGGGTTAGCTGATTCAAAGAGGCTTTATTCTTTAGTGGTGTCGCGAGCTTTATTGCGATATCTGGCGTAAGGTAGCAGCCGCCATTTGCGCTCGTGTGTACAGCTTGAATTAACTCATCAGGACTGCAACGTTTACTGAGATAACCTTTAGCTCCCAGCTCTAATGACTTGTCAACCATCGCCGGAGAGTCATGCACGCTCAACATGATGCTGGCAATGCCTGATGGAATCTCTTCCAACAAACTCAGGCCACTTTCATCTTGCATTGAAATATCCAAGATAACGACATCTGGGTGACAACTTGGTAGCCCAAGGCGCGCTTCTGCCGCAGAGCTGAATTCACCCACGACCGTAATATCAGTTTCAAGACTGAGTAATTGAGCAAAGCCAGATCGAACAATGACGTGGTCATCAACAAGCGCAACATTAATCATGATATTAACCAAAATTAAGAGTAAGAAAGAAAAATAGCCCCGATAGGAGCTATATAAAATTAAGTTTATTGATAGAGATGATACTGAATCGAACTAACGATTGGTATGATCTCACGTGCTTTAATCCAATAAAGCACGCGAGACTAATTACGCGTTTTGAGCCGCTAGGTGCATCTTCTTGGCGTGACGAATCTTCTTCTCTTCCGCAACCGCAACGAATAGGAGTAACACGATACAAATGGCAGCTGAAGTATCCAGTGCTGCGAATGTCCCTTTCCAACCTGTTAAGCCGAAAATAGGCGTTCCGTCTGCAATCATACCGAGGCCAAGTTTGGCAAAGCTGTCACCAATTAGGTAAGCAAAGGTGCCTTTTACGCCATCCGCAACACTGATTGCTTTCTTAGGTACAAAACCTACCGCAGCAACACCAATCAACAGCTGAGGACCGAACACTAGGAAGCCAAGTACGAATAGTGATGCTAGGTACATGAACTCACTCGTTGCATTCTGGTAAAACTCTAGAGAGACAATAATCAGTCCAAGCGATACACAAGCAACTAAAGCACGACGGCCGTTCGCAAGGTCTGATAAATAACCCCACATCAGTGTGCCAACCAGAGCACCGACTTCAAAAAGAGTAAAGCCTGAAATCGCCGTTTCTTTTGATAGGCCTAGCTCTTGATACGCATAAACGGTAGACCATTGATCGATACCGATACGAACAATGTATAAAAAGATATTCGCGAAGCAGAGCAACCAGATCACTTTGTTTTTAAGAATGTACTCAACAAAGATCTCTTTTTTGGTCATTTGATTCTCTTCAGCAGCTGTATCTTCTTCGCTGATTTCTTCATCAAACAACTCTTCAACTGTACCTAAACCGTATGCTTCCGGAGAGTCATTACCAAAACGCATACCAATGAAGCCAACCACAATCGCGATGATAGATGGGAAAACAAACATACCAATAACGTTGCCATCAAATAGGTAGTTCGCACCAAACAGAGCAACACCAGCAGCACCCGCGCCACCCACGTTATGTGACATATTCCAAAGACCTAAATATGAACCTCGCTTATTACGAGGCGTCCATTTAGTAATGGTTGAGTAACTAGAAGGGCCACCCGTACTTTGGAAAAAACCACTCAATGCGTAGAAGGCAACCATCATGAATAAGCTAGCGCTGCCGCCACCCATACTGAAGCTGAAGCCCAACATGGCAATACCAGACAGGACAAGCATGAATGGCAGGAACTGCTTGGTGTTTTTACCATCGGCGTAATAGGAAACGACGGTTTTACCAATACCATAAGTAATTGAGAAACCCAGACCAATAAGACCTAGATCGGTCATTGATAATCCATAAGTAGAAATCATGTCGTTTTGCGCGACATTGAAGTTCTTACGGATTAAATACATGGTCAGATAACCAATGAATACGACTAGGTACGATTGCAGGAATGGTTTAAACCACATTTTTCTTCTAGTTTCGACCGGAAGATCCAGCGTCGGTTTTCTAACCTGATCTAGGAACTTTAACATTGTGAACTCTCTTGTTATTGATGAGGTCTGCACGGAACATGACTGACCATGCACTGTTTGCAATTTGATGATGAAATAATAAGAAGTCTAAAAAGCGACCGCATGAGAGAGGGTCTTAGAATAACTAGGAAAAATTCTTAGTTAAGAATCAGGCGTCATGAAAGCGTGAAGAGCATCACTTTGTTTAAAATGTGTTATGTAGTGAGGAGGTATTGGAAAGAAGTCGTTACTTAAGGTATTTAATAGGCGGCCTAAGCAAACTAAACATCAGTTGTATTGGGCAATTTATTGAAATCTAAAGTGGCTAATAAAAGCCACATTAGATTCACTTTACGGTGTCACCATCTAAAAGATAAAGAATTGGGTCTAATTGTTTTTAGGCACATCCAATTTATTCAGCAACGACGGATAACCCCAACCGTTCTCGCCTGCGACCACAGGTTCTCCGGTCAAATATTCAAACAGCGTAGGCGCTAAAGAACCGTTGGCTTCGATTTTCAGTGGTTGAGAGTTTTCACCAATTGGCGATCCCCAGAATCCTAGAAATGCATCTTTCTCTAGATAGTCTTCACCAGCATGACGACCAGGAACCTTGGTGTTGTAACCAATTCCGGCTTTCGGGAACAGGTTAATCGTGCCAGCCCTATCTTCAATGTAGATATTGGCCAGTTGATTAACGGAGTCTGGTCTTGGAGTCAGTTGGGTTAGCGTTGTCCACTCCACACTGCTACACCAGGTTGTGACATCTTCCTTGATCGCGCGGTTGATGCACTTTTCCACCAATCGAGAGTAGATGGCAAAGTCAGCTTTGCTTGGTGATGCCAAATACGGATTGAGCGTTTGTGTGTTCAGCAAAACTGGAGGTCGATTGGCATCCAAAGACTCATAGAAAAGCTTGTCGCCCTCGCGTGTGATCAATTCATCGACTCGCTTTAAATCACGGTTGCCGATTACTCGAACTGCGCAATTTTGTTGGTCACAAGCACTCTCTCTTACCACCATGTAATCTAGGCTTTCCGGTAAGCGTTGCACGATCTGAGCAATCGCATCAATACTCTCATCTTCAGGTGCAGCAAGTGGCGTCCATTGTTTGAGCTCTTGATAGATAGGTTGCACCTGCCAGCCTTGGCTTGAGTTAAAGAAATCCATCATAAAGTTACCGCCAGCAGTTGAGGCAACAACCACATCAATGTCTTTTGAGCTCGGATAGCTCAGAGCATTGGTGATTTTAGGTCCCTCACCTTCGTCTGATGATATTTTCTTAACGACTATTGGGTAATCTAGTTCTGCTTGTAAGCCTTCAAATACTTGCTTCTCAGGGTTAAGCGCGTAGAACACTGGTGTTAACCCGTGATCGCCCGCCATGCCCCACAGAGTTTTATCGTAAATACCAGCAGTGCGGTAAGTCGCTTCAATTTGACGAATCCAGTAATCCAATCGGTTTAGCTCTCCGGTTGGCATTAAAATCTCGTCACTAAAAGGACCCGTGAAGTGTGCGAAGTGATCCGGCCATGGGTTATAAACCAAGGTATAGTCCGGCATCCCTTTTCCATCGAGTTCGGCGAACTGTGTGATTGCCTGCTTCACCTGAACCTTCTTGGAATACTTGGTGAAGAAATCAAAACCAGAAATAGTCTGATACGCCTCAATATCTTCAATCAAGGATGCACGCTTATCTCGCAGAGTCACCTCAACTTCAGCACGTTCTTGAAGCTCTTTAACGCAGCGTTTCTCACCATAATCACGCAACGACTCTCCCAAACCTAAGTTCACGAGGCCGTCGTAAGTCGTGTGTGCATTCCAATCATATTGAGCGTTGCAGTTCAGCGTTTTGAGGTAATCAAGGCGATCAAACATGGTTTGTACCTTGTTGTCTGCCATCAACACATCCAACTGCAGCGCATCATTACCAAAGAAGTAATACGCACGATCGATCTCTCGATCAACAAAGTGAAAATTGGGAATGCCAGTACCACCTTGACCCGACACTTTTGCGCCAGTCTTAATTATTGGTAGGTTACGAACGCTGATTGTCGGAGTCGAAGAGATGCCAACTCGGCTAATATTGTCTCGATGCTCTTGATAGAGATTTTTGAAGAAAGGCAAATAGTGCGGATCGCGGTAAGTTTGTTCAGATAGAACTTCCATGAACCGCACCTGTTGCTGATGCTCAGGTTCAATCACCTCTTCAGCTTGAGGTTTGTATTGCGCTCGATTTTTATGATTTTGGTAAGCCACCGAAATGAAAGGCGCATTCTCATCGACTAAACCTTCAATTAAGCCTTGCTGTAAGCCATCGACCGTCACCTGAACCGCAAAGCGCTTATGCTGTTGGGATTCTAAGAACTGAATGAGTGCATCAGGCTGGTCACTGAACGCTTGTTGCATCCACTCATCGAGCGCTTCTTCACGTTCTTCTTTAAAAACAAATTGGCGGTAGGCTTTAAGTAAGTTTAAGCGTACAAAATCGATGAGCGTAATGGTAAGGGCTTGCGCTTTATTGTTCGGCTTGTCGGCGTTTTCTGGCTTGCCATCTTCAGCGATCGCGAGCATTGCTGACTTCATATCGCCTTCATCCATCCCAGAAGCCGCTTTATCGATTAACTCGACAATGATCGGTTGAATCTGAGCGATGATTGCCAAATCTTCAGGGCTGTTCGTTAAATAGGTGTAGTTATCAGGGAGGGTGTCCATATCTTGCCAAACACCGATTTCAAACAGCGCATCGTAAATAACGACCATGTTGGCAATGAAATGTTCATCAATGCGAATCCCTTCATGGTGGCCTGTCGCTTCCGTCGATGTATCTGGCTCTTTGTGCTCTGAAATCGGATCATTACCGACATAATAGAGACTATGTTCAAAGCCTTTTAACGCCTCATCATCATAAACGGTCGACAAGTACCCTTTGAATACATCTTCACTCCCCAAACCTGAGTAACGGTCGTAGTAACTATAGAGAAAGTAACCCAAAGGAATTGAATAAGTCGGGTTGGATAGCTGAGCGATCACTCGCGCTTTCGTTTTAGCATCCAAAGGCAACGCGAGAATGTACGCATCTAATGTTACGCCGCCAATCGTGAAAAGTGCCGCGTCGCGAGTAAGCGTGGCCGAGTAACTTAAACTTGAAAGCACCTGGTTTTTCAGAACTTCACTAGAACTGAATACGCCACCAATGACAGGCGTTGTCGAAATATCGGCAATGCTCGGCGCTGAAATAACCGCCAACGAAAGAGAGCTAACTAAACTCGTGTAGCTACGAGCTCGGAAATAGAGGCTCATCAAGTACCCTTTAGTTCGATGTATTTTTATAAATATAACTTATTGTTCCAGTTTACTTTAATTATCAAAAATATGTGTATTTGTGCTTATAAAAACATTGAGAATTTCATCGCAAGGTATGATTCTGCTCGTAACATTTGAAACACCTCGCAACAAATAAAACACTGTTCATAATTATCTCCTGACATTGTATTGATAAAGTCTTCTGCTCTTTATTTGTACACATTTTAAGGCCAAACTTATGAACTCGTTTACTAAAGCTTCGCTGACCGCAGCTATCAGTCTTCCATTACTTGCAGGGTGTGTAACACCTGGTGAGGACGATCCCAATGCAAGTACTAAGCAAGGTGCTGTGGGTGGTGCGTTACTTGGTTTAACGCTTGGCGCACTGACCGGTGAAGCGGATTTAGCGGTTCAAGGAGCCATGGTTGGCGGGTTAGCAGGAGGCGTAGCGGGTGCGAGTAATGACCTTCAGAACAACCGTGAAAACATCCGTCATGACAGCCGTAACGATGCGATTGCACAAACCGGTGGCACGCAAGCGTTAAGCCCTGCTAATACAGAAACAACACAGCAAAACTGGCAAGAGCTTAATAACTTCATTGGCGAATGGAACGTGACCATTCGTAACCATGTTGATACCAACAGCAATATTGATAGCCTTCAAGCAACGGGCAATCTGGCGAGTATCAGCCAAGCCAACATCAATATTGAAAACCAGCAAGGCGTTGAGCTCTCTGCACAGTTCTCTTATACCGTTGAACAAGGTTACCAACTGGATGTGATGAACGATGCAACAGACGTGACGGTTAACTTCGCAGGTGAACATCAGCCACAAGCGAATCGTTACAACTTCTACCCGACCAACATTCAAGACATCATTTACCAAGACGTGAACAGTGCTGATGTTCGCCTAGAATTGGCGATGGTGAGTGATAAGCTATGGATCATCGATAGCTACGCGTACATTGATGGTTCTGAGAAGAAGCTACAATCCATCCGCTTTAATAAAGCCAGCTAAAAGATAGAAACAACAAAGCCAGTCTCGAACCATTGCGATCACATTTGATCAGCATGACCGATACTGGCTTTGACAAACAGGCTCCATCAAACAGAGCCCGAACAGTCCATCTTAAATAATGGAGTTTAGATAATTCGTCTTAGATAATTAAACTTAAGCAATTGAGCTTAGCCAATTGAGCTTAAGCAACGAAACTTAAGCCATTAAATCAACCTACAAAAGCTTGCCGCTGCCGTCTTCCCACATCACTTCACATTCATCTTTGATGGCTGCCTTCAACAGTTCAACCAACGGGAAAGCTCGGCTGCCTATATTGACAGGCGCTTCAACGACCTCTTCATCATTATCGTCATCAGCATTCTCTTGCTCTATGGGTTTGCTCTGCTCTGCGGCGATCGCAGTACGTAAATCATCCAGAGCTTGAGGAACGTCTGGGGCATCAATTGCTCCTGGGATCGTGCCACTATGTCCAAGCATCTTAATAAACTGAAGACCGACCTCACCAAACATCGTGACGCTAGCATGAGCCTTGCAACTAAAAGTAATTAACATAATGAGCCTCTATCGAATTTAGGTATCTACAAACATTTAGCTATCTACAAACTATGTTGAGTAAATCATTGGAAAGCAAGTACATAATAATCAAATCGCCTCCACCAACCTGATCTTTGAATACCACCTTCTAGAGACGACCTGCACCGTCGGTGATGTACATCACTATTTATAATGATTTGATTATTCTTTCATATGAAACATTGATTACAGTCACACTAAATAGTTATCTAAGTCTCTGCGTAGCTTATTATTTAACCTACTATTAATACCATTATCAAAATCTTTGGCACAAATCACATGAAAAGGCTCGTCGGCAGACACCTAGAAGAAATGGCGGACATACGATCCACCCGCAAGCAAAAAATTGTTCACTCCTTTTCACTGACTGCCGCGGCGCTATTCATTTTTTACACTTGGGCTTATTTCCAAGGCCAGCATTACACGCTGTCGGTTTTCGAACTGTGTTTTGCACTTATCGCTATCTCAAATGCATTTTATGTAAGGAAAGTCGTTAACCCTGAGTATTCAGAATTAATCCTGAGCGGTGTTTTGCTGGTTCAAGGGGTCATCCTATTTTTGTACAGTCACGCCATTCCCGACCGAATCCTTTGGCTCTACCCTATTCTGGCAGCGGTGATTTTTATCAATGACTTCAGAATTGGAATCATCTTTAGCACCTCATTTTGTTTGTTTATCAGCACCCTGATTACCGCAATGCCCAATAACTTTTCTTTGCCATTTAACAGTACACACCGATTTATTCTTAGCCTGTTTACTATGAGTTTGGTGTGTCATACATCGGCCTATTACTACACAAAAGCCGTCAGCTATATCCAACGACTCTACAAAGAAGGCATTGAAGATCTGGCCTATCGAGACCAACTCACAGGCTTGGCCAATCGCTGGAGCTTTGAACGTTGGGCAGTCGAGAAGTTAGCAACAGTGGATAGCAAACGATCCCTCACCGCCTTGGTGTTTCTGGATATCGATGATTTTAAAAGTATCAACGACAGCTATGGCCACGATGTGGGCGACAGCGTCTTGCAACATTTTGCCAATCGCTTGAGCAACAATATTCGAACACGAGATCGAAAGAATCACGAATACGATTATTCCATCGCACGCTTTGCTGGAGATGAGTTCGTTCTGATGCTCTATGACATTCCAACTAGAAAAGACCTCGACGGTATTCTCGATAGAATATGTGGTTTATTTGAGAGCGGCTGTCAGACTAATGAAAGAATCAAAGAGCTTACACTCAGTGTTGGGGTTTCTTTGTATCCGCAAGATGCGACGGAATTGCATGAGTTAACAAGATGCGCCGATAAAGCGATGTATGTGGCGAAACACTCAGGGAAAAACCGATACGCTTATTATCACGACAACCCAGTATCAACCTTGATAGAAGAATTACCAACGAACCTCACCTGCTCAGAATCTGATGCATCTGAACTTGAAGATTGTCTTGAAGCGAAGGTGGAAGGAAACAATGTTACGCTGTTAAAAACGCGTCAGCGCTAGCTAGCCATTAATATCGCTTACAATTAAGCGAACTAACCAGCCATATACATAAGCCAAAGGCTCACTAACCCGATCACAATGATCCATATGACTTGTCGTGTTCGGTTTGGGTTATTGCCTCTAGGTCTCACTACCGTTTTAAAAGCGGCTTGCTTAGCCGACTGAAGAAACGGGGCTTCAATCTCACGTTTTTTCACGCGACGTTTAACAGCGCTATTCGCAACCTCGGTAAAACGTTGGCTTTGCTCCGTTGTAAAGTCGTTATCAAAGCCCATCCGACCGTGCCTTTCGCCATGTTTTTGCTGAACTGCCATAGCGGCCTCCTTGGCGGTCTACTCTATATTCAAGTATAGACATAATTTCATATTCTTACCTGTTCAAGATTTTCGAATAAGACACTCAACGCTATGCCATCTTCTTTTGAAATCAAATTACATAAACTACAGCTATTCAAGTTTATGAGGGTTTCAAAATGACGAATGTAAGAGCAGTAGATCATGTGATTGCAGCACATGCCACCTCCGATGGTGATGGCGTCAAAATCCAGAGACTCGCTGGTTTCAATAACACGCGTTTCTCTCCATTTTTGATGGTCGACGAACTTAAATCGGATGAAAGCAAAGACTACGTTGGTGGCTTTCCTCCTCACCCTCACCGTGGGATAGAAACGCTCACTTACATGCTTAAAGGTCACTTCCAACACAAGGACCACATGGGTAATGTCGGTGAACTTCGTAGCGGTGGCGCACAGTGGATGGCCGCGGGTCGTGGTGTGATTCACAGTGAAATGCCAATGATGGAAGAAGGCGCATTGCACGGTTTTCAGATTTGGATAAACCAGCCTGCAACACACAAAATGCAGCCAGCGCAATACCATGACTTCCAAAGTGAAAGCATTGCAGAACATCAAAACGAACAAATCGGTTTACTGAGAGTGATTTCCGGTGGGCTTGAACTGCATAGCCAAGCTGACGCAGACGCTATACAAGCACAAGGTCCATTACAAACGACAGGTGTGCCATTAAGCGTTGCGGATTGGCGAGCAAGTTCAGGGCAAAAAGTGACGTTAGGGACTGATGTTAACCATAATGCTATGGCTTATGTTTACCGAGGCACGATTCAGATCGGCGACAAAGTCATCAACCAAGGTCAACTGGCCCTACTAACAAAAGCTGAATTATTGTCTTTGGAAAGCCTAGAAGATTCAGGTGTGCTGATTTTTTCTGGTCAACCGATTAATGAACCGGTTGTGCACTATGGTCCGTTTGTCATGAACTCGATGGAAGAGATTGAACAGACTATACAGGATTACAACAACGGTGTTTTTGAGACTTACTGATTTACGATGTCTTGGCTTTGAGCTTTGAGCTTTGAGCAAGATATTGAAGAGATTTTGCAACGAACAACGAATTTTGGTCGTCCATTTGATGACTGTAAAAACAAGTGACACTATCCACTGCCGGGTTATCTATCACTTATTTAACCACGCTCTTAGAGCGTGGTTTTTTCTTATTAATCGAAACTAAAACCTAATTTCTTATAAGTACTCACACAAGTAAGCCGTTGCTTCTTTTACTTGTAGGTCGAAAGAAGAATCGCCCGCAACGTCAAAAGACTCGCCAGATTGGTATGTTGTCCAATCTTCATCACCAACACGCTTTACAATCAGAGCGCCTTTTACAACGGTCATCTTTTCCGGAGCTGCGGTACCGAATGTGTATTCGCCAGCAGCCATCACACCAACACTCACGTCAGCACCAGATTGGTTAAACGCTAACGACTTAACGCCACCATCAAAGTATGTATTCTCTTTAATCATTGTACTTCCTTGTTATCTTCAAATTGCAATTATTGGGCTTCAATGAATCAGCCTATGCGTAAATTCACGTGATAATTGTTTTAACCAATTCACGACATTCCTACAAGAAATAAATACGCATAGCTTAAGTCTTTTCTACAATAGAGATGCATTGACTGAACGAATACCATCAGAAAAACTTAAAATTAGCCAAAGCAACCCATTTATCTAGAACATTCGATCCTGCTTCTAACTCTCGCAACTATCTTTGCAAACTAAGGTTTTAATTTATAGTATTTAAGGCAGTATGAGTAAGGAAATGACGAGAACATGGCGAAAAAGAGCACTAAAATAGCAGATCTATTTGCCAACTCGTTACGTTACCTTTTTCTATTGGTTGCCGCTATCATTGCTCTCACTGCAGGGTATTTAGCCTATCAAACCCACCAACAATCCGTCAGCCCAAGTAATGTCCACGGCACATGGATAGAGATTGGCGCTCCCCCCTACAAAACTGACATCCTGACTCTTTCCGACAATGGCGTGATGATGAACCATCGCTTCATCAGTACTTCGTTTGATTTTGATGGCAAAGTTGTCACGATTAATACAGGATCTGGGGCAACGGTTTATACGATAAGCGGTACCTACGACTCCCCTCGTTTAAAACGACTCGTTCCAAGCGTCCCTTCACAACAGTTCATTAAAGAGGGCTATGAAGACACGGCTGCGGGTGATACCCACAGTGTTATGCAGCAAAGACGCGCTTCATTAGCGGAACAATTCAAACGATAAACTCCTTCATTTTTAGAACAAGCATGTCTTTTACGTAAAACCTATCTCTGTTCGATACATCCAACTCTGTGACTCTCCTTCAAATGACGATATTTTCTTATCATTTGTCGCATCTTTTCATAACTTCATGTCGCGTAATTTCACTTATGAGATTTTCATTCTGAAGACGGTTTTATTTTATAAAACATGGACTCAGCCTCTCATTCATTAAGCAACAGAATTGTAACAAGATACAATTTTTTAGTTGTCCATCGAAAACGTATTTATTTTCAGTTATGAAATTAAAACTCTCTCGAATACTGACTGGGAAGCTCCTTCAAAACTGACTGGAGCCGTTTATGGGGCCATTTGGTTCTCGTAACCTTCAAGGAATGAGAGAAATAGTATGATTCGTATTAATACCTGTGCGGCAAGCATTGCTCTAGCGCTATCAGGTACAGCATTAGCTGCACCAACAGCACCTAGCATCGACATGTACGGTTCCAACAACCTGCAGTTTTCTAAAATTGAACTCGCGATGGAAACCACTTCTGGCTACAACCAGATGGTTAAATATCACGACAAAGCAAAGGTCGACGTTAAATTCAACCAATGGAGCGGAACGTCAGGAAACACTTACAACATCTACTTTGATGGCGTTAAAGTGGCCACAGGCCCAATCACTGGCAGCCAAACCACGGCTTCATTCGAATACGGTCAAGGCGGCTTGTTCGAAATGAAAATCGAAGCGTGTGATGAAACAGGCTGTAGCATAAGTGCACCCGCTCAGATCACCATCGCCGATACCGATGGCTCACACTTAGCACCACTTGCGATGAACGTGGATCCAAACAACAAATCATACAACACAGACCCAAACACGGTAGTCGGTACTTACTTTGTTGAGTGGGGTATTTACGGTCGTGATTACACCGTTGATAACCTACCCGCTGACAACTTGACCCATATCCTTTATGGCTTCATCCCAATTTGTGGTCCTAATGAATCAGTAAAATCAGTAGGCGGCAACAGCTACAACGCACTCATGACAGCTTGTCAGGGTGTTAACGATTACGAAGTAGTGATTCATGACCCTTGGGCAGCTTTCCAGAAGAGTTTCCCTCAAGCCGGTCACGAATACAGCTCACCTATCAAGGGTAACTACGCAATGATGATGGCGCTAAAACAGCGCAATCCAGACTTGAAAATCATCCCATCGATTGGTGGTTGGACACTGTCTGACCCGTTCTTCGATTTCACGACAAAAGCGAACCGCGACACGTTCGTTGCATCGGTTAAGAAATTCCTCAACACATGGAAATTCTACGACGGTGTCGATATCGATTGGGAATTCCCTGGTGGAGGCGGTGCTGCTCCCGATCTTGGTGACCCTGTGAATGACGGCCCTGCTTACATTGCATTGATGGCAGAACTACGCGTGATGCTAGATGAGCTAGAAGCTGAGAACGGCCGTACTTACGAGCTAACATCAGCGATCGGTGTTGGTCACGATAAGATTGAAGACGTGAACTACGGCGATGCTATCCAATACATGGATTACATCTTCGCAATGACTTACGACTTCTACGGCGGTTGGAACAACGTGTTGGGTCACCAAACAGCACTAAACTGCGGTAACTTCATGCGCCCTGGTCAATGTGATGGCACAGGACTTGATGAAAATGGCGAACAGTACACTGGCCCTGCTTACACCACAGACAACGGTATCCAATTGCTGCTTGAGCAAGGTGTTCCAGCGAACAAACTTGTGGTTGGTACAGCGATGTACGGTCGTGGTTGGGAAGGCGTATTACCATCATCACTTTCAGATCCAAGCGATCCAATGACAGGCGTGGGTAATGGCAAACTGACCGGCAGCTCTGCACAAGGTGTATGGGAAGATGGCGTTATCGATTACAAAGGCATTAAAGCGAACATGCTTGGTGCAAACAACCAAGGTATCAACGGCTTTGAATATGGCTACGACGAGATGGCAGAAGCGCCTTACGTTTGGAACCGCACTTCAGGCAAGTTGATTACATTTGATGATGACCGCTCGGTAAAAGCAAAAGGCGCGTACGTTCGTAGCCTTGGCCTTGCGGGTCTATTCTCTTGGGAAATTGATGCAGATAACGGCGATATCCTGAATGCAATGCATGAAGGTCTAGCAGGTGGCACGACAGATCCTGTAAACCGTAAACCAACGGCAGCTGCGGGTGCAGATCAATCGGTTGAAGGCCCGGCTTCTGTTTCTCTAGACGGTAGCGCTTCAAAAGACAGCGACGGCACAATTGCTAGTTACGCTTGGTCACAAGTAAGCGGAACAGCAGTAACTCTGGCCAACGCGAATGCGGCTGTTGCGAGTTTCGATGTTGTTGAAGTAGCACAGCAAGAGACACTTACCTTTAGCCTAACCGTGACTGACAACGAAGGCGCTACATCCGCCGACACTGTTGTTGTAACGGTAAACCCTAAAGACACAGGTCCAGTTAATACCGCTCCAGTAGCAGTAGTTACCGCTCCAGTAGCAGTAGTTACCGCTCCAGTAGCAGTAGTTACCGCTCCTTCTGAAGTAAATGCGGGTGATGTAGTAGTGGTTGACGCTTCGGCTTCTAGTGATGCAGACCAAGACACACTGACCTTCACATGGGATGTACCAGCAGGTATTAACGCAACAGTACAAGGCGCTTCGGTAAGCTTTGTCGCGGCGGAATACACGCAAGATACGGTTCTGAACTTCTCAGTGACCGTCAGCGATGGCACGGATACATCGGTAGCCGCTGCATCAGTGAAAGTCCTCAAGAAAACCACAGGCGGTGGCACATGTACTAACGCTTGGGATTCAAGTGCGGTCTACACTGGCGGCGACCAAGTGACTCAAGGCGGTAAGGTTTGGGAAGCGAAATGGTGGACAACAGGTGAAGATCCAACAACGACAGGCCAATGGGGCGTGTGGAAAGAGATCGGTCCTGCAAGCTGCTAACAAAAATAGTGTTTAGTTAAATACTGACTAAGCATCAACTAAACCCCTAAAACAAAGGCCAACCAGAGAATATCTGGTTGGCCTTCTTATTTACGTTTTCTGTTCTTTTAGATTACGATCTTTTTACTGATAGTCTTTTTAAGTCCGCTCGTTGGGTTGGGTTTAGCCAATTAAGCTATCAAAGCTCTCGAATACTTGTGGGCACTTCATCACTCGCCCGTGGCCTTGGCCTTGAGTCGCAATCAAGGTAACGCGACCCATTTCATTAGCTGCACGCTGAGACACATCAAACTTAGTAAACTTGTCTTGCTCATCATGAACAATGATCGTTTGAGACTCACGAAGCGCTAGCTTTCCATAAGGATCGACAGACTGAATCGGGTAGTTGAACTGCTCTTCCACTTCACCTACCACAGCCTCAAATAACTTCATCGAGTAACCAGAACGAGCCACGCTACCAAACAGGTTTTCTAGATAATCCAACACAGGTGCAATCAGCAACAAAGGTTTGTTTTCTAATTTAACGTGCTTACATTCCAACGCTGATGCGGTACCCATGCTGTGACCCACCAAGCCTGCCACTTCGCCAACCGAATCTAGAATCGCTTCCAAGCCGTTCACAAATGCAGGGATATGACCATGTACGCCATCACTGCCACCATGAGCTGGGTGATCATAAGCCATTGCAGTAAAGCCTTTAGCAGCGATATGTTCCATCAGAGGAAAGAACTGACTCGCAGTGCCTGACCAACCGTGGGTAAGCACCCAAACTGGACCAGAACCCAAAGAATACGTTTTTATAACGCCATCACGACCTTCGATTTCACTCTTGATCAGCCCTTGTGGGTCGGCATTTTTTTGCTCGGTACGCATCGGAGTGAGCAGCAGTTTACGCGCGGTTTTCTTTGCGTGGCTCGGTGCTAGGATGTAATGCAGATTGGTTGTTGCGCCAATTAGGCTGCGCTTGAAGCTGAACTTGTTCGATGTATTAAAATAGATTTTGTCACTCATGACCGTTCCTTGTATCGCCATCTTAGTTGGCGGATCGAGCTCGGCCCTAAAAATCGAACGACCGTGCTATTTGTTGATATAAAAAATGGCGCTACTGCTGCTTATAAAAGTTGATCGCAACTTATCGCCACTTCTCTAAAATTTGTATCAGCCTGACTAAAGCAAAGTTCACATACTTTACAAATACAATGCCTTGCGAACTAATTGGTTTACGAGTTAAACCGCTTTCCAGCTAGCGACCAAGCGCTCAACACCACTCCAAAAATGCGTATGGCTCGCTTGCTGCCCTCGCAATGAGTAAAACAAGTTCGCACTTAAATACAGACCATATAACTCAAAAGTTGCCTGTTTAGGGTCTAAATCAGCCCTAAACTGTTTGCTCTCAACCGCTTTTGCTACCTGAATCGTCAAGTAATCAATCCACACTGAAATGGTTTTCTGCAGTGCCTTCTGAATCACAGACGTTTCGCTGCCTGCATCTTTCCAAGCATCAATAAACATGCAGCTGCCTTGGAATGAATGATTCCAACCCAGCCAATTATCAAGCAGCTGTTTCAACTTCGCTTCAATATCACCATCACCCAACTCTCTCGCAGGAATGATGACTCTTTCAGTGAATATGGCATTGGAATACTCGAGTACAGAGAGTTGCAGGTTCTCTTTAGAGTTGAAGTGCGCGAACAAACCACTCTTAGACATGCCACACTGCTTGGCTAATTCGCCAATCGTTAAACTCTCAAGACCATTTTCGCTCGCAAGTGCGAATGCATGACTCAAAATATACTCTTTGGTTATCTTTCCTTTGCTCATTATTCACCAATAATAAATCTGATGCTTTATTTTTAGCACGTTCGTACTTTTTTTCAAGTTTTTTGCTTAACCCTTGGTATTCATTTTGTATTATCAAAGAATTGTGGAAAAATGCGACAGTATTCAAAGGAATTTGAGTTAACCGATTATTGAGTTTAATAACTAGGGAAAGAGAATGAGCACACTTTGGGAACAGTTTGCGTTTTCGGCATCAGTAACAGGCCCTATCTGTTTAATGCTGTTTCTTGGCGTGATGCTCAAGCGAATCGGCTTAATCAATGACAATTTCATTGATGTCGCATCCAAGGTGGTGTTTCAAGTCACTCTACCCGCGATGCTGTTTTTGAGCATTGTTCAGTCTAACCACGACTTTGCCGCAAGTGGAAAGCTCGTCATTTTTGGCTTAGTCGCCAACCTTGCCTTCTTCGTATTCACCACAGTGAGCACCAAAATAGCCTTTAAAAAACCTCAAGACCAAGGCGTAATCGTACAAGGTGGCTTTCGTGCCAACACTGCTATTATCGGGCTTGCTTATGTTGCCAATATATACGGCAACGACGGTGTCGCGCTCGCTGCTCTTTATGTCGCATCGCTGACTGTTCTCTATAATATTCAGGCAGTTATCGCGCTCACCCCAAAAGGTCAAGAGTCGGGTGACAAAGCCATTCAAGTGATTGTTAAAACACTCACCAAAAACCCTCTTATTATATCGATCGCTATGGGCGTCTTGTTCTACTTACTGTCGATCCCAGTACCAAAAATGGTAACAGACGCAGGGCAGTATTTTGCCAATATGACGTTACCATTAGCCCTGCTATGTACTGGCGGATCACTTGATATACGCTCTCTGAAAAAAGATAAAGGCCCAACTTGGTTCTCTACCGGATACAAACTGGTTTTGGCTCCACTACTGATCACTCTGGCTGCTCTATTCTTCGGTTTTAGAGGCTTAGATCTTGGTCTTATTTTCTTGATGAGCGCAGCGCCAACCGCAGCTGCAAGCTATGTTATGGCGCGTGCGATGGGTGGGAACTCCACATTGGCCGCCAATATTATCGCGCTAACAACTGTCGTTTCGCTTATCACTTGTACGCTTGGCATATTTGCATTAACTGCAATGGATTTAATATAGCTGCGACAGGCTTCAAAAAATCAATATAAGCCTTAAATCAAAGGCCTCCAGCTTTGATTTAGGACTAACTGATTCCACATAAAGACTGTTAGATTTTACGAAATTTTTCTTAGAGATCTTATATGTCTTGCGTTCAATATACGCCTTCACAGCGCATCGCCAGTATCGAGTTAGGTCGAGTGATTGCTATCTTGGCGATCATTGGCTTACACGGCCAGATGGCACTTACTTATTGGCAAATCGATGACGTGCCATGGATTGGTTATGTGCTTAACCAAGCTGCTCGCTTCGCTGTGCCTCTGTTCTTCCTTATTTCCGGCTATCTGATCCAACCTAAGCTTACAGCGTCGCCTTGGACAACCTTCATCAACTACTCCAAACCACTACTCAAAGTTTGGTTGGTATGGAGTGTCATCTGCCTAGTCATGCCATTTAATCTCGCTAAGGTTGAAGAATTGGGTTACTTAGGCGAACGCCAAGGCTACTGGGGCTTTTTAATGAACACCCCGCTCAACTCTTTCTTAGAGGGTGGGCTGGTTCACTTGTGGTTTATTCCTGCTCTGGTATGTGCAGTTTTGATCATCGCTCTAATGGTTGAAATGAAACTCGACAAACTCCTATTGCCAGCGGCTATTCTGCTTTATGTGTATGGTGTGTTGGCGGGCAGCTATGCGAGCTTAACCGATCTAAGCGCGCCATTCTTCACCCGTAACGGCCCGTTCTTTAGTACGTTAATGGTGACCTTGGGCTTCCTTATTCGTCAGCATCAATGGAAAGTATCGTCAGCCAAGGCGTTGGGGTTATTAGCGTTAGGCATGTTGATTCACTTTGCTGAGGCGGCATGGCTAACCACGTTCGACATCGCATTCAACATGAATGATTTCTTGTTTGGGACTGCTCTGTGGGGAATGGGCGTGTTTATGTGGCTTCTGGCTAATCCAAACATCGGTGATTACGCGTGGGTTCGTGCTATCTCGAACCGCATGCTAGGTATCTACGTTTGCCATTTGCTGATCATTGTCGTGCTGTTCAATGTTTGCGGAGTCTTGGGTATCACGGAACTCGCTAAAGACGTTACCGTGTTCTTCGGCACCTTTATCCTGAGCTTTATGTTGGTTGCTGGTATCGAAAAAACGCCACTACGACACGCGCTGCTTCGTTAATGTTTGTGCCTAAAATCATCAGCTAAATCACTTTTAAACAGCCACACAAAAGAAAGGCAAGATAACTTAATATCTTGCCTTTCTTTCATCATATCGGAACCGAGATTATCTCACTCGTGAGGTGCTATAGGAACGCCATCGCGCCTTTACCTACCCCTTCATAAGCGACGATTTGTAGTGACTGGTTTTCTGCCAAGCTTGGGGCAACTTGATCCGCAATATAGCCTGCCAGTAATTCAACCGTGGTATCTGTTGGTAAGATTTCCGTTTCACTCTTAGCAATCGCTAGCTCAAATTCGCCTTGAGGTGCGGTGTAATAGAAACCATAGTGGCTTTCATCATTAACGCTTTGTGCGTGTTCACTCAGGTTCAGTGAAGAGACCGAAACTTGGTCTTCTTTAGAACCTAAATAAATATCTTCCCAACGCTGAGCAAATGCCTGCTCGCGCTGTTCGTCACGCTGACCATCAACCAAAATTTCGACAGGAGAACGGTGGCCATGTGCGATGCGCTGACAGTTGCCATCATGCTTTTTCAAGCCGTGAGTATAGTGGTAGAACGCACCATTAATGTTTTCATGGCGAAGGGTAATCTCTAACCCTGTGACGTTACTTGGAAGGTTGTCGCGAAGAATATTATAAACGTGTGCGGTCACACTCTCGATGGTGATCGCCTCTGCATCAATCAGGCAGTATGCTTCATCAGGGCAGTGCAAATATAGGCTCTTGTCACCACGTAGAACATCTACCTTAGAGTAACCGGCTTTACTTGCTTGATGCACGATTGCAGCGTTTTTCATTGGCAGCAGTAAGCGGTGATCAACATGTTGATCAACCAGCTGTTTGATCTGTTTTTTGACTCTGCTAAAGTCCAGAACCATGCTCATTTCGTTCAGTTCACCAGACATGGTGACATCTAAAATCCAACTATCTCCTACGACCCCTCTGTGTTCACAGATATATGAAGAATCGATAACGGTAAGGTCTCTTACAAATAGGTTCAAGTTAAACTCCTTAGTGCTTTAATGAGATACGGGAGGCTGAATAATGTTCAGCAGGCACTTCGTCTCATTGATGTCTGATAAAATAGGACGGGCAGAATGTTACAACGAGCTTATAAAGTCCACCTTTTTACACCGTCATTCGAGAAATGAACAAACTACGCTCAATTTCCGCTAAAACATAGACTAGCCGCATGCTAATAGCCACATTTCAGCTAGGGTTGCCCAGCGATTCACGACACATTTTGTTTTAGCCACAGACGCGGCGACATTCCCGCAACGTGCTGAAAAGCTCGAGCGAAGCCAGAATAGCTGTTGTACCCCACTTCATCCGCCACCCAATTGATGGGCTTATTCTGTAGCAACAACGACTGAGCCACAGACACCCGCCATTTTTGTACGTAGTCACCTGGGGTTTCGCCCACTTCACGCTTGAACGCTTCTATAAACTGAGTTCGAGACATAGCTGCCAATGAAGCCATTTGCTCTATCGAAAAGTGGCGAGCAGGCATTAGATGAATCGCAGTAACGACCGGAGCAAGCCGCGGATGAGCAAGCGCAGAAAATACGCCTTGATCGATTTGTTGTTGTTCAATGAGATGGCGGAAAATCAAAGCCATTAACGCATCACTCAACTTATCCATTAAGTATTGCTGCCCTGATGACTGTTGTCCTGAGAATGCTTGCCCCGATTCTCGAAATAACACCTCTATTACTGGCATTAAGTTAGGTGCGTCCTCAAACGGAATCACGATCACATCCGGTAGCGCAGACAACAATGGATTCATCTGCCCTGCTCGATATTCCACACTCGCACACACGATCTCCGCGCCATCTCCGACACCTTCAATTGCGTGTGGTGTGCTGTTCGGCAGATAAATAATACAGGGCTGAGAAAGCTGTCTGCATTCCATATAAGCACTAGACAAGGTCAACTCACCGGCACTCAATACGTGAAGGTGCCCCTCTTTGCCTTGTTGCGCGTTAAACGACGACACTCCACACAGGTTCCCAGAATAGAAAACGCCAGTGCGTATCGAGAAGTGTTCCATTAGTTGTGACAGCAGATCCATGCATCCTCCGAACGATTCGCTTACTTTTTAGTTCTTTTGTCCCTTTATAGACCGGACGAGTGGGCTAAATTACTTCAAACAAGATAACTAACACTGACAAGGAACTTGATATGTCACACATGAAATCGACCAGTCAAAAAATCACGCTATTGGCCGCGCTACTTGGAACTAGCTTTTCTTTAATGGCCGCAGACCTTGATATGAGCGTCGACAACAATGACCTCGCCATTAAAGGTTATGACCCTGTCGCTTACTTTGCCAATGAAGGGCCAGTTAAAGGCACATCAGAATTCACAGCGACTTATAAGAATGCGATTTATAACTTTGTGAGCAGTGAAAACCGAGATGAATTCCGAACCAACCCACAAGCTTATGCACCTCAATATGGCGGCTATTGCGCCTTTGGTGTGGCAATGGGTAAGAAATTCGAAACCGACCCTTTAGCTTGGAAAGTAGAAGATGGGAAGTTGTACCTGAACTTAGATAAGTCGGTTCAAAAGCGTTGGTTGGAGAACACACAAGAATTCATCCAAGACGCCAACAGCAATTGGACCACGATAAAAACCGTCGAAGCCTATAAGCTTTAAGTTTGAAGTGGTCAAGTAAAAC
>NZ_MCZK01000153.1 GCF_002875945.1 Vibrio lentus
ATTCCTATTATGGTAAATCCTCGACTTTCCTATCTAAAATGCCGCCTAGAAGCCCATCACGTCGCCTGTAAGCCATTTTAAGAAGCAAACCCGCCCGTAGGCACACAAATCCGCTTTGAAAGTTAATTTCACAATCTGAGAGCTTTACAGGGCGAATTAACATATTTTGAACTCATCCCAAAATCACACCGTAACGCTCATAATTGAAACTTTACTCATGAGATCGTGATTTCTCGTGAAATGGGCGAAGTCCTTTCATGGGAAGAACGATCCGACAATCGAACGAAGTGAGTGCGTCAGAAAAACTGCCCAAAGCTTCGCAGAGTCACATCGTAGATCGGGGATTTGGGAGCTTGTCGGACAAAATCCGAATCCCGCTAATCATCAATTTGATGGTCTGTCACTGCGCTGTCCCGTTTCAAAACACCCTTTGAAACCAATAGATATTGA
>NZ_MCZK01000154.1 GCF_002875945.1 Vibrio lentus
AATTACGCAACAAAGCCGCTCGACGATATAAATAAGATTTTTCTAATAAAATAGAATAATCAGGCAACTTTCTTGATTTAACTCAGGCATTCATCTGGCACATTGGCGTTATAGTGATTTTCCTGTTCCTATAGCCGCGACTTCTGACGAACGAGCGGAAACATAATGAGAATTAACAATGACCCAAATTAATGAACAACGTCTTGTCGACCATTTCTGCGATCTTGTGAAAATCGATAGTGAATCACGCAACGAAAAAGCCATCGCGGAAGCACTGGCTGAGCAGCTAGGCGAACTAGGCTTTGACGTACATAAACTGGCCGTTCCTGAAGAAGTGTCGAACGGTTTCAACATCTACGCTCGTTTAGATGGCACACTTCCAGGTAGCACAGTATTCAGCTGCCACATGGACACAGTTACCCCAGGTATCGGCATTGAGCCAATCATTGAAGACGGCATCATCCGCTCTAAAGGCAACACGATTCTAGGCGGCGACGATAAATCTGGCATCGCAGCTATTATGGAAGCGGTTCGCGTAATCCAAGCTGAAGGCCAAGCACACAAAACGATCGAAATCGCATTCACAGTATTCGAGGAAGGCGGTCTATTCGGTTCTTTGAACTTCGATATGTCTTACATTCAATCTGAGCACGCTATCGTTCTAGATACAGGCGGCCCGATCGGCACTATCGTAAATGCAGCACCTGGTCAGCAAAAAATTGTTGCGAAGATCAAAGGTCGCCCTGCTCACGCTGGTTTAGCACCAGAAGAAGGCATCAGCGCAATTCAAGTGGCTGCAGACGCAATCACCAAGATGAATCTGCTTCGCATCGATGAAGAAACCACTGCAAACGTGGGTATTGTTGAAGGTGGTCAAGCGACTAACATCGTAATGCCAGAGCTTAAAGTCGTAGCAGAAGCGCGTTCACTGAACGGTGAGAAGCTAACAGCGCAAGTTGAGCATATGATTTCGACATTCGAAGCAAGCGCTAAGCAATTCGGTGCTGAAGTGGAAATCGAATCAACTCGCGCTTACGATGCATTCGTGATTGCAGACGATCACCCGCATATTCTTTCTATCAAATCAGCGTTCGAAAAGCTTGGCGTAACAGCGAATACCAAACGCACTGGCGGCGGTAGCGATGCAAACAACTTCAATGCGAAAGGCCTAACAACGGTTAACCTATCTACTGGTATGGCGAAAGTTCACACCACTGAAGAGTACATCGCGGTTAAAGACATGGTCGCAATCACTGAGTTTGTTGTCGCTTACGTAACTCAATAGTCTTGCTCGTTATCTAGATAGTATGACTCATTAACTAGATCGCAAATGCCATTTAGTTAACGTCAAAAAGCCGAGTCGACCTGTTAGGTACGACTCGGCTTTTTATTGTCTGTTGTATTAGATCAATAACCGCTATTTCGTGTAATCAAAATAGTACTCACAATTAACATTCATGACAGCAGTAATAATGTCTCGTCCATGATCAATATAGCCGTAGTCCTTCATTTCTCGCCAGCTTATGCGAGTGACTCGTTCACCCTTGCTTGTCGCGTGCTTCATAGCGACGTTGTTCAGAATATTAGTACACCCTCTGAAACCGCTTTCTGAACTTCTTATCCCTTGATATTCAGAAAACTCAGCAACGATGTGAACTCCATAGCCATAATCGTTGATACTATACTCATCAACCATTACACCGTCTGGATTAAACTGCTGAGGTTCACCAACATGATTTATTCCGGTGCTGCATCCCGACAATACAAACACCGAAAATAAAACCATGGCTATTAACTTGATTGTCATTCCTGAATCTCCCTCAGTCCTAGTTTGATTCGTCGCGATAACAAACCTAACCGAAGTAGATAATCAAGGTCTTCTTTCGCCATTGATTGCCAAATGTTATCCATAAAGACCGACGTAGCTAATTCAGTTTCTTTATTACTCAGAAACACGTGTCCGGCTGCATCAATATTTTCATGCGCTTCTATAGAACTTCTTGTAGAGTCATTGTTTACTACTCGACATTCATCAACATCCAAGATTAATTCAAATTTGTACTTTGGCATTTTTCTTCCTACCTAAAGTTTTGAAAACTCTAAGCTAAACCTATGAATACAGTTAGGGTTTAAACGACCCCAATGACAACGTTTTTCTAGCTATACGCTTGAAGTCGACGAGTATCGTTAACACTTTCTAACCCGTAAAGTTAAACCTTACACATTAATATTAGGTTTATGTTTTTGAGAGATAAGTAATTGTATTTTATAGTTCTATTGAGAAGGTCTAGATAAGTTGAAGGTATATTAATACTGAAGTCCAGACAGGAGTAACCCTACCTAAGTCGCGCTCTCCATGCGTTCTAGAACATTCGTAGCATGTAACAAATCATCCAAAGCAACGGTTCTTCCTTCCACTAGCGAGCAAAATACAACTTCCAAAAACGTGTTCGTTTTGTATAGCGCTTGATTAGACATGTATTGAGCGATGTAGGTATTTTTCTGTATTTCAGCTTTTGCTTTTTCGGTTTCACTTATTCCATGTGGTAGAAAGAGTAATACAAAGATCATAAATGGCATCAAGAAGCTAAACGCTCCCCAAAGGTAGAAATTTCTATTTTTAGATTTGGCTATCAGTGCGCCAGAAACTGACGAAACTGACAGAAAGATGAAAATTAACATGGGCCTACCCTTACTTTAAACAGCCTAAACATTATGAGGCTGAGTGAGTATCTAGAGCACACCCTATTGAGTAAAGTTAAATTAGCTTATTGATATTATTGAGAGATAAACGGCTGAATTTTAGCGAGTTAAACTTCCGTTCACAAAAGCCAATAATGTTGAACTTAAGACACTCTCACGCTTATTCATTAGAATCCTCTACGCTTCCAGAACTGGCTTTCGTCTTTACCAACTAGGTCGAATGTCTTGTCCGCAATGATGTTTCCTTTTAGCTCGACAGTCATACGCCATTTACCGAGTTTGTTCGAGACTGGCGCCCAGATTGTGTCGCATAAGTAGAAATCCCAATCGTTGTTACCGACATACTCTTCACCATCAAACGGCTCTAAGACCTCACCTTTGTCTGTGGTGATATCTGGGTGATAGATGCAGTAACGGATCTTTTCACCCTTGGCTTTTTTGATATTCAGAATGTAGCCAAACTCGACGTCAATTTCAGCGTCGACAATTGTGGTGAACTCTTGGATTTTTGGTAGGTCTTTAGATTTTGAATCCCATGTGGAGTAGATACCATAAGAGGTCATGTCGACCACAACTGAGCGCTTTGCCATTTCAATCTTTACCTTGGAGTTATTCTTTGAGTTTAATATTGGTCGTTGTGTTTAATTCGTTAGCCAGATACTCGTTAACAAAAAAGCACAGGGCTATTCTTGCCAATCTTTCGCCATACGCTTAATCACCGATGGTTCGATGTCATGAATGCTGCCATATTGCTCTCGGCAAACTTCGATAACCAAATCTGCTTTGTATTTGAGTGCAAGTTGGCGATAAGCCTTTATTTCCCACTGCTTGATGAAGGTGTTCGACACCACAACATCTAGCCCTTGCTTTAGGCCATTTTCCGTCGTGTTCTGACACCACTCATGCGCTTGCTGCAACTGCCTAGGATCGAAATGATATTCACCTTGATCATTCACGTAATACATATCCGCTTCGACATGTAATGCATCGTAGGTCTTTGCTTTTGTTGACTTGCCCGAGCCAGGCAACCCTCGAATGAGTATTAACTTCATCTGTCACTTTACAGGCTAATTCGAAAACGTAAGTTTATCTCAAATACTATCGAGTTGCTCTGATAACTCCCTTAATCCTAAACACTTGAACCAATCAATTCCCCCCAAACCGAATGTACGAACAACACACAACAAGCCCTTAGCCGGCAGGTATTGCTTTTGATAAAAAACACAAATAATTTACATCTATCCATTTTGTATATCGACAAGCGTATCAAACTACTATAGATTTAGAAGTATAGACGTCTACATATCTAGCTTAGGGAGAAAGCTGTGCCTATTCGCATTCCAGACCAATTGCCAGCATCTGATGTTCTTCGTGAAGAAAACATCTTTGTTATGCCGCTATCAAGAGCATCGACACAGGAAATTCGTCCACTTCGAGTCTTGATCCTCAACCTAATGCCGAAGAAGATTGAAACTGAAACTCAATTCTTACGCCTACTATCGAACAGTCCATTGCAAGTGGATGTTGAGCTGCTGCGCATTGATGACCGACCAAGCAAAAACACACCGACAGAACACCTTGATAACTTCTACCGCCAATTTGAAATGGTCAAAGGGAGAAACTTTGATGGATTGATCATCACGGGTGCACCGCTTGGCTTGGTTCAATTTGAAGACGTTATCTACTGGGATCACCTAAAAACCATCATGGAGTGGGCCAATAAACACGTTACCTCGACTCTGTATGTGTGCTGGGCAGCTCAAGCGGGCTTAAAGCTGTTGTATGATTTGCCAAAACGTACGCGCAAAGAGAAGCTTTCTGGTGTTTACAGTCACGAGATACATAACCCATACCACCCTCTTCTACGTGGCTTTGATGATACGTTTTTAGCGCCCCACTCACGTTATGCCGATTTCTCACAGGAATACCTAAACGACCATACTGAACTGGATATTCTTGCGACATCTGACGTTGCTGGTGTTTACTTAGCGGCAACCAAAGATAAGCGAAACGTGTTTGTAACCGGTCATCCAGAATACGATGCGCATACACTGCACGGTGAGTACGTTCGTGATTTAGGGGAAGGCATGGAGCCGGTGATTCCTATCAATTACTACCCGAACAACAATCCAGATAATAAGCCGGTTGCAAGCTGGCGCAGCCATGGGCACTTGCTGTTCTCCAACTGGCTAAACTACTGTGTTTACCAGCAAACGCCTTACGATCTGGATCACTTCAGCGAAGACAACTTCACTAAAGACGATTAAACGAAAAGCCATTTAGGTATTTGGTTATTCAGAAAAAGTTCAGTGAAGCCGTGTTCAGTAGGTTGTTGATAACACAACCAATTGAGCGCGGCTTTTTTATGGTGTGTGGCTCGCATTCCATAATAGATTTACCACTTCGACGACTGCGATTTCATATGATGTGTTTGTGTTCATAAGGAGCCGCACATGCCTGCCAAGTCGTTATTATCTAAACCTCTTTCGTTGTTTTGCCCCCTTTCGTTATCAAATCTCGCACTACTCGCCTCATTCTCATTGGTTGGCTGCGTTTCTGTGACTGAAGGGCCACCTAAAATAGAAAGTGACCCGATTGCGATGTCTGAATCTCGAATCGAGTTAGGCTTGGGGTATATGGGGCAAGGTAATATGGTAAGAGCGCGCGAGAATCTTGAGCTCGCCGTTAAACATGCACCAAGTTACTATCGCGCACGCCTGTCTATGGCTCACTACTTTGAACGAGTCGGTGAAATTGACGAAGCCAGAGTGACTTATCAAAAAGCTCTGCGCTTAGATTCCAAAAATGGCAACGTGCTCAATAATTACGGCACCTTTTTATGTAAACAGGGTGAATATCAGCAAGCCGATAAATACTTCAACCAAGCTATTGATCAGCCGTACTATTATTTAGTGTCTGCAAGTTATGAAAACGCGGCTTTTTGTGCGTTTAAAGCAGGCGAAGTGGACCAAGCACGATACTACTTCACGAGAGCAATAGACCACGATCCAAACCGCGTAAAATCAATTCTTCAGCTATCTAAGATAGAAGTCAGTACCGAGGATTATAATGATGCTCGGCTGCGTCTGTTTAAATTCCACCAGCGTTATGGCTATCAAGTGCCCTCACTTCAAATCTTAATCGAACTAGAAAAGAAAGCCGGCAACAGCGCATTACAGCAGAAGTACCAAAGTGAATTAGACGAGTTACTTTCTGTTTAAACCAACTTGGGTTTTAGGTGACTAGATGATTAAATAAAAACGGGCTTGCTGAAAATATCGGCAAGCCCGTTGTTAATTTTAGAGATCGGTTTTGAACCGGTTACTTCAGTTCTGGATTCGTTATTTCAATTCGATCCATTGTTGACGCTGTTCGTCGTCCATAAATGTCCAAGCAACGAAGCGACTAGCTTTTTGTCCTTGCGACATCTCAACCACTTTTACTTGTTTTGCTCTCAGCTTACCAAGTTCTGAACGAATCATGTCTACGTTGTCTTTCTTAGAAATCAGTGTCGTAAACCACAAGACTTGCGTCGAGAACAATTGGCTCTCTTTGGCCATTTTCAAGATAAACGCGGCTTCACCACCCGGACACCACAACTCGGTTTTCTGACCACCAAAGTTCAATGTTGGTTTGTTCGCTGCATCTACGGCATTCTGCGCCGCCTTCTTGTTTTTACGCTCTGGCTTAAACGGTAGGCCTGCTTTCTTCGCTCGATTGGCTGCTAAGTTGTCTAGTTTACGTTGAGAACCTTGCTCAGCTTCTTCTTGTGAACCATGGAAAGGAGGATTACAAATAGTGACATCGTAACGCTCATTATCCTTGATCACACCTTTAAAGATGGATTCAGAGTCTGCTTGCAAACGACTGCGGATCTTACCTTTTAGGTTCGCATTGCTTTCTGCAATAAAGTTCGCCGCTTTTACTGAAACAGGATCCACATCCGTGCCGGTACAACGCCATTTATACTCTGTCGCACCAATGATTGGGTAGATACAGTTTGCACCAACACCGATATCTAACGCTTTAACCGAAGCATGGTTGTAAGGTTCACCTTGTCCATCGCTATTCAGGATATCTGCCACTCTGTGGATGTAATCAGCGCGTCCTGGAATAGGCGGACACAAATAGCCCGCAGGAATATCCCAATGCTTCACACCGTAGTGATGAGCAAGTAAGGCTTTGTTCAAAAGCTTGACCGCCAGAGGATCAGAAAAGTTAACCGTATCTTCCCCTACTGGATTCTTAATCAGGTGTTCTTTCAACTCAGGCAGTGCCGCGACCAACAGGTCAAAATCGTATCGGCCTGTGTGTTGGTTTCTTGGGTGCAATCCGCCTTGAGGTTTTTCAGCCGAACGTCTTTTCTGAGCTGCGTTTTTGTTAAAAGCAGTTTTATTAAAAGAACCCTTATTCGATGATCCTTTATTCGCACCCTGTTTACCTTTGCTATCTTTTGCAAAAGGTCGCTTTGCGTTGTTGTTGCCAGCGCCTTTGGGTGCACTATTCTTGCGGCTTTTGTCAGATGTGTTCTTTGTAGAAATACGCTTGTCGCTGCTTGGCTTAGCTGTACTTGGCTTAACATCAGCTTGATTGTCTTTTGTTTTTACTGATGAGGTGCTGTTTTTCGACAGGCTTAGCGTAGTTCTGTTTTGTGATTGGCTCATTGGGCTACTTCTTTAAATCTAAATACATCATGAATAAACGGGCATCTAACTCAAGTTGGTGATAATCCGGTTCCATGTGACAGCATAGTTGGTAAAAAGCTTTATCGTGCTCTTTCTCTTTAATATGCGCCAGTTCATGAACCACCAGCATTCTCAATAGAGGCTCTGGTGCGTTCTTAAAAACACTCGCTATGCGAATTTCATTTTTCGATTTGATCTTTCCACCGTGATTCTTCGCAACGTAAGAATGAAGGCCTAATGCATTATTGATTAGGTGTATCTTCCCGTCGTAAATCACTTTGCTAATGGGCGGTGTTTTTTTCATATAGCGATTTTTTATCTCAATCGCATAATCAAACAAGGCTCTCTCGCTCTTTATCTCATGATTATTTGGATAACGAGCTTCAAACCAAGGCACTAACTTATCCGACTCAAGTAACTGAGTCACGGGGTCAATAATGTGCTTGGGATAGCCTTGAATATACCGCAAAGAAGGATGCATGCTGAAAGACCGTACCGGTTACACCACGACAATACGTTGTGGTCTTGAAATTTGAGCCGCATAGTGTAACTGATCACACTTTTCTAATCACCTAGGATTCGTTACACTTTAGCGAGATTCACCAAGAGAATGAAAAAATGAAACGTGTTGTATTGTACGTCGCAGACAAATGCCCGCACTGTAAAGATGCTCAACGCTATCTGGACTCAAAGAAAATTGAATATCGCCTCACGAATGCAAAAATGCAGCGTGGTCGTAAAGAATTGCAGGCAATGGGCGCGCGCTCTATCCCTGTACTGAAAATCGGTGATCAAGTGATGGTCGGTTGGAATCAGAAGAACTTCGATAAGATGTATAACTCAAAGAACACATAACGTGACCTAAGAGTTCAATACTTCTACACAACAAAGCCCGCAGATCCAACCAAGGATGTGCGGGCTTTGTTTTGTCTATTTCAATGTAAATAGGTCATTAAAATTCGATATCGCTATCCTTTAACCCTCAAGAGCTTGTCACAACCTGAACACTTATATTTTTCTTTAATCCCAAGGACTTTGTCTAAAATGGTCCTGCGAACTCTCACAAGCCTTTGTTCTTTGCACTTACATTTCATAGGGTAGCAATTACTATTTGGATGATGTTTTAAGGACGCAAATATGAATGACCCAGCGCAAGATAACCATATTGTCAGTCACACGTTTTTCTCTGAATAATATAACCATCATTAACGCTTGTGATTAAAATTGGCTAAAACATTTAAAATCAAACAGTTATGTATAATGAACTTTTAAGTAAAGACGGAGAAACCTACTGGTACTTCCTAGAGGCGATTTGAAGAGTTTGGAGGAGGTTTAAGAATTGAACTCAGTCAACGTTAGAAAAGAGCCGAGAAGTGAACTCATGACTGTCTACCTTTTCGAGTAACTATCATGTTGCAATGAACTGTTGAGCAAAATCAAGGAAAGCTGAAACTTATGCGATAGGCATTAGGCCAGCTTAACACAGGCCTATATACGCATATTTCAACCACATTTTCTCTTACTACGCGACCACTAGCCTTTAATTTTGAAAACCATACCGCAGTTCACGCACTGGTATCTTCCTTTGATACCAAAGAAACGATCCATAAACGTTCTATGAATCCTAACCAGCTTTTGCTCTTTACATTCGCATTTCATAAAACAGAACGCCACACTTAAAAGTTCTGTTAATTATTAAGTACGAGGCATATTAAGTAAATCATAAACCCTTAATATCCACGCCTAAATTAGTGACATTATTCTCATAAATCACCATAAATGTGATATTGCTTCATATTATTCACCGATATGACGACAAAAAATCACACATATTGCTTCACGAAATCAATAAAGGTTCTGTCTGCCTTCGACAGATAACCTTCCTTTCTCCAGGCCAAAGATAGGTTCAATTTCACAGGGTCTTTAAATGGCACGCCGACAACGTCTTCTTCATACTCAGTGACCAAGCTAAGTAACGCAGTAATGGCGAACTCTCGTTTTACAATAGATAGAATCATCGGGAGCAAGTTGGTCTCGAATGCGATAGTCATGTCTAGGTTGTATTTTTTACAGGTCGCATCGATAAAGTCACGGTGGAAATAACCCGACTTGAACATTATCAGCTCTTGAGCGAAAAACTCTTCAAAGGTGATGGATGGTTGCGTTGCCAATGGGTGCTCTTTACCAACGACGGCTAACATTTCTGAGCTTAATAGGTGGTCAGTTTCAAGATCATCAGGCACGTTTTCATGATTAATCACGCCGATATCAAGCTCACCGTTTAATAACATTTCACGAATCGAAGCAGTACCAGCATCAATCAGTGTCAGTTTTAAGTTTGGGTATTGGCTTTTAAAGGCCATCACCACCTGTGGGAAAAAGTAACTTCCCATCATGCTTGGCGCTCCTAAACGCACCTCTCCTTTTTCTAGTCCCTTTAGCTCGTTCATTGCGAGTTGAGCATCGTCGAACTGCTGAGCGATTCTCTTGGCATGCTCGAACAACACTTTTCCCTCTTCCGTTAAGGTGACGGATTTGTCTCCGCGACGAAACAGAATTAACTCCAATGTCTGTTCTAGTTTTTTAATGGAGATACTCAATGCAGGCTGTGCGATATGCAGCGCTTTTGCGGCCTGAGTAAAGTTACCAAACTGAGCAACGGCCAGAAAATGTCGAAGAGGTTTTGATTCAAGCATGGCGATATATTTTATATATGGAGGTGATATCTTTAATATATTTATTTAATCCACCCAGTACTGATAACTTGTTCACAAATAGCTTATTAACTCGCACAGGCGCAACATCAATGTTTGATAAAGGCAGTACTCAATACAAACGAATCACCCAATCATTAGCGATTGGCTCGTTTATCATTTTCTGCAACCTGTACCTTTTTCAACCTATCTTGCCGCACATGGCGGAGCACTTCCAAGTATCTGAAACTCAGATCAACTGGCTGTTTGCCGCAACGACACTTGGCCTTTCAATTAGCTTGGTACCTTGGGCAATCGCATCTGAAACCTTTGGTCGAAAACCCATTATTTTGTTCAGCTTATTTGCTATCCCGCTAATAGGGCTGAGCATGGTGTTCACAACTACCCTACTCCAGCTTGTTATTGCCAGAGCATTCATGGGAATTGCGGTCGCAGCTTTTGCTGGTGTCGCGGTTGCCTACATGGTGGAAGAGTTATCGCCCAAAGCCTTTGCGGTCGCGATTGGTGGCTATATTGCGGCCAACTCATTAGGTGGGATTTTTGGACGTGTATTGGGTGGCTTAATCACAGATTATTTCGACTGGCATGCGACAGTTTTGTTTTTCGTTGTTGGATCGTTGCTTGGCGCACTCTATATTGCGTATAGCCTGCCTGACCAACAAAACTTCAAACCACAGAAAGGGCTGTTCTTTCATCATAACCGCTCGGTAGTGATGCATTTAAGAAACCGCACCTTGTGGCTCGCGATGTTGATTGGTGGCGCTAACTTCGCGCTGTTTGTTAACCTCTATTCGGTAATGGGCTTTAGGTTGGTATCCGAACCTCACTCAGTACCGGTTGGCTTAGCTTCACTGATATTCCTATGTTATTTGGCCGGAACGATAAGTTCTAAACTCTCCAACAAATGGACACTTCGTTTTGATCCGTTAAGCGGAATCTTGATGGGTGTGTGTATCAGCTTAGTTGGAATGCTGGTTTCTGCGGTCGATAAGGTCCCGTTCATGCTCGCTGGTTTACTGTTGATTAGTGGCGGCGCCTTCTTCGCCCATACCCTTGCCTATTCTTGGGTGAGTCAAAAAGCGACAAGTGCGAAGGCCACAGCAACCGCACTATACCTTGTGCACTATTATATTGGCGGAAGCTTGGGTGGGTTCTTGCTCTTGTATTGCTGGCAGTTATTTGGCTGGAACGGTGTAATAGCAGGTGGTTCTATCTTCTATGTCGCGATATTTGCATGGGTCTATCAGTTGAAACAGCTTCAAGTATCAACCTCTAAGCTAGCTGAAGCGTAAGTAACACAAGCTGTCTGATTGAATTATTGCTTTTGATTAACGTTCGTTCTGATATCCTACGCAAAATTTCATTTCGGAACCTGTTATGTCGAACACTCAAAGCACAGATCTTCAAACCATCCACGACCAAGTAAAACAATGGTTAGACGATGTCGTTATTGGCCTAAACCTGTGTCCATTCGCAGCCAAGCCACAACGTAATAAACAGATTAAGATCTTTGTGAGTGAAGCGAATACGGAAGAAGCGTTGTTGGAAGACATCATGACGCATTTCGTAGAGTTAGATAACACACCAGTCGCTGAATTAGAGACAACATTGGTGGTTGTGCCTAACATGCTGCAAGATTTCTTCGACTACAACATGTTCATTGATTGGATTGAAGCTCTGATTAAGCAGGAAGATTGGGAAGGTGTTTACCAAGTAGCGACATTCCACCCAGACTATTGTTTTGGTGGTGCAGACCCAGAGGACGATGAAAACCTAACGAACCGTTCTCCATATCCGGTTTACCATTTGATTCGCGAAGCAAGCATGGAAAAAGTGTTGAAGCACTACCCTAACCCTGAAGCGATTCCAGATACCAACATTGCAAGAGTTGAATCTTTAACACCCGCGGAACGTCGTCAATTGTTCCCTTATCTATTCAGCTAATTGCGAACAGTTGAACACTGAGAACAAACCAGTTTCGGCTTACGAACCGGAGTGTTCTTGATGATATGGACGAGAAATAAACTGATCTCGTCCATTTTGCTTAGCAATGTACAGGCATTCATCGGCAACTTTGATTAACGAGTCTAACGCCGACATTCTTTCCCCTTTGGTATCTCCAGTACTCAATTCAAAATGACACGCACCGATTGATATGGTGACTGGCTTTCTATCAAGCGTAATTTTCTTCATCTCTTGCAAAAGAATCATGAACTTATCTTCAACATAACTGGGTGTTCTATTTGGATACCAAAGAATAAACTCCTCGCCACCAAAACGCGCCACAAACTCGCCTTCTTGAGTGTTATGACTCAACACGTTCGCCACTTTCTTTAAAACAACATCACCCATTTGATGACCGTAAGTATCATTAACGACCTTAAAGAAATCGATGTCGACAACTGCCAAGGTTCCCTTTCCTAAAGAGCCTTTTAACTGCTCGACTTCCGCATTCAGTGTTTTGAACAAGCAACGTCTATTTGGTAAGTGTGTAAGAGGGTCGTAAAGAGCTTGGTACTCTAACTTCTCATTGAGCTCTTTGAGTTTTCGTTCTTGTTGTCTTCTAACGAGTTCCACTTCTATCCATGAGGCCATTAACCTCATCACGTCGATGTCGAACTCTTTGAATTCACGATGATAGGGAGCCGGGCTTGAAAAGTTTAAGGTGCCATAAAGCTCATCATTAACGAAGATAGGAATACCAATGTACGACTCCAAACCAAAAGACTGGTAGGCAGGATGAGTCGCATACTTATCGTGTTTGCCACAATGTTCAATACAGATAGGGCTGATCGATTTACACGTTATCTCACAGTAGGTAGAGCGATAATCGAAAGTATCACCACTATTAAGTTCAACCCCTTCAGGTGTAACACAATGTTCAACCAAATAAGTATTACCGTCGACTTTAGACAAAATACCAATATCTAAATTAAAGCGTTCGAGCCCCATTATAAGCAGCTGAGCGATCTGACTATCGAAGCCCTTTCGATAATCATTGGTGATTTGATACAAGCGGCGTATCACAATTTCACTTTCACTGGCTTGGTTCATAACTGGGATCCCACTGCTGCCGAGTTTAATGACAACATCAATATTTGGTATATTTAGAAGAGTAAAGGGTAATAAAACACAATAATCAATTGGTTTGTATGCAAAATACCTCATTGGTCCAATGAATAAAAGTCGACTTCTTCGACTTTGCGTTAGCACCCTATTCCCAGCTTTGGTAAAATACCCCATTAACGAAACAGAATGGATAGGAAAATGAACCTTTCTCAACTAAGCCAAGAAATCTACGATCACCTTTACCGCGACATTGAAGAGTTCCGCAGTACTTTTGATCTGCCTGTTGCTGCTCCTGAAACAATGGACGAAAAAGGCGATACGCTACACACCTCTCTAGCGATCGAAGAACTAACAGAACTTGCAGAAGCTGACTCTAAAATTGAACAAGCGGACGCTATTGTAGACAGCGTTTATGTTTTGATGGGACGTTTGGTTCACCTTGGCCAAGCGAAGGTTGAAGACAACCTAGCAATCAGCTACCTGATCGACCTACTGTTGAATGTTTCTAAAAACCGTTCAATCGACTTTCTGCCTTGTTGGGACGAAGTACACTCAAGCAACATGAGTAAAGTATGTCGTAATGAAACAGAATACGCAGAAACTGAAGCTTTCTATGCTGAGCAGAACATCAAACTGATGGCGGTTCAAAAAGGCGAGTACATCATCGCTAAGTGTGCGGAAGATTTCGTATCTGAAGGCAAAACCGTTCGCCAAGGCAAAGTACTAAAATCTGTACATTACCGCCCTGCGAACCTTGAGTCTCTAACGGCTTAAGCCTATGTTCAGCGATTAGCTCTTAAAAGCTATTACTACTAAGCAAGAACAGAAACATTAAAGCTAGCTGCATCAATGCCACGTCCAACAACAACTGGACGTGGCATTTTATATTGATTTAAATAGGTGTCTGGTCATCACTCTAGAATGAAGAGCTTCCCTTCTATGGGATACTAATACATTGAAGAATGGGCGAGATCGCATCATCTTCGAATACGCTACAAACATCTGATAGTTGACTTGACAAACTTTCTTCTATCAGCAAATTATTTCGATATCCGCTACCTATAGGACCTATTCTATCTAATTCTCCAGAATCAGAAATAAGTATTCTGCCGCCTGAGTTTGAAAATAATCGTTGAGATGCTTCCGGCCCAAACTTCCAAGGCTTTGTTGCGTAATTCA
>NZ_MCZK01000155.1 GCF_002875945.1 Vibrio lentus
AATTCACTATGCCACTTCAACGGTTATGAGATCTGTTAACTCGCATGTTAAGGGCAGCACACTAATCGAAATGATGGTGGCTTCAGTTATTGGAATCATCGCAATCGGGTCTATAGGTTCTGTATTCATTACTAATCAACGAATCTCTTCAGAAAATAGCTTAGAGCTTTTGTTATCACAAAACTTATTTTCCGCCACTCAAATGATGAAGGAGGAAATTTGGCGCGCTGGTTATGACTCAGATTCGGGGATATCGATTAAGTTATCGGGAGCTACAAATACAATTTATGTTAATCAGGTAAGCGTTGATGAGGCGTATATTGGTTTTGCTTATTTGAAGGATGGTGCATCGTCAGCGTATCGAAACATTGTCTATCAATTCAAAGAAAATAAGCTCAACTATTGCTTGGGAGAGTCTGGTGAGCTCTTGGCAATTAATGAAAAACCATTTGGGACGGCTAGTGGCGCAGTTTCAATGAAGTGTGAAAGCGTGTTCTTTGATCGTCAAATTCAAGTTGATGCTTTATTTGTTGAGGCTAAAGAGCTTTCAACAGGATCTTCGGTTTCTCAAAAAGTAGACATTGAGTTAAAGGCGTCTTTGGTAAATGCCGATGTTAGTCATGAAGTGAGAACTTCCGTTGTTCAGAGGAATTGGCAATGAAGCGATGTAAGCAGGGAGGATTTATCACTCTGTTGTTGGTTAGCGTTCTTCTTGTTGGAACATTAATCGCTTCTTTCGGGAATGTTAAAGTTCTCTTTTATCAAATCAAGCGAGCACAAAATGAAGTTCAGGCACGTAAAGCTCATTGGTTAGCAGAAGGTGGTTTAGAGTGTGGTTTCACTTACATCGCTGAAAATGATCTGACGGCTATTCCCAATGATTTAATGGATTATTGTCAGCAATCGAAAGTCGTTACGTTGGAATCAGAAGCCCTCACACCGAATGTATTGGTATCGAGCTCTGAGTCTTTATCGTTGAACAAAGAGATTAGCTTTGAAGACGCTTCGGGATTAGGAGTAATGCAAACCAATTCGAGTTTAGAATTTATTTCTGATCACAACATTGACATTAATCCTGATATTGCTCTTACTGCTGTTGATGGTATTAACGAGTGTGTCTCTGTTCGATTTTTAGATAGTGTCATCTACAAGCAAAAGGGAGGAGGACGTTTAAAGACCATAACTCCAGAGTCACCTCCTTTTCCTTCCTTCAAGTCTTGTCAACAAACCACCAATATTAGTAGTGATGCAATTATCGATTCTTCGGGTTCATTACCTTCAAACTCATTTCAATCAGATTTCAAATTCGATCCGGATATCGATACTTTCTCTAACTACTTTGGAGTGCCAAAAACTTCAGAGAACATTGACCAAATTAAGCTTGATTATCATGTTATCGACCTTATTGACCGGACTACATCTCCTCCTAAACACACAGACTTGGTTGGTGGGAAATATGAAGGTAAGAAATGTAGTAAAGCTATTAATGATGCCTTTTCAAGTGGGGAGAATAAGGTCTGGGTTATAGGTGATTGCGTCGTTTACTCACCTGCTATCAATGTGGTCGAACCTATCCCTGGTGTTATTACGCCACGTTCATTAGTGATTCAAGACGGTATCGTTGCGAACGGCAACGCAAGCGTATTTGATGGGTCTTTTTATCATTTAAATGATATGAGTATATTTGATAATCCTAATTCTCCCGATGTCGATACCGACCTATTAAGTGGTTTGTGGACTAAAGTTCCAGATACAATTCCTATCACTGATTTAGTACAGAGCAATTCGGTTTATATTGGATTTGCTTCTTTTTTTCCTAAAGGCGGGATGTTTTTTGATTCAGCTGGGGGATTATCGACAATTCAAGGTTCAATCAATTTAGATTATACCGGTGAATACAATCCTCATAGTGCTCCTTTGAAAGCGAAATGGAAGCGAGGCTCATGGAATGACTTCTAAACAACAAGGTTTCAGCTTGATAGAGGTGCTTATCTCTTTTCTGCTCATCGGTGTTGCTTCGTTAGGGTTGGTTAAGTTGCAGGTCTACGCGGAACAAAAATCGGATTTTGCTCTCCATAGTGTTGAGGCTCTTCATTTTGCAGAAAGGCAGATGGAATATTATCGGACTCGTGTGTCGGATGTGAGTGGGGCGGTTGGGTTAATTCCTTTTTCGGAACTTAATCAGGCGAACCATTGTCTCAACACCGCAAGTTCAGATCCCTTATCCGGTTTATCAAGCTCTGCCTATGCGATGACTTGTGAGGTGTCCAATGCCAGTGGTGCTTTGTCTGGCGCTTTGAAAAACATTACGGTGACTGTTGCATGGCAAGATCGTATGAACAAATCGCAAAGCATTTATCTAGAAACTATGCTCTCCAAATACAGTGAGTTTGACTGATCCCTAAGCAAACGTTTACTGCATGCCAAGGCTCCCGCTACTCCTTTTACTGATAATTTTCACTCCTCGGACATTGTTTACGTACAGGTTAAATGACTGTATATGGAATGGTGTTTTTTGTGTTTTTATATTGTTGCTGTTGTATGGTATTTTTGCAAAATATGTCTCCATTTATGGAAAATAAGGTGGAACCTTGTGCTTTTTAATGGCGACTTTAATAGAATATGTGCTGCACCAATAGGCCATGGTCCAAACTTATATTAGGCCTAAACAAACAACATCACATATGGAGTTACCATGAGTAACCAAGCCGTAAAAAAAGCACCATCGACTGAGAAGATCAGTGGGATGGACCGCTTTCTAAACTTCATTGAACGCGCCGGCAACAAAATTCCAGACCCAGCAATTCTGTTCTTCTGGGCTCTAGTTATCGTATGGGTAGCATCTGCACTTTTGTCGAACCTTTCATTCGACCTAATCAACCCTCAAACGGGTGCTGCTCTAGAAGTTAACAACCTACTAACTGGTGAAGCGCTTGCTAGCTTCCTAGCGAATATGGTAACCACATTCACAGGCTTCGCACCTCTAGGCATCGTACTTGTTGCTATGCTAGGTGTTGGCGTTGCTGACTCTTCAGGCTTCATTACGACTGGCCTTAAGAAGATGCTTAACTTCACGCCAGCTAAGCTACTAACGCCAATGTTAATCTTGGTTGCTATCGTGTCTCACACAGCAGCTGATGCAGGTTACGTTCTAGTAATTCCTCTTGGCGGTATCATCTTCCACGCTGCGGGTCGTCACCCTCTAGCGGGTATTGCAGCAGCGTTTGCTGGTGTATCAGGTGGTTTCTCAGCGAACTTCATTCCTTCAGGTATTGATCCGCTACTAGCAGGTTTCACTCAAACAGCGGCAAACGTTCTTGACCCTGCATACGTGGTTAACCCTCTAGCGAATATCTTCTTTACTGGTCTATCTTCAGTTCTAATCGTTGGTATCGGTTGGTACGTAACAGAGAAAGTTATCGAGCCTCGTCTTGCTAACACTCCTGTTGATGAAGATGCAGAACAAGCACCTGACCTAGGTACGTTCACGGCGATTGAATCTAAAGCATTCAAATTTGCTGGTTGGGCAATGGTTGCGGGTATTGGTCTGCTTATCGCAGCTTTGGTTCCTGAAAACTCAGCACTTCGTTCGCCTGAAGGTGAGCTAACTGCGTTCTCAGCACCAGTGATGAAGTCTATCGTTCCTCTGATCTTCATCCTGTTTATTATTCCGGGTATCGTCTACGGCCGTGTAGCGGGTACATTCAAGAATAGTAATGATGTTATCAAAGCAATGTCTGAGACGATGGCAACGATGGGCGCATACATTGTAATGTCGTTCTTCTGTGCTCAGTTCCTATCTGCATTCGCTCAATCAAACATTGGTACTATGCTGGCACTTTACGGTGCTGAAGGCTTGAAAGCGATGGACCTTCCAGGTGAAGCAACGGTTGTTGGTATGATTCTACTAACGGCTGCAGTTAACCTTCTTGTTGGTTCTGCTTCAGCTAAGTGGGCACTGATTGGTCCAATCCTAGTTCCTATGCTGATGGTTGTGGGTATCTCTCCAGAGCTATCTCAAGCGGCTTACCGTGTAGGCGATTCAGTGTCTAACATCATCTCTCCATTAATGGTGTTCTTCCCACTGGTTGTTGTTTACTGTCAACGTTACGTTAAGTCGACAGGTATCGGTACTCTAGCTTCTCTAATGATGCCATTCTCGATTGCTATGCTAATCGGTTGGTCAATCTTCTTGCTAGCTTACTGGGCTCTTGGTATCCCACTAGGTATCCAAGCTCCTTACACTTACACAATGTAAGATAAGTAACGCTAAGTAATAAAAGCAAAAGTTAGTAAGATAAAATCATCGAAGCCCGCACCGAAATGTGCGGGCTTTTTTTCGCTGTTTTTTCGTTATTTTTTCTACTTTTTTATATCCAAAACTTTTTATATCCAAAATAAAGGCTCTCAGCTTATACTCCGGATTACGGCTAATTGTTGGCCGGTAAAATTAGGAAATCCAATCCACATGAAAATTCTGCTTTTAGTAGGGTTAATTGTTTTAAATGGTCTGTTTGCCATGTCAGAGATTGCACTGGTAGCAGCAAAGAATAGTCGGCTGAAACGCTTAGCCGAAAAACATCGCTCCGCTCAGGTTGCACTTGAGCTCAAAGAAAATCCAACCCGCTTCCTTTCAACCATTCAAATCGGTATTACGGTAATCGGCTTACTCAGCGGTATTGTGGGCGAGGCGACGCTATCTGCGCCATTGGCCGTTCAACTTGAGCTGTGGGGATTCGACCCAACCCAAGCGAATATCTTATCTACTGCGGTCGTCGTTGTTGGTATTACTTATTTCGCAATTGTTGTCGGTGAGTTGGCGCCAAAGCGTTTTGCTCAATCTCAAGCTGAAAACATTGCTGTGTTAGTCGCGCTGCCAATCTTCTGGTTATCTAAAATCGCGACGCCATTTGTGTTTGCGTTGTCTGCTTCTACCGAAGGTATTCTTAAGTTAATGGGACGTGGTGGCGAAGAAGACAGCGTGACCGAGGACGATATTCATGCACTCGTGAAAGAGGGCTCTGAATCCGGTGTGATAGAGCGTGGTGAGCAAGAGATGATTCGTAATATCTTGCAGCTTGATGATCGCCTTGTGAGCTCGTTGATGACGCCACGTCGAGACGTCAACTTTTTGGATATTGACCAACCGGTTGAGCACATATTCAAAAAATTACGATCGTCAAAGCACAGTGTGTTTCCATTGTGTCAGGATCACCTCAATAAAGTGGTTGGTACGGTGTCGGCCAAAGCCTTGCTGAATCAAGCGGGCAATTTAAGTATTCAAGTGATCATGGGGCTGTCTAAGTCTCCAATCTATGTTCCTGAGTCTATGAAGGCGCTGCGTTTACTTAGCTATTTCAAAGAGTCAGGCACAGAGATGGCATTCATTGTCGATGAATATGGCGATGTGCAAGGTCTGGTGACTCATTACGATATTCTTGAAGCGATTGCAGGTGAGTTATCCAATAACCCGAATGACTTGTGGACAGAGCAAGTTGAAGACGGGTTGCTGGTGGATGGATTAATCCCTATCAGTGAGCTCAAGAACCGCTTAGAGCTGTCAGAGTTAGAAGGGGAAAGCGAAGGCTTCCAAACATTGAATGGCCTTGTAACTTGGCTTATTGGACGTTTACCCGATACGGGAGAAGTCGTTCAGTGTCAGCAATGGCAGTTTGAAATCATCTCGGTCGAGAACAATCGTATCGTGAGTGTTAAAGCGACAAAATTAGTCAATGAGCTAGGCGGTGATGTTAGTTAGATAAGCCGCTAGCGAGAGATTAAACGAACAAGCCCGCGCTTGTTGTTCATTATCTCTTTATTGTTCATAATCACTAAGATTAGGTATGCTTCCCCGCATACCTTTTTTGTTCTTATCCTTTGTTTCTGGAGTTCCCTTTGTCAGACCATCAATTCACCCCTCAAGATGAAATCTTCATGCGACGCGCCATCGAGGTTGCTAAGCAAGCAGAGAAAGAGGGAGAGGTTCCCGTTGGTGCTGTGCTGGTTAAAGAGGGGGAGATTATTTCTGAAGGTTGGAACCGTTCGATTGGTAGCCACGATGCCACGGCACATGCAGAAATCGAAACCTTGCGTAAAGCGGGCCAAGCTTTGGAAAACTATCGCTTACTTGATACCACCTTATACGTCACGCTTGAACCGTGTCCAATGTGTGCGGGTGCCTTGTTACATAGCCGAGTAAAGCGGATTGTCTTTGGTGCACCTGACTTAAAAGCGGGTGCTGCGGGTACGGTATTGAACCTCTTTGAAAGCCAAGCCTCATACCACTATGCCGATGTTGAGCATGGTTTGTTAGAAGAAGAGTGCCGTGAACAGCTACAGGCGTTTTTTAAACGTCGTAGAAAAGAGATAAAAGAGAAGCGAAAGCTTGAGCGTTTGCAGGAAGAGCAGCGTTTAGCAGCCGATAAGACAAGTAACAAGAGTAAGGTCAGCAACAAGAACAAGGTCTGTAACAAAAAATAGAAGCAAGCTTCGGCACTCTCTATCGTAAGAGTGCCACAGAAAACTTACTCGGTACATCTACTCAGAAAGTATCTGCATGAAAGCACGGTTGCGCCAAATGATCTTTTTCTTATTATTTGAAAGCATACGCTTACGACGGTTTGCAGCAACGGTCTTATCAAGGCGTTTCGATTTCAGTTTGTTCTTCATCATTTCAACGATTTCCTATTTGTCGTCTGGCTTTGTAATTATGACTTCAGTTTTAATTATAGTGGTTATTTGTTTATGAGCTCTGTCGCGAACTTAGCGATACCTTTTGAGTAACTATCGCGATGGCCAGTGTCTGAATACAACAGAACATCATGGCGCTTATGGTGTGTCGTTATAAAGTTCGATTGTTACTGCAATATGACACCTCAAGTTTAACGGCCACTTTGTTTGTTTAGTTTCTCAATGCGAACCGGCCGTTACGAACCAGTGGCTCATGTATAAAAAAAGAGCAACGCTATATAGCATTGCTCTTTTTATTTATTTGGAAGACTCAGCTTCATCGACAGCGGATTCAGCCGCACTGATTGTCGATTCAGCGCCCGAGATCTCCAAAGGTGGGATAACCACCAAACCTTCAAGGCTCGCTTCTTCTTCTTTATTTCGCTTGTTCACATGGCCAATAATGCTTTGGTAATAACGGCGAATGTTCTCAACGTAATTCCTTGCTTCATCACCACGAGCATAACCGTAACGAGTTTTACTGTAGTACTTCTTCTGTCTTAGAAGAGGCAGCCTGTCTTTCACATCACCCCAAGCGTCAGGATCTCCGCCTTGTGCTTTGGTTAAGCGACGTGCATCCATCATGTGACCGTAACCTACGTTATATGACGCGAGGGCAAACCAGATCTTTTCATGTTGAGTAATAGAGTCAGGAACTCGATTCACGATACGACGTAAGTATTCCACGCCACCTTGTACCGATTGTTTCGGATCAAGACGATTGGTTACACCTACGCTCTTCGCGGTTGGCAGCGTCAACATCATCATGCCACGAACACCGGTTGGAGAACGCGCGACTGGGTTCCAGTGTGATTCTTGGTATGCCAACGCGGCGATTAAGCGCCAATCAAATTCTTGCGAGTATTGCTGAAATAGTGGTGACCATTTTGGTAGCTTGCTATCCAATGCTCGGATAAAGGCACGAGTATCAACGTAGTCAAAGGTACCAATGTGGCCGATGTATTTCTCTTCCAGTGAAGCCAGTTCACCAGACTGTTTAAGGTTACCGAAGAACTCAATCAGTAACGCATAAAGGCTTTCATCTTCTGAACGCTCTAAGTACCAAGAGATAGGTTGGTCTTCAGTAAGTTCGAAAGCAAGAGCCACATCAGGGTATAAACGCTGAGCCAATGAAAGCTCAATGGAGTCTGCAACGGTAAACAGTCGCTCTCCGGTTGATACTTCTTTTAGCAGGTCATTGATGTCTGCATTACCGACCGCATCGTAGATAAAGTCATCGTGTGTGTTCTGAAGTTGTTTTAATGTTGGTTCAAAGTGTGAGTCTTTCACCACAACTAAAGATGGCGTCAGTGTTTCATTTGATGCTGTTTCTTCTGATTCAGATTGTTCTTTTACAAACTCGGCCTGACGATCGTTTTCAAACTTGATCAGTTGACCGAGGTTTCTTGGTCGCCATTGACCTTTCTTGTACACGACTTGTTGGCTTACATAGTAATAAGCAGGTGCAGCGCGATACGCACGTGTCAGGTTGTTGTTTTGTGTTAATCCGGTCGCGATAAGATCGATTTCGCCTTTCTTCAACGCAGGGAATAGGCCGGATAAGCGGTATGCAGGTTTAACCTCAAGCTTTACACCAAGCTCTTCAGCAAACTCACGAGCCAGTTCGTAATCTAAGCCAGCAGGGCCATCTGGACCAATGTAATAAGAGAGTTGGTTATTCAGTGTGCCGACACGCAGAACGCCGCGATCTCGTATCTGTTCAAGAACACTTTTAGGTTCAGACTCAATCTGACATCCAGTTATCCCGAACAGAGCGATAGCGAGCAAAAGGAATTTAGACGAAAAGATCAGCGTAATTTTATGCATCAAAATGAAATCTCGAAAAGTGGAAGCCCCTTTATACCAAACCCCGCAAGGCTGGCAAAGCAGGTTTATTTAAACAGTTGTAAAAGTGCTGATAAATGCAGCAAAACTGTCATTTATATCGTTAGATGAAAAAAATAACGCAAACGGTTGCTTTTGGTGTTACGTCACAAAAAGAAATGCTTTATAATGCGCTCGCATTGAAGAGGTGGAATCGGCATAGGTTTGTTAACCTTCGGGAATAGCTTCGAAGAAAACAGTTAGGTTGTTCCTATAACCCACTGAATTTATTCCAATATCACCTTAATCAACTGCATAAGAGACCTAAGCACATGAGAATTTTGCGTGGCTCCCCAGCTCTATCTGAGTTTCGTGTTAACAAGCTTTTAGAGCTTTGTCGTGAATTAAGCTTACCTGTAACAGGTATTTACGCTGAGTTTGCCCACTTTGCTGATTTAACGGCAGACCTAGATGCGTCTGAAGTTGAGAAGCTAGAAAAGCTACTGACTTACGGTCCAACGATTGAAGAGCATGAACCTGAAGGTTTATTGCTGCTTGCAACGCCACGTCCAGGCACTATCTCGCCTTGGTCTTCAAAATCAACTGATATCGCACATAACTGTGGACTGGCTAAAGTGTCACGTCTAGAGCGCGGTACAGCTTTCTACATTGAAACTTCTTCTGAACTTTCTGAGCTTCAACTTGTTGAGCTGAAAGCAATCCTGCACGACCGTATGATGGAAGTGGTTTTCACTGACTTCGAATCGGCAGCGGCACTATTTACTGTTGCTGAGCCTGCTCCTTATGCGGAAGTTGACCTATTAACTGGCGGACGTAAAGCGCTTGAACAAGCAAACGTTACCCTAGGTCTTGCGCTTGCAGAAGATGAAATTGATTACCTTCTTGAAAGCTTCACTGAAAAGCTAGGTCGTAACCCGACTGACATTGAGCTAATGATGTTTGCACAAGCGAACTCAGAGCACTGTCGTCACAAGATCTTTAACGCTGATTGGACTATCGATGGCGTTAAGCAAGAAAAATCATTGTTCAAGATGATTAAGAATACTTTTGAAACGACACCAGAACACGTTCTGTCTGCTTATAAAGATAACGCAGCAGTAATGACAGGTTCTGAAGTGGGTCGTTTCTTCCCAGATCCAGAAACTCGTCAGTACAACTATCACCAAGAGAAAACACACATCTTGATGAAAGTTGAAACGCACAACCACCCAACGGCAATCTCTCCATGGCCGGGCGCATCAACAGGTTCAGGCGGTGAAATCCGTGATGAAGGCGCAACTGGTATTGGTGGTAAGCCAAAAGCGGGTCTAGTTGCTTTCTCAGTATCTAACCTTAAGATCCCGAACTTCGTTCAACCTTGGGAAACTGACTTTGGTAAGCCGAGCCGTATCGTTACTGCTCTGGATATCATGCTTGAAGGTCCTCTTGGTGGCGCAGCGTTCAACAACGAATTTGGTCGTCCAAACCTATTAGGTTACTTCCGTACTTACGAAGAGAAAGTAAACTCTCACGCAGGTGAAGAAGTACGTGGTTACCACAAGCCAATCATGCTGGCTGGTGGTCTAGGTAACATTCGTGATGATCATGTTCAGAAGAAAGAGATCCCAGTAGGTGCAAGCCTAATCGTTCTTGGCGGTCCTGCAATGAACATCGGCCTTGGTGGCGGTGCTGCATCTTCAATGGATTCGGGTTCTTCTTCTGAAGACTTAGATTTTGCTTCTGTACAACGTGAAAACCCAGAGATGGAACGTCGTTGTCAGGAAGTTATCGACCGTTGTTGGCAGCTTGGTGATGCGAACCCAATCGCATTCATCCACGATGTGGGCGCGGGCGGTATCTCGAATGCACTTCCTGAGCTAGTAGACGATGGCGAGCGTGGCGGCATCTTTAACCTACGTGACGTACCAAACGATGAGCTGGGCATGAGCCCACTTGAGATCTGGTGTAATGAATCTCAAGAGCGTTACGTAATGGCGGTTGCTGATAAAGACATGGCAACATTCGACGCGATTTGTAAGCGTGAGCGTGCTCCATACGCGGTAGTTGGTAAAGCAACAGAAGAACGTGATCTTAAATTAGAAGATTCTCACTTCGACAACACGCCAATCGACATGCCAATGGACATCCTATTAGGTAAAACACCTAAGATGCACCGTGACGCGAAGACGCTAAAAGCGAACAATCCTGCGATTGACCGTTCTGGTATCGAACTAAACGAAGCGGTTGACCGTATTCTTCGCCTACCAACAGTGGCAGAGAAAACATTCCTTATCACTATCGGTGACCGCTCGGTAACAGGCCTTGTAGCTCGTGACCAAATGGTTGGCCCATGGCAGGTTCCAGTTGCTAACTGCGCAGTAACTGCAGCAAGTTACGACTCTTACCACGGTGAGGCGATGTCTCTTGGTGAGCGCACGCCAGTAGCACTTCTAGACTTTGGCGCGTCAGCTCGTCTAGCGGTTGGTGAAGCAATCACTAACATCGCAGCGACCAACATCGGCGATATCAAACACATTAAATTGTCAGCTAACTGGATGTCTCCAGCAGGTCACCCTGGTGAAGATGCTGGTCTTTACGAAGCGGTTAAAGCCGTCGGTGAAGAACTATGTCCGGCACTGGGTCTTACTATCCCAGTAGGTAAAGACTCAATGTCGATGAAGACCAAGTGGGAAGAGAACGGCGAGCAGAAAGAAGTCACATCTCCGCTATCTCTTGTTATCACTGCGTTTGCACGTGTTGAAGATGTTCGTAAGACGATTACGCCTCAGCTTCGTACAGACAAAGGCAACACGTCACTGGTACTTATCGACCTTGGTAACGGCCAAAACCGCATGGGCGCAACAGCACTTGCTCAGGTTTACAAGCAGCTTGGTGATAAGCCAGCAGACGTAGACAACGCGGCACAGCTAAAAGGCTTCTACGAAGGCATTCAAGCACTTGTAGCGAACGACCAAGTTGTGGCTTACCACGATAAAGGCGATGGCGGTCTATTCGTAACGCTAGCTGAAATGGCGTTCGCAGGTCACTGTGGTGTTAATGCTGATATTGCGACGCTTTTAGCTGCATCAGAGAACAGCGAAGATACGCTAGCAGCACTCTTCAACGAAGAGCTAGGTGCGGTAATCCAAGTTCGTAACGACGACCTAGACGCAGTGCTTTCTACTCTTGCAGCAAATGGCCTAGAAGCGTGTTCACACGTAATTGGTAGCGTTGTTGGTGAAGGGGAAGCATCAGACGAAGTAGTGATTAAGTCAGGCGCAGACGTTGTAATCCAACGTAACCGTACTGAATTACGTACTATCTGGGCTGAAACTACGCACAAGATGCAAGGTCTACGTGATAACCCAATCTGTGCAGACCAAGAGCACGAAGCGAAGAAAGACAATTCAGACCCTGGTCTGAACGTGAAACTAAGCTTTGACGTAAACGAAGACATCGCAGCACCGTTCATCAACACGGGCGCTAAGCCTAAGATGGCGATTCTACGTGAGCAGGGTGTTAACTCTCACGTTGAAATGGCAGCAGCATTTGACCGTGCAGGTTTTGAAGCAACTGATATTCACATGAGCGACATCCTAACGGGTCAAGCGGTACTAGAAGAATACAACGGCCTTGTGGCTTGTGGTGGCTTCTCTTACGGTGATGTACTGGGCGCTGGTGAAGGTTGGGCTAAGTCGGTTCTGTTTAACGACTCTACGCGTGACCAATTTGAAAACTTCTTCAAGCGTGAAGATACTTTCTCTCTAGGTGTGTGTAACGGTTGTCAGATGTTGTCTAACCTGCGTGAACTTATCCCGGGAGCTGAGTACTGGCCACGTTTCGTTCGTAACGAATCAGAACGTTTTGAAGCTCGTTTCAGCCTAGTTGAAGTTCAGAAGTCTGATTCTGTATTCTTCAACGGCATGGAAGGTTCTCGTATGCCAATCGCTGTTTCTCACGGAGAAGGCCGCGTAGAAGTGCGTGATAACGACCACCTAAACGCGATTGAAAACTCAGGTACAGTTGCCCTACGTTACGTTGATAACAACGGTAACCAAACTCAGCAATACCCGAACAACCCGAATGGTTCACCAAACGCTATCACAGGTCTAACAACGACGGATGGCCGCGTGACTATCATGATGCCTCACCCAGAGCGTGTATTCCGTACGGTTGCTAACTCTTGGTCTCCAGAAGGCTGGGGCGAGAACGGTGCTTGGATGCGTATGTTCCAAAACGCTCGTAAGAATGTAGGTTAATCACTTTCTTACAGGTCGCATTAATCTAGACTAGGTTAATCAAAAATGAAAAGCGCAGATCGAAAGGTCTGCGCTTTTTTATTTCCTAAGATTTAGGAACCAGTGCGAAACAATTGAGGTTTGCAGTTTGCTGTTCTAAAAATCTCCACTACGCTAAATGTTATGGAATCAATTTGTTAGGCGAATAATTCTTGCTATCGAGTAAGGAAAGGTTCGTTCGGCTATGCAAAAACTGAATCAATCATCGTGGCATAAGAGGGAACTATGAAAACAACAATTACAAAAGCCGTTGCAGTGGCAGCGATTGTCATGTCGTTAGCAGGGTGTGTGGGTAGTAACGCGGTTACTGGGAAATTAATGAAGTTCAACGTCGAGGTTGTAGATAACCGTTACGCTCGTGCGGGCGTCAACTTCTTGCTTGCTCCGGTTTACGCACTAACCACCGCAGCCGATTACATTGTCTTTAACTCAATCGAATTCTGGGCCGGTAAAAACCCACTCACAGGCGCACCTCATATCTTTGATAGTAAAGTCGACACTATGATTGATGTGAACGATAGCCTGGATGACTCATTGAAAGATGCACCACTTGGTTTCAACAATCGTCAGATTGAATGGGGTGAGATGCAACAGATCGATGAGAACACCATTCAAATGGACATCACCTATAACGATGGCCAAAAGGCTGTTCTGACGGGAGTTCGTGATGGCGACAAAGTCAGCTACTACATGGATGGCACATTGGTTTCAGAGACTTCGATTCAAGCTCTTGAACAGCTAGCCGCAGAAAAAGCATAACCTTCACTGCTTTACCGCTATAAAAGAAAAGCCGCTGGATTTAACCCTAGCGGCTTCGTATTTTTTAGCATCTAGCATCTAGCATCTAGCATCTAGCATCTAGCGCGTAGATTAGTTGTTGCTGTGCAGCTCGCTGTTCAGTTCAACAGCTGACTTGTTCGCAAGACATTCAATTTGGCCTGTAATCGAGTTACGACGGAATAGAAGATCAGAAACACCAGCAAGGTCACGAGCTTTAATGATTTCTACTTCGTTGCCTTCTTTATCTAACATGCGAACCTTAGTACCCGCAGTCACGTATAGACCAGACTCAACCGTACAACGGTCGCCCATTGGGAAGCCAAGACCCGCGTTTGCGCCTAGTAGGCAGTTTTCGCCGATAGAGATAACCATAGTACCGCCACCAGACAGAGTACCCATGATAGAAGCGCCGCCGCCGATGTCAGAACCGTTACCCACAACAACACCCGCAGAGATACGACCTTCAACCATGCTTACGCCAGTAGTACCTGCATTGAAGTTGATGAAACCTTCGTGCATAACCGTTGTGCCTTCGCCCACATGTGCGCCAAGACGAACACGAGAAGTATCAGCAATACGAATACCTGTTGGTACCACGTAATCCACCATTTTAGGGAACTTGTCTACGCAATCTACAGATAGAGCGCGACCCGCAAGGCGAGCTTCGATTTGACGCTCAGCGAGCTCAGGAAGATCGATAGGGCCTTCGTTTGTCCATGCGATGTTGTGCAGTAGACCGAAGATACCGTCTAGTACCGTACCGTGTGGCTGTACTAGGCGGTTAGAGATAAGTTGTAGCTTTAGGAAGCCTTCAGCAACAGATGCTGGCTTCTCGTCAGCCGCAAGAACAACAAGAACAAGTGGCTGTTCAGACGCTGCTGCTTTTTCAGCGAAAGATGCATTTGCTGCATCGTCGTTTGCTGCGAATGCTTTCGCCAGTTCTGCGCTTTGTGCTGCAGAGATTTCGATAGCTTGGTTGCCTTCAGTGTAACCTGCAACTTCACCAACAGCTGCTACTAGAGCTTCGCTTGGGTTTAGAAGTGGGTTAGGGAAGAACGCTTCAATGATTTTATTGTCGCGGTTTTTGGTTGCCGTACCGAAGGCTAGTGAAAAGTAAGCCATGTTGAATCTCCATGTGTTGAGTCTTGATTTTGCTATTCAATAACAGCGGCTCGAATAACAAGCGCTGCCGTTAGCAAAGTTAATTTAATTGCGTTCATCATAAAGAGAGCGCTCTCGTTATGAAAGGGCGTATCGGGATAAAGTCTGTAAAATGATATTGCTTGTCTTTTTAGCGATAGTTTTCATTATCCGGATATTACTCTTAGCGCTTAATGTTTCGTTGATCGGTTGAGTTGCGCCGCGTAGCCTCATTTTCATCTTCGATACTGCTCTATAGCTGCCACTCTTGTTCTCCGTATCAATAGAGTCAGTCACATTTCCTTTATAAATCTATGTTTATTATCACAATTGATCGAGTTCTGTTGATTTATCGTTTGTGCTTACAGTCCGAGTAAATACTCAAGTTTTCAGCTGTGTAATTAAGATAACGATCACTAAAACCCTTCAATATATAAGTATATTTCCAGCCATAACGACATTAAAACGATTAATAAAGGATCTTCTATGAATTTTACTAAGTCTTTACTGGTGCTCTCTATCGGCGTAGCGATGGTTGGCTGTGGCTCAGACAATGACGACAATATTATTGCTCCCGATATGACATTGCGCATAGCACATGTGAATGACACCCACTCAAATTTTGATCCTGTAAAATCCAGTTTTACCATGGGTGCTGATGGCAAGAAGGTCTATAACGAATTTGGCGGTTATCCTCGCCTATTGAAAGCCGCTGATGATATCAAAGCGGATGCGAAAGCCGACAAAGAGCCTTTGTTATTCTTGCATGGTGGTGATGCATGGCAAGGTACTGCTTACTTTAAGCTAAATGAAGGTGCTGCAAACGCAGACTTGTTGTCACAGATGGGGTTAGATGCAATGGTACTTGGGAACCATGAATTCGACTTAGATACCGACAAGCTCGCATCGTTCATCAATACAGTTAGTTTTCCTGTATTAGCAAATAATATGGATGTATCAAAAGATCAGTCTTTAAGTAATGTAGATAATTTATATCCGTATCAACTATTTGCATTTGAAGGCTCAGAAAAAAGAGCAATTACCTCTGTTTCTGATGCAAGTGATGATGAGAAAGTTGTTGCGGTAACAGGTGTTGTTTTGGGTGATATGCCAACGATAGCTACCGGAACTGGTGATGTGACATTTAGTGACCAAATTACAGCAACTCAGGCAACTATAAATGATTTAAAAACCAAGGGTGTAAATAAAATCGTTGTTCTATCACACATAGGAAATGCTGCCGATAAGGATCTGGTTGCCAATACAACGGGTATCGATATCATTGTTGGCGGTCACTCTCATACTTTACTTGGTGATTTTACCGACCTTGATCAAGGTAATAATGGTATTTACGCAGAAATGATCCCACAAAAAGACAAGGTACAAAATACTTGTGTGGTTCAAGCTGGCCAATATGCGGAAGCTATCGGAGACGTTGATGTATCATTTGACATAGACGGCAATCTCATCTCATGTGTTGGGAACAATACTTTATTATCAAATGATGAGTTTTATCACGATTCTCATCGAGAACATCAAATGATTAGTACTGATAAAGATGATGTAACGTCGTTTATTGATAATAATGAAAAAATCACGATAAAAGATGAAGATATTGATTTAAGAACCCGTATCGACGCAACTTATAAGCCAGCTCTCGATGCTGCGTATGGTGATGTTGTTGCAGCTGCACCGACTGAAATCAGTCATGAGCGCCGTCCTGGTGATGCTGGAACTGATAAGCATGGTTCAGATGTTGCTCCTATGATTGCTCAAGGTATGATTTATTGGGCAAATCAGCCGTCGGTAACAACGGTTACCGGTAAAAATGTTCAGATTGGTTTGGTCGGAGCTGGTGGTGTTCGAACGGATATTGCGTCTGGTGATTTCAGGGAAGGCAATGCTACGTTAGAACTATTACCATTCTCGAACTACTTGTCTATCTTAACCGTTAAAGGCGAAGTGATTCGAAATCTTATTGACAGCACTATTGAGCCGACGCTTGCGGAAGGTGCTCATGCTGGTAAGTTCCCTTACGTATCAGGCATGCGATACACGTTTACAGAAGATGTGAAAGGTGTATCAGGCACAGTGACAACTCTTGAGGTAAATACTGGAACAGAAGATAATCCAGTGTGGGCGACAATGAGCGATGTTACTAACTACACTGTTATCGTTAATAACTATAATGCAAGTGGTAGTGATGGTTGGAATGTATTAGGTGATGCTCAATTAACATCTACAGATCGTCAAGACATTGTCATTTCAGGCAGTGGTTTTAAAACTTACAAAGTTAATAACCTGACATACGATGGAAGTACCGAGAAATATAGTGTCAACTATGATGGTGGTATTAAACCATGTGCGGAAGGCTCAAGTGACGTATGTAATACTGATGCAGAATCATTTATTTCTTGGGCTGAGCATAAGAAAGTATTAGAGCCACTAGGGTTTGAAACAACAACGATGGAATATAAATAGTATTGATACGCTCTTATCGGAGCGTCATGTATTGTTAATGAAAGCTTTCAAATACAAGGCCATAGATTAACAATAAAATAAAAATAGCCAGCAAGTAGCTGGCTATTTTTGTATAAAATTTAGTGGAGTTTGACCCTAGATAAACAGCGCTTTATAAGCCTGCTCAATCCCTTCAATTAACATCTGCATACCGATAACTGCGAGTATCAAACCCATCATTCGAGTAATCACGTTCAGTGCACTTGGTCCTACGGCTTTAACGAAGCGTTCGCCGAATACAAATAAGACGTAGGTTAGGGTGCAGAGGAGGCCAAATGCCACGATGGTTATGATGGTCTCGTAAATCCCCTCGGTACTGGCAAAGTTCATTGCGGTGGCTATGGTGCCGGGGCCGGCCAGTATTGGCATGGCTAAAGGTGATACGGCGATACTTAGAGCAGCGTCTCGCTGGGCGTCTGAGTTTACTTTCTCTTTCGCTTTTGAATGTGTTGAATCACCTTGCAGCATGTGGAAGCCAATCAAAAAGACCAGAATACCGCCTGTGATGCGCAGCGCGTACAGCGTGATACCAAAGAGGTCAAAGATCAGTTTGCCAGAGATCGCAAAAGTACTGACGATAACGAAGGCAATGAGTACCGATCGGAATGCGATAGATTTAACCGTTTCCCTGTCATTGTCACCGGTTAATCCAAGAAAGATTGGGGTATTAGCGATAGGGTTCATAATGGCAAAAAAGCCCATGAACACGGTAATGGTATGAATGATGAGCTCTTTCATATTATTCCTTTGAAAAGATGCAGTTAAATACGAATGGTTTGTGTATTTAATCTTAGATACAAATAATTATTAGAAATAGATAGTAGAGCAAGTGTGAATAAAAAACAGCCAGCATAAGGCTGGCTGTTTGGTTTTAGTGATAGGTGTAGAGTTTTGGTTGTCTGTTATTACTTGTTTCTCAGTTAACGGACTCTACTCTATGGATAAACCGTGGCGCCCAACGTTGTCGTTATGCGTTTTGAGATTCGCTCACTGCCACAGCCAATGCAACCGTCGCACCGACCATTGGGTTGTTGCCCATACCGATGAAGCCCATCATTGCCACGTGAGCAGGGACTGAAGAGCTCCCTGCAAACTGAGCGTCAGCGTGCATTCTGCCCATGGTATCTGTCATGCCGTAAGACGCTGGGCCTGCTGCCACGTTATCTGGGTGTAATGTTCTACCTGTACCGCCGCCTGAAGCAACTGAGAAGTAAGGTAAACCTTGGCGAGTTCGTTCTGCTTTGTAGATACCTGCAACAGGGTGTTGGAAGCGCGTTGGGTTAGTTGAGTTACCCGTAATACTTACATCCACTTCTTCTCTGTGCATGATTGCCACGCCTTCACGTACATCATCAGCGCCGTAACACAAGATCTCTCCGCGAGGGCCTTGTGAGAAGCGGCGACGTTCTGTTTCAACAAGTTCACCGGTTTGGTAATCGTATTGAGTGCGAACATAGGTAAAACCATTGATGCGAGAGATTAAGTAAGCCGCATCTTTACCTAGACCATTTAGGATTACCTTCAATGGGTTGTGACGTGATTTGTTGACGTTTAGAGCAATTTTAATCGCACCTTCTGCAGCTGCAAAAGATTCATGGCCCGCAAGGAAAGCAAAACAGTGACTTTCTTCATTTAGAAGACGCGCTGCCAGTGCACCGTGGCCGATACCCACTTGACGTTGTTCCGCAACACTGCCGGGTTTAGTAAATGCTTGAAGGCCTTCACCAATGATATTAGCGGCTTGTTCAGCGTTGCTTGCTTTGCGGAATAGAGCCAGTGCTGAACCAAGGATATAAGCATCGGCAGCGCTTTCAAAAGCAATAGGTTGGGTGTCCATCACCATGGCTTTTGGATCAACGTTGTGGGCTTTACAGTATTGGTTCGCTTGCTCTAAAGAGTCGAAGTTCATTTCTGCCAATACGCGAGTTACTGATTCATTAAATTGAGTGTTCATCATATCTTTCCTCTAAATTGGCAAAAATTATTGTTGGCGTGGGTTAATGGTGGTTACGGCTTCATCGAAGCGACCGTAAGTCCCCGTCGCAAGGTCAGCAGCTTCATTGGCTGGTACACCTTGATTAATCGCCTTCATCATTTTGCCGAGATTGAGATACTCGTAGCCAATCACTTCGCTGTGGTCATCAAGTGCAAGCTTGGTCACGTAACCTTCGGCTAATTCAAGGTAACGAACGCCTTTCGCTGAGGTTGAATAGCTGGTACCGACTTGGCTGCGCTGTGTTTGACCTAGGTCCTCTAATGCAGCACCAATTTCTAGGCCGCCTTCTGAGAATGCAGACTGAGTTCGACCGTAAACGAATTGCAGAAAGATTTCGCGCATGGCTACGTTAATAGCGTCACACACCAAGTCAGTATTCAGGGCTTCAAGAATGGTTCTTCCAGTGAGGATTTCGGCTGCCATCGCGGCTGATTGAGTCATGCCTGAACAACCAATCGTTTCGATTAGCGCTTCTTCGATGATGCCGTTTTTTACGTTTAGCGTCAGTTTGGCTGCACCTTGTTGTGGTGCACAAGTGCCGACACCATGGCTTAAGCCAGAAATAGCGATGACATCTTTTGGGCTAACCATAGCGCCTTCAACTGGAATTGGAGCTGAAGTGTGAAGATCACCCCTTTGAATAGGGCACATTGATTGAATTTCTGAAGAGTAGTGCATAATGTTTTCTCACTTATAGAGCCATTTAGACCTAGGGCGTTGAGAAAACAGGACGTGTTGGAAGAGGTGCGGCTAATTCACTACAGATCTTGAGTATCGATAATCCAAAGGTGTCACGGAGCTTTGTCTTAATAGACTAAGTCCATTTCAAAATGGAGGAATAGCGATACATCCAACAGTATTACCTGTTTTCGATTCTGTAGGAGTCATTAGCACTGTTCGAAAAGAACGGGCGGTTGAAGCAAAAGCTTAGGTGGAACCCCATCACCTGATGACTATAGATTAGATCTTCATCACACTTTTGTGCAAGCGAATGTTTAGAGCGATTTCGACTATAAACAAGCTTCATTATATTTCAATAAGTATAAAAAAACGCCAATAATGGACTCTTATTAGAGGCATTATTGACGTTTTTTAGAAAGGTATCAGCTAGTTATGCTGCATCTTCTTCTGCGTCTTCAACAGCTTCAAGTTTCTTTTCTTTTTTCGGAGCTGGTTTGCGCTTAGCACCTAGTGCGTAAAGAACTTCTTCTTTATTCTTCGCTAGGTACATTGCAAGTTCTTCTTGCTTGCCTTCATCTTCAACTAAATCGCTTTTGCTTAACAGTTCAAAAAGCTCATCAGCCATATCCAGCATTTTGTCGTATGCGTCAGCTTCGGCTTTAGAGGTAAAAGTCATTTTCTCTTCTCCGTTGCGTTCGACCACGTACTTGACGATAACAGCCATGGTTAATCCTCTAAGTTTGATAAATTTCACTGGCTTTTTATACAGTTTCTGATGCAAAAAGTCCAGTTGATGACCTAACTATGCGGCCTCAATCTTGATGTGTAGCCCAGTCTTCACAATAACCCATGAAAGATTTCAGCAGTGGGCTCTGATATTTGTCTTTGTGCACCAGCATCCAGAATCGGCGTTTCATGTCGAGCGGGACATCGAGTGTTTTAACTCGACCGGAATCAATCGCTCGTTGTGCTGCCAACCGTGATAGACAGGCAAGTCCCAGCCCTGCAGAAACCGAATTGATGATGGCCTCGGTGGTGTTGAGCTCAAAGGATTCATACCAATGTTCGATACGCGGTGCGACGGCACGCAGGAAAAACTCGCGAGTTCCTGAGCCTGACTCTCTGAGTATCCAGTGGCTGCCTTCTAAATCTTGCAATGCAACTTTGTCTTGAGAAAGGAGAGGGTGTTGATTACTAACGATAATACACATTTCATCGCTACTGAACTGGCTAGAGATCAACTCCGGATGGAGTGTTTTTCCTTCAATTAACGCGATATCCAGTTCATAATCCACCAACTTTTGGCAGATCAGCGCACTGTTTGAAATGAACAAGCTCTGATCTTGATGCTGAGTTAGCTCGCGAAAACCAGACAGAATAAAGGGTGCGACCTGATTACCAATCGTGTCACTGGCGCCAACCTTGAGATTGCCACTTAATGGTTGGTCATCTCGGAACAAAACATCGATGCCTGCGGATCTGTGAAGAATCTCGTCAGCCAAAGGAAGCAGCTTTTGTCCTTCTTGATTGAGAATTAATCGGTTGTTGACCCGGTCAAATAGAGAGTGACCCAATTGTTTCTCCATTTCGCCCAGCGCCATGCTGACAGCTGCCTTGGATAAAAACAGTGCTTCCGATGCGGCGGTAAGCGTCGAATGCTGGGTAATGGTGACAAACACTTTGAGTTGTTTGATTGAAATATTAGCCATCAGGTTCCTAGTTTTACGCTGCTGGTGGAAAAAGGTTTCGTTCAATATTGATGAACACTTGTTATATATAATTGGATATTGTTTAACGAAGCGCAAGCGTATTATGGCTTCAACAAGCTGATGAGTTCACAAGTTTAGTGAATTAAGTTTAAGAGAGGCTGACATGATTCAACGTATTAAATATAGATTAACAGGAGCTCCAACACCCATGGCAGGGTTAGCACTCGCAATTGCAAGCTTAGGCTGGTGTTGGGATGGTGTTCTAGTCGCACAAGGTATTTTACACACACCGAGTTTGGTGCAGTGGGTCAGTGCTGGTATTGCTGCGGTATTACTTCTTGTTTTAGCGGTGAAATTTTTGATTCACGGTCACTTATTACGTGCAGATCTTGCTCACCCAGTCGTGGGAAGTGTTGTTCCCACATTCGCGATGGGTTGTATGGTGGTGTCTGCTTCGTTGGCTCCAATCTCTCAATTCTTACAAGAAGCTGTATGGCTCGCTTCGGTAGCGTTACATGTCGTGTTCTTGGTGAGCTTCTTATACCACAGAGCTAAAAACTTTGAGATTCACCACATGGTGCCAAGTTGGTTTGTGCCACCAATCGGTATTATCGTGGAAGACGTTTCTTTTTCAGGTAACCCAATCTTAGAACCCGTAGCTCACGCAACTTTAGTCTTTGGCTTATTGGTTTATGCCGTAATGCTACCTCTCATGATCTACCGTTTGATCTTCTCTCATGAAGTGCCTGACGCAGCAAAACCAACCATTGCGATTATGGCGGCTCCAGCAAGTCTATCTTTAGCAGGCTACCTAACGGTGACGGCAAATCCTTCGCCAGTGATCATTGGATTACTCTTTGGCATTGCAGTGTTGATGACGTTTATTATCTACATCGCGTTTTTCAAACTACTTCGTCTGCCATTCAGCCCAGGCTATGCGGCGTTTACCTTCCCTATCGTGATTGGTGCAACGGCATTGTTTAAATTGGCGGCTTGGATGCAAACTGTTGGTGTGGAAATTCACTATGTGGATCAAGTCTTCAACCTAGCGTATCTAGAATTGATTGTGGCAACGTTTGTGGTGGGTTATGTGGCGGTTCGTTATTACATGAATTACAAACCTCACCGTGTTCTAAGCGCAGTAGGCAGTAGATTGTAAGAAGCAATAGTTCAAAAGATAAACGGACCTTAAGTTTTCAGTATTTCATAAGCTTATATTCCTAATCCAAACTCGGCACTTATGCTAATCTGGCTTTATATTGTGGCAAGATTAGCGTGAGTGCACTTTGTTTACTGTTTACCATTCCAATAAAGTCGATACTTTAAAAATCCTTCTCGTTCACTTAATCAAAAGTGACCCTTTAGCCAATCCTTTCGAAAAAGAGCAGATCTTGGTTCAGAGCCCAGGTATGTCTCAATGGCTTAAGATGGAACTCGCCAAAGAGTTTGGTGTAGCAGCAAATATAGACTTTCCTCTTCCAGCAACCTTCATTTGGGATATGTTTACCCAAGTGCTTCCTGATGTCCCTAAACGCAGTGCGTTTAACAAAGAAGCAATGACGTGGAAGTTGATGAGTTTGCTACCCGCTAAGCTTGACCACCCTGATTTCTTACCCTTGCAACGCTATCTTGAAAACGACGAAGATGACTCTAAGTTGTATCAATTGGCAGAGAAAATTGCCGATATCTTCGATGGTTACTTGGTGTATCGACCTGAATGGATGGCGATGTGGGAAACGGGAGAGCCTGTTTCCGAACTTATTGATGACGAAGGGCAGCAAGAGCATCCTTGGCAGCCGATTTTGTGGCAAGCACTCTATGATCAGACCCTCTCTCAGGGGCAATCAAAGTATCACCGTGGTAATTTGTATCACGACTTCATTGAAGCGTTAGCCAATCAACAAGGTCAGCTACAGCATCTGCCGAAACGCTTATTTGTGTTTGGTATTTCTTCGTTGCCTCCTCGTTATATGGATGCTTTGAAAGCACTTGGCGAACAGATCGATGTTCACCTGATGTTTACCAACCCTTGTCAGCATTACTGGGGTGATATTCGCGACCGTAAGTACTTGGCGAGAGTGGAAGCGCAGCGTCGTAAGCAGTTTGCATTGGTTGATGGTTTACCTCAGCTTGAAGGCGAAGTATCGCCATTGAAAGATGGTATTGAAGCCAATGTTGAAGATGAATTGCACACCAGCCAAGCCGTGGGTAATAGTTTGCTTGCGTCTATGGGGAAGTTGGGCAGAGATAACCTGTTTTTGCTATCTCAATCAGACAGCGAAGAACATGAGTTCTTTATTGATGTTGAGAGGGATAACCTGCTGCATCAACTGCAAGCCGACATTCTCCAGTTAGAAGAGCATCAAGACGACCACATCTTAGATTCCAGCAACCATAAACAGGTGGTTGAGCTTGGCGATCGCTCGTTAACTGTACACGCGTGTCACAGCCCTATGCGTGAGGTGGAAGTTCTTCATGATCAGCTGTTGGCGATGTTTGATGCCGATCCGACATTGAAGCCACGCGATATCATCATAATGGTATCTGACATTAATGCTTATAGCCCAGCGATTCAGGCGGTATTTGGTAATGCTCCGGGTGAGCGGTATATCCCTTACTCGATCTCTGATAGAACCGCAGATCAAGAAAGCCCAATTCTGACCGCCTTCATGCAGTTGGTCGCGCTACCGAATACGCGTTGTCTAGCGTCTGAGTTGCTAGAGCTGTTAGAAATCCCTGCGATGATGGCACGCTTTGGTATTGATGAGTTTCAATTCGAGCAAGCCAAGCAGTGGGTTGAAGAAGCGGGTATCCGTTGGGGCGTCGATGCTTCAACGGCGACAGAATTTGATCTACCTGCGACCGAGCAAAACACTTGGTTATTTGGTATTCAGCGCATGTTACTGGGCTATGCGATGTCGGACTCTGCAGGTTTGTTTGAGACAGAGCATTCTCCGATTGCTGCTTATAACGAAGTTCAAGGCATTAACGCCGAACTTGCTGGTAAGTTAGCGCACTTTATCGATCGCATTGCCCATTACCGTCAACGCTTAACTGAAACACAATCTATCGATATGTGGCGTGAAACCTTGCTGCAAATGATTGATGATTTCTTTGCAGTGGAGCTAGAAGGCGAGGTGGTGCTCAAATCGATTCGCGATGCACTTTCGCAATTGAATGAACAGCTTGATGATGCCTTGTATGAACAAGAACTGTCGCCAAGCATTATCTACCAGTACCTCAATAATAAGTTATCTGGCGCGCGCATTAGCCAGCGTTTCTTAGCTGGCCAAGTTAACTTTTGTACCTTGATGCCGATGCGTTCTATTCCGTTCAAAACCGTCTGTTTGTTAGGTATGAATGATGGTGTTTACCCTCGCTCAATGCCGCCAGAAGGTTTTGATCTAATGAACGGACGCACTCGTCCAGGTGACCGTTCTCGTCGTGATGATGACCGTTATCTATTCTTAGAAGCGATGTTGTCAGCACAAGAGTGCTTATACATCAGCTATGTCGGCCGCTCGATTCAAGATAATACCGAGCGAGTGCCGTCGGTATTGGTTTCAGAGTTGATCGAGTACTGCCAGCAGAACTATTGCTTAAGTGAAGACCAAGCGTTGCCAAGCGATGATTCTGGTATCAACCTGACTCAAGCGATCAGTTTTGAACACTCCATGACACCGTTCAGCCCTGCAGCCTTTACTCAAGGTGATGCAAGCCATGTGCTGAGTTACGCCAAAGAATGGCTTCCTGCGGCTAACCGTTCCGGTGAACGCAGTGGTGAATTCAATCGTGCATTGGATGACTATTTGTTGGGCGCAACGTACCCATTGGAATTGGATCTGGTTGAGTTACAGCGTTTTTGGCGTTTGCCAGTGCAGTACTTCTTTAATCGCCGTCTCAAAGTGGTGTTTGAGCCGCCACTTCCTGTGATGGAAGATGATGAGCCATTCGTACTTAATGGTTTAGAGAGTTTCCAACTTAAGGATGCTTTACTGCAAGTGTTGCTGGACCACCCTGAAGGCGCAGACGAAGCGGTTCGATTGTTTGTCTCTGAGCAGAAAGCACAAGGTCGATTACCAGTCGGATCTTTTGGTGATATCGAATTTGAAACCAACCGTGTTCAAGCGGAATACTTAGCCAAAGAGATTCGATTTGTGAGCGGATCACCGCAACAAGATCTCGAAGTTAATATCGAATTTGATGTGTTAGGCGAAGGCAAACCTGTTCGTTTGATGGGGTGGTTAACTCAAAACTATCAATCGGGTCTAGTTCGTTTCCGCAGCGGTAAAATTCGCTCGCAAGATTACTTGGCCGCGTGGATCGATCACTTATGTTGTGCGGTGATGGGACACGGAAAAACGACCCATATTATTGGCTACGACAGAAAAGAAGGCGTGGTTCACCAAACGCTACAACCTATCGGCGATGCGCTTCAGGCGAAGAGTTTGCTGGCTGAGTTAGTACGACTGTTTTATCAAGGCATGACAGCACCACTGCCTTACTTCCCGAAAACCGCATTGGCTGGCGTTGAGGCTGGCTTTAGCCGTGGTAAGTGGGTCGATGACGAAGAAAAGTCCCTTAAGAAAATGGCCGATACTTTTAATGACAGCTTCGCCTTTACGGGCGAGGGCAGAGATACTTACATCTCTCGAATCTGGCCTAAATGGGATGATGAATTGGCTGCTCAGTCGCGAATGTATTCGACACTTGTGCTGCAGGCCGCAAGACTCGCCGCTGCCGATCTTGAAGATCAGGAATAATCGGCAGTGATCAGCAAGATCGCCAATGATACTAACGTCAAAGAGATGTGCTTGAATAAAGGCATGGAAAATAAAGAGTTAGATGCAAATTTGGAGTGCTTGGCTTATCAAAAGGTTAGAGATAATCGAGGTATAAGCTTAGTAAAAGCGATAGATAGTGACTTGCGGGAAGTCAGGGTACAGGAAATAAAGTGGCCGCCAGTAAATCATTATTAGTGTAGGGCGTTCGCTGTACGGCCACAGGTCAGAGGGACCATTATTCTGTGGTTCAAAGTAACGCATGAGTATAAAACTCGAATCGCGCTCCTGAACTCGTGGGCGCATAGTAGCGAGGCGATCTGAATTGATCCGTGAGAGAGATCGCACTAACTATTAACAAATCAGCGTAGGACGCAAATTGAATGACGTTTTCCACGCTAGGTCACATTTGTAACAACACATTTATCAGAAGGCAGTAAGGCATGACGACCACAAGCAGTGTTCAGGTAATCGCTCCACAGACACTCGATACCATGACGTTTCCACTTCATGGCGCGCGTTTAATTGAAGCATCAGCGGGTACTGGTAAAACATTCACCATTGCTGGCTTGTACTTGCGCCTACTGCTCGGGCATGGCACGACTGCACCGCAAGGCGATCTGACTGAAGCCACTCGACATCATGAGCCGCTTACCGTAGACCAAATTTTGGTGGTGACCTTTACCGAAGCGGCAACGGCAGAGCTACGTGATCGTATTCGTGCTCGAATCCATGATGCGCGTATTGCGTTTGCTCGTGGACAAAGTGACGACCCAGTGATTGCTCCTTTGTTACAAGCCATCGAGGATCACGCGGGCGCAGCGAAAACACTGCTCAATGCGGAAAGGCAAATGGATGAAGCTGCGGTCTACACCATTCACGGCTTCTGTCAGCGCATGTTGACCCAAAATGCCTTTGAGTCTGGCAGTCGATTTGATAATGAATTTGTGACCGATGAAAGTCACCTGAAAGCGCAAGTGGTAGCCGACTATTGGCGTAAGCAGTTTTACCCGCTGCCAATTCAACTGGCGGGTGAAGTGCGAAATATTTGGGGTTCTCCCGCTTCGCTATTGGCTGACGTAAATCGCTACCTGACGGGTTCTCCACTAAAGCTAACCGTGGAAGCGATGTCGGGTGACTTGCAAGCTCTGCACGACCAAAACCTAGATAAAGTGAAGCAACTTAAGGCGTTGTGGTGCGAATCCGAAGCGGACTTTTTGGCTTTGATTTCAGGTTCAGATGTCAACAAACGCAGCTACACCAAAAAGTCTTTGCCTACTTGGTTAGAAGCCGTCACAGCATGGGCGAAGAGCGACACTCATGATTACCAGTTCCCAGACAAATTAGAGAAGTTCTCACAAGCAACCCTAATTGAAAAAACACCCAAAGGCACCGCGCCTCAGCACGTAGTTTTCGAGGCTATTGAGAACTTCTTAAACTCCCCTGCAGATCTGAAAGCCCCATTGTTGGCACATGCGATTACTCATTGTCGAACTATGCTAGCCAAGGCGAAACAGCAGAAGCAGTGGTTATCATTTGATGACTTGTTGACTCAGTTATCTGCGTCGATTGATGTCGATGAGCAATCCTTGCTGGTGGAAAGAATTCGCACCTTATACCCAGTGGCGATGATCGATGAATTCCAAGATACCGATCCGCTGCAATACAGTATTTTTAGCCGAATCTACCTAGATAACCCGCAATGCGGCCTGTTTATGATCGGTGACCCGAAGCAGGCTATCTATGGCTTCCGTGGCGCGGATATCTTTACCTATATCAAGGCGAGAAACCAAGTTAGTGCTCACTACACTTTAGGGACTAACTGGCGTTCAAGTGCTGATATGGTCAGCGCGGTAAACCAAGTGTTTATGAATTCGGACAGTCCGTTTATCTACGACCAAGACATTCCATTTTTGCCCGTTGCTGCCAGCCCATCGGCCGATAAACGCCAGTGGGTAATGAACGGAGAAACTCAGCACGCGCTCACATTTTGGCTGCAAGAGGCGGAAGACAAGCCCTTACCTAAAGGCGAATATCACAAGGCGATGGCTGAGGCGACTGCGAGTCAAATTCAAACCATTCTGACCGCCTCTCAAAACCAACAAGCCTATTTTGATAACGGTAAAAAACAACATGCCGTGAATGCGGGTGATATTGCTGTCTTGGTTCGAACCGGTAGTGAAGGGCGTCTAATTAAGAATGCGTTGTCGGAACAAGGCATTGCGAGTGTGTACTTATCGAACCGAGACAGTGTGTTTACCAGCTTGGTCGCGCAAGATATTCAACGCCTACTTCAAGCGGTGCTCACGCCTGAAAACGACCGTGCATTGCGCGCGAGTTTGGCCTCAGAGTTATTTGCTCTGGATGCGGCTTCATTGGACGAACTCAACAACGATGAAGTGGTGTGGGAAAACGTCGTTAACGAATTTCGAGAATACCGTAAGTTATGGCTACAGCGCGGCGTGTTACCAATGTTGCGCAGCGTGATCAGTAAAAGACATCTCGCGGAACGCTTACTGGAAGAAGAAAATGGTGAGCGCTCACTCACTGATTTGATGCACATTGGCGAATTGTTGCAACAAGCAAGACAAGAGCTCGACAGCGACTATGGCTTACTGCGTTGGTTGGAAGAAGCGATTTCCGATGCTCAAAATGGTTTAGGTGGCAGTGAAGACGACATTCAACGCCTTGAATCAGAAAGAAACTTGGTTCAAATCGTTACCATTCATAAGTCGAAAGGCTTGGAATATGACCTAGTATTTTTGCCGTTCGTGGCAAGCTATCGTGAAGCGAGCGAAGGTAAATTCTACGACCATGACTCAGATAGCACGGTACTTGATATTACGGGCAGTGATAGTGCTTTAGCACAAGCGGATAAAGAGCGACTGGCGGAAGACTTGCGCTTAATTTATGTAGCGCTGACTCGTGCGGTTTATGGCTGTTTTATTGGTATGGCTCCTTTACGTAAAGGGCGCTCAACCAAAGAACCGACCGGTGTTCATTTGAGTGCGATGGGCTACTTGGTTCAAAACGGACAAGAGCAGGGTATTGCTGAGTTGAATCAAGCTTTGTCAGCGATTGAGGGTAAGAATTCAAGCGTATTACTGTCTGAAACTCCGACTGCTCATGAGCACGTTTTTGTACAGACAGAGCAAGTGAGTGAAGACTTACATGCTAGTGAACTGAAGGCTTCAATTGACCGAGCTTGGCGAATCACCAGTTACTCGGGGTTAGTAAAACAAGGCAGTCACGGCGCGAGCCATGATGCGACAATTGAGGTGTCAGGTTTTGATATTGACTCGGCTGATGAACAAGACGAGTCGGAACTGATTGAACCTGAACGTTCTATATTCACGTTCCCTCGTGGTGCTCGCCCGGGTACTTTCTTACACACCTTATTTGAGGATGTTGAATTTACCGAGTCAGCAACCAGCGAACATAACACGCAAGTAATCACTCACTTATTAGAGTCAGAACAATACGAACTAGAGTGGTTACCTGTGCTTCAGCAACTGGTCTATACGGTGCTTAACACCGCATTAGATGGTAAAAACCTAAAGCTAAGCGAGAAAGACTCGACTCAACGATTAGTCGAGATGGAGTTCTTGTTGCCGATCGAAGTGTTGGCCGCGTCGGAGCTCAATCAGACCATTCAATATCATGACCCCTTGTCGGCCAAAGCGGGCGACCTAGGCTTCCAAACAGTACAAGGCATGCTGAAAGGCTTCATCGATTTAGTGTTTGAGCATCAAGGTAAATACTATGTACTCGACTGGAAATCGAACCATCTAGGTGATGACGTTGCCGTCTACCATGGTGAGGCATTGAAATCGGCGATGGCCGACCACCGTTATGATCTGCAATATCAAATCTACGCGTTGGCTCTGCATCGCTTCTTACGTAGCCGCGTTGCGAATTACAGCTACGAACAACATTTCGGTGGGGTTTATTACTTGTTCTTACGAGGAATGGACGGCCAATCTCAACAAGGTATTTTCTCGGCGAAACCAACACTGGCTTTGCTCGATGAAATGGATCAATTGATTGACGGTAAAGTGATAGACAGACGTTCAGCACAATTGAATGACAATGAAACTGGACAGATGGGGCTTCTATAATGACAACAACGACCACTAATACCAGCATAGAGACAGCGAATTCTGTTAAGCCAGTTTCACTTATCCCTGAGCAGCTCATGGATGTATTAAAGTTCCTCGCCGATAAGGGCTCAATCCGTCAACTGGATTATCAGTTTGCCCGTTTTATTGCTCAGCAAGCCACAAGTAACTCTCAAGAGATCGGCTTTCTCGCTGGAGTGGTGAGCCATGAACTAGGCAAGGGACATATTTGTACCCAGCTTATACAAGCTCAAACGGCAGGCCCTGAACTAACGACAGATCTAGCCCAGCTGCTCGGTTTGTACGGTGAAACGGCACTGCAATTGAATCAAAAGTTGTTGGGGATTGATTGGGGGACTGTTCTGCAATCATCTAACCTCGTTGGCACAACCAATGACTGCGTTAAGCCGCTGATGTTTGATGGACAGCGTGTCTACTTACAACGCTATTGGAACTACGAAGTTGTGTTGGCTGAAACGTTAAACCGTTTAAGTAAGCCAGTCGAGTTCAACACTGAGCAGAAAAAGTCGCTGACAGAAACGTTGAATCAATTATTCGCACGCAGTTATCACTTCCTGTTTAATGCATTAGCCAAGGCTGAAGCAAACCAACAAGCCTCTCAGGTGCTGCGTCAGCAGTTAGTGTGTGACCATCTAGATATAGTGAATGAACAGGCTTTAGATTGGGGTTCTATCGATCAAGCGATTGTTCAAGCCAAACAAGTGACTGATTTAGATATGCTGGATAGTCTAGTGCCGTTATCTGTCTGTTTGAACTGGCAAAAAGTAGCGGCAGCGGTGGCGTTAAGTCGTCGCTTCGCAGTGATTTCTGGTGGGCCGGGTACCGGTAAAACGACCACGGTAACTAAGTTGTTGTCGGCTATGGTCGAGCAATCACTCAGCCAAGGTAAAACACCGACGATCAAGCTGGTGGCACCGACAGGTAAAGCGGCGGCGCGTTTAACTGAGTCGATTGGTAAAGCGATAGAACAACTTCCACTAGCTCCTGACGTAAAGGCCAACATACCGACGGAATCGAGTACTTTGCACAGACTACTCGGTGCTATTCCTAATCGAGCAGAGTTTAGACACAACCGACGTAATCCACTTCACCTTGATATCTTGGTGGTGGACGAAGCATCGATGGTCGACTTATCCATGATGTATAAGCTGGTGGATGCACTCCCTGAACACGCAAGGCTTATTTTGCTTGGGGATAAAGATCAGCTCGCTTCAGTCGAGGCTGGTGCCGTGTTGGGTGATATCTGCTCATTTAATTCAACAGGCTACAGTACAGCGCAAGGTAACTTGATTGCGGAAATGACAGGCTTTGACGCGATAGCTAAGCCCAGACAGGTCAAAGCTGGATCGGTTAACCCTCCTGCGATTGCAGATAGCTTGTGTATGCTGCAGAAGAGTTACCGTTTTGATGCGCGTTCAGGTATCGGACAGTTGGCAAAAGCGATCAATAACGGTTCTGCGAATCAAGTAGATCAAGTGTTTGCGAAAGGGTTTGAGGATATCGAAAATCATCCCTTGTCGAGTGACAGCTATAACTTGATGTTGCGTACTTTAGTCAATGAGTATGGTGCGTATCTGAACCGAATGAATGTACCTTTAGAAGAATTAGAAACTCAAGAAGCGAGAGCTAAATCGGTGCTCGACTTGTTCAGCCAATGTCGATTGCTGTGTTCCATTCGTGAAGGTGACTTTGGTGTTAAAGGCCTCAACCACAGAATCGAAAGGGCGCTTGCCGCAAGACGCTTGGTGAATCCGCACAACGATGAATTGTGGTATCACGGGCGACCAGTAATGGTAACGCGCAATGATCATGGCTTGGGCTTATACAATGGTGATATTGGTATTTGTATGCTTGAGGCTGATGCAAGTAGCTCTTCTTCAACTGAAGATAACTCTGCACCTCGATTGAAAGTGTACTTTGAATTGCCCGATGGCAGTGTAAAAGCCGTACTACCAAGCCGAGTGCCTGATCATGAAACCGCTTTTGCGATGACGATACACAAATCTCAGGGTAGTGAATTTGATCTGACTTTGATGATCTTACCGCCAGATTTTAGCCCGATTCTAACGCGAGAGCTTATCTATACGGGTATTACGCGTGCCAAGAAGCGACTGATGATGTTCAGTGATACCAACGTATTGAAGCGTGGTATTAAGGTGAAAACAGAGCGAGTCAGTGGTTTAGGCAGTCGCTTAACCAGCTAATAGCCAGTGGTTTTAGCGAAGGCGTAGTTGGAAGTAAAACGACGAAATAGCAGGGTAGAGTGTATACACAAAGCAACCATCCCTGGTTGCTTTGAACGTTATTAGGAATCAGAGCCTAAAAACGCTCGAGTAAACGATATATGGTTTATCTTGTACTTTGCTTGGCAATTCAAAATAAACTCTTTTAGGTTCTCGCTAACAGGGAACACGCAGTGTACGTCTAGCCCTTCTAAGAATTGGTTATCAGCCATATCCCAAAAACTTTGCAGCGAGTTACAAACAATGGTTCTCATATCAATGTTGCTCTTTTTGCTGTTTATACTAACGGCAGAGCTACTGCTAGCGTGCTGACCGTTAACGGGTATAGCAATCCGTGCAGTTACCATCTCAAGAAGTCGATATGACTATCGAGATGGCAATTCCTATAAAAACATTTGTTAATATTATTAAAGCGCTTAAATTCTATACAATTATTCGTGTGAGTGAAAGTGCATACTTAATAAATCTCATATAGAAAACGATTACATTTGCAATTATTTTCCTTTTGAAGTGAGATTTTAGTCCAAAACTTTATTTACACATTTAACGCTAAGATCTTTGAGTTTCTCTGATAGTTGTATAGACCCTGTTTTTCCATCGGTAGTTCATCTACACCGATCTCGTAAAAACCCTGTTCACGGAACCAATGAAGGCTATGTGTGGTAAGAACAAAGATCTGGTCGATGTCACGCGATTTGGATTGATGACGCATGTAATCCAGCAGTAATTGCCCACGGTTTCCATCGCGGTAGTCAGGGTGGATAGCAACACATGCCATCTCTGCCATGTGATCTTCGGGGTAAGCATATAATGCAGCGCAGCCAATAATCAGACCGTCTTTTTCAATGATGGTAAAACGATGGACTTCTTGTTCTAACTGTTCTCTTGAGCGACGAACAAGAATACCTTGTTCTTCAAGCGGGCGAATAAGATCAAAGATACCACCGATGTCATCAATCTGAGCTTGTCTAACTTGCTCGGCACTTGCCATGACTACTTGGGTTCCAATACCATCGAAAGAGAACAGCTCTTGGATCAGTGCGCCATCGACTTTGTAGCTGATTAAGTGACAACGAGGCACACCAGCACGACAAGCAGAGATTGCACCTTTCAAGAATCGAAGTGTTCCTGTGCTCATGTCTTCAGCTGGGTCTTGAGATTGAGTTAAGCGTTCTAGAATTTGTTTTGCGTCTGTGGGGAAAAGTTCGGCGAGTACATTACCGTTTTGATCCGTTACCCCTTGCTCCGAGCAAAAGCCAATCAACTTATCGGCCTTCAAACGAATGGCCACTTGAGTTGCGACTTCTTCAGAAAGCAGGTTAAAGCTTTCTCCTGTTACCGAGCTGGCAATAGGGCCAAGCAGGACGATGGAGCCTTGGTCGAGTGTGCGATTAATCCCTTCTATATCAATTCGACGAATGCGCCCGCTGTGGCAGTAATCCGTACCATCATCGACACCTAGTGGCTGAGCGGTAATAAAGTTGCCACTCATCACATTGAGTTGAGTGCCTGCCATTGGGGTGTTGTTCAGGCTCATTGAGAGTCGAGCTGTGATGGCGAGTTGTAATTGGCCAGCAGCCTGCATCGCAACACCTAGGGAATACTCATCGGTGACTCTAATATTCTTGTGATAAGGCGTATGACAATCTTGTTTTGCTAACAGTTGGTTGATCTGCGGTCTTGCCCCATGAACAAGAACAATCTTGACCCCAAGGCTGTGGAGTAGGGCAATATCACTAATAATGTTGCCAAAGTTTCTATCGGCAACGGCTTCGCCTCCCAGCATAATTACCATGGTTTTGCCACGGTGAGCATTTACGTAAGGGGTTGATTGTCTGAAACCTTTTACTAGCGCTGTACTTCTTAATTTCACAGAACAAGTCCATTTGTGTTTATTTATTCGTTAATTTAGCATTTAAATTCAAAAGTAAACAACATATTTTTGGAATAAAGCGCAAACTATTCTCATCTAGGGTTCATTATATAAACTGTCTCAGTGTAGAATGCGCATAGCATCTTTATGAGTAGTCACCGAATGCAACAAGCTCCAGCAAGAAAGAACAAGATCGATGAGATAACCAAAGGCCTCTACACTGAAGCTGAGCAGCGCAACCAATCTAAATTGAAGCGTAAGATCATTGAACGCAGCCTAATGGCATTAGCTATGATCGGAACGTTTGCGGTCGTGTCTCTTTTTGGTGATGTTATTAATCGAGTACAAGATGCGGCAACACCCGATCACTTGCTGTATGGCACTTGGGTCGAGCAAGATGTCGCTCATTATGCGACAGATGAATTTGTGCTTAATGCCAACGGTGTCTCAGTCGGTGGTTCAGTCATTTCGACTAACTTTGAGTTTGATGGTAACTACTTTGAATACAAGGCGGGGGATAAAACGTATCGCTTCCGCATGACCAAATCTGATCATACAGAAATGGTGCTCGATTCTGATGGGCACTACAACCCAGTCTTTCGCCTTAAAGGCTATATCGATAATTCCGTTCGATAGGTTATCTTACTGTAAACTCTTACAATCTAAGATTGTGTTATCTGACCGTTTTTGTCATCCTCGATGCATAGAATTTTTAGGATGACTCTTGTGATTAAAAAATGGCTTCCCCTTGTTGCCGCCTCTTTACTATTTGGCTGTGCTCAACCCACCGATCGTGCTCAACAACACCTTGATGATGAATTTCCCCGTGCCTTAAATAAGGTCGATCAGGTTGAATCCAATAAACCAAGAGACTACACCGCATTTTCAGAACAAGCTGAGATGGTGGTTTCTAAATCCCCTTCAATGGCAAAAATCTATGAGCCGCTTTATCAGCAACTTAACGAGTGGGCGATGCAAAGTGGTGATCCGAGCGAGCTAGCCAACTTTGGTGTTCAAACCGCGCAACTTGGTGGTGGCGATAAGCAAGGCAATGTTTTGTTCACGGGCTACTTTTCTCCTGTGATGGAACTGCGCCACGAAGCGAATGAAGAATACCGATTCCCTGTTTATGGGCTTCCTGATTGTGATAAAGATTGTCCGACTCGTGAAGAGATCTACAACGGTGCATTAGAAGGCCAAGGTCTTGAATTAGGTTACGCTGCAAATCGTATCGACCCGTTTATGATGGAAGTGCAGGGCAGTGGCTTTGTCCATTTTGGTGACGACGATACGCTTAAATATTTCGCGTATGCGGGTAAGAACAACAAAGCTTACGTGAGCATTGGCCGTGTTTTGATTGACCGAGGCTTAGTTCCACGCGAAAAAATGTCTTTGAAAGCCATCAAAGAATGGGTAATGGCAAATGAGCCTTCCGTGGTAAAAGAGCTACTTGAGCAAAACCCTTCTTTTGTTTTCTTTAGTTCTAGAGAAGATTTATCGGTAATGGGTAGCGCAGGCATTCCATTGCTACCAATGGCCGCTGTAGCGGGTGATCGCTCTATCTTACCAATGGGAACTCCGATTCTTGCAGAGGTACCACTATTAAATGCTGACGGTACTTGGAGCGGTGCACACCAACTAAGACTGTTACTAGTTTTAGATACCGGTGGCGCGGTTAAGCAGAACCACTTGGATCTCTACCACGGCATGGGGCCAAGAGCAGGTACTGAAGCGGGTCATTACAAGCATTTTGGTCGAGTGTGGAAGCTTGGTTTAGATGGCAGCGCAACCGAAGCACCTTGGGCTTTACCTCCTGAGAAGGTCGAGTAAACGACCATAAAATTGGGCATTGAAAGCGAATCGCTAATCCCCTAGACTTTTTATTCAAGAGTGCGTATAAAACGCACTCTTTTCTTTTTCTCAGAAATAAATTGGCGGCAACAATGCGTGAATTGACCACTCCAGCTTCAGAAAACTATGACCAACGATTCGGTGGCACTCGTCGCCTATATGGTAATAGTGAAGTCGACATACTTAGAGCCGCACACGTGTGTGTTATCGGTATTGGTGGCGTGGGGTCATGGGCTGTTGAAGCGCTTGCTCGTACTGGTTTAGGTGAGCTGACGTTGATCGATATGGATGACGTGTGCGTGACTAACATTAACCGTCAAATCCATGCTATGTCGGGTACGGTTGGTAAGAGCAAAATCGAAGTGATGGCTGAGCGCGTTAAGTTGATTAACCCTGAGTGTAAAGTGAACCTGATTGATGACTTTATTGGCCCTGACAATCAGGCTGAGTATTTGTCGAAAGAGTTCGATTTTGTTCTCGATGCGATTGATAGCATGAAAGCTAAGGCTTCGTTGTTGGCGTATTGTCGTAGCAACAAAATCAAAGTGATCACCACGGGTGGCGCGGGTGGCCAAGTTGACCCTACTCAAATCAAAGTGGCTGATCTGACTAAGACGATTCAAGATCCGTTAGCGAAGAAACTGAAAGACACATTACGTCGTCATCATAATTTCCCTAAGAATCCAGCACGTAAGTTTGGTATCGATTGTGTGTTCTCGACTGAGCAACTTAAATACCCTCAAGCTGACGGCAGTGTATGTGCAGCGAAAGCGACCGCAGAAGGGCCAAAACGAATGGATTGTGCGACAGGGTTTGGCGCAGCAACGGTGGTAACGGCTACGTTTGGTTTTGTGGCGGTTTCACGTATCGTAGAAAAGATCGTTCAAAAGCATTCTAAATAAGTAAGCACTCGATACGAAACAGCAAGCTTTTGTGCACCTAACAATTTACTGGATAATAAAATGATGTCATTCCCAAGCTCTCCATTCGGCAAAGAAATCAACAGCAATGATATTGTCGCAAAGATGCAGACTTTCCGCGGTTGGGAAGACCGTTATCGTCAAGTGATTCAATGGGGTAAGAAACTGCCAACCATGCCTGACGAGCTGAAAAATGATCAGGTTGTCGTATCTGGTTGTGAAAGCCAAGTGTGGCTAGTTTCTCAGAACATCGACGGTGTTTGGTATTTTTGTGCAGATTCGGATGCGCGTATTGTGCGTGGCCTCATTGCTTTAGTGATGGCCGCGTATGACGGTAAAACATCAGAGCAGATTCAAGCGTTCGATATCGATGGATACTTCGAAGAGGTCGGTTTAATTACTCACTTGAGCCCTTCCAGAGGGAATGGCCTCAAAGCTATCGTCGAGCAGATCAAGAATCTCTCCGCTTAAGTGCCTATCAGTTAAGGGCATCTACGCTTAGGATCTTTTTCGCTTAAGAGCTCTTCCGTACAGATAAGCAAGCGACAATATTTAAAAGAAACGGTGCCCAGCGGCACCGTTTTTCGTTTTAGCGGATAACTGAATAAGTCGATAGAAGAGTTAGAAGTGGAACTCAGCGCTTACCGCGTAGCCATTCTCGATAACCTTTGCTTCGTACATTGTGTATTCAAGAGCAACACGAGCAGGGCCAATCATTACACCCGCCCCCACACCGTAGTACACGTCGTTGCTATCGCCTAAGTTACTTTCAAAGTGTCCAATACCTGCACGGCCATAAATGTCAAAGATAGTGATTGGCAAAGAAACTTTTGCACTAGTTAGCCATGCATTCGAGTACACGTGTTCGAAATCTTTGTGCGTATCGACAAAGTCAGCGTAACCAGCTTCGATAGAAAGAAGGTCGTTGAATGTGTAACCCAAGTACAAGTTGTATCCGCTATTCTCATCGGTCATATCGACGTTTTCGTTTTCTACTTGGTACTCAGAATATAAGTAGCTCGCACCAATATATGGGTCAGCTGAAGCTTGTTGAGCGGCAGTTAGCATTACTAGAGGAAGAACGATTGTTTTAAGTTTCATTGTGTTGTCTCTATCTAAAAAGTTTGTATTTAAAGTGCTATTCCGTCAGCTCTAGGTCACCCATGATAAATGGTGGTTCTTGTTATTAATGGCGGTGCTTGTTATTAATTGCGATAGTCAGTTTGTTATCTGCGGTTAACGAGAACGGGGTGCATTGTGTCTTTTTTTAGAAATGACTCATCAATGAAGTCTTAGAAATCAATAAAAACGAATCAGAGAGATATAAAGGAAATATAAAGTTATTACTTATCAATTATTTAACTTAGTGGGTGTTTGGTGGGAAAGTGGAACTAATTTGGAAGGAGGAGTGTCTGGTTTAAAAAATCAAACCAGACACCAAAATTGTTAGCGGAGAATTAGAGCATATCGACGGCTTTTTCTATCGCTGCAATGAGCTTTTCAACATCATCGATATTGTTATAAATACCAAATGAGATCCGTACAGTCCCTTTTACATTAAGCGCATCCATTAATGGGTGTGCACAGTGGTGACCTGCACGAACTGCGATACCTTGCTGATCCAATAGCGTCGCAATGTCTTGATGGTGAACGCCATCCATTACAAAAGTAATCACACTTGAATTGGCTTTATAGCCAAGAACCTGGATATCATCCAATTGGTTGAGTGCTTGGTAGGTTTTCTGTTGTAGCTGGTGGATGTGAGTTTCCACGTCATGCTGTTCAAACTGATGTAACCACTCTATCGCTGTACTTAATGCGATGGCTCCTGCCACGTTTGGCGTGCCAGCTTCAAATTTACCAGGCAGTTCAGAAAATGTGGTGCCAGAAAAGGATACGCGCTCGACCATTTTGCCACCACCATGCCAAGGTGGCATCGCTTCTAACAATTCAAGCTTACCGTAAAGTACGCCAATGCCTGCTGGAGCATAGAGTTTATGTCCTGAGAAAACGTAGAAATCAGCGCCTAAAGCAGCAACATCAACGGGCTCATGAACAATACCTTGCGCGCCATCGACCACAACGATGGCATTTATTTTATGTGCTTTCTTGATGACGGCTTCAATCGGTTGACGAGAACCAGTGACGTTGGTTATATGCGCCAGAGCTACAATCTTGGTTCGTTCATTCAAAAGAGTGTCAAACGCAACAAGGTCAAACTCACAATCTGATGTCATCGGTACTTTGATGACCTGAGCACCAGTTTGTTCAGCGACAATTTGCCAAGGCACGATGTTGGCGTGGTGCTCCATTTCACTGACCAAGATCTCATCGCCAGGTTGAAGCGTGCTTCTAGCGTAAGTTTGTGCGATCAGGTTAAGTGCTTCGGTTGCACCGCGAGTCCAAATAATCTCTTTTGACGATGTCGCGCCAATAAACTGAGCGACCTTGTCTCTGGCTGCTTCAAATTGACTGGTCGCGTTCGCTGTTAAGCTATGACTACCACGGTGAACATTGGCATTTTGCTTGGAGTAATATTGGCTAATGGCATCAATAACTATCTGAGGTTTTTGTGTCGTCGCCGCGCTGTCTAAGTAAATCAACGGTTGTTGGTTAATAGTTTGTGATAGCGCAGGAAACTGCTCTCGGATGTGATTAATATCAAGCATCTATTCTTACCTAAATCTTGGAAATTGGTGCTAGCGTTATGCTGAGCGGTATCGTTATTTTATCGCGACTTGTTAACCGTTGCTGACTAATCTTGATGATTCCAGCTATTTTCTCGTTCTTTAACCTGATCGAAGAGCTTTTGGTTAACCGGAACTTCTATCTGATGCTTACGCGCGGTTTTTATTAGGTGTCCGGTAATGAAGTCGATCTCTGTCTTTCGTTGGTAAAACACATCTTGCTTCATTGAGGAATTGTTCTTTGCTGTCGCTTGAATAACCTTGTTGACGCTTGTCTCTAATTCGTCAAATGAACAAGTAATACCTTCAGCCTGCATCACTTGCGTGAGTTCTTTAATTATAGAACTCATAGCTTCGCTAAATCTTTTGTCAGCAAGCTCTCCGTTTTTGATTTGTTCCAACCCAGTCAGTGGGTTGATGGCACAATTGATGGCGAGCTTAGTCCAGAGTGCGGTTTTTATTTCTGGGTTCCAACTTACAGCAGGTAAGGCATGCTCCAACACATCAACTAAAAAAGTGCACTGTTGACCCTTGAGGTTAAAAGCACCCAATTGAGTTTGGCCGATTCCTGTGTGGGATACATTGTTGCGATTGGGTTTGAATGCCGCTTGGGTGGTGGTCGCCAATACTACCGGGTGAGCATCAATTTGAGTTGCTACCTGATCGACCGCGCCCATTCCATTGTGCATGAAGATAAGAATGGTATCAGGGTCGAGATATTGAAGCAGTGGGGTGGTGGCTTCTTCTACTTGCCAAGCTTTGACCGTGAAGATGACTAGATCACTTTCCGATAGCTTTTCGATATTGTGATTACTGAAAGAAAAAGAAGCTTGCTCATCCAATGATAGTTTCATTGAGTCGTCAGCCGAGCGGCCCCACAAAGACACATTATGACCCGCTTGAAGTAGTTTTATCGCCCACAAAGAGCCAATAGCCCCAGGCCCAACAATCGTGATGTTCACAGCAATACCGAGATAAGAAAGTGATGCTGCAAGGATAGCGAGGCATTAAATGAAAGCAATAAAAAATGGCACCCGAGGGTGCCATTTAGGAAACTTTCTTAACTCGTGCTATTAGAACTTGTAAGTTACTGCTAGGTAGTGACCTACACCTGAAGAGTCAACAGTTTGAGTCCATGGTAGTGCTTCACCATCTGAAAAACCGTAGATGTCTTTGTATAGCTTCAAACCGTAACCAACAGCGAATTGGTCTGAGTGCCAGTAGATACCGTTAAACATAGCACCGCCGTTTGACGTGTTAGTGTTGAACTTGTTACCAGCCTTGTCTTCCATACCGAATTGGTAATCGATGTAACCTTGGTAAGAGATGAATGAACCGTTCTCGAAGAAGTAGAATGGTTTGAACCAGTTAGTCGAGATTTGAAAACCGTTCCAGTCTTTGTCGTTACCGTAGTAAGAACCATATAGGTTTAGGCCAACTTTACCGAACCATGGAACCATGATGTCAGAGCCAAGACCGATCTTCTGGTTGTTTACACCAGAGTTACCACCCCATTCCATAAGAGATGCAACGTAAAGCTCTTGAACTGGACCGAAAGAAAGGTCTTTACCAGTTAGTCCGTCTAGAGACATACGAGGTGCGAACTTCATAAAGATTTTTTCTGCACCAGCTTTGTCGCTGCCTGGATCTGAAGTTAGGTTGAATACATCAACGTAACCGTAAAGATCGAAGATTCCCGAGCGGCCGCCAAATTCCATTTCTAGGTAATCGTGAGTTGACTCTGGGCCAGCGCCTTTCTCATCGATTGCAGCCATAAGGTTGAACTGCATCCACTTGTAATCATTTTTGTGGATGTCGCCGTCAGAATAATCAGCCGCCATTACTGGAGCAGAAGCTGCTGCAAGTAGGCCAAGAGTTAAAAGTGATTTACGCATAATGGAACTCTCTATGTTTGAAATAAGTAACCCGCTAATCCGTGCGTGTTTATATGTCCGAATGCCGAGCATAATAGCGATTTTGTTCTCAAATAAAAGTGAGACGGAGTGAAAACTATAATTATTATGGTGAGATTGATCACACTAATGATCTAAATGATGGAACTTTAAGATGGCAATGCATCTTGATGCACCACTAATTCTATTGATTTTGTGAAATTCGATTATTTTATGGATAAATTGGTGAATTACTGCCCTAAGCAAACGATTCTACTGAATAGAGTGACATGCATATCAAAATCAACAGTATTCCTTTCCAAGGCTTTTCGCGCTGAAAAGTGACTAAATAGACTAACCCTCCATTCTGTGTTTGATCCATTTTTGACCAACTTCGTAATGGTGTTGGAATCAATTGATGAACAACTCATTTGATGAGTAATCTGGAATTCGAGCCTCATTACTTTTCAAACAACAGATATATTTGAGACAGTTCACTGCACTAAATACCGAGAGAGTGTTTAAAGATTTTTACTGAGCTTATCTTTTTGTGTGACGAACTGGTCTAACTTTTTGGAGAGAAGACCGATGAAATATTCACCATTATTAGCGGTAGCAATTTCAGCGCTGTTCATTGTTGGGTGTGATGACGACGATGAACCAACAACACAACTGCAAGCCGTGCATGCATCACCCGACGCGCCCTTAGCTAATGTTATCGTAAATAGTCAGGCTCGCTGGACTGGCGTTGATTATGCTCAAGCGTCTGGTTACGCCTCTGTCGACCAGGGGCAGACATCAGTACAAGTCGATGTGCAATTACCTGGTGATGCTGTCGCCACCGTGATTCCTCAAAGCCAATTCGATTTGAACGGTGACTTAGATTATACCGTCATGGTGGTCGGCGACGCCGATGGCTCTAATAATCCTGTAGAGGCTTTAGTTGTTACACGCCCTGCAGAGGGAACGGCAACAAGCTCAAGTTTAGATGTACAAGTTGTACATGCAGCAACAGGAGTTGGTGATGTAAACCTGTATGTTACCGGACCGAGTGATCCGTTAGGTGCGCCGCTTGGGACTTTGGGTTACAAAGATTTTACTGATGTGCTGAATATTCCAGCTGGTCAGTACCGTGTAAGATTAGAAACAGTGAGCGGAAGTGCTATTGCTTTTGATTCAGGAGAGATAACGCTTTCTGGCGGCAGTGAACTTACTATAGCTGCTGTGCCAAGAGCTGATTCAAACAGTGCATCACCAGTGAAGTTGATGGTGATGGATGGGAAAGGGTCGTCATTAATTTACGATATGGCAGAAACTGCTGAAGTAAGAGTCGGGCATTTAGTTGATGGAGCGCCAGATGTAGATGTGTATGTTAATTCAGTTCAGTTTGCTCCGCTTGATGCTTTGATGTTTAAAGAAGTTCGTGGATTCTTAGACTTAGCGGCAGGAAGTTACGATATTGATATCTACGAAACCGCGACGACGTCTCCGACATTTATCGATGTAGATGGTCTCGCTGTGTTTGCCGGAATGGATTACAGCATTTATGCCGTGGGGACTGTGTCTCCATTGAACTTGGAAGCACTTGTAATCCCTGAGAACCGTCGTCCGGTAGCGACTAGCGCAGTATTGAATATTACCCATGCGGCGGCAAACCCAATTGCAGCTTCGGTAGATATTTACTTGACCGAGAATACGGGTATTGCTGGCAGCACCCCTGCGCTGAGCGATGTGAAATTCAAAGATTATGTGAATGGTATTTATGTTGCAGCGGGAACCTATTATGTAACTATTACCGTTGCAGGTGACCCATCAACAATAGCGGTTAATTCAGCACAGGCGATATTAGCTGATGGCGTGGTGTATCAAGTCGTGGCAATTGACGACTCAATGGGTACTGGTTTTAACCTAATTGTGAGTGATACAACAGACTAGCTCTTATTAGATTGATAGCGACAAAGTAAAAGAGGGTAGCGCGATGCTACCCTCTTTCTATTCTGTTTCTTTTTATCTTATTCGTGGTTGTTTTTAGCTTTTTCTAATAAATCCGTGAAAAAGTGACGCAACGAGTAGAGCATGATCAAACTCGGTATCACCATTAATGACGTCAGTATAAAGAAGGTTGACCAATCATTGAGGTAATCGACGAGCTCACCACTGAATGAAGCCAGTGTTGTTCGACCGAAATTGCCCAAGGACGCTAACAAGGCATATTGTGTTGCGGAGAAGGCTTGCCCAGTTAATAGCGTCAAGAAAGACACAAATGCGACAGTAGAGAAAGCGGTAGTAAAGTTATCGACAATAATTGTTGCCAAGAATAAGTTTTCATTTGGCCCTACTTGAGCTATCCATGCAAACATTAGGTTGCTGGCTGCCATTGCTACGCCGCCAATCATTAGCCCACGTACAATACCAAATTTCACATTGAAGACACTGCCTAATAAGGTGAAGAATATTGTTGCGCCCCAGCCAATTAACTTGGAGTAGTGGCCGATTTGTTCATTGCTAAAGCCAATCTCTTTATAGAAGGGAATCGACATTCTACCTAAGAAGGCTTCACCAATCTTAAATAGGAATACGAAGAGCAACAGAGTAATGGCAACTTGAACACCGTTACGCTTAAAGAAATCGTAGAACGGCTCTAGTACCGTTACGCTAAACCAAGCGACGACTTTTGAACCCACCACCTTATTATGTCGCTGCTGTGCTTCTTGTTGTAGCGCTTCACGTTGTGTTGTTGGTTCACCGACAAATAAAGTGAATAGCATCAGAATAATCACAACGCCAGCCATGCCGTAGTACACGCCATTCCAACCGATAGTATCGGCATTGATAAAGGCGAGATAACCCGGAAGAGAATAACCCGTCCACCATCCCATCACGGCCATTGCGGATGCTTGCGGCAGTTTTGATGCTTCGGATTTTGGGAAGGTATCAATACGAAATGCATCAATTGCGATGTCTTGTGTGGCTGAGGCAATGGCAATAGCGAGCGCTAACATTGAGGTAAACGCCAAATTATCTGCGGGATTGACGCCTGCGATGAATAAGGTGCCGATTAAAACAATGGTTTGGCAGAAAAAGATCCAACTGCGGCGTTGGCCGAGTATTGCGTGAAGCACCGGCAGTTTTACTCGGTCTACCAATGGTGCCCAAAGAAAGTTAATGGCATAGACGGCAAATACACTACCGAAATAACCGATCGCAGCACGAGTTAAGCCAGCATCTTTTAGCCAGCCAGACATGTTAGAGCCGATAAGAACCCAAGGAAAGCCACTCGAACAACCCAGCATAAACACCCAAAGTAGACGTTTATCTAGATAGCTACGGAAGGTCTGCATCCAAGAAAGAGAGGGAGTGCCAGATGACATGGGGCGTCCTTGTATAGAAAAACGCCCTTAAGAGGTTAAGGGCGCTGTATGAGATTACTTAAGAAGTGTTACTTTGTTGATGATGATAGGGTCTGATGGGATATCTGACATACGACCGATTCGCTTAGTTGGAATGGTTGCCATCTTTTGTACGACATCGAAACCTTCAGTCACCGTACCGAAAACAGCGTAACCAGGGTTGCCACCTTTTGCATTCAAGAAGTCGTTATCCGAAAAGTTGATAAAGAACTGACGAGTCGCAGAATCTGGCGCGTTAGTACGAGCCATTGCGATCGTTGCTGTATCATTCTTTAGACCGTTACTGCCTTCATTTTTGATTGGAGCATAAGTCGCTTGTTGATTCATATCTTGATCAAAGCCGCCACCTTGCGCCATAAATCCAGGAATAACACGGTGGAAGATAGTGCCTTCGTAGCTGCCATCTTCAACGTATTTTAGGAAGTTAGCCACACTAATCGGTGCTTGCTCTTGGTTTAGCTCGATAGTGAAGTCGCCTAATGTCGTCTCTACGTTCACTTTAGGGGCAGCCCAAACGCTCACGCTAACCAGCATTAATGCAATAGAAGTTAGAATACGGCTCATTAGAAACGTTCCTTCATGTAGTTTTGTAGTTCAGGATCGTTCGCGATTTCAGTAAGAACCAAGTTAATCACATCGTTTAGAACCATTGAGATGTCATCGTTTGAAGCGCTTAATGCTCCAGTACGAGTTGCAGTACCGTTGAATGTTTTAACGAGCTTACCTTCAGGTGTCTCAGCCGTGACTTCAAGTGTCACTTTACCGTCCATTTGGTTTTCCATAATGGTGTGTTCTACGGTAACAAGTGCTTCTTGAATCTCTAAAACAATTGAGTTTTCACTGTTTACGCTTGCACGGAAACCTTGAGAGTCCAGTTGTTTTGCTAATGCGTCCTCTAGAGAAATACGCATGTTCTGTTTCGCGTGAATCGGCTGGATATTTGAACGGCCACTATCAACCAAGGCTACATACTGAGCGGCACGAACATCTTTGCTCGTTAGTGTGTATGTTTTGTCTTGAACGATATTGCTTGAGCTTAGTGAAGCTTCTGGCATTACGTTGATCTGTTCTTGCTGAGGGGCTGAACAGGCAGTCAGAGCCATGATAGAAGCAGCCAAAATCAGTTTTTTCATTCCTTTATCCTTTCTAAATTCACACCAGAAGCTCGGTATCTTAAATTCTTATGAAGCAGTCTACTGCCTATTTATTAAAATTAGCAGGCTCTCTTGTTGCCTGTAATATCTCAAATTTTTGGTTCAATTCAAGCGTTTCGACGTTAGCTTCACCAAATAATCTTGCTAGTTTGACATCGTATCCGAGGTGTCGGTTACCAATAACAATTAATTTACCTCCGTTACTAAGAACATGCTTTGCATCACAGAACATTTGCCACGCAATGTGATCAGTGATCGCTTGCTGCTGGTGGAACGGAGGGTTGCACATAACTAAGTAGGTGCTGTTTTTCTTAAAGCCATCTAAACAGTTGTTTGCGATGAACTGGAAGTTACCTTCTTCGCCAAGATTGTCTTTTACATTTTGGCGCGCAGATTCCACCGCCATGAAGCTTTCGTCTACACAGGTAATACGAGCTTGTGGGTTTAACTGACCTGCTTTCACACTCAGTACACCATTGCCACAACCCAAATCAATTATGTGACGCAATTCTGGATCTTGTGGAATGTGTTCCAACATATAACGAGCGCCTTGATCGAGTGCCTCGCCTGAGTAAACATTTGGTAAATTTTTCAAGCGAATATCTTCACCGTCCACATCCCATTCAACATAAGGCTCTACCGTTTGAATCGGTTGGCAGTTTGGAGACGAGAACACAAGGCGATGCTTTTTCTTAGCTAGAGAGGTTTTGGTTTCACCCAGATACTTTTCAAACAGGTTCAGTGTTGAAGTGTGGATTTCTTTAACTTTATTCACACCAATTACTTGGCAGCCTTCAGGCAGTGCTTGGCGCAACTGACTCAACTGCCATACAAGGTGGCGGTTGGTTTTCGGCAATTGCATGATCACAAGGTCGATACCGTGTGGGATATCGTCCATGGTGTTTAAAAAGTTCACACGATTGCTCTGATTACGCTGCAAGTTTTTTAGCGTTCCGCGATGAGAGATAAAAGAGTCACTCATCATGGTCACGTCATGATCTTTTGAGAACCAAGCGGATAGGGCGCCAAAACTGTCGTTCATGATCAGGATGTGTTTACCAGGTTCAAGATTCATCTCTTCAACATGGCTAATCAGGTATTCGTCGCCGGCATCCCAAGCTTGAAGGGTTTCATTTGAACGGTTGGGGAAACGATTTAGGGTTAAAGTTCTATCGTGAAGGGTAAGTTCAGTTTTCATTGCTTGAGATACTTATGTAAGAAATAACAAAGATATTGTCTCAAATGCAGCCTGAACAAGATATAAAAAACTCGACTAAACCCCACGAGTCAGCGATGAAATACTCAGACAGTCGGTTAGTTAGGGTTTATACTGGAGCGACAGATAATGCCAATACGCTATTTAAGGAATCACAATGATCCAAGAAGTTATCGAAACAAAATTGCACAATGAGTTTTCACCAAGTCATTTAAACGTGGTGAATGAGAGCTATATGCACAATGTTCCGGCTGGTTCTGAGAGTCATTTTAAAGTGATTGTTGTCAGCGATGTGTTTGAAGGTTTGCGTCTTATTGCTCGTCACCGAGCGGTAAATAAAACACTTTCAGAAGAACTGGCGAATAATATTCACGCGCTATCCATTCACACCTATACAAAAGATGAATGGATGAAGCAGCTAGATAACGTGCCAGATAGCCCTATGTGTATGGGCGGTGGCAAGTAATAGATTCAATACATATAAAGAGAGGTGGTTATACCGCCTCTTTTGTCATCAAAACTATGTGTTTTTAGGTTTTATATCACTCAGATTGATGTCAAATTGAGCTGTCAAAAATACCTACAATGAGTAATGTTTTTATTAACAGTGTTTCAACATAACTCGTAAAATATTAGTTTGTGACAGAGTATTAATCTCTTGTTTAAAACACGATTCAAAAGCCATTTTATCTGTGCGGCTCGTCAAATTTATACATATTTGAGAGTCCATATGCTTCAAATCTCACCAAATAAAGGCCGTATTCAAGTTATTGGTCATGGCATCAAGTTGTCAAAAAATGCTAGAATACGGCACCTGATAAATCTCACATAATTAGTGTGATGAATTTATTAAGATAATGTTGCGATTTTGGTATCTCAAATCTACCGAAACCGGACACTGTAATGTCGTGTCTAAGGGCGGAATAAAACGTCCCGAATTTACGCAATTAAAAGAATCTTTTTCCCGATAAAGTAGTGCAAGTGCGTATGATTACAATAAAGAAGGGTTTGGATCTTCCTATCGCAGGAACTCCATCCCAGGTGATTAATGATGGTAAGTCCATCACTAAAGTCGCCTTGCTTGGCGAAGAGTACGTTGGTATGCGTCCTACGATGCATGCTCGCGTTGGTGATGAAGTGAAGAAAGGCCAAGTTCTTTTTGCAGATAAAAAGAACCCAGGTGTTGTATTTACTTCTCCAGCAAGCGGTAAAGTTATTGAAGTGAACCGTGGTGCTAAGCGTGTTCTTCAATCAGTAGTGATTGAAGTAGCAGGCAATGAGCAAATCACGTTCAATAGCTATGAAGCTAACCAACTAGTAGGCCTTGACCGTGAAACGGTTAAAGCTCAGTTAGTTGAGTCTGGCGCATGGACCGCTTTGCGAACTCGTCCGTTCAGCAAGGTTCCAGCCATTGATTCTGAAACTCAGGCTATTTTCGTAACTGCTATGGATACTAATCCGCTAGCAGCTGAGCCAGAATTAATCATTAACGAGCAGTCTGATGCTTTCGTTGCTGGTTTAGATCTTCTTTCAATTCTGACTAACGGTAAAGTGTACGTTTGTAAAAAAGGTACTAGCTTACCTCGTTCAGCTCAGTCTAACGTTGAAGAACATGTTTTTGATGGCCCACACCCTGCAGGTCTTGCAGGCACGCATATGCATTACCTATACCCGGTAAATGCACAAAATGTAGCGTGGAGCATTAACTACCAAGATGTTATCGCATTCGGTAAGCTTTTCCTTACTGGTGAGATTTACTCTGAGCGTGTTGTTTCTCTGGCAGGTCCAGTGGTAAACAACCCACGTCTAGTTCGTACTCAACTTGGTGCTAGCCTTGAAGAGTTGACAGACAGCGAGTTAATGCCAGGTGAAGTTCGTGTGATTTCTGGTTCTGTACTTACGGGTACTGAAGCAACAGGTTCACATGCTTACCTTGGTCGTTACCATCAGCAAGTTTCTGTTCTACGTGAAGGTCGTGATAAAGAGCTATTCGGCTGGGCTATGCCTGGTAAGAACAAGTTCTCTGTTACTCGTTCATTCCTTGGTCACATGTTTAAAGGTCAGTTGTTCAACATGACAACGACAACAAACGGTAGTGACCGCTCAATGGTTCCAATTGGTAATTACGAGCGCGTAATGCCTCTAGATATGGAACCAACATTGCTGCTTCGTGATCTATGTGCAGGCGACATTGATAGTGCTCAAGCACTTGGTGCGCTAGAACTAGACGAAGAAGATGTAGCATTGTGTACCTTTGTATGTCCAGGTAAATACGAGTACGGTCAACTACTTCGTGAATGCCTAGATACGATTGAGAAGGAAGGGTAATTTTCATGGGCCTTAAAAAGTTTCTTGAAGACATCGAGCATCATTTTGAGCCAGGTGGTAAACACGAGAAGTGGTTTGCGCTTTACGAAGCAGCAGCTACAGTGTTCTACACGCCAGGTCTTATCACAAAGAAAAGATCACACGTTCGTGATAGCGTTGATTTAAAACGTATCATGATCATGGTTTGGTTCGCGGTATTCCCAGCAATGTTCTGGGGTATGTACAACGCGGGTGGCCAAGCTATCGCTGCACTTAACCATATGTACGCAGGCGCTGAATTAGTTTCTGTTATCGATGGTAACTGGCACTACTGGCTAACCGAAATGCTTGGAGCCTCCTTAGGGCCCGATGCAGGTGTTGGCAGCAAGATGCTACTTGGTGCGACATACTTCCTACCTATCTACGCAACGGTATTTATCGTTGGTGGTTTCTGGGAAGTTCTGTTCTGTATGGTGCGTAAGCACGAAGTAAATGAAGGTTTCTTTGTTACTTCTATCTTATTTGCGCTTATCGTTCCGCCAACTCTTCCTCTATGGCAAGCAGCACTAGGTATTACCTTCGGTGTTGTTGTAGCGAAAGAGATCTTCGGTGGTACGGGTCGTAACTTCCTGAACCCTGCACTTGCTGGCCGTGCGTTCCTATTCTTTGCATACCCTGCACAGATTTCAGGTGACGTAGTTTGGACTGCTGCAGATGGTTTCTCTGGTGCAACTGCTCTTAGCCAATGGGCTCAAGGCGGTGGTAGCGCACTAATGAACGTAACATCTGGTGAAGCAATCACTTGGATGGACGCATTCATTGGTAACATCCCAGGTTCTATCGGTGAAGTATCGACTCTAGCACTTATGATTGGTGCAGCGATGATCGTTTACATGCGTATCGCTTCATGGCGCATCATTGCTGGTGTAATGATCGGTATGATTGCTGTGTCTACGCTGTTCAACGTGATCGGTTCTGATACTAACGCAATGTTCAGCATGCCTTGGCACTGGCACCTAGTTCTAGGTGGCTTCGCGTTCGGTATGTTCTTCATGGCGACAGACCCAGTATCAGCTTCATTTACCAATAAAGGTAAGTGGTGGTACGGCATCCTAATCGGCGCAATGTGTGTAATGATTCGTGTAGTTAACCCTGCATACCCAGAAGGCATGATGCTTGCGATTCTATTCGCAAACCTATTTGCTCCTCTGTTTGACCACGTTGTAATCGAGAAGAACATTAAGCGGAGACTAGCGCGCTATGGCAAGTAATAACGATAGCATTAAAAAGACGCTGTTTGTTGTTATCGCATTGAGCCTAGTGTGCTCAATCATCGTTTCAACAGCTGCAGTTGTTCTTAAACCTAAGCAGCAAGCTAACGCAGTTCTGGATCAGCAAACTAAGATCCTTGAAGTTGCGGGTATTGAGCTTGCAGGTGATATTCCAGCACTGTACGCAGAGAACATCGAACCTCGTCTAGTTGATTTCGCTACTGGCGATTTCGTTGACGGCGATGCTGCTGCATACGACCAACGTAAAGCGGCAAAAGATCCTGCTGAGTCAATTAAGCTTTCAGCTGAAGATGACATCGCTAAGATCATTCGTCGTGCTAACACGGGTACTGTATACCTTGTGAAAGATGGCGCTGAAACTTCTAAAGTTATCATCCCTGTTCACGGTAACGGCCTATGGTCAATGATGTACGCATTCGTTGCGGTAGAAACTGATGGCAACACAGTTTCTGGTATCACTTACTACGAGCAAGGTGAAACTCCTGGACTTGGTGGTGAAGTTGAGAACCCAACTTGGCGCGCTCAATTCGTTGGTAAGAAATTATTCGACGAAAACCACAAGCCTGCTATTCAGGTTGTTAAAGGTGGCGCTCCTCAAGGTTCTGAGCACGGTGTAGATGGCCTTTCTGGTGCAACACTGACTAGCGTTGGTGTTCAACATACATTTGACTTCTGGTTAGGTGATATGGGCTTTGGTCCGTTCCTAGCAAAAGTTCGTGACGGAGGTCTGAACTAATGTCTAGTGCAAAAGAAATTAAAAAGAGCATCTTAGCGCCTGTGTTGGATAACAACCCAATCGCGCTACAGGTTCTTGGTGTGTGTTCTGCTCTTGCGGTAACCACTAAGCTAGAAACAGCATTTGTTATGACTATTGCGGTAATGTTCGTTACTGCTCTGTCTAACTTCTTCGTTTCTTTAATCCGTAACCACATTCCTAACAGTGTGCGTATCATCGTTCAGATGGCAATTATCGCATCATTAGTAATCGTGGTAGACCAAGTGCTTAAAGCATACCTATACGATATATCTAAACAGCTATCTGTATTCGTTGGCCTAATCATTACTAACTGTATTGTAATGGGTCGTGCTGAAGCATTCGCAATGAAGTCTGCTCCAATCCCATCGTTCATCGATGGTCTTGGTAACGGTCTTGGTTACGGTTTCGTTCTTATCACTGTTGGTTTCTTCCGTGAGCTTCTAGGCTCTGGCAAACTATTTGGTATGGAAGTACTACCTCTAGTGAGCAACGGTGGTTGGTATCAGCCAAACGGCTTGATGCTTCTAGCACCTTCAGCATTCTTCCTAATTGGTTTCTTGATTTGGGCAATTCGTGTGTTCAAACCAGAACAAGTAGAAGCGAAGGGGTAAGGTAGTCATGGAACATTATATTAGTCTGCTAGTTAAATCGATTTTCATCGAAAACATGGCGCTTTCTTTCTTCCTAGGTATGTGTACATTCCTAGCGGTTTCTAAGAAAGTTAAAACTTCTTTTGGTCTTGGTGTTGCGGTAGTTGTAGTACTTACAATCGCTGTTCCTGTAAACAACCTTGTTTACACACACATCCTAAAAGAAAATGCACTTGTTGCCGGTGTCGATTTAAGTTTCCTTAACTTCATCGCATTCATCGGTGTTATCGCTGCACTTGTACAAATCCTAGAGATGGTTCTAGACCGTTTCTTCCCACCTTTGTACAACGCACTAGGTATCTTCCTTCCTCTGATCACAGTTAACTGTGCAATCTTTGGTGGTGTATCTTTCATGGTAACTCGTGACTACAACTTTGCTGAATCTGTTGTTTACGGCTTCGGTTCTGGTGTGGGTTGGATGTTAGCTATCGTTGCTCTTGCGGGTATCCGTGAGAAGATGAAGTACTCTGACGTACCTCCAGGTCTACGTGGCCTTGGTATCACGTTCATTACTGTTGGTTTGATGGCGTTAGGCTTTATGTCTTTCTCTGGTGTTCAACTGTAGGGTAAGCACCCAGTAATAAGGAATAACAAATGCAAAGCATTATTCTTGGCGTAGCGATGTTTACCATTATTGTATTGGCTCTAGTATTAGTGATTCTTTTCGCTAAATCTAAGCTAGTACCATCAGGTGACATCACTATTGCTGTAAACGGCGACCCTGAGAAGGCGATCGTTACTCAACCTGGTAGTAAGCTACTTGGTGCTCTTGCTGGTGCAGGCATCTTCGTATCTTCTGCTTGTGGTGGCGGTGGCTCTTGTGGTCAGTGTCGTGTAAAAGTTAAGTCTGGCGGTGGCGATATTCTACCAACAGAACTTGATCACATCACAAAAGGCGAAGCTCGTGAAGGCGAACGTCTTGCATGTCAAGTTGCTATGAAAACTGACATGGAGATTGAGCTAGACGAAGACATCTTTGGTGTTAAGAAGTGGGAATGTACCGTTATCTCTAACGATAACGAAGCTACTTTCATCAAAGAGTTAGCACTTGCTATCCCTGAAGGCGAAGAAGTACCTTTCCGTGCCGGTGGTTACATTCAGATTGAAGCTGAACCACATCACGTGAAATACGCAGATTACGATATTCCTGACGAATACCGTGGTGACTGGGATAAGTTCAACTTGTTCCGTTACGAGTCTATCGTTAAAGAGCATTCGATCCGTGCTTACTCTATGGCTTCATACCCAGAAGAGAAAGGCATCATCAAGCTTAACGTGCGTATCGCAACTCCGCCGCCAAACAATCCTGATGTAGCTCCTGGTGTGATGTCTTCATACATCTGGTCTCTTAAAGAAGGCGACAAATGTACTATTTCTGGTCCATTTGGTGAGTTCTTTGCTAAAGACACAGACAATGAAATGGTATTCATCGGTGGTGGTGCAGGTATGGCGCCAATGCGTTCACATATCTTCGACCAACTTAAGCGTCTTAACTCTACTCGTAAGATGTCTTACTGGTACGGTGCACGTTCTAAGCGTGAGATGTTCTACATTGAAGACTTCGACGGCCTAGCGGCTGCAAACGCAAACTTCGTGTGGCACTGTGCACTGTCTGATCCTCAACCTGAGGACAACTGGGACGGTTACACTGGTTTCATCCACAACGTATTGTACGAAAACTACCTGAAGGATCATGAAGCTCCTGAAGACTGTGAGTACTACATGTGTGGTCCACCAATGATGAACGCGGCTGTTATCGGCATGCTGAAAGATCTTGGTGTAGAAGATGAAAACATCCTACTAGATGACTTCGGTGGTTAATCCATTTAAGTGATTGATATTATGGCTGACTCCTACGAGTCAGCCATTTGTTTTTCTAAAGCTCGTTTTGACAACATACTGGCTTATATAAGAAAGAGTAAGGTATTTTTAAGACCTATATTTACTCTTATTTTTCCTTATATAAATCCTCAACATTAGACAGGAGTAAGCAAGTGAGAATTTGGCTTGTTGCATTAACTTCTTTGATTTTTCTTGCTGGCTGTGAAAAGCCGATTGAGCAAGTGCATTTAAGTGGCCCAACGATGGGTACTAGCTACAATATTAAATACATCAATGGTGATGAGTTCCCTGAGTCTAAAGAGATTCACACCGAGATTGATCGCTTACTTGAAGAAGTAAATGATCAGATGTCGACTTACCGTGAAGACTCAGAGTTAAGCCGTTTTAATCAGCACAAAGGTGCAGACGCATTTGAAGTTTCTGAGCAAACTGCGATTGTAGTGAAAGAAGCGATTCGTTTGAACGGTCTTACTGAAGGTGCGCTGGATGTTACCGTTGGTCCTTTAGTGAACTTGTGGGGTTTTGGCCCTGAAGCACGTCCAGAGGTTGTTCCAACAGACGAAGAGCTTGCTGCTCGTAAAGCGAAAGTGGGTATCCATCACCTAAGCATTGAAGGCAACAAACTGACCAAGGATCTACCGAACCTGTATGTCGATCTTTCGACAATTGCAAAAGGTTGGGGTGTTGATGTTGTCGCTGACTACCTTGATTCGATTGGCATTCACAACTATATGGTTGAAATTGGTGGTGAAATTCGCTTGAAAGGTCTAAACCGTGACAATGTGGGTTGGCGCATAGCGATTGAGAAACCAAGTGTAGAAGAGCGTACTATTCAAGAGATCATCGAACCGGGTGATATGGCGATTGCAACCTCTGGTGACTATCGTAACTATTTCGAGCGTGATGGTGTTCGTTACTCACACATCATCAACCCAGAAACAGGTAAACCTCTTCATCACAAAGTGGTTTCAGTGACTGTTTTAAACCCGTCTTCAATGACTGCAGACGGTTTATCTACAGGCCTTATGGTCTTAGGTGAAGTAAGAGGAATGGAAATCGCTAACCAGCATAACATCCCAGCGTTTATGGTGGTTAAAACAGCAGATGGCTTTGAAGAAATTGCTTCAGAAGCATTTAAGCCATACTTAGGTAAATAAGGTAAGCGAGAGAATTATGAATACATTTCTGATTACATTTGGTGTTTTTCTTGCCGTGATCACAGCAATGTCGATTGGCTATATTGTCCAAAAGAAAGTTGTGAAGGGTAGTTGTGGTGGTTTAGGTGCTGTCGGTATCGACAAAGTCTGTAATTGCCCAGAACCTTGTGATGCGCGTAAAAAGCGCGAAGCACGCGAAGCTTACCGCGTTGAGAAACTGGCTGAGCGTCAAGAAAAAGAAGCGGCTTGGAGTAAAGATCGTATCGCTTAATCGGTGATAACGGTTGATGCTAGTTTTCCTTAATTAGTCTTTAACTAATGGGTTGTCTAGCTCTCTAAACGCAAAGAGCTCAAGGGATTACCTTGAGCTCTTTTTGTTTCTATAGACTTAAACGCTAAAAGTGAAACGCCTATAAGCCTGTCTATAAAGGGTTTAGCTGTTATATCTGTCTATCTATATAACTACCTATGAACCCTTATTGCGAGTGCATACAAGCTGGTTTCTACCTTGTTCCTTGGCCGTATAAAGCAGTTCGTCGGCAGCTTTTATCTGTTCATCTAACTTGCCGTCTAAATCAGTGACACCAATACTGATGCTGACTTTAATACTTTGGGATTCATGAATCACTTCATGCTCTTCTATTGCCACTCTCATCGATTCTAGGTTATCAACGAAGCTTTCAAACGACCCACACGACTGAATACAAAACTCTTCACCGCCGAAACGAACGGCCACATCATCGTTGAAGTGATCCTTAATGATGCCGCCCACAGCAACCAGTACCGCATCGCCACCATCATGGCCGAAGGTATCGTTCACTTTCTTAAAGAAGTCGATATCCATCATCGCGATATTTCGTTCTTCACAGCCTTTGCATGGTTGATTGAACAAATAGCGACGGTTCCATAGCCCCGTGAGTGCATCTTCATTGGCATGACGAAACAGTTCATTGGTCGCTTCCTTCATATCGAGAAGCTGGTGAATACGGCAGAAAAATTCTTCTTGGTTAAATGGCTTATAGAGGAAGTCGTTGGCGCCCGCTTTAAGGAAGCGCGCAGTCATAGTGCGATCGTCGCTACCTGATAGACCAAGAATAGCGAGTTGGTTGCGGTCGTGGTTTACTCGAATGTCACGGGTCATCGAAATACCATCTTTTTTCGGCATGTCATGATCGGTAACGACAAACGTGATATCAGGATCCTTGCTGAGAAGCTCTAGTGCTTGTTCGCCATCTTTCGCTTGAATCGTTTGAATATATTGATGTTCGAGGAGCTGAACGACATATCGGCGAACCACAGCTGAATCATCAACCACCAAGGCTTTATGGTGGCGATTATTCGAGATTCGATTAACCAGAGGAAGTAAGTAACTGACCGATGACATACTGTCTTTAAGGATGTAATCAAGCACACCTTTGGCGAGAACCTGTTCTCGAAGTGTGTTGTTGAACATACCGGTTAGTACAATGATTTTTTGTTGGTAGCCGAGTACCAAATCAATGATTTCACCATCTTGACCATCGGGTAGGCAGTAATCTAATACAGCACACAAGAAATCCGTCTCTTGCTCTAAGATCGCTTTCGCTTCCTCAATTGATTCTGCGAGTGCGACTTCATAGCCACTGTTTTTTAATTGCTGGTATAGATAGTTTCGGAATGCTCGACTGTCCTCCACCACTAGTATTTTTTCACTCAAAAGCTATCCCTACTTATAGACTAAATACTCCTTACAATACTATCAGAAGAGTGGACTGCTGTTGAAGTGAAACCTCTTGTGCTGGACACGAGATCATTTTAAATCGAGGAATAATTGATTACACTGTTCATAGATACAGTTGTAAGGTTGAGTTATTCCTAAATGTGCAGTGCAGGCCAAGATAAAATCAGAAAAATAATCCATGTCGATATGGATTGTTTTTACGCAGCTGTAGAAATGCGCGATAACCCGGCTTACCGAAATCGACCACTTGCGGTTGGCGGTCATGAAAAACAACGAGGTGTCTTGAGTACCTGTAATTACGAAGCTCGCAAGTTTGGTATTCGTTCTGCGATGCCAACGGGGAAAGCGCTACAGCTTTGTCCTAACTTATTAGTGGTTCCGGGAAGAATGCAGGTTTATGTTGAGATATCTAAAAAGATCCGAGAAATTTTTTCTCGATACACATCATTGATTGAACCTCTTTCTCTGGATGAAGCATTTCTTGATGTGACTGAATCAAAGTTGTGTCACGGTTCTGCGACACTGATTGCCGAGTCAATTCGCCGTGATATTTGGAACGAGTTAAATCTCACGGCTTCAGCCGGTGTCGCTCCGATAAAATTCTTGGCTAAAGTGGCTTCGGATATGAATAAGCCCAATGGGCAATTTGTTATCCCTCCGCAAGATGTACAAGCTGTAATTGATGATTTACCACTCGAAAAAATCCCAGGCGTTGGCAAGGTCAGCATTGAAAAGCTCCATCTAGCGGGATTCTTTACATGCAAGGACATCAAAGGGGCAGACTATCGAGACTTGCTTCTGAAGTTTGGTCGACAAGGTGCATCGTTGTGGAAACGAAGCCATGGTATCGATGAAAGAGAAGTTATCATAGAACGCGAGCGTAAATCCGTAGGCGTTGAGCGCACGTTTACTCAAAACATTTCAACTTATGCTGAGTGCTGGCAGGTGATAGAAGACAAGCTGTTCCCTGAACTTGAAATGCGTTTAGAAAAAGCCAGCCCAAGTAAAGCAATCATCAAACAGGGCATTAAACTCAAGTTTGCCGATTTCCAACAAACGACCATAGAACACATACATGCTTCATTGGATCGAGAACACTTCAAAGAACTATTGAGTGAGATCTTAAAAAGACAACAAGGGCGAGAGATACGCCTACTCGGTTTGAGTGTGATGTTACAACCCAAAGAACAAGTGAAGCAGCTAAATTTAGCGTTATAAGGCTACTAAAGCTGTGATCTTCAACCAATTGACATTAGGGTTAAAATTGACAGCGCTCTTTACTAGAGCGCCATCTGAAAGCTTTATTGGTTATAGGTCTGGAGAGATTCGGTTGATAAGTTAAATCGTCTAGATATCTATCGTTTGTTAGTTTGGTCTATGTTGAAAAAAGCCAAGACTTCTTTTAAATCAGAAGTTCTTTGAGATATTACTATATTGGCTTCTTGGGTGTGCTGTGCGCTAGTCACACTATTTTTTACGGTGGTATTGATTCCTTCAATACGTTCGGTGATATCTTGAGTTACAATTCTTTGTTCCTCTGATGCTGAAGATACCATTGTGTTCATTTCCGAAATCTCCATAACTTGCTGCCTAATATCAGTAAATGCTTGTGATAGCTCAAGCATCATCTCTTGTGAGCGATGAACTAGAGCTGTGTTGGACGACATGTATTCATCAGCTTTTCTTGATTGGGATTGCAGTTGAGTAATGATATTTTTGATATCAACAGTAGAAACTTGAGTTCTTTTTGCTAAAGATCTGACTTCATCTGCAACCACAGAAAAGCCTCTTCCATGCTCTCCTGCTCGAGCAGCTTCAATAGCCGCATTGAGGGCGAGTAAGTTAGTTTGTTCTGATATTGAATTTATAACTTCCACTACGGAGTTTATATGTTCAGAGTGTTCTCTTAACTCATTGACGATTATGGCTGATTCAGCCATAGCCGAACTCACATTATTATTTATATTGTCGGCTTCGTTGATGACCTGCGCGCTGTTTTCTATGACTTGCATTGTTGCTTTTGCCATCCTATCTGCATGTGCAGCATTATCAGACACGCTAGAAGCTGCGGCAGAAAGTTCTGTTGCGGCGGTTGCGACTTGCTCTACATTATTGAAACCAGAACTAGCGTTGTTGTTGGTGTCATCAATTAACTGTTCAATTCTAGTTTGTTGTACAGCCAAGTCGGACATCTTTACGCTAGACTGATTCACAATATGAGAGATACTTTCTTGTAAACTTTGTAACGATGCCTGAACTTGATCTAGTTCGTTGTTACTGTTGTTAGCTTTTAGTGGGGTAAACTGACCAATAGACATTTTTTCAAGTGTAGATACCATGATTGGCAGATTACGAAGTTGTCTTCTAATAGCCACATAAACGGTGATCATTAACAAAACTCCGATACAAATAAATAACCCTATGATTCCAGTCATTAGGCTCTTGTTCATAGCGTCTTCATGGCTTTGATTTGTCCATGCAAAAAGGTCGTAACTTTCGGTAAGAGGTTGTTTTGATACTGTGTAAGGTTCGTTAGATCCATCCGCAGTGTATAGATATGGATCTTTAGTTAATGTTTTGAAGTTCGGTCTTAATTCATAGATGTTTTTGTTTACCCAGCCTGTTTCTCTGGTTGCCGCATCGGCCATTACGATTTCACCATCCTTTGTCGTAATGGCAAACTCAACACCAAATTCGGGCATCAATTCGGATAACGTAATATCGACGCCGAATACACCAACCAATTGTCCATTTCTTTTGATAGGAGCAGACACAGAAATGACCCGTTCACCTGTATTACTGATGTAAGGCGCTGATACGTAGCTAGGGTATCCCTTTGCCGATATAGCGAGGAACCATTCTCTCTGTTTTTCGAGGACATTAAAGTTGTCAACCCAGCCTTTAGAGAGTGCACTAAATGGTGTGCCGTTGATATCTGCGAAGTAGACATCGATGAATGCAGGGTTCGCAGAATGAACCCTATTCAATACTCGAAGCATTCGAGATTCATCAAAAGGAGCATTGATCCCATAATAAGGTAGCAAGAAAGCAAATTGCTGGATCATTGATTTGGCATCTTCTAAATTCGACTCAAAAGTTTGAGAGACGACGCTAACCACTTCATCGTTGTTTACCTGAATATTTTCCCATTTCCAGTTATTTAAGTAGTGGTTTGCGGACGCTAAAGCGAGCAAGAACAAACCGAGCATAACTGTAAGAAAAGAAAGGGATATCTTCTTGACCATTCTATGGATCCTTTAATACTAGAGGGAGCATTTATTTGATTTTTTGAGCTGGCCGATTGTTAACCAAATCCAAAGGATGTCTAGTTTTTAAAGGTTATTGATTGTTTTTGAGATATTTAATGGAATTAATGATTAAGGTAAAGAACGAGAAGATATAAAGGCAGTGATGTTCTATCTTATTTAAGCGATTAATCTAAAATCAGCTAGATTTATGCAAACCTAACTGACTTTTTGGTACAAGCGGTGTGTTTTAGCGTTATTATCTTGGTAATCGTTTTACCAATGCTAGGGTTTCACTGAACGGTTGTTGCTCTAACTTTCCGTACCCTGACATTTTGCTGGCTTTTAATTTGGTAGAAAGCGGTGTCGCGATTCCACATAAAAAGCGAGTAATGGCTTCATCGGTAATCAGTTGTTGGCTATTGGATATGAATTCTTGAATCCAAGCGACGACGATCTCTTCATCTATAGGTTCAGCTTTCACGCTTGGTAGTGTGGCAATTTCACCTCGGCATACTGAGCAGTGACCACAGTTTTTGGGTGCCTTATCATCGGCGAAGTAACTCGCAAGGCGTGAACTTAGGCAGGTATCAGCCTCAAAGAAGCTCAGCATTTGGTTAAGACGGTTTATTTCACTGTTCTCTTTTGTTTTAAACAACTCAGTTAAACGTTCTGATAATTGCATCATATCTTCAGACGTATTGTGGATCGCGTAAACATCAGTGATCTGCTTACTTTCCAATTCAATCCAGCCTTGTTCATTGAAGTAGTCGATAGCGGTAACAACACGTTGACGATCGGCTTGGAAGTGTGTCCAAAGCGCATCGAAGTCGACTTGGCACCAGACTCTTGCTTGTGGTGAGCATTGGAAAATAGCCTCTACGAAGTGTCGGCGCTCTCCTTGGAACTGCTCTGTGATCTGCTGTTTCGGACGAATGAACTTAAATTTGTAGTCAGCGAAGTAGCTGTATTTAGGCTCTATCACGCCTTCAATTTCGAGATAAACCAACAGTGTTTTTAGCGGAAGTTGACGAATGTTAGATTCACGCGATAGTTGGTTGAGCATGATCTCCCATTGGTTTGCACCAGAAGCCCCAATGTTTTGGTTTTCGTAGATCTCTTTTAAGACAGCTTGGATCGAGATGTTGTCTGGCGTATCACCAAATACGAAGTTCTCTAGCGTACTGAGGCCATACTTGTTGGCGAGAAGAATACATGCTGAAGGTTGACCATCTCGGCCTGCTCTGCCGATCTCTTGCGAGTAATTCTCTATCGATTTTGGCAAGTCGAAGTGAATCACACGGCGAATGTTTGACTTGTCGACGCCCATCCCGAAAGCAATCGTCGCCACGATACAATGCACGTCATCATTCATGAATTGATGTTGAATGGCATCTCTATTTTCTGGTTTAAGCCCTGCATGGTAAGCGACTGCGTTGATTCCAGCATTGCGCAGTTGCTGAGCCACCATCTCAGCCGTTTGTTGAAGGGTGACGTAAACGATGGTCGGAGCTTGAGGCGCTTGATTGGCGACTGAGCACAGCGTCTCTAGCTTACTCGTTTGTTCACAAGGCTGAATCGACAGATCGAGGTTTTGACGATAGAAACCAGTAACAACAACGCGTTGCTCATCGATATCAAACTTAGACTTCATGTCTTGGATAACTGAGGTTGTTGCGGTTGCAGTCAGTAGTAACACCTGTGGGATATTCAACTGTTTTTGGTATTGAGGCAACTTGAGATAATCGGGTCTAAAGTTGTGTCCCCATTCAGAAATACAGTGCGCCTCATCGACCACAAGCAGCGAGATTGGAACCTGAGAAATGAACTGGCGAAAGCGTTCGTTCTTCAAACGCTCGACGGAGATCATCAGAATTTTTGTGTCTCCGTTTCGCACAGACTGCATCACCTGTTGAGTAGTTTGTCTGTCTTGACTAGATTCTATCGCAGCGGCGCTGACCCCTTTACTGTGTAAGAAGCTTAATTGGTCTTTCATTAAGGCTAACAGTGGAGAAATAACCAAAGTTAAATGAGGTAACTCTAACGCGGGTAATTGGTAGCACAGCGATTTACCTGAGCCCGTCGGGAATATGGCCGCGGTAGAGTGACCGGATAGAACATTATCAATGACTTGCTTTTGCCCATTACGCAGTGAATCGAATCCGAATACTTGTTTTAGCTTCTGCTCAATCATTTATGTTCTACCTGAGTTATTAAGTGTCGTATTGATGCTAAAGCGTTCGCCTATCTATGATCGCGCCGCTTGATGAATCAAATGTCTTGCACCTGATTGTACCTAATTCTATTCTGTAGCTCCTATAGAAAAGCACTCCAAAAGTATGAATAAGTCTGAGCTTCGACAAATAATTTTAGAGCAACTAGAATCACGGCTACGCATCGCACAATCTGCGACTCAGCGAGCTATTGATGCTGCGACCGATGAAGAGACCGTGCCAGAGCACAAATACGATACCTTGGCGTTAGAAGCCTCATATCTTGCCCATGGACAAGCGATGCGAGTTCAAGAGTGCGAAGATGACATCCAGTGTTACCGAAACCTCGTCTTACGAGACAGTGAAAGAATCACCGTCAGCAGCTATGTTGTGGTAATTGACGAACATGATGAATATAAACACTTTTTCCTTGGTCCTAAAGTCGGAGGGCTTTCTGTTACGTGGAACGAAAATGAGATTGCCATCGTCACGGCGAATGCACCATTTGGTCAGGCTCTAATGGGCAAAGAAGTCGGTGATGAAATTGAGTTTAGGGTTGCTGATAAACAGTTTTGCTATGAAGTAGTATCGATTGACTGAATGACAGGCTTATAAATATAAACGTTTTTCTGACAAAGAAGCATAAACTAGCGGTATAGTCATTGGGCAGATTGATGAGAGGGTGTTATGAAAAAAAGCGTATTAATTGCATCATTAACAGTGGCTACCGCTGTTGTGAGCCTGCCAACTTTTGCAGCTCAGTGTCGAGTTGATTTGAAAAATGAACTACGAATTGACGAGCAGAAAGTCGAAATCCATCAAGTAAACGGTGACACGGCTATTCTTGATGACAACAACGATCTTTATATTCATGGTGAAAAGGTCGCACTTGATGCCGACCAACAAGCGGCAATTGAAAAATACCGTGACAGCATGAATGAGTATTTACCGCGCGCAAAACAAATGGCGAATGACAGCTTAGCCTTGGCGAATGATGTTATTGATGACATCGCTGCCAGCCTAGATTCTCCAGAGTCGTTTGATAATGTAAAAGAATCAATGAAAACGTACTTTGCTGAATTAGAGGCTCGTTACTATAAAGATGGCGAGTTAGTCCTGCCGGCTGATAGTTTCGATTCGATGGCGAACGGTTGGTCTGAAGATTTCGAAAAGGCTAAGGAGATCTTTAACCAAGAGTTTACCTCAAGTGCCTTTAATGCGATGTCGGAAAAGATGAAGCAAGACGGCGGCCTAAATTTGACCGAAATGGCTGATAGCATGGCTGAATTAAAGCTTAAAGTTGAAGAGCGAATGAAAGAACACTCTCAACAAGTACAAGAGGAAGCGAATGAGTTCTGTGATTCTCTAGATGAGATGGCAGAGCAAGAGCAAGAGCTGCATAAAATCATTCCGAACCTAAAAGACTACCAAGTATTTACTATCTAGCTTGAGTTTCAGATTCGTCAGAAGAGCACCGATTGGTGCTCTTTTTTTATGGGTTAAATAAGCTAACGATTAATTAAGGAATACCTTTGAATAGTCTGATCAATCGTTGTATTGATTTTATGTGGTCAGTTAGTCTGGGTAATTGTTAATAGTTTGGTCTTAAATACTAAATAGATTGTAAAAATAAGATAATTGTTCATTTATTGGTTGTGCCTATCATTGCTTTTGATTACTGTACTTCTCAACTAGTTCACTGATTTTTATGCGGGCAATATGGACCAACAATCTTCCTCTTCAAGAGAGCACTTTAGTTCTCGTTTGGGTTTTATTTTAGCAGCGGCGGGTGCGGCTGTTGGCTTAGGGAATATTTGGGGTTTCCCAACCCAAGTTGCCAGTAACGGCGGTGGTGCTTTTCTGCTTGTTTACCTAATCATGATCTTCGTGGTTGCTTTCCCGATGCTGGTGGTTGAGATGGCGATTGGCCGTCACGGTCAAGCGAACCCTGTCGATAGTATGCGTTCTTTGACTTCGAACCCTTTAGGTAAGAAAGTCGGTGAATTTGTCGGTTGGATTGGCTTAAGTGTCCCTAGCGCCGTGTTGGCCTTTTATAGCATTGTCGGCGGTTGGTTGATTTGCTTCCTTTTTGGCGCGGTTGCTGACCTGATTGGCTTAGAGTTCATCGCCGATTGGTTCAAAGGCTTCAGTGTTGAGCGAAACGTGTTTGGTACCGTGCTCTTCTATGTACTGACTATCCTGATTGTTCAAGGTGGTGTGAAACAGGGTATCGAGAAGTGGTCTACTCGCTTAATGCCAGCGTTGTTCATTTTGTTTGGTTTACTGTTTGTTTACATCATGACGCAAGCGGGCGCGATAGAAGGCCTGAAGCATTACTTGGTTCCAGACTTTGAGAAAGTGTGGGATAGAAAACTGATTCTAGCGGCAATGGGACAAGGCTTCTTCTCGCTAACCATTGGTGGTTGCTCTATGTTGGTTTACGGTTCTTACTTAAGCAAGAAAGAGAACCTACCAAAAATGGCGATGAACGTAACCTTGGTTGATACCGCTGTCGCTTTTATTGCTGGCTTAGTGGTTATGCCTGCCATGTTTGTTGCAATGCAAAAGGGTGTACAAATCTACGCTGAAGATGGCTCACTATTGAGCTCTGATACGCTTGTATTTACGGTTCTGCCTTTGATGTTTGATAGCTTAGGCGTACTTGGTCAGATCTTCGCAATTGTCTTCTTCTTGTTGCTAACGATTGCTGCCCTTACTTCTTCAATTTCGATGCTAGAAGGGCCTGTAGCGCTAGTGAGTGAGCGTTTCAATACAAGACGAACACCAACGAGTTGGGTAATTGGTGGTGCTATTGCACTGTTCAGTGTGGTGATTGTTTACAACTTTGCTGCGATGTTTGGCATGGTTGCGATGATAGCAACTCAGTATCTTCAACCGGTCGCAGCATTGATGTTCTGCCTATTTGGTGGCTGGGTATGGAGCCGAGCTTCAAAAGTGAAAGAGCTTGAACAGGGCTGCCCTGACTTTCAGCTTGGTTGGTTTGGTAAAGTGTGGCCAATGTATGTGAAGTTCGTGTGTCCAGTATTGGTGGCAACAGTTATCTGGGCTTCACTTGGTTAGCAGACCATTTAGCATCTAGATGATTAGACTTTGAATTCAAGGCCACTCTTAATGAGTGGCTTTGTTGTTTTCGTATCGAACAAGCTTGTTTGCTCAATAGAAAAAAGAAAAAAGGCGCTGAACATACAGTTCAGCGCCTTTTCAATTTTGGTTTAAGCAATGTGATTACTTAATTTCCATACCTTGAGCTTGTAAGTCAGCATGGTAAGAAGAACGTACAAACGGGCCACAAGCTGCGTGAGTGAAGCCTAGTTCAAGAGCAATCTCTTTCAGCTCATCAAACTCTGAAGGCGGCACGTAGCGCTCTACTGGTAAGTGGTGACGGCTTGGCGCAAGGTATTGGCCTAGTGTCAGCATAGTTACGCCATGTTCGCGAAGATCTTTCAGTACTTGAACGATCTCTTCTTTCGTTTCACCAAGACCCATCATCACACCTGATTTAGTTGGGATGTCTGGGTGTTGCTCTTTGAATTTTCTCAACAGATCAAGAGACCACTTGTAGTTCGCGCCTGGGCGAGCTTTACGGTATAGACGTGGTGCTGTCTCTAGGTTGTGGTTGAAAACATCTGGCGGGTTGTCTTTCATTAGATCAAGTGCAACGTCCATACGACCACGGAAATCAGGAACCAGTGTTTCAATGCGAATGTTTGGATTCTGTTCGCGAATTTCACGGTTACAGTCAGCAAAGTGCTGAGCACCACCATCACGCAGGTCATCACGGTCAACTGAAGTGATTACAACGTACTTCAGCTTCATGTCTTTAATCGTCTTAGCCAGTTTCTTCGGCTCTTCTGCTTCAGGAGCAACAGGACGACCATGGGCAACATCACAGAACGGGCAGCGACGAGTACAGATAGCGCCAAGAATCATAAACGTTGCCGTGCCGTGGTTAAAGCACTCGGCTAGGTTAGGGCAAGACGCTTCTTCACAAACTGAGTGCAGGTTGTTTTTACGCATTGCTGATTTGATTTCTTGAATACGATGGCTGTCTGAAGGAAGTTTAATCTTCATCCATGCAGGCTTACGTAAAACTTCTTTCTGTTCAGCAGGCATATTCTTTACGGGAATTAATGCCATTTTGTCAGCGTCACGATATTTAACGCCTTTTTCCATTTGGATTGGTTTGCTCATGATTTTATGCTTCTGCTGTAATGTTACTGGTGGCTTGAATGTCTACTTGGTCATAGCCGAGTAGTTCTACTAGCTCTTGTATTAACTGTTGCTCAACGCTTTCTAATTCACTGGGTCCGCCTAACTGGCTTACCTGTGCCATTTCCATACCTTGGTAACCACATGGGTTAATGCGTAGGAACGGAGACAGATCCATATCGACGTTGAGTGCGAGCCCATGAAATGAGCAGCCACGTCGAATACGTAATCCGAGTGAACAGATTTTCTTGCCATCGACATAGACACCAGGGGCGTCAGGTCGGGCAGTTGAATTTATATTGTAAGCTTTCAGAGTGTTGATTACGAGGTTCTCAATATGAGTCACCAAATCACGTACTCCGAATTTTTTGCGGCGGATGTTAATCAAAAAGTAAGCGACTAACTGACCTGGGCCGTGATAAGTCACTTGGCCACCGCGATCGCTTTGAATGACAGGGATGTCACCAGCATTTAATACATGCTCGGCTTTGCCTGCTTGTCCTTGAGTGAAGACAGGGTTGTGTTCAACCAACCAAACTTGGTCTACGTCTTCTTCTGTGCGTTCGTCTGTGAACTTATGCATGGCTTTCCATACAGGTTCGTAATCCTGACGGCCTAATTTTTTTACGATTAGCTTATTTTGCAAAGCTGCACTCCCTCAAGGATTAATAAAGTGAACGCATTATAAACGCGAAACATGATTCTAACTACAGACGGACTGCAAGGTTTTTCAACTTTCTTTGTATTTATTGAAAATTAAGTTGAATGATTTTGAGTCCGATAGGGTGTTTCAAACAAAAACAGCGGCAATAAGCCGCTGTTTTCTATGCGTAATCGTCGATTACAGAACCATACGAACGATTTCGATGTCGCCCAGTTCTTTGTATAGCGTTTCTACTTGTTCAATTGAAGTCGCAGTAATATTGATCGAAACAGAGTGGTAGTTGCCTTTCGCACTCGGTTTTAGTGTTGGGCTGTAGTCACCAGGAGCATGACGCTGGATCACTTCTAGCACGAGCTCAGTAAGCTCTGGCTTAGCATAGCCCATTACTTTGTAAGTGAATGAACAAGGGAACTCTAAGAGATCTTTTAGTTTTGCATCAGAATTGATGTTCATGATTAGCTCCAAAAGGCTAGACTCTCGCAAATTGGCGAAATGTCGATAAAAAGCGTGTTCGGTCAACAGACACGAGTAATAAGGCGGAATATTACGTGTAAATATCATCGAACTCAAGATCAACAAAAGCCGCACATGGCGGCTTTTGTTTCGTTAATGAGTAAATAAGTAATTTACTCATTAGGTTAGCTAGACAAGAAGTTTGTGTATTGCTTCGTACAAACTTATGGCTTGTTTAGAATAAACCTTTGAACAGCAGTACTAGGTAGTCCCATAGACGGCTAAATAGGCTGCCTTGGTCTACATCTTCAAGTGCAAGTAGCGGGTATTCAGCAACGTCTTCACCATCAACTTGGTAGAATAGTTTACCTACAACATCGCCTTTGCTAATTGGTGCTTCCAGTTCTTTTTCAAGAACGAAGCTAGCCTTTAGGTTTTTCGCTTGGCCACGAGGTAGAGTAACGAAAGTATCTTCGTCGACACCTAGAGCAACCGTGTCCTTACTACCCATCCAGATTTTTTCTTCAACGAATGTCTCACCAGCAGTATGTGGTGCCACTGTTTCGAAGAAACGGAAACCGTAGCTCAGTAGCTTTTTGCTTTCTGTTTTACGAGCGTTCGCATTCTTTGTGCCCATCACAACCGCAACTAGGCGCATTTTGCCTTCTGTAGCTGAGCTTACTAGGCTGTAACCTGCGTTGCTTGTATGGCCAGTTTTAATGCCATCAACGTTCATGCTCTTATCCCATAACAGACCGTTACGGTTGTACTGGGTGATGCCGTTGTAAGTAAATTTTTTCTCTGAGTAGATACGGTACTCATCAGGAACGTCGCGAATCAGTGCCTGACCAAGTAGAGCCATATCATAAGGCGTTGAGTATAGGTTTGGATTGTCTAGACCGTGCACGTTGGCGAAGTGCGTGTCTTTCATACCAATAGAGCTTGCCCAAGCGTTCATTAGGTCAACGAATGCGTCTTCAGAGCCAGCAATATGCTCAGCCATTGCAACACAAGCATCGTTACCTGATTGAATGATGATGCCACGGTTCAGTTCTTCAACTTTAACCGTTGTACCCACTTCAACGAACATCTTAGATGAGTCTGGGAAGTTTTTAGCCCAAGCGTTTTCGCTAATGACAACGTCGTCGTTTAAGTTGATGTTACCACGATCAAGCTCTTGGCCAATCACGTAGCTCGTCATCATCTTGGTTAAACTTGCTGGAGAAAGCTGAGTGTTCATTTCTTTCTCTGCTAGTACTTTGCCTGAATGGTAATCCATCAGAACAAAACCTTTAGCGGCGATTTGAGGTGCATCAGGTACAACAATAGGAGCGGCGAATGACGATGTAGCTATCGTTGCAGAAAGAGCAACAGAAGTAGCAAAAATCGATTTAACAAGTTTATTAGATTTAATCATTTTGAATGCAATTATTTGGTGAACTATTCATATATTAACAGAATCACTCTGTCACACCAGAGCGCTGATTACCAGAAGTAACTGTTAGATTAATTAGCGAGTTAGCGAGTGCTTTTTTATATAAGCTGACGGGTAACCCATTAGCTTAACTTGTTCTAATTTCTCTTGAGTCAGAGCATAGTCATGAAATGGCCCAAGCATCAGACGGTAGTTGTCGTCATTTGGCTGCAAGAACGTTGCTACAGCTAGCTTTTCGCCTAGATCTTTGGCTAACTTCTCGGTTCTATCTTCATGCGGAGATGTGGCTACCTGAATAATAAATTGAGGCAATGCAGCCTTTTTATTTGCGTCAGTTGGCATAGCTACAGTAATGACTTCTATCTCAACATTTGCTGTGCCTGTTCTCAATACATCGAGCTTGTAAGCTGCCGCATAACTAAGGTCAATGATTCGGCCTTCGTGGAATGGGCCTCGGTCATTGATACGAACAATCGTCGTTTTGTTGTTATCGGTATTTGTCACTTTTACATAGCTTGGAATGGGCAATGTTTTGTGAGCTGCTGACATGGAATACATGTCGTAGATCTCGCCATTTGAGGTTAAATGGCCATGAAATTTCTTACCGTACCAAGAGGCTTTTCCTTTCTCGGTAAACCCTTCGGTTTTTTTGACGATTTTGTAGTCTTCGCCACGCAGAGTGTAGTTAGTGTTGCCGCCTAAGCTGTAAGGTTCATACTGCGGGTGAGCGTCTTCTAGGTGCTCGACTGATATTGGCGCATCGGGCGCAATATCAGAATCAATATCGTAACGGCCTTTTTGCTCTTGGGAAGAACAACCGTTAATCAAAACTGCCAAGCCGACGATAGACAACATTTTTTTGATTGGCAGTTCATTGACCAAAGATGTTGTTAGGGGAAATGCTTTAATAGACATCAATTAGGTCGCCTTTGAGAATGCTTTTCTGTGTGTATGAATCGACATTAAAATACCAAATCCAGCCATGAGGGTAACCATCGAGGTACCGCCGTAACTGACTAGCGGAAGAGGAACCCCAACAACGGGTAGAATGCCACTTACCATGCCAATGTTTACAAAAATATAAACGAAGAAGCTCAGTACAATACTGCCAGCCATCATTCGACCAAATGCCGTTTGCGCTTGGCTCGCCAGAAATAAACCACGTCCAATAATGAAGAGGTAGATAGCGAGTAAAAACAAAATACCGATCATGCCCCATTCTTCGGCTATTACGGCAAAAATGAAGTCGGTGTGTCGCTCTGGAATAAACTCCAGCTGAGATTGCGTGCCTTGTAGCCAACCTTTTCCTGATACCCCACCAGAACCTATCGCAATTTTACTCTGAATGATGTGGTAACCCGCACCTAATGGATCTGATTCAGGATCAAAAAGGGTTCTTACACGTACTTTTTGATATTCACGCATTAAGAAGAACCACAAGATTGGAATAAACGCACCCAACGCAATTGCCGCACTCATAATTATTTTCCAGCTGATACCAGCAAGGAAGATAACGAAGATACCAGAGGCCGCAATCAGGATAGAGGTGCCTAGGTCGGGCTGTTTAGCGATGAGAATCGTGGGTACAAACACCATCACCAAGGAAATAGCTAAGGTTTGGAAAGTCGGTGGTAGTGAACGCTTACCAATAAACCTTGCCAGCATTAAAGGCACCGCAAGCTTTAGTAGCTCAGAGGGTTGGAATCGAACAAACCCGAAGTTAAGCCAACGCTGTGCTCCTTTTGAGGCTTCACCAAAGAACAACACACCGAGTAGCAAAATCACGCCGCCAGCAAATAGCAACGGAGCTAAGCTCTCGTAAGTGCGTGGTGAGATTTGAGCCAAGAAGATCATCACACCTAAAGATAGAGCCATGCGCATCGCTTGGCGATCCATCATCGCAAGGCTTTGGCCACTTGCGCTGTACATGATCAGTAGGGCAAAGCCCATTAAAACCAGAATGCCAAGCAACAGCGGCAGATCTATGTGCAGTCTTTCAAATAGGGCTCTATTTCGTCCAGTTGAAGGATCAAGTTTCATTATTTAATTGGCTCACTTTGATAATCTTCTGCAAGGATAATATGATCTAAAATCCTTCTTACTACTGGGCCACCATTGGATGAACCGCCACCTGCATTTTCTAAAACAATGGTGACCACTGCTTCAGGGTTTTCAAAAGGAGCGTAACCAGTAAAGAGGGCGTGATCGCGTAAATGCTCGGCAATCTCGTCCGCGTTATACTCTTCATCTTCTTTCAGGCCGAATACCTGTGCAGTACCGGACTTACCTGCAGAGACGTAAGACATCTTCTGGAATGAGCGTCTTGCCGTACCTTTTTTGCCGTGGTTTACCAGCTTCATGCCTTCTTGGGCAATATCCCAATACTTCTGTTTTACACCCGTTACTGGTGGGTAGGTCTCGATTTCCGAAAGAACTTGTTCATCGAATGGACGACCGTTCTCTATGGTTGAGCGTAATAAATGAGGTGCTGTTACTTCACCCTCATTAACCAATACCGAGGTCGCTTTCGCTATCTGCATAGGTGTCGCTGTCCAGTAACCTTGTCCAATACCAACGGGAATGGTGTCACCTTGATACCAAGGCACACGGTGTCGCGCCATTTTCCATTCACGGGTTGGCATGTTGGCTTTACTTTCTTCGTAGATATCAATACCAGTGTAATCACCGAAACCGAACATCATCATCCATTTGGATAAGCGGTCGATGCCTAGATCAAAGGATATTTGGTAAAAGAAAGTATCAACAGATTCTTCAATCGCTTTGACGATATCAACTTTACCGTGTCCCCAGCGCAGCCAGTCACGAAACGGTTTGGTTTTTGAATTGGGTATTTTCCAATAACCTGGGTCATTTCGTGTTGTATTGGGTGTAATCACGCCTTCTTGCAATGCTGCAACGGCAATGAAAGGTTTGATGGTTGAAGCGGGTGGGTAAATACCTAAAGTGGCTCGGTTAACCAAAGGTCGATCTTTATCCTGCAGTAGAGCGTTGTAACCCTTAGATGAAATACCGTGAACGAAGGCATTTGGGTCATAGCTTGGGCTTGATACCATCGCTAATACACCATTGTCTTTTGGATCGAGAACGATTGCTGAGCCTCTGCGTCCGTCGAGCAGTTTGTGCACGTATGTCTGCAGCTTGATATCGAGATTGAGCACGATATCTTTTCCCGGTACCGAAGGGACAAATTTCAGAGTGCGAATCACGCGCCCGCGGCTGTTGACTTCAACTTCTTGATAGCCGGCCGTTCCGTGCAACATGTCTTCGTAATAGCGTTCAATACCGAGCTTTCCGATGTCACGAGTTGCTTGATAGTTGGCGTCTTTTTCTTCTCGAACTAGGCGTTGCATGTCGCGATCGTTAATTCGCGAGACATAGCCAATTACGTGGGTGAGAACATCACCATAAGGGTAGAAACGTTTTAAAGTTCCGGTGACTTCAACGCCTGGGAATTTATGTTGGTTAACGGAGAATACAGCCACTTGCTCTTCAGTGAGCTGATTAAGAATAGGTACCGACTTAAAGCGTCGTGAATTACGACGATCACGATTAAAGCGCTCGATACGTTCAGGAGGAATCTCAATTAAGGTTTGCAAACGGATGAGTGTGTCATCCATATCTTTAATTTTTTCTGGGATGATCTCGAGGTTGAAAACTGGGCGGTTTTCCGCAAGGAGTACTCCGTTTCGATCGTAAATTAGACCGCGATTGGGCGCGATAGGCACAACCTTAATTCGGTTGTCGTTCGATCGGGTTTTATAGTCCTGATACTGATTGACCTGAATGTTATACAGGTTAACAACCAACATAGTCATCATGACTATGATCCCTATAAACGCAACAAAAGCACGGCTAGTGAATAGTCGTGCTTCTGCTTTGTAGTCACGGATTTGGCTACGTTTACGTAACATTAACGCTTATTCTCGGTGGTACGGGTGGTTAGCTGTGATGCTCCAAGCTCGATACAAGCTTTCAGCCATGATAACGCGTACTAATGGGTGAGGTAAGGTCAGTGCTGATAAAGACCAGCTTTGATCCGCTGCTGCTTTGCATGCAGGGGCTAATCCTTCAGGCCCTCCAATCAGGATGGACACATCGCGTCCATCCAATTTCCAACTTTCTAATTGCTCAGCAAGCTGTGGTGTATCCCATTTTTTACCTGGGATATCGAGCGTGACAATTCGGTTACCTTTTGGAACCGCGGCCAACATCGCTTCACCTTCTTTTTGAAGGATACGTGCAATATCGGCATTTTTGCCACGTTTACCTGCAGTGATCTCAATGAGCTCTAATGGCATGTCGTGAGGGAAGCGACGGCGATACTCTTGAAAGCCTTCTTCAACCCACTTTGGCATTTTAGTGCCAACAGCAATCAGTTGGATTTTCAACGCTTAGCTCCAAAGCTTTTCTAGTTGGTACAGCTCACGATGCTCTTCTTGCATAACGTGTAGCATGCTAGTACCCATATCTAGGACAACCCATTCGCCTTCTTTTTGGCCGTCCATACCTAGCGGTTGTAGACCTACTTTTCTTACTTCATCTGCGACATGTTGTGCAATAGAGGCAACGTGGCGCTTAGAAGTGCCAGTACAAACAATCATGAAATCAGTCACACTTGATTTGCCTTCTACATCGATAGTTACAATCGATTCTGCTTTCATGTCGTCGGCTTTGTCTGCAAGAAAGTCTTTTAGTTCTTCACGTAACACTGGGTGTTCCTTTAATCTGAATTTAGCTTTGTTTAGGGTCTGTTGACCCTAGAATATAACACGCTTTTATGCGTGAAACGGTATAGAAGCGGAAGGGATACAAAACTCTACGCTTAACTGATGAATTAGTGGCCAAGGCGACTGTTCATATTGGGTTTTTGTCATCAATTCAGCTTGAGTGAGCAACGCAAACAGGGAGTGTAATCGAGAAATCGGAACTCTTGTTAGCGCTGCGTTATAAAGAGGTTTCTTAGATTGCCATATACGGTGCTTGTCAAAAACCTGCCCGATTGGCATCTGTTTCATTTGTTGCTGCATTTGTAATAGCAGAGCAAGCTCACGCTGTATGCTACGCAGTAAGATAACGGGTTCGACACCTTCGGCTTCCAACTGACGCAGAATTCTTTGTGCACGGTTGCCTTTGCCTGCCAATAACGCATCACTCCAATGGAATGGCGTAAAGTGGTTGTGTCGACTCAGTGACTCTTCGAGTCGGACTAATGTGAGCTTTCCGTCTGGATACTGTAGAGCGAGCTTTTCAAGGCTTTGAGTCAGAGCGAAGAGGTTGCCCTCGTGCCATTGTGCCAGCATTTGAATTGCTTCAGGATCGGGCAGTAGGCCAACCTGACGACAACGCGCTTGGACAAACTGAGGTAAGCGGCTGACATCAGGAGTTAAACAGCTTACCCAATGCCCTTGGTTCGAGAGTGCTTTGAACCATTTCGCATTTTCTTGGGCTTTCGTCAGCTTCGTTCCAACCAATATCAATAAGATGTCATTGTGAATATGCTCAGAAATCGCGAGTAACTCTTTCGCAATCGCAGCGTTAACCCCAGACTCAGGCAGTTCAAGTTCGATGATCTGGCGACTCGAAAATAGACTTAATGCTTGAGTGCAGTCATAGACTTGGTTCCAGTCGAGGCTATTATCAATCGCAAAACGGTGACGTTCATCGAAGCCTTGCTCTTTGGCCGTCTTTTGAATCGCTTCTCGGCTTTCCTGTAGCAGCAAAGGCTCGTTACCAAAAATTAGGTAAACGTTGCTTAACTGCTTAGCAAGTTGCTCAGATAAACGATCAGCAAAAATACGCATCAAATGAACCTATTGCTCAATCGTTACGCTAGGCTCAGCGTCTGGTGCTGCACTTGCGTCGATCTCAACGTCGTCAATTTCGATGTTCTTGATGTTGTACTGCTTCTCAAGTTCTTTTACTTGTACGTTTTCTAGAGCTTGTAGATCCATGCTACCGGCTGCAATGTTTGCTTTCAATCGAGCCATCTGACGAAGGATCTGGCTTGTCGCAAGCTTACGCATTTCATCTTCTATCATGTCTCGCTCAACCGATTTTGCGAGTGCCGTTAGCGGGTTATCTAGGTAGCTGCGAGTTACGCTCGTTGAGAATGTCTTCGAACCAATCTCAGGGATGGTTACTCGGTAAGATGCATAGAAAGTCAGCTCTTTTTCTGCCGCTCGAGTGTTTTGGTAAAGAGACAGGGTACGCTCGCCAACACTCTCACTAATAATGTGTAAGTTAGGCGTGTTCTCAGCCGGTGGCACAATTTCTACATCATTCATGCGCAGCTGGCCTTTCATCATACGTGTGAACGTACTGTATTGGTCGTAACTGGTCACAGAGATCTTGTTGAGTTCTTCTGGTACGGAGTAATCACCACGGAGGTGGAAACCACAGGCACTTAGCAGGCTAACGGTTAAAACAACAATAGTAACTTTCAATGAAGATAGTGAAATCAGGCGCATTATTTGATGGCTCTCATGAAGGTAGAATACTTATTTAAAGGCTTTAGTTCATTTGGATTGCTGGGCTATGAATCTAAAGCGCTTAAATAAGTAGACAGGGCGATGTCGCACCCTGTCTAAAGACTGCTGAAAACAAAATAAGTTCGCTTAAGCAGTTATATGTGCAGACTAAAGCTGGTTCGCTTTAATCTGCAACTGTTAGTTAGCCAATGCTAGTTAGCTATTATTAATTAGCTACGATGTTCAGAAGCTTGCCAGGTACGAAGATAACTTTACGGATAGTTAAGCCATCTAGGAACTTCTTAGCGTTCTCATCGTTTAGACCAAGCTCACGAACTTGCTCTTCTGTCGCATCAGCAGCAACCGTTAGCTTCGCACGTAGCTTACCGTTGATCATTACAACGATAGTCTTCTCGTCTTCAACTAGCGCTTTCTCATCGAAAGTTGGCCATGTTGCTGAGTCTACGTTTGATTCACCAAGTGCAATCCACATTTCGTAAGAGATGTGCGGAGTCATTGGGTAAAGCATGCGAACCACTGCTTTTAGCGCTTCATCAAGAATTGCACGATCTTGTACAGATTCTTGTGGCGCTTTCGCTAGCTTATTCATCAGTTCCATGATTGCAGCGATGGCAGTGTTGAATGTTTGGCGACGGCCGATATCATCCGTTACTTTCGCGATAGTCTTGTGGATATCACGACGAAGTGCTTTCTGATCACCAGATAGCGCAGAAGCGTCAACAGATTCAGCTGCACCTTTAGCAGAATGAGCGTGAACCAATTTCCAAACACGTTTAAGGAAGCGGTTTGCGCCTTCAACGCCAGACTCTTGCCACTCAAGCGTCATGTCTGCAGGCGATGCAAACATCATGAATAGACGTACTGTATCAGCACCGTACTTGTCTACCATCTCTTGTGGGTCGATACCGTTGTTCTTCGACTTAGACATTTTGATCATGCCTGAGTGCTCAACGTCGCGGCCTTGATTGTCGACAGCTTTTTCAATGCGACCTTTCGCGTTACGGTCGATAGTCACGTCAGTTGGAGCAATCCACTCTTTCGTGCCTTTCTCGTTTGTGTGGTAGAACGCGTCAGCGAGAACCATGCCTTGACATAGAAGTTGCTTGAACGGTTCATCAGACGTTACGTAACCCGCATCACGAAGAAGCTTGTGGAAGAAACGAGAGTAAAGCAGGTGCATACATGCGTGCTCGATACCACCAACGTATTGGTCAACTGGCAACCAGTAGTTTGCTTTCTCTGGATCTAGAATGTCGTCAGCTTGTGGTGAACAGTAACGTGCGTAGTACCATGAAGATTCCATGAACGTATCGAACGTATCAGTTTCACGTAGCGCAGGTTCGCCATTGAATGTGGTTTCAGCCCAAGATTTGTCAGCTTTTATTGGACTAGTAACGCCATCCATTACCACGTCTTCTGGAAGAATAACGGGCAGTTGGTCTGCTGGTACTGGGTGAACTTCACCATCTTCAGTGGTTACCATTGGGATTGGAGCACCCCAGTAACGCTGACGAGACACCCCCCAGTCACGTAGACGGAAGTTTACTGTTTTCTTACCTTTGCCTTCAGCTTCAAGCTTCGCAGCGATTGCATCGAATGCTTCTTGGAATGCAAGACCATCGAATTCACCAGAATCGAACAGTACACCTTTTTCAGTGTAAGCCGCTTCAGAAACGTCTAGCTCAGAACCGTCTTCTGGCTTGATTACTGGGATGATATCGATGCCGTACTTAGTTGCGAATTCGTAGTCACGTTGATCATGAGCTGGAACCGCCATTACAGCACCTGTGCCGTAATCCATAAGAACGAAGTTAGCTACGTAAACAGGAACAACACGACCGTTAAGAGGGTGGATAGCCGTTAGGCCAGTATCCATACCTTTCTTTTCCATCGTTGCTAGTTCAGCTTCAGCCACTTTGGTGTTGCGACATTCTTCAACGAATGCTGCAAGCTCAGGGTTGCTCTGTGATGCTTTCTCTGCAAGAGGGTGACCCGCAGCGATACCGACATAAGAAACACCCATTAGTGTGTCTGGACGAGTTGTATAAACTTCTAGTGGCGCTTCTTCACCATTAACAGCGAAAGATAGCTCAACACCTTCAGAGCGACCGATCCAGTTGCGCTGCATGGTCTTAACCATTTCAGGCCAACCTTCAAGGTTGTCTAGATCATCTAGCAGCTCTTGAGCGTACTCAGTGATCTTAATGAACCACTGTGGAATCTTCTTTTGTTCTACTGGAGTATCACAACGCCAGCAGCAACCGTCTTCTACTTGCTCGTTCGCTAGTACAGTTTGGTCGTTTGGACACCAGTTAACAGAAGATGTCTTCTTGTAAACTAGGCCTTGTTCGTAAAGTTTAGTGAAGAACTCTTGTTCCCAACGGTAGTACTCAGGCGTACACGTTGCGAATTCACGTTTCCAGTCGTAACCAAAGCCTAAAAGTTTAAGCTGGTTTTTCATGTATTCGATGTTTTCGTAGGTCCACGGAGCAGGCGCTGTGTTGTTTTTTACAGCTGCATTTTCTGCAGGTAGGCCGAATGCATCCCAACCGATTGGCTGCATTACGTTTTTGCCTTGTAGACGTTGGAAACGAGATACCACATCACCGATGGTGTAGTTACGCACGTGACCCATATGCAGTCGGCCACTTGGGTACGGGAACATAGAAAGACAGTAGAATTTTTCTTTATTTGGGTCTTCACTTACAACGAAAGTCTCGCTGTCATCCCAGTGTTGTTGAACCTTTTGTTCAATCTCTTGCGGGTTATATTGTTCTTGCATCGATGGTATCCGGTTATCTTGGAATTTGTGAGTTCGGTTAGAACAGAATCTTACAGATCGTCATAGAATACCTAAAGGAGCTTAGTACAACAATAGTTATACCCTTCATACTTGCAGTTGCAGCGTGGTTGATTGCGTAAATTCAACCGAATTACTTAGGACAGCTATACTTAAGGGTATGAATTGCATTTGTTTGTTAGGAACTGGTCGCTTCACTTAAGGTCAGTTCACTAAGATAAAGCTTGGTCATCTTAAGGAGGTTGTTATGCCGAAGAAAAAAGCACTCTATGAAGAAGTCGTCGAAGAGGTGATAGAAACGCTGAAGCATAGTCCTGAAGAGCTTAACAATAAAATCGAAACGTCAGGTAAGTATGCGAAAGCAGCCAATGATATGACCAAAGACGAATTGTCATTGATTTCGGCCTACGTGAAGTCGGACTTAAAAGAGTTCTCTGAAAGCTATGAAGAGAGTAAAGGTGGTCCATTTTATTTAATGATCACGGATTCTATCTGGCAAGGACTCTTGGATATCACTGATCGTACTAAGGTGGAATGGGTCGAACTGTTTCAAGACTTAGAACATCAAGGCTTGTATCAAGCGGATGAGGTTATTGGGCTCGGGACTCTTGTCTGTGATGAGTGTGGGCATCAAACCGAATATAACCACCCAACGACGATTATTCCGTGTATTAAATGTGGCTCGACAGGGTTTAGCCGCAAAGCGCTTAAGCCATAAAAAACTGGCGACATAGCATTTGCAACTTTATACCGTAGTAATAAAAAGGGTTGACTGAATCAGCCAACCCTCAACAACTTTTCGTCTAATCTAGTCTTTTCTTCTCATAAACCAGCCAGCTACCAAACTCAGCAACGCCCAGATGTACAGCGGCCAAGTACCGACCACGTGATAAGGAGTTTGACCATCCGTTGAGATTAGCTCAGCTTTCAATACTGCGGTTTCAAACTGCGGTATTTGTTTGATGATTTTTCCTTTGTGATCCGTTACTGCCGTTACGCCATTGTTGGTTGAGCGAATAAGCGGCTTACCCAGCTCTAGAGCACGCATTTGTGCGATTTCCATATGTTGCAATGGGCCAATTGAACGGCCGAACCAAGCATCGTTAGAGAGTGTTAGAATAAAGTCAGTTTCATCTGTTACGTTTTGTCTCACTTGATCATTGAAGATGATCTCATAACAAAGCGCTGGTGCTAGATGACGACCATGTGCCACGATGTTTGGCTGAACGAAATCGCCACGGCTGAATGATGACATTGGCAAATTAAAGAACGGCGCTAACGGGCGTAGGATATCCTCAAACGGCACAAATTCACCAAATGGTAGAAGATGATGTTTATGGTAGCGTTCGTCTGGATCGTAGCTGTATTCGCCGTATGGATTGACCCCGAGAGAAAGAACACTGTTGTAGTACTTTTTATCTTCAGATTGATTCAGCACGCCAGTAATGATTGAGCTGTTGTTCATCTTTGCTGCGCTATCTAAGTTACGTAGGAAAGATGGAATCTCAACTTCGAATGCTGGAATAGCGGCTTCAGGCCAAATGATGATATCAGCATCCCAGTTTTCTCTACTTAAATCGGTGTACTTCATCATCGTTGGCCAGCGATGGCTAGGTAGCCATTTGCTGTCTTGGTCGACGTTACCTTGAATCAATACCACTGAGGTGGTTTTTTCAGGGTTCGGTGTCACCCAATCGATATTTCGAAGACCGAAACCAGTACTAAACACAACAGCAGGGATGACAGCGACACTCCACGCCTTGTTGATGACCGTATAAGCGAGTGCAGAGGCTGATACAATAATCGCTAGCGTCACCAGATCGACACCACCAATCGGTGCGAATGAGCCTAATGGCGAGTCGATTTGACTATAACCTAGCCATAACCACGGGAAGCCAGTCATTACCCAACCGCGTAGCCAATCACAGATTAACCATAGTGCAGGGGCAGCAAGAAAAAATCGGCTTAGGTTATTGCTCGGAAAGAATTTGTTTAAACTCCAAGTAAATAGACCGGAGTAGACCGCAAGATAACCAACAAGCAATGCCATTAAGAATACATTGGCAGCCAGAGGCATTCCGCCAAAGCCATCAATACTGACGTATACCCAGCTAATACCAGTCGTGAATTGGCCTAAGCCCCATGCGTAACCAATCCAAAGCGCACTTTTTGGAGAGCAATTGTTGGTCAGTAACAGCAATAACGCTGGGCTGAGAATAGCAAGGGGCCATATTGAATATGGAGCGAATGAAAGGGTAGTTATAGCGCCAACAAAAACGGCCGCAAGCGGCCGTAATAGGCGATGATTAAATAGTTTAGTCATCTAATTTCTGTCATCTCTTTAGAGAGAAGTTGTTATTCTTCGATAGTTGGAAGAGGTTGTTCGTCAGGTATCGTTACCTGCAACTGAATCACACGACGGTTATCAGCTGATGTCACTTTGAAATGGTAGTTTTCGATTTCTACAATTTCGCCACGAACCGGTAAGTGACCTAATGCTGTCATTACCATGCCGCCGACTGTATCCACTTCGTCATCACTGAAAGAGGTCTCAAACGTATCGTTGAAATCTTCAATAGTGGTTAAAGCTTTAACAGCGAAGGTATGCTTACTCAGCTTACGAATATCTACTTCTTCTTCATCGTCGAACTCGTCTTCAATTTCACCAACGATTTCTTCGAGGATATCTTCAATGGTTACCAGGCCAGAAACACCGCCAAACTCATCGACAACGATAGACATGTGGTAACGCTCTTCTTGGAATTCTTTGAGCAGGCGATCAACTCGCTTACTTTCAGGAACAACCACGACAGGGCGAATCACTTGTTCGATATCAAATGGGGCACTTTCTGAACCCAAATACTTAAGTAGGTCCTTCGCTAATAGAATGCCTTCAACATGGTCTTTATCTTCACTGATCACTGGGTAGCGAGAGTGTTGAGCATCAGTAATAAGCGCAATCAACGTATCTAAATCGTCGGTGCGTTCAACTGTAACCATTTGAGAGCGAGGCAGCATGATATCGCGTACTCGCATCTCTGAAATTTCCATAACACCTTCGAGCATGTCGCGAGTGTCGTGGTCAATTAGGTCATTAATTTCAGAACCGCGGATAACATCCACAAGTTCTTGGCGATCTTTAACTTCGCCTTGAAATATTTGGCCTAGACGTTCAAAGAAGGACTTTCTACTCGGACCTTCAGATTTTTTACTTCCCTCAGAAGTGGGGGGGTTACCTTCGTTCATGATTTCTCAAAAAATAACGCTATCAGAAGTGTGATAGCACACATTAAAACTCAGATTCCTGTAAAAATAACAGGTTCGATGAGTTCTTGTTTCTCTGCAATCTACGTTACTAGAGTCAATTTACTTTTCTAGAATGTAAGGGTCTTCAAAGCCCATAGTTTGCATGATTTCTGTCTCGAGTGACTCCATCTCTTCAGCTTCATCATCTTCGATATGATCATAACCTAGCAGATGCAGACTGCCATGTACAACCATATGAGCCCAGTGTGCTAGCAGAGGCTTATTTTGCTCTTCTGCTTCTTTTTCGACAACTTGGCGGCAGATAATAAGGTCACCCAATAGATCTAATTCCATTCCTGGTGGCGCTTCAAATGGGAAAGACAGCACGTTAGTTGGCTTATCTTTTCCACGATAGTCATGGTTGAGCTGGTGGCTTTCTTCTGTATCAACAATACGAACGGTGAGCTCGGCATTCTCTTGAAACTGAGGAATTGTCTTATCCAACCAAAGCTGAATATCTTGTTCGGTTGGAAGACCTTGCTCATTTTCGACCGCTATTTGCAGGTCTAGTTCAATAGACATCTATTTATCACCTTGTTCTGCAATTACAGAGCTATTTTGTGTTGCTAATTGTGTCGTAACGGCTTGTTGAGCCTCAAGAAGCTTGGCTTCGCGTTCTTCACGCTTACGTTGTTCAAACTCTTTGCGCTCTTTCTGGTCTTTTGCTTCCCACTTCTCGTACGCATTGACGATACGAGCAACCACAGGGTGACGCACTACGTCTTCAGACATGAAGAAGTTAAAGCTAATGTCATCAACGTCACTGAGTACTTCAGTTGCGTGACGTAGGCCTGACTTCGCACCGCGAGGTAAATCGATTTGAGTGATATCACCGGTGATAACAGCGCGTGAGTTAAAACCAATACGGGTTAAGAACATTTTCATCTGTTCTACCGTGGTGTTTTGGCTCTCGTCAAGAATGATAAATGCATCATTCAGTGTACGACCACGCATGTAAGCCAGAGGTGCAACTTCAATCACGTTACGCTCAATCAGCTTCTCAACACGCTCAAAACCAAGCATCTCAAAGAGTGCATCGTAAAGTGGACGTAAATATGGATCGACTTTCTGGCTCAGATCACCAGGAAGGAAACCAAGCTTCTCACCCGCTTCAACGGCAGGGCGAGTCAGTAGGATTCGGCGAACCTCTTGACGTTCGAGAGCATCGACCGCTGCCGCGACTGCTAAGTACGTTTTACCTGTACCAGCAGGGCCAATACCAAAGGTGATGTCATGAGTGACCATGTTCATCAAGTATTGAGCTTGGTTGGGTGTACGTGGCTTGATAACGCCTTTTTTAGTCTTAATGGTCACTTCTTTGCCGTAGTCGATTTCAGACTCGACATGTTGCTCCAAAATGCCTGACTCGGTAACTGCTAGGTGCACCTGCTCAGGTTCAATATCGGACACGTTGCCTTTGACCTGAGCCGTTTCTACATAGAGGTGCTTGATGATATCTAAAGCGGCCGCTGTGGTGTGGGGCTTACCTACTATGGTGAAAAAGTTATTACGGTAATTAATTTCAACGCCAAGGCGGCGTTCAAGGTGTTTGATATTGTCGTCGAATGGACCACATAAGCTTGCTAAGCGTAGGTTGTCGGCAGGTTCTAGATTGATCTCTAAAGTAACGATTTTATTGCTCAAATTAGCCTCTCATTTTGTGCCACTCACTCTTAAATAAAAAAAAGAGCAAGAAGCCCGATATAGACCGGGCTTCTGATGGTGATTCCCTATTTCTAAGATGGTCACTTAGTTAGGTAATTTCAAGCTTTTCGTTTGAGCTTTGTTCTCAAACGTTATCTGACTAAGGCGTAAATGTCGCTACACCTAGCTCATCTTCGCGTTTTGTTTTTTCCATCATTTCTGCTGGAGTCATTGCCACGCGTAGGCCCATGTCTTTTTCTGTACGAACCAGTTCACCACGAAGTGAGTTGGTATAAACCTCAGTAATCTTAACGTCTACGAATTGACCGATAAGATCAGCAGAACCTTCAAAGTTCACGACACGGCTGTTTTCAGTACGGCCACGAAGTTCCATTAGGTTCTTTCTTGAAGGACCTTCTACAAGAATACGTTGCTCTGTACCTAACATTAGGCGAGAGAAGCGCATAGCTTGAGTGTTCACCGTTTGTTGCAGCTCGTATAGACGATCTTTCTTCTCTTGTGCTGGCACATCACATGGGTAATCTGCAGCCGGTGTACCTGGACGAGGAGAGAAAACAAAGCTGAAGCTCATATCGAAATCAACTTCTTTGATCAGTTTCATCGTATCTTGGAAGTCTTGCTTAGACTCCCCAGGGAAACCAACGATAAAGTCAGAGCTGATTTGAATATCAGGGCGAGCTTTGCGCAGTTTACGGATGATAGATTTGTATTCGATTGCCGTATGTGGACGTTTCATCATTGTTAGAATGCGGTCACTACCACTTTGTACTGGTAAGTGAAGGAAGCTCACAAGCTCAGGTGTGTCTTTGTAAACTTCAATGATGTCGTCGCCGAACTCAAGCGGGTGGCTTGTTGTGAAACGAATACGGTCGATACCATCAATAGACGCAACTAGGCGAAGTAGTTCTGCAAATGTGCAGATGTCGCCTTCGTGAGTTGGACCACGGAATGCGTTTACGTTTTGGCCAAGTAGGTTTACTTCACGCACACCTTGTTCTGCTAGTTGTGCAACTTCGTAGAGTACATCATCCATTGGACGGCTAACTTCTTCACCACGAGTATATGGCACAACACAGTAAGTACAGTACTTAGAACAACCTTCCATGATAGAAACGTACGCCGTTGCGCCGTCTGCTTTTGGCTCTGGAAGATTATCGAATTTTTCGATCTCAGGGAATGAGATGTCCATTACAGGTTTTTCGTTAGACAGAGATGATTTAATCATTTCTGGCAGACGGTGTAATGTTTGAGGGCCAAAGATTACGTCAACATAAGGTGCGCGTTGACGGATATGGTCACCTTCTTGAGTTGCTACACAGCCACCCACACCGATCACCACACCTTCTTTTTTATCTTTAAGTGTTTTCCAACGACCAAGCTGGTGGAATACCTTTTCTTGCGCTTTTTCACGAATAGAACAAGTATTCAGGAGTAGTACGTCTGCTTCCTCAGGTACTTCAGTTAGCTCATAGCCATTTGCAGCGTTAAGCAGGTCAGCCATTTTTGATGAATCGTATTCATTCATCTGACAGCCCCAAGTTTTAATTAGCAGTTTCTTACTCATTTTTTGTTCGCTCGATCGTTAGTTTAATTTAAGGGAGCAAATCGCCCAGTATTCATCTGCAAGTGCCGTTTGTCATATTAACTCATTCAGCTTTTATGACTAGCTCTGGCAGCAAGCCGCGTATTGTACTGGTTTCAAAACCGACTGACTAGTAGTCTGATAAAATCTCTTCGGTAGTGGTTTTTATTATCGTTAACGCTAGGTACAGCAAGGGGTAACCCTTTTTTCGAATAAGGTTTTTGGTTACAAGTTAGTTGTGAAAACGTACAATCGAAAACAGTCAAAGAATCAAAATGATAAGTACAAAATATGAACAGTTACGACATTGTAGTAGTGGGTGGTGGCATGGTTGGTGCTGCGACGGCAATCGGCTTTGCTAAACAAGGACTGAATGTTGCCGTGATCGAAGGCTTTGCTCCAAAAGCTTATGATGACTCACAAGCGATGGATATCCGTGTATCAGCAATTTCTCAGGCTTCAGTTGATTTGCTTGAAGAGTTGGGTGCATGGCAAAGTATCGCTGCAATGCGTGTCTGTTCTTACAAGCGTTTGGAAACTTGGGAGCACCCAGAGTGTCGTACTCGTTTTGATGCTGCATCTCTTGATTTACCTCGTTTAGGTTACATCGTTGAGAATCGATTAATCCAGTTGGGTTTATGGGCTCAGTTTGAAGCATATGATAATTTAACGATCTTATGCCCAGAGAAATTAGACACGATTGAATTTGGCGAAACCAATATCGTCAAGCTTCAATCTGGTTCGCAGCTATCAGCGAAGTGGGTGATTGGCGCTGATGGCGCAAATTCAGCCGTTCGTCAGCAAGCTGGGATTGGTATTACGGCTTGGGATTACCGACAGCACTGCATGCTTATCAATGTAGAAACGGAACTTCCTCAGCAAGATATTACTTGGCAACAGTTTTTACCGAGTGGACCTCGTTCATTTTTGCCATTGTGTTCTCTAACTTCTGACGGTCAAGAAGTCGGGCAGGGGTCGTTGGTTTGGTATGACTCCCCATCTCGTATTAAGCAACTTTCTGCGATGAGCCCAGAAAAATTACGTAATGAAGTTATCATTAGCTTCCCTAGTGAATTGGGTGATGTAAAAGTGTTGAATGCAGGTTCATTCCCTTTGACTCGACGTCATGCTCAATCATACTTCAAGAATAATTGTATTCTTGTAGGGGACTCTGCACATACGATTAACCCTCTAGCAGGTCAAGGTGTGAACTTGGGCTTTAAAGATGTGGCTGCACTATTGGATATCACCAAAGAGAAAGGTGAATTGAATCAATCTGTGGCGAGACGCTATGAAGTGATCAGAAGAGGTGACAATCTAATGATGCAAAGTGGCATGGACTTTTTCTACAAAACGTTCAGTAATGATATTGGCCCGCTCAAGTTTGTGCGTAATGCTGCACTAAAGCTAGCAGAAAACTCAGGGCCGATTAAATCACAGGTGCTTAAATACGCTTTAGGGTTATGATTCGCTAGTCCAAATTATCTGGTTATAAAAAGAAGGAGAGCAGAGGCTCTCCTTTTTTGATCTTGTGATAGTGCTTAGTGCTATTGCGTCACACAAACAGGTGCATCAATGGTTAAAGAGCATCCAGTATAAATGAGAGAGCCATCTTCAACATTTCGTTTGAATGACGTGAGGTTGTTGGAGTGCTGGTTTGCGGAGATAAGCCATTGTCCGTCATTCGTGATATGAAAGTCGCGAGGGAACTTGCCTTCAACATCGTAACTGTCCATAAAAATGAGCTTTTGAGTGACTGAGTCTATTCGAAAACAACTGATTCTTGATTGATGTCGGCAAGACACATAAAGGAATTGCTCATCTGGCGATAGCTTAATTGCAGCCGCTGCTTCCCCTTTCTCCATGTTAGGAAGTGCATCAACCTCTTCCACAATATTCCACACCCCTAAAGATTTTTCCAAAATCAATATCGTTTCAGAGAGTTCACACATCACATAGGCTCGATCTTCAGCTTGGTTAAATATTAGGTGACGAGGTCCATTCCCTGCTGGCACTTTAATAGACTGCATCGGCTCATCAAGGAATTCTTCTTGTTCTTCGTCAAAGCAATAGAAGTTGATTCGATCGGCTCCGAGATCGACGGTGACAAACTGCGGAGAGTTCTTCAGGAAAAGGCTTTGATGAGCATGTGGGCCAGTTTGTCTTTCTGCATTAGGTCCAGAACCAACCATCTTGAGCGTTTTGAGTCGTTTATCGATATTGCCATTGATACTTAAACTAAAGATATCGAATGTCCCTGATGAATATTGCGATGTAATAGCAAACTTATTGTGGGGATCTATCGTGATATGACAAGGATGCTCTCCTGAAATTGGTTCAGCATTTGACGCTATTTTTGAATCAGCATTAGGTATATGAATTAGCTGTGGTTGTATTTTCTGGTCAACTTCAGAAGCTGTGTAGACCCCCAGCTTTGTCGTGGTGACAAACGAGGGGTTAGTGCAGGCTGCCATAAGCTCCAAAGGTAGCAGCGTTCCCGTTTCCAGATCTAACTGAGTTTGATAGACACCTTGGCTCTTACTTGGAGAGTCTGTGTAGCAACCGATCGTTAAAGGGAGGGTTTTCATAGGCAATCATACTCAATTAGGAAGTGGAGCAGACATTGTCTAATAAAATCGCAATAAAAGTGAGGTTATAGAAGAGAATACTTGGTGACTTGGCTTGCAGATTTACATATTCCAGATAAAACAAAACCCAGCTAAAAAGCTGGGTTTCATTCAATGATGGTGCGGTCGGAGAGACTT
>NZ_MCZK01000156.1 GCF_002875945.1 Vibrio lentus
AATTTAAACCCATAATACGCAGTAGTTGTGTTAGAGCAATTTAGTAATGTCCGGTTTGAGCCATTTTTAAATGTCCTCCTAAGCTTACCTATATTGGTCTGCTTAGGAGTTATCCGGATGCTTATTACTATGAGTGAAAAAGATATTCATCGATTCAAGGTGCTTACTGACGTACGTGAAAAACGACTACGCCAAGTTGACGCTGCTATCATTTTGAATCTGTCTGCCCGTCATATCCGACGTTTGGTAAACAAACTTGTCTCTCTTGGCGCTCAAAGTCTTACACACGCAGCGCGTGGACGCCCAAGTAATCGACGCTAATCAGAACATTTCAGAATTGAAATACTGAAACTTATCCGTGAGCATTACTCTGACTTCTCACCAACGTTCGCTCTGGAAAAACTGACTGAACGACACAATCTATCCGTCTCTAAAGAAACACTCCGTCAATGGATGATCGCCGACGGACTGTGGCTTCCACATTCACAACGCAAACCTCGAGTCTATCAGCCTCGTTACCGTCGTGATTGCTTGGGTGAACTTATCCAAATTGACGGCTCCCATCATGACTGGTTTGAAGGCCGCAGCGACAAATGCTGCCTATTAATGTTAATTGATGATGCGACTGGCCGTTTGATGAACCTAAGATTCAGCACGTGAAATCTTTGCGTATTCAACACCTTAGATCTTACGGATTTTGCGTACCACGCCGGATTAAATCCTTAATTAAGCTGCTTATTCGTCGCTACGCCACCGGTCAAAAGATTCAGTAACGCGCTAATCATGAGTACACCAAACGATTCAATTCAACGTGCGGACCATCTCTAAGGCTTTTCCAGTCACCGCCCCAAATGGTCGACACTTCAAGCTCCCTAGCCGCTTGTTTAAAGGCTTTGCTGATCGCTTCGTAATACTTAAAGTCCCACGTCACCTTGCTGTTTTCATCGTAAGCCACGAAATCAATCGCATGGCCGGATTGATGGCGACTTGGACGTTTGTGGCCGTCAAGTTGGCTCAAACCCTCCTGATAGAATTGGTATTGGTTTTTGGCGGTACGTAGCCCTTCCGTAACAGAGAACGACTTCGGCTTGCCTGAAAGGAAACATTTTTGAAATGGGCATTACATAGTCCATCAATCACAAAGAAAACTTGAGAAAGTCACATACAGAGTGACATCAAAACCACGGCCTCTCGACTTAATAAACCAATCAATATCACCAATTGGGCAGTTAAAATAACCATTTTAAATCAATGATATAAAAGTAGTTGCAAGTTTCATCTATACTCCGCCGCTGTATTAAATCGGAGCCCATACTTTGCAAACAAACAATGACCAAAAGCAAGCAATTATCTTATGCGCACTACTAACCATTGGATCTACTTTCTTTAATGTTGACGTAATGGTGACGAGCGTTGGTGAGCAAGTCATCTCATTCGTTTCTACGTTTATCACATGTGTTGTCAGTATTTGTTTGTTGTTAAGATTCACTAATGTGGACGTTATCAGTTCTCATTATCGAATCTTGATTGGTGTTAGTTTTATTGGCATGACGATCTTAGAGAATGTTTATCCGGTCATCCTGTACAGTGACCAAATATTTATTACTGAGTACTACGTTATCTTTTGCATCGAACTCGTTCTAAGTATCTACGTTACGAACGTCATAATTAATGTATCCAATATACTTAGTCATTTGGGAAGGCTCTCTCTACTCGATTCATTGCAGGCGAAGATAAAAGGAAGACGAGATTCAAAAGCTGAAGCAACTCGGGTATATAAAAAGCTCTATCCAGTATTGGAGCTCCTTCTTGATCAAGGCTATAGTTTTGATTCACTGGAAGTTAAAGGTATTGTTAAAGTGTTAGGCGACTTGCCAGCATTAGGAAAGAAGCGAGAGAACTTCGCTAAGTCTTATCTCAGAGATGAGTTCACACTACGTAAGTTGCCACGCGACCCTTCATGCTTTGAAGGACAAACGCTTTGGCACTGATATATCCAGATAAACATAGATATCTATACCATTTATCCGCCAGCGCGTTCAAATATCGCCTCAATAAGAGTGTTAACCCAAGCTGCTTATCTTATATAAGTGTTATACCGCTTTGAGTTCGGTTGTGACCCAAGGCTTTATCTCTTCAAGCTGAATTGTTCAACAATAAAAAGTTACGTTGTCTCTTACTCTTAGTAACATTTCCCCTACCAAATTAGGTTCACACAAAACAAACCTCTTAAACAGACTGCTATTTCGTGTTTAAATTTTGATCTATCAAACAATTATCTTAATAAATAAGGTGACTAAGCAATCAAATGCAATGCACTCATGCTGTATTTGTATAGTTAAATGTTAGTATCTGGCAATGTTGTAAAATAGGTGTTTGATATGTTGCCTAAACTTTATAAGTTCAGAACGCTGCATGATAGAAACATACAGTCTATCTCTGAGTGTTCGTTGTGGTTTGATTACGCTAAAACCTTTAACAACCCTTTTGAATCGAACCACATATTTGACCCAGCCCTTCAGAACGAGTTCAAGGTGATGTGCTTCTCCCAATCGAGTGACCACCCTATACTCTGGTCTCAGTACGGCGATAGCTTCAAAGGCATGTGTATTGAATACGACCTCAATCATTATGATGGAGAAGCAAATCTCAACTGTTTTAAAGTGCAATATGAAGATGACCCGACTCTATTTAGTTTGCCGTCTACCCTGGATTTACAAGGATCGGATTTGGGCGCTGAGCTATTCAGAATTAAGCATTCGAATTGGCGCTATGAAGAAGAATATCGGTGGGTTCTACATGATGAGGAGCTCATTGGGAATAAGCTTTACCTTAATAAAGAGTGCTTAAGCGCTGTCATCCTTTCAGAGCACGCTCCGCCAGATCGAAAGTTAAAAGTCCTTATGATATGTCAGAGCCTTGGAGTACCGGTCAAGCACGCAATAGCGAGGCAGAATTCCTGCACTTTTGAAGTAGTCAACTAAATCAGATAGATAGCGGCAATACATTCAACAAACTGAATCTTCACCGCGAGTTACATTGTAACTAAAAAGATGAGCCACATTAGATTGTGGCTCATCTTTTTACATGTTTGGGGTCAGTTTCCCAGGTATTCTAGCCTGCATTTGCTCCATGGTCGCTACGGACATCTGCACCGTTGAAAACCAATAAGGTCGATGTTTAATATTAAACAATTCACTATTCTCTAGGGCTTCAAAAATAGAGAACTTTCTGCCCTGCGAAAGCGCTGCACCGTACACGCTTCGTTCAAGGACTGGGATATCGTGAACTTCTTCGAGGAGCGCACGTTTAATAAACTGGTTATTTTGGCTCCAATCTATGTAATCGACTAGGTTTTTCAGTAACTTAGTATCTAAGATCTCTATCATAGATTCGAGAAACTGTGTGTTCGGGATAACCTCTGTACACGCATAGTATTCGTCGTGCTTGTCACTTGCATCCCGATAACCAAGCATGGTTTTAACGAGTGCATCTTCAAACGTCGCTGAAAAATGATTACAAATGACGAATAACGGCAGCGTTCTTAATACTCCAAGCAGAATACCAACGTCTGGCTCTTTTACTGACGTCTCTTGTAACCGCATTCGGGTAGAGTTTGCTGTAACAACTAGGTGTTGCCAAACCTTCGGAACAATTGGCTTGATGTTATCATCAGACCATTTAATGAGTTGCTGACTCATGAGTAGTGGAAAAAGTAATTTGCAATTCTCTATGCCAATTTGTCTCGCTGCTACTTTTGGATCCAGCACCACTTTCGATTTTTTACCGTATTTTTCTGTAAATTCCGGATTCGACACAAACTCAATAAGACTTGAACTTAGCGGCCTACTTTCAGCTGAAATTTGATGCAATTTGGAGAAGTTCAAAGATGATGAATAAGCGACACTAGCGAAATGGTTAAAATCCGGAAGTTCGGAAAAAAGAGAGCTCATCAGTGTTTGTTCAAGCTTCCCAATCATCAGCTCAGAAGCTGTATTACAAACATCATCTATGACGTAGCGTAATGTCTTTTGCTTTGCTACGACTTTCTCACGACGAGCACTGACTCTGTCTTGTTCACATCGCAACAGAATTCGCTGATTGTGAGATATTCGATCATTCTCATCGAAAATAACGCTATCACAATAGCGATTTTCCAAACTTAGCAGTGTGTCTACTGTCGTTTGTTTGAGTTTAAACTTTGGAGAGACTAACCACTTATTGAAGTGTTTTTCTACGTTAATTGAAACTTTTCTCGATATTTCAATAACTTCAGGAGTGTAATTTTTGTTTGCTAACAACAACCGTGACTTTCCTTGACCTAATCCTAGCTATTCATCGTATTATATCCCAGCTATATATAATCAAGTCAATATTAATAGATATTTAAGATACACGAAGAACCTAGCGTGACAAAACATCCATAAAAATTTAGTTATAGTGCATTGGGCGTGCACCTAGAAAGATCAAGATCGTTGACTAGCTTTCTATGTGTAAACGAATGTACTTTTCAGGGAAGCTGTATTTAAACTTTCGATTATCAGGCAAGTGCTTTCGCGCTTGTTTACACACTCGACTATCACCGGAAGTCCTAACCTTTTTAATTCGAGCATAGCCTTTTGAATGGCGCATTTCGATCATTAGGTCGCAGTACCCTTCAAGTTCGATCGAGCTTTTCTTCATTCCTTTGAGGATTGAAGATTTGATTTTCTTTGCAACAGGATTAATTAATGCATCATCAGCGAGTACGCTCGGAGACGTAAAGCACAACAAAAATACGAGATATTTCATACTGTTCTCAACTATGTGGTGTTGAAAACAGTATGCAAATTATTATGGGAAGTATGAGGTTAAATTAGTACTAGAGATTAGTAAGCAAACCATGATTTCAAAAGTTATGCCTTCTTAGAGCCTTTAGATTTGAAGCCATTGTGAGGAAACACATTTCGAATACGTTGTTGAACATTCTTAGGGATGTCTTTGGTGAACTTCAAGTTGTAACCAGAACGCTTTGCGTAAACCTTAAGCTCTCCTTGAAATGCATTGTTGTGACCGATTTCTTGAAGATTGTGCTTGAAACTAGGCGGTAAATGCCCTTTTACTTGTTCAATCGCACCTTCATTGAACTTGATCCTCAATACGGGTCTATCAATTGCGACGAGCCAAAAAACCAATACGGCTCCGATTAAAATTACATACATCATAATGCCACCACTAATGCCGCTTATTTGTCGTCAGAAAGGAGTTTACTCAAATCTTCTTTGAGACTGGTTACTGTTTTACTGGCCTGCTCGCTTCGAGATGCTTCACTAACCAAATACTCTATCGCGTCAGATAACGTACAGCCGAGTTCGTTTGCGCGTTGAGATAGCTTCTCCCAAACGCGATAATCTAGATCGATCGACTTCTTTTTAGTATGAACTTGTTCGGCGTTGAAGTGACGTTTACGTTTGGCTCTGATCGCTTGTTTAAGCTTGTTATCAAGCTCCGGAGACATGTTATTTGAGATCCACTCAAGAACCCCTGTAGGTTGGTGTTCTAGCTTTAACAAAGCTTGCACGGCAACATCAGCTTCACTTGAATCAATATGGCAGGTGATCGAATCACCTTCTTTCCATTTTTTTACCAAGTAATTCCATTTCCAACCACATTCTAAATTTTCAAGCTGCTGATATTTCATGTCTAATCTCGAGAGTTAACCTAGTGACAGCGTAACCCACATTGGGTCACTTAACAATTATTGTCTTGAAAGAATAGACCAAGATCATACTTATATTAGCTTAGTGTTTAGTAACTACAACATAGACCTATATGACTCCCCGCTTTTTCTATATACTCCCTACCTTATTATCATAATCAGACATTTAAATGACTCAAGTAGATTGGCGACATGTAACGCCTCAGTACGATGAATATAGCGCTCAACTAGAGCAATTCCCTGACATCTCTCCTTTCACATTCTCAGATATTCAACATAGATTTAGAGATGCGCTAACCCGTTTTGTACGCCTATCCAATCTTTCACGAGTTCTACTTGTTAATGCGCCTGACAATTCGATCTATCGTCAACTTATCGTTGAATCTTTAACGACGGAGTTAAACAACGACTCTCAGCCTGTTATAAAAACCGAATCTTTAAATGCAGCCGCTTTGTTTGACCAAGTTCAGTCTAAAGATGGTGAAATTGTAGCAACAAAGCCGGGACTACTTTCAAGAGCAAACAATGGTTACTTGGTTGTTTCAGCAAACCTGATCCTTGCAAATCCAGGAAGCTGGCTGCTATTGAAATCAGCGCTTCTCGGTGAAGCTGTTGAGCCAATTAGCAGTTTTCCTGAGCATCTAAATCAGGCACCTATAGAAGCACTGACATACAACATTAAGTTGATTGTTGTCGGAGACCGCGCTCAACTTGGTGACCTGGATTATCTAGATGGCGATATTCAAACAGGGTTTTGTCTATTCAGCGAAATAGAACAAGATATTAAGCTCTACAATGAGAGCCTAACGCAATACCTTGGCTATCTTAAGTGGTTACAACGACGCTATAACCTTCCAACGATAACTCAAGAAGCTTTGGTTGGAATCCTAACGGCAGGCGCAAGAGAAACAGAAGACCAGAGCTACATACCGTTATGTCCGATTTGGCACAACGCGCTGTTGAATGAAGCGCTCATCGAAGCAAATGGTGGTGACATTGATATTCACCATATTCAGCAAGCTCAACAACACAAATACAACCGCGAGTCTTACCTTCCTGAGCGTGCTCTCGATGATATTCGAGATGGCCAAGTCATTATCGAAACTGAGGGTGAGCAAGTCGGCCAGGTTAATGGTCTGACGGTTATCGACGTTCCTGGACACCCTATTTCTTATGGTGAACCGGCTCGTATTTCCTGTGTTATTCATTTTGGCGATGGCGACATTACCGATGTAGAAAGAAAAGCAGAGCTTGGTGGCAACCTTCACGCTAAAGGCATGATGATCATGCAAGCGTTTGTAAGCAGTGCGCTAAACCTTGAAGATCCGTTGCCATATGCTGCTTCTGTTGTGTTTGAGCAATCATACTGCGAAGTTGATGGCGATAGTGCTTCTCTTGCTGAGCTTTGCTCTCTGGTAAGTGCTTTGTCGGAATACCCTATCAAACAACAAATAGCGGTAACCGGTGCTGTCGACCAATTCGGTCGTGTACAAGCCGTTGGTGGGCTAAACGAGAAAATCGAAGGCTTCTACCATGTGTGTAAACACAACGGGCTAACTGGCGAACAAGGTGTGATCCTTCCAAGATCTAACTTAAGACACCTTGCTCTGAAGCCAGACCTAATTGAAAGCATCAAAAACAATGAATTCCATATTTGGTCCGTCTCTAATGTAGATGAAGCGATTCCTCTTATTATGAACGCACCATTTAGGGACGAAGAACAAGAAAGCGTTCTGAGTAAAATCGCAGAACGTATTGAAAACTTTGAAAGACATGAACACCCAATTGGAATTGTTGGACGCATTAAAAACTGGTTTGTCTAGTACTGATCGGACTTGTTTAGCGTACACCTGTTCACTAATATGCACCTATCAAAAATCGGAGTAATTGATAATGCAAAACAAACGTGATTCTTACACTCGCGAAGAGCTTCTAGCATCAAGCCAAGGCGAACTATGGCCAGAAGGCCCTCAACTACCAGCACCAAACATGTTAATGATGGATCGCATCACTAAGATGTCTGAAACTGAAGGTGATTTCGGTAAAGGTTTGATTCTTGCTGAGCTGGATATTACTCCTGACCTATGGTTCTTCGATTGTCACTTCCCTGGTGACCCAGTAATGCCTGGTTGTCTTGGCCTAGACGCAATGTGGCAGCTAGTTGGCTTCTATCTTGGTTGGGTTGGCGGCAAAGGTAAAGGCCGTGCTCTAGGTGTTGGTGAAGTTAAATTCACTGGCCAAATCCTACCTACGGCTAAAAAAGTAACTTACGAAATTCACATGAAGCGTGTTGTTAACCGTCGCCTAGTAATGGGCCTTGCAGACGGTCGTGTTCTTGTTGATGGTAAAGAAATTTATGTTGCTAAAGATTTGAAAGTTGGTCTTTTCCAAGATACATCAGCATTCTAGTTTAATAGTTAGATTTTTAATAAAGCAGCCAATGGTTGCTTTATTTTTATTTCAATGCATTTAGTTATAGTGCGTTAAGATATAGCTTAAGTAACTCTGATCAGTTATATGTCCACCAGCGAAACAATCTTAAATCACTTTATAAACGGCCCATTCTCGGTTTGTAAGGCATTGTATGACTCTCAGAAATTAACAAGGCTCCAGTTGCTTAATAGCAACATGGAGCCTTGACCTTTGAATATGTTCGCCCTATCTACTTATAGAGACCTGAATGCTTATCATCTTTGGCATCACGCCAACCACCTAACCAATACGATTTAGAATCCATTTGGCTATATGGGCAAGCTTCTTGTGACCTGCCATTTAAACCAGCTTTGTAACCTTGAGATTGTGCTCGTTCTAGGCGATCACGCTTTTGTCTCTTCATAGTGCAGTCCTCATACGGGTGTTCGTTTACTAACATACAATGATTACAACTGAGTGGAGTTTTGTTTACTCCAACTTTAAGAATCGACCACTTTTGAACTTTTCTCAAGGCGAAAAAAAGCCCGAGTTCAGAATTGTGAACTCGGGCTCAAGAGATAAAATTATTTAAATTTTCTACGGAACCCTAACAGGCCAAGTACAGTCAAAGCGAACCAACCTAGGCTGCCGCCTTGACGATCAACTTTCTCTGAGTCAGCACTACGCGTTTGGATATCGGCTTTACCTTTACCAGCGATAGGAATCAACTTAACAGCAACAACCTCTTCAACTGCATTAGATGCAGCACCGCCACAATACGAGTTATGTGACGTTGTATCGTATGGTTGTGTTGTTCCACCAACGGTACACTTGATAGCTGTAGCTGAGATCACACCTGCATCGTTGATGCCTGAAGCGTCAATGATTCGGAACTTGTTGTTTTCTCCAGAAGCGTTGCCATCATTCGTTAGATCATCTAACCACCAAGCCTGACCATTAAAGATGTCTACACGACGCTCATCTTTCGATGAAGCAACATTATAAGGATAAATAAAGCCTCGGTGTCTACGCTCGCTACCATCAACTTCACGAGTCGTTTCTGCATCGACTTGACCAACAAACTCGTTAAAGTTGTTCACCGCCTTCGCTTCACCACTAGCACCACCAAAGAAGATACCACCAGATAAGTATGTCGCAGTCGGGGTTGATGCCGAAGCATCAGTCACAACAAACATCTTGTTACCAGCACTACCATTCTCTGGCACATAACCATTACGTTTAGAATACCCAACAGCAAACAAGTTCTCGTTAATGTCGGTAGCCACAGAGTTACTGTATCTAGCATCATCGTTTGATGAACCAGATTTGACCTCAGCGCCGCTGATTATTTTCGTTGTCCAATTAGCTCCGGAAATATCCAGTGAATCACTAACAAAAACACTTGCATTCATGTCTTGCAGGTCACCATTACCATTCACCGTATCGAAACCGACGCCATATAATTTGCCGGAGTTTTCCGTAAGGCCACGCATACTTCCTTGAGCAAAGTAATCACCTTCTTGAGCATTACCACCACGGCTCCAGTCAAACTGATGAACTTCTCCGTCCTTCCAGATAGCAGCTTTCGAACTGAACGTTGTGTTTGAAGTATCGGTTACTGGTCCTTTAACTGAAATACTGCCAAAGTTATAAATGATGTCAGTACCAGCATTATCAACAGTTAAAGCACCAAAAGCACGTGATTCAGATGAAGCAGTTAGAGGCACCGTTGTAACTGCGTTATAACGAATATCACTGCCGTTTGACTCAATACCTACTGGCACACCTGAATCATCTAGTGCCGTGATAGCTACGTTATAAGAACTAATTGAGCTACCGTTTTCAACAAATGCTTTCGCGTTTACATAGCTAAGGTTGCTCTCTTTACTCCAAGTACTCCAACGGTTGTCCGCCCAGCTTTCACATGTAGAGTATCTAAGCTCACGATAACAATAGTTTTCAAAATCATCGCGTTCTTGAATATATTGGAACGGTGCATCCATAGCGAAAGGAACTTCTTCGCGGTAGCCGATGCCGTCTACTGCATTGCGAGTTTCACCAGCGAGCTTAAAAGTACTAGCAGCACAATTTGTTGCACTTGAATCAAAACACCCTTTTGCAAGCTCACTCGTTCCATCTGTAGCAACACCAGGTTGAATCGCGACACCAAATATTTCAGACGCACCTGTAATTGAAGGCGTAACTTCAACTACGTCATACAGCGCAGCGTTGGCATTAGTTGCAGCAAATACTAATGCTGCAACTGTTGTTAATTTAAATTTAGTACAAGTCATTATTACTTCTTAACTTTCCTGTTGTAGTGCCTCGAGCTCTTCCCAGCGCTCAAAAGCAACTTCAAGCTCCTGCTCTACTGCAGATAGCTTATCTAAAACTGGTTGTGTCTGCTCTACAGATTTTGAGAAGAAGTCTGGATCATTAACTTCTTGCTGCAGAGTTTCAATCTCGGTTTCCAATTCTTCCAAACGCAAAGGTAACGTTTCTAATTCTCGTTGTAGCTTATACGATAACTTCTTAGGTTTAGCTTTAACTGGCGCAGTTTTGGGAGTTTCCTCAACAACTTTCTCCGCCTTTGCTGGCTTTTCAGCCTGACGATACTCCAATGCTTGTGCTCTTTGTTTCTGAGCATCGTGGTAACCACCAACAAACTCTTCCACTACACCGTTACCTTCAAATATCCAACTCGTCATTACCGTGTTATCTACGAACTGACGATCGTGGCTCACGAGAAGCAACGTACCCTCATAGTTGGCAAGCAAATCTTCCAAAAGTTCCAATGTTTCGATATCTAAATCATTGGTAGGCTCATCGAGAATCAACAAGTTATTCGATTTAAGGAAAATACGAGCCAATAACAAGCGGTTTTTCTCACCACCAGATAGCGCTTTAACCGGTGTACGAGCACGCTTAGGAGAGAACAAGAAATCTTGTAAGTAGCTTAGTGCATGACGCTCACGTCCGCCTACGGTCACTTCTTGCTTACCATCAGCTAGGTTATCAATCACCGACTTCTCAGGGTCTAGAATTTCGCGGTATTGGTCGAAGTAAGCCACTTCAAGTTTAGTACCACAATGCAAACGACCTGAATCAGGCTTGAGTTGATCAAGAAGCAGTTTAAGAACCGTACTCTTACCACAACCATTTGGGCCGATAAGTGCGATACGGTCGCCGCGCATAATGTTGAAGCTAAAGTCTGTAACGATCTCTTTGCCTTCAAATGCAAAGTTAAGGTTCTCAGCTTCAAATACGATTTTACCTGAACGTGCAGACGTATCGATTTGGATATTTGCTTTACCTTGTACTTCACGACGATCTTGACGCTCTTCGCGAAGCTTTTTAAGGGCACGAACACGGCCTTCGTTACGCGTACGACGCGCTTTGATACCTTGACGGATCCAAACTTCTTCTTGCGCTAGCTTTTTGTCAAATTCAGCGTTTTGCATCTCTTCAACACGTAGCGCTTCTTCTTTCTCTAACAAGTAATTGTCGTAATCACCAGGGAAAGAACTTAGCTTGCCACGGTCAAGATCAACAATGCGTGTCGCCATTGATTTGATGAAAGCACGGTCATGCGAGATAAAGATGATTGAACCACGGAAATCTTTTAAGAAAGCTTCTAACCATTCGATCGTAGCTACGTCCAAGTGGTTGGTAGGCTCATCAAGCAGTAATACGTCAGGGTCACATACAAGCGCACGTGCGAGTGCAGCTTTACGTTGCCAACCACCAGACAGTTCCGTCAGTTTGGTATTTGCTGTTAGTTTAAGAGCAGCAAGAACATTACTTACGCGATCTTCAAAACGCCAAGCATTCGCATGATCCAATTTTTCTTGAACGCGAGTAAGACGGTTTAAATTCTTTTCGCTAGGATCTTCTGCAATAACATCAAGTAAGTTGTGGTACTCCTTAAGCAACTCACCTATCTCAGCTAAACCACCAGATACATATTCGTAAACTGAGCCTTGCTCATTACGCGGTGGATCTTGCTCTAGACGAGATACAACCACATCTTGCGTGATCTGCATCTTGCCGTCATCCATGATGATGTTGCCAGACAAAATCTTCATCAACGTTGATTTGCCTGCACCATTACGGCCAACCAAACACACACGTTCGTTTTCTTGCAGTGCGAAATCCGCACCATCTAATAATGGGTGATCGCCAAACGCTAATTGCCCATTATGAATTGTAAGTAATGCCATTCTTCTTTAACCAATCGTTAAGTTCTAACAAGCCAAATGGCCAGTTAAGCTCTGAGTGTTGAGACAAGTCAGAGCTTTCAAATTTGAGCACCGGAATAGTGACCCCGTAACGGGAAAAGAGCTCATCATCCAATGCGATATCCACCACATTGATCTGATGACTTATATTCAACTGTTCCGTGAGTTTGAATGCCATCTCACATAGATGGCATCCTTCTGTACTGTAGAGAGTCAGCACTATATGTCCTTATACAATCTCTTAGTTACTTATGAGTAATCAACCAGCAGTTATGAATGTGCTTGTTGCGAGAGAAATCCAGAGGCAACGTCTTAGACGAGATATTCTGAGCTTTAAGACCCAGCTCTTCCAGTCCTTCCATATCCATCTTGAAATGACGCTTGTTGTTAGAGAACACAATCGTGCCTTCTTCTCTTAGAAGACGCTTTAAATCTTCCATCAGCTGGATGTGGTCACGTTGAACGTCAAAAGATTGATCCATACGCTTAGAGTTTGAGAACGTTGGCGGATCAATAAAGATCAAGTCGTAAGACCCTTGTTCTTTTGCCAACCATTGTAAACAGTCTGCTTGAACAAATTGATGTTGACGACCAACACGGCCATTCAGTTCCATGTTCTCTTTTGCCCACTCAAGATACGTGTTCGACATATCAACAGTCGTTGTAGAGCGAGCGCCACCCACTGCAGCATGAACAGAAGCGCTGCCTGTGTAAGCAAACAGGTTCAAGAAGTCTTTACCACCAGCCATCTCACCAATACGACGACGAGTGATCTTATGATCTAAGAACAAGCCTGTATCTAGATAGTCATGAAGGTTAACAATCAACTTAACGCCGTATTCGTTTACTTCTAGGTTAGAAGAGTCTTGAGCCATCTTCTGGTATTGAGAACGACCCTTCTGCTTCTGACGAACCTTAAGCACGACGTTGTTTGCTTCAACGCCAGTCACTTGAATCGAAGCTCGGATGATATCGGTTAAACGACGCTTAGCTTTGTCTTCCGGCACATCTTTAGGCGCTGCGTATTCTTGAATCACAAGGTGACCTGGGTATACGTCAATCGCTACATTGTATTCAGGTAAGTCAGCATCGTAGATACGGTAGCAATCTAGTTGTTCTTTCTTAGCCCACTTACCGATCTTGCCGATGTTCTTTTTAAGACGGTTCGCGAAATCAGGAGCAATCAGCTGTTCTTGCTCGCCAGTAGGACGCTCAGACATAGGACGGTCTGAAATTGAGTAGTTCTTCTGGTGACACGGTAACGCACCGTTATTCAGTTTGAACTGTTTGTCTGCACGCATACGCAAGCAGCTAAGTAATTCATCAGAACTTGAGAAGATAGAAGCGTTACAACCGCCAAACTCAGCCTTCAGTTGAGCACCAAATGCCGTGTAGAGTGCAATCAGGCCCGGTTCTGTACCTAGACGCTCACCGTAAGGCGGGTTTGACACAATCACACCATCAGTAAACTCTGTAGGACGCTTAAGCTTTGCAGCGTCACCTACTTCGAATTCAATCAACTCTTCAACGCCAGCGCGACGTGCATTGTCACGCGCCGTTTTTATCATGCGTTCGTCGTTGTCATAACCGAAGAACTTACATTCTACTTTCTTAACGCCACGACGGCCTTGAACGTTAGCTTCTGCTTTAACTTCAGCCCAAAGCTCAGGTTCGAAGTCTTCTAGTGATTCAAAACACCATTTCTGACGTTTAACACCCGGTGCCATGTTTGCAGCCATCATCGCTGCTTCAATCACTAACGTACCTGAACCACACATTGGGTCTAGGAAAGGTTTGGTTGCATCCCAACCACTACGAAGAAGAATCGCTGCAGCAAGAGTTTCACGCAATGGTGCGCGACCGGATTCTGGACGGTAGCCACGTTGATGAAGACCACTGCCTACCATGTCCACACCAAGGATCGCCTTGTCACGATGCAGACGAACGTGAATGCGGATATTTGGATTTTCTTTGCTGATAGATGGACGCGGTAAAGACTTCTTCTCAAAGCAATCCACAACGGCATCTTTTACTTTCATCGCACCGTATTGGCTATTACGGATTTCGTTGTTCGTACCATTGAAATCAACAACGAAACGCTTAGTGCTATGGAATTGATTTACCCAGTTAACCGCAGTGGTCGATAGGTAAAGATCCATGTCATCCATACAAGTGAATTCTGAAAGGACACGTACAAATCGAGAAGCCAAACGGCTCCACAAACAACAACGATAAATTTGCTCATTGGTGGCTTTGAATTTAACACCTGCTTGAACAGGTTTTGCGTTTGTAATCCCTAGTTGGGTTAGTTCTTCAACTAATAAATTCTCAAGGCCATTTGAGGTAACCGCTAGATATTGATTCATAGTGTTCTTTTATTGATAAAAATGAGCTCGATTATACCTGAATTTGTTACCAGAGCATCACACTAAACTCGTCTTTTCATTGAATCTTTCGACTAACTGCTTAGCAAATGGTCAGTCATGAAGCGATCGCTTACCCGCACTCCCTTACAACACAACAACTCTCAATCTCACAGAAATAACACTCATCGATAAGCTCAAACCATTAAATGCATTTATATTCACCATTAAACTGGTATATACCAGACTGAAATTTAGGTTGAAATTTAGCAACAAAAGACCCAAAACAGGGAATAAACAGAGGAAATCCGCTATCGATAGTGGGAGAATCGGTCGAAATTGAGGTTAAAAAAGATACGTTTTTTACAAATTAAATCAGTGAACAACGTCATTCAAATGAATGAACTACGTCATATTTATTGAGATAGGCTTTTTTAGGCACAAAAAAATCGGCTATTAAGCCGATTATGGGGAAGGTATTACAGGTTTATTCGTAGCGATATTTGGTCGAAATAGTGCTCTATTAACGCTCTAGGTTAGAGGTTAACCCACCATCGCAATATGCGTTTGATGAAGGATAGCATTTGCGTCAGTCATTCTATCGTGCATGACTTTAATCGAGTCTCCAAATCGTAACCCTTTTGAAGGCGTTAGCAGGAACTCTTCTAGGTCTACAAATGCACATAAGCTCGCACACTCTCCTACTTCTAATACAATGAAGTAACCAAGGCTATGCTCGTTATTCATTTGTACAATATCCCCTTCTTGAGGATATTCATGGCCAACGCCTTGTGAGTCGAAGAACCAGCTTTTAGGCTGTACAGGCTTATGAAAACGCTTCGCGGCCACACAATAAAGTGCAAGCTCGGCTTGTCGTGGCTCAGACAGTTCTAAGCCAGAAATTTGTTCTTTGAAGGTTTGGTAAGAAGATGCATCATCAACAGTGAATTCATTATCTTTAAAAGCGCAGTCCACCAGCTTATTGCGGACCAGATTCGTTTTAAAAATCATATCCTCTCCGAGGTTTAGCATCAATGAACATTGCTGCTCATCGTAATACCAACTCCATGTATCGCTAGGTTTAAGCATCATTTCGTCTCACACTGTTGAACCATTCCATTAGGTAAAACGCAAAATTACCTTCAATTACAGTAATTTTACTGCTCAACAGGCAAAAAAAAAGAGGAAATGAATTCCTCTTTCTTATCGCTTTTCTCTACAACTCAGTGAGTTACAGTGTCTCTTTTATCAAGACAATACCGGATTATAGATTTTCAGTGACGACTATTAGCTTTCAACCTATAGATCTTGCGAACTACCGATTTTACTAACTATAGATTTTTAACGATGTCACGAACAAGGCCTGGACCTTTGTAGATGAAACCAGAGTAAACTTGTACAAGCTTAGCGCCTGCCATCATTTTCTCTTTTGCAGCAACGTAAGAGTCAACACCACCTACCCCAATGATCGGTAGTTGGTCGCCTAGCTCTTGGTGAAGTTTACGAACAACTTCAGTACTGCGAGATTGAACTGGACGTCCGCTTAGGCCACCCGCTTCGTCGCAATGCTTCATGCCTTCAACGATACTACGATCCAATGTCGTGTTAGTTGCGATCACACCATCGATCTTATTTTTGATCAATGATTCGCAAATTTGGCTGATTTCGTCATCACTTAGATCCGGAGCGATCTTAAGAGCAAGCGGGACATATTTGTCATGCTTCGCTTCTAATTCGGATTGCTTGGTTTTTAGTTCAGACAACAGATCATCAAGTGCTTCGCCATATTGTAACGAACGAAGTCCTGGAGTATTTGGTGAAGAGATATTTACCGCAATGTAACCCGCGTATTGGTAAACCTTCTCCATACAGATAATGTAATCTTCTGCGCCCTTTTCAATTGGCGTATCTTTGTTCTTACCAATATTGATACCTAAGATGCCGTCATAGTTCGACTTCTTAACATTCTCAATTAGGTTATCTACGCCTAGGTTGTTAAAACCCATGCGATTGATAATACCTTCGGCTTCAACAAGACGGAACAAACGTGGTTTGTCATTACCTGCTTGTGGACGAGGAGTAACAGTCCCTACTTCTACAAAACCAAAACCCATTGCGCCAAATGCATCAATACATTCGCCGTTTTTGTCTAGGCCTGCAGCAAGGCCAACTGGGTTTTTAAAAGTAAGACCCATGCACTCTACAGGTCGGTGAGGTAATTGTTGGCGATACAAAAGATCAATAGGTGTGCCAGTGAAGCGTTTGAAATTTTGAATTGCAAGATCATGAGCCTTTTCGGCATCAAGTTGGAAAAAGCCAGTTCTGGCTAGACGGTAAAGCATTGTGCCTCCGATAGAAAAAAGCGCCGTGTAAACGGGACGATATTATTTACTTATTTACCCAACTATTCAATCTATTACTGTCTGTAAGGGTAAGATAATCGAGTTTGCTAACGAATGAGGTTTATTATTAAGCAAACGTTACCGTATCCTCCAACGAATCACCCATTTGACTATCATTCGTGTAACGAGCATCCGTTAGCTCGACCAATTAGAAGCTAACTTGACTAAGCATAAGTGACTCAACGAAATAATTGGACACGTCATTCACTATTCGACCAAACGACGCTGTTCTGCCAAACGAAAAAGGCAGACCTAATGGCCTGCCCTTGTTTCTTTTCGTTTTTATCTAATCGCTAGTCTGTCGACATGCAGTTTAGATTCAATAACATCAATTCACGAAGTGCTACTGAGAACTTAGCAAACTCATGAACCGAACCTACTTTGAATTCGTTCAAGATGCTTTCCCAACGATGCAGAGAAACCGAGTTGCTTTCCATCCAGTCATCAAGCGCTTTAATCACATCAATATCTGAAGCACATCCGCAGTTAAGTACTTGGCCAGTTAGCTGACGTTGCTGCCAATCCAGATCTTCTCTGAATGCCGCTCGTGCCAGTGCTTGCCAGTTGTTGTCTACTGCTTGACCATTGATTTGCTTCAAGAACCAGTGCAAAGACAAACGGTCACCAAGGTTGAAGTAAAGCTTAGACGCTTGTTGTACTGTTTTACCTGTTTCACGAGCCACTGTAGATATATCCAGTGCTGAGTACAAGCTAGACAAACGCGCAACTGAATTAGCCAACTCAGCGCTTACGCCTTGGTCAATCCATAACTGTGCCATTGCGTTATGCTCTTCTACTTCAGAAGCTACTAGGTTTTCATCCAGTTTCTCTGTGATAGTAAGAACATCACCCTGGTAAAGTTCGATCAGAGCTTTCACTGACTGTTTGCCAGTACGGTTTCTTAGCAACCAACGAGCCAAACGACGAAGTGTACGGCGAACATGGTAGATCAATTCATATTGAGCTTCAGAACTTGAAACATTGTCCAGTTCACGGATGCTCTTCAGAACATGGCCAAGACCGTAGATTTCACGTGATGCTGCGTAAGCATTTGCAATATCAACGATGTTTGCGCCCGTCTCTTCTTGCAGACGAGTGACGAAGTTACAACCCATCTCGTTAACCATTTGGTTAGCCAATGCCGTCGCAATGATTTCAGAACGTAGTGGATGGTTATCCATGTGCTGAGAATAGTTACGACGTAACGCTGTTGGGAAGTATTGCATAAGCTGCTGAGCATGGAATTCATCATTAGCGATATCATCACTAACAAGATCTTCTTTAAGCACCATTTTTCCGTAAGCAACAAGTACAGAAAGCTCTGGTCTTGTTAGGCCTTGACCTTGTTTTTCACGCTCAAGCAATGTTTCGTCATCTGGGATATATTCCAAACCACGATCCAAGTACCCTGCTTTCTCCATTGTGTGAATAAAGCGGATTTGCTCTTTGACTAAGCCAACACCTTGATGCTCAGTAACCGAAATAGATTCAGCTTGGCAATATGCGTCGTCTAGTACGATTTCGCCAACTTCATCTTCCATTGATTCAAGTACTTGGTTACGTTGCTTAACGGTTAGATCACCATTAGATACCAAGCCATTCAGGAAGATCTTAATGTTTACTTCGTTATCCGAACAGTCAACACCACCAACGTTATCAACGAAGTCAGTATTAACGCGGCCACCCGTTAGCGCGTATTCAATACGACCCAATTGAGTCATACCCAAGTTACCGCCTTCACCAACAACCTTAGCTTTCAGGTCACAGCCATCGATACGAAGCACGTCATTTGCACGGTCACCAACATCAGTATGAGTCTCGTTTGAAGACTTAACATATGTACCGATACCGCCATTCCAAAGAAGATCAACCTGCATAGACAAGATCGCTTTGATCAAGTCATTCGGTGCCATTGATGCTTTCTTGGTACCCAGCATTTTCTGAATTTCAGGCGTCAAAGAGATAGACTTCGCTCGACGAGAGAAGATGCCACCACCTTGAGAGATCAGGTCTTTGTTGTAATCTTCCCAGCTTGAGCGAGGTAGATTAAACAAGCGCTCACGCTCTACCCAGCTTGATGCTGATTCTGGATTCGGGTCAATGAAGATATGCATGTGGTTAAACGCAGCTTGCATACGAATGTGCTTAGACAACAGCATGCCATTACCAAACACATCACCCGCCATATCACCTACACCGATAGCGGTGAAATCCGTTGTTTGACAGTTGATGCCCATTTCACGGAAGTGACGCTTAACAGATTCCCAACCACCTTTCGCGGTGATACCCATTGCTTTATGGTCGTAACCGTTAGAACCACCAGAGGCAAATGCATCGCCTAACCAGAAGTTGTACTCATCAGATACTGAGTTTGCGAGATCTGAGAACGTTGCTGTACCTTTATCAGCAGCAACAACCAAGTACGGATCATCTTCATCGTGACGAACAACACTCTTAGGTGGGATAACCTCGCCTTCAATAATGTTGTCTGATACGTCTAGTAGTGCACGGATGAAGCGCTTGTAACAACGTTGACCTTCAGCGAAGATCTCATCACGGCCAGACATCATGTGCTGACGCTTACAAACGAAACCACCTTTTGCACCAACCGGTACAATTACTGTGTTCTTAACTTGCTGTGCTTTAACTAGGCCTAGAATCTCAGTACGGAAATCCTCTTGACGGTCTGACCAACGTAAACCACCACGAGCGACTTTACCGCCACGTAGATGCACACCTTCAATGTCTGGTGCGTAAACGAAGATCTCAAACGCAGGAACCGGCGCTGGGATATCTGGAATCTCGCTTGGTCTCATTTTCAGAGCCAACCAAGGTTTAGACTGTTTGTTGTCGTCTAGCTGATAGTAGTTAGTACGAAGCGTTGCTGTGATCATTTCCATGTAGCGACGAATGATACGATCATCATCCAAGCTTTCTACATGATCCAACTGTTCAGTGATCTTCTTAATAAGATCTTGTTGGCCTTTCGCGCTGCCCTTCAATTTAGGTTCAAAACGCTTGCCGAATAAGCTCACTAACCCTTTCGCTAGATCTGGGTAATGAGACAATGTATCTTCAATGTATTGTTGACTGAATGGGAAACCAACTTGACGCATGTAACGCGCATATGCACGTAAGATTGAGATTTCACGGCCAGAAAGACCAGCACCCAATACCAAGCGGTTGAAACCATCGCTGTCTAACTCACCCGCCCAAATTGCCGCAAAGGCTTGTTGGAATAGATCGCGAGCTTCACGAAGATCAATCGTCTTGTCACTCTTATGCAGCATCGAGAAATCAAGGATCCAATAAGTCACCCCATTGGTCTTGCGCACTTCATAAGGTGATTCACCAATAACGCGCAGGCCAAAGTTTTCAAGCATTGGCATAACATCTGAAAGGTGAATTGGCTCATCGCTGTGGTAGAACAGTTTCAAACGAACGGCTTTAGAGTCTGCCGCCTCTTCTTGAGGACGGTAGAAAAGCATGCCAAGTTTGTTGTCTTCACTAAGAGCTTCTAGACGTTCGATATCTGCAACCGCAGAACCAGGCATCATGTCTTCTTTGTACGAACGTGGGAATGCACGCATGTACTCTTTCGATAACGGAAGACCTTTGCTCTCACCGAAGTTAGCAACGATTGATTCAGACAGGCGGTCATCCCACGTAGACGATACTTCCATTAAATTTTGCTCAATTGTTTTCACGTCCACATCCATGTTGTTGTTATCAACACGAACAATATAGTGCGTTCTTGCCAGTGGGCTTTCAGAGAAGTATGTCGTGAATTCGACCTCTTCTTCGCAACCGAAGTATTGCTTTAAAATGCGTTGGGTTTGACGACGAAGTTCGGTGTTGTAACGATCTTTTGTTACGTAAACCATACAACTGAAGAAACGGCCAAACGGGTCTTTACGAACAAACAAACGCAGAAGATCGCGATCTTGCATTTGTACTACGCCGGTACCTACTTCAAGTAGCTCTTCTTCTCGAGCTTGAAGCAGTTCATCACGTGGGTAGTTTTCAAGAATGTTGTGCAGAGCTTTGTAAGAATATGAACCCTTACGGTAACCACTTGCATCTAAGATACGCTCAACTTTCTCACGAACTAGAGGAATGGTTTCAACGGTCTGGTTATAAACGGCAGAAGTGTAAAGACCGGTAAAGCGGTGCTCACCAATGACCTTGCCGTTTTTATCAAACTTCTTGATACCGATGTAATCATTGTAAGCTGGGCGGTGAATGCGTGAAGCCGTGTTGCCCTTGGTTACGATCAATACATACGGTTTTTTCGCTTCTAAGCGTGCCGAGTCAGAAAACTCAGACAGCTTAACGTTACGTACACGATCTGAATTTGCGAACAAACCAAGGCCTTGCTCCTTAGTAGGTTGCAGTTCAGTGTCGCCATTCACAGAAACAAGGTCATATTCCTTGTAGCCCATAAACGTAAAGTTGTGCTCGCCTAACCAACGAAGGAACGCGAGAGTTTCATCAAAGCGCTGACCATCGACTGGAATCGTCTCTTTTTGCTCTTCAACTTGATTGGTGACTTCTTCAAGTCGTTCTACCATTTTCAGCCAATCATTAACCACGAGACCAGTATCGGTAAAGATATCCAGTAGCTCGGTTTTAAGTGCGGTCATTTCAGCTTTGCTGCTAAGACGGTCAACCTCAATATGGAAAAGCGATTGGAAGACACCTTCGTTGTTGCTAACACCAACAACACTTCCCTTATCAGAACGGGAGATTTGTGTTGGGTTGTGAAGCATAAGGTGAGAAGAGAGATCGAGGCGGGTCAATGCCATTTTTACAGAATCAACGAGGAATGGACTATCTGGTACCACTATCTCAACGATAGTGTGAGTCGATTGCCAGCCTTGACGACTTACTGTCGGGTTAAAAACACGGACAGAAATTTCGTCGGCTTTCTTTTCATTGATGTGATGCCATAAGCTAACTACAGCACCGTATAAATCGGATTCGTTTCTCTGAGTTAGGTCGTCGTGAGAAACGTTACTAAACAAGTGTTGAGCAAGTTGAGTTACGAGAGGTCGATGAGCAAGGTCAAGTTTGTCTTGAATCAGTTTGTACACTTTTTCAAGTAAAACTGGAACCACAGTTTCACGTGCGGTCATAGTCACACTCCACAATTAGAATTATATTTTATTATTAGGGGGCTTACTTAAGCTGGTGTTTGAATTGAGCCGTTGAGCTCTTTCCTACTAACGAGTTAAGCAAAGGTAATGCATTCATTTATTGTAAAAGCATTATTGAGAAATAGTTAATTGTTTTGGAGGTGGTAAGAGGTGAAATGTTTGATTATGTGATTAAGATTCCTTTTAACTCACTAGGCACGCCAAGGTTTACAGAGCTTCCAACTTAATAAACTTATTTTTTTGGTCAGTTGTCAGTCTAAACTGCCCTCTAACCCCTATTTGTGTAAGAAATGGTCTGAACCGAGTTGCAGGTAACTGTAGACGTAATCCAGTGGTCGTTATCACTTGAACTTTACTTGCGGCACCAGAATAGCTGGCCAAAAACTGTTGATATGAGATGTTAAGTTGGAAAATATAGCGATTCATACGATGCCTGTATAAATATACAGTGCCGGTATTTTTTGGCACAAAACGATGTTGAACAGTGGAAATGTTAAACGGCGAACATTGTTTAAAGGTGGAAACCTCTCAGTTTAAAAGCTTGTCTAGGAGGAACCTTACTTTGAGTCTGATTTCCCTTAAACAGCAGATCCTGTTTAATCAAAGGATTTAGCTTAAACAACGATTTTTGACTAAGCAACCAATCTAACTTGAAAAACTCGAATCCAGAAACAAAAAATCAGTGGCAGATGACCTCTACCACTGATGACTTTTCGTTATTAGCAAACAGTTACGTGAATGAGCGAGAGCTTAAGCCTCGAGTGCTTTCGTCACTTTCTCAAATAAGTCTTTCGCTAGGTTGTCCATACCCTTTAAGGTCTCAAGTTGCTTTTTAATCAAAGCTTGGCGTTGATCATCGTACTTACGGAACTTAAGCAAAGGATCGATCAAACGTGATGCTACTTGTGGGTTGCTGCTGTTAAGCTCACGTAAGATTTCGCCTGCAAACTCGTAGCCCTGACCTGACTTGTCGTGGAACTGAACCGGGTTCATGTTTAAGAATGAACCGACCAAGTTACGAGTACGGTTCGGGTTTTTCAAACTAAACGCTTGGTGTGACATAGACGCCTTGATCACTTCAAGTGCGTTTGAACTTGGGTTCGTACCTTGAAGAGCAAACCACTTGTCCATGACAAGACCATCGTGTTTCCACTTGTCGCTGTAATCCGCCATTAAAGTTTCACGGCATGGAAGTTGTGCACTGTTCGCCGCGCCCATTGCTGCCATTGTGTCTGTCATGTTGTTTGCTTGCTGGTACATAGCAACAACTAAGTCATTACCCTTTTCAGTATGCGCTAAGTAACTTAAACAAACTTTACGCAAAGTACGCTTACCAATTGAATCATGGTCAATTGTGTATTCTGCTAATGCATTGCTGTGGTAAACAGCTGCAAGTTCATCTTCAAGCTCTTTTGCTAACGTCACTTTCATTGAATGAAGTACTGACGCGACCGCATCGATGTCAACACGCTCGTACCAACCCGACACTTCGTTATGGCTTGGCAGTGAAAGCATCTCAGCAATAAATGCAGGCTCCAATGAATCGCTGAGCAATACACCACGGAATGCATCGACCACTTCTGAAGACAGTGCAAACTTTTGACCTTGTTGAACGTTATCTACATTGCTACGGATGTATTTCGCTAACAGCATTTGCCCTGCATCCCAACGAGAGAATTCGTTACGAGCATTCACCATCAGGAAGATCAGCTCTTCGTCTGAATAGTTGTATTCAAGTTTCACTGGCGCAGAAAACTCGCGCAGCAGAGATGGAACTGGTTGCTCGTTTACGTTCTCAAACACAAACGTTTGTTCCGCTTCTTTCACATCTAATACATTATGAACTGGCTGCCCGTTACATTGTAACTCAATCACATCACCCGACGCTGTGTACAGTTCGATATCTAGAGGGATATGTAGAGCCTGCTTTTCGGTTTGCTCATGAGTTGGCGCTGTTACTTGGCGAGTCGTTAACGTGTACTCTTTTTTCTCTACATCGTAATGGCTTTCAACAGAAAGCGTCGGCGTACCAGACTGGCTGTACCATAAACGGAACTGAGACAGGTCAACGCCCGATGCATCTTCCATTGCCGCGACGAAGTCTTCACATGTTGCTGCAGTGCCATCGTGACGTTCAAAGTACAGCTTCATGCCTTTTTGGAAACCGTCTTCACCCAACAATGTGTGGATCATTCTGATCACTTCACTGCCCTTTTCGTATACCGTTAATGTGTAGAAGTTATTCATTTCTATCACTTTTTCTGGGCGAATTGGGTGAGACATTGGGCTCGCATCTTCAGCGAATTGTGGACCACGGATAATACGAACATTGTTGATACGGTTTACTGCGCGAGAGCCAAGATCAGAAGAGAACTCTTGGTCACGGAATACCGTTAAACCTTCTTTCAAGCTTAACTGAAACCAATCGCGACAAGTAACTCGGTTACCTGTCCAGTTATGGAAATATTCGTGACCGATTACTGCTTCGATACCTAGGTAGTCGGTATCTGTTGCCGTTTGGTCATTCGCTAAAACGAACTTAGAGTTGAATACGTTCAGGCCTTTGTTTTCCATCGCGCCCATGTTGAAGAAATCAACGGCAACGATCATGTAGATGTCTAAGTCATACTCAAGATTGAAACGCTCTTCATCCCACTTCATTGAGTTAATCAAAGAAACCATCGCGTGATTTGCGCGGTCGAGGTTGCCTTTGTCGACAAATATTTCTAGGTCAACGTTACGACCAGATTGTGTGGTGTATGCGTCACGAAGTACATCGAAGTCACCCGCGACTAAAGCAAACAGATACGCTGGTTTTGGATGTGGGTCTTGCCATTTCACCCAGTGACGGCCGTTTTCAGCTTCGCCTTCGTCGACACGGTTACCATTACTTAATAAGAATGGGTTTTCAGCTTTGTCTGCGATGACCGTTGTCGTGAATTTCGCCAGCACATCTGGGCGATCCATGTAGTAAGTAATGCGGCGGAAACCTTCAGCTTCACATTGAGTACAGAACGCACCACCCGACTTGTACAAACCTTCAAGTGCGCTGTTCCCTTCAGGGTCAACTTCCGTAACGATCGTTAGTGTAAAATCTTTCGGTAGATCATTCAGAGTAAGCAAAGTTTCTGACTGTTCGTACTGCGTCCACTCCTTACCTTCAACCAGAACAGACACCAACTTCAAGCCTTCACCATCAAGTACTAATGTCGAGCTTTCTTTCTCCTGCTTAACACTAGAAACAGCGGTAATGATGGATGCTGAATCGTACAAATCGAAAGTAAGATCGATTTCAGAAATAGTGTGAGATGGTGATTGATAATCTTTACGATACTTGGCTTGAGGTGTATGTGCCATGACGGGTTCCTTTTGATCGTTATACGTAATTATTTTTTAACTGTATATATCTAAAGGTTGAGCGCCAATAAAACAAGGGGAATATTAAAAAAAGGAGGCATTGTAGGAAAATGCCTCCATGTTTTGCTATTTTATCAATCAAATCAGATAGGAACGCCTAATAAACAAGCAACAAACCATATTATCAGCGAGTTCAATTTTGGGGCTAAAACTCGTACTTATCGAATACGATTAAGCACCGCAAACATGTCTCCTTCTTCACCTTGAAGCGTCAACACATCACTGTTTAATGTGTAACGAGTGCCGTGTTCACCGTTCTCATAAAGCAACACCAACTGGTCACCTTCGGTGTAATACACGCCACGACGAATAACTTCACCACCTTCTTCATCGGACACTCGGAACATAAATATAAAGTCAGGTTGAAGGACTAAATCCATTTTTTGAATGTTACTCGCACGCAAGTCACTGCCGGACAGCTCGGCGCTTGACCATATCCCCGCCAATGCGTTTGGCAAAGCCTTAGTGAACATAACACCGTTAAGATTCAGCATATTATGGTTACTGCTGTAGGCGTAAACCTGAGGCTCTGTGGTATTCAAACCCAAAATAATCGTGTCTTCATTGGCGTTATACAAACCTTCCCAATGATCCACACTGTAGTCTTTCTTTTGGATATCGATAGTGAATGAGTAATTTGAATCGAGAGTGAGTTTGATTGCTCTAAAGTTTTCAGTACCTTGATCAGGATCTGGATTCATCAAATACCAATCGCCAAGCAACAGAGGAAGGTCAAAATGAGATAGATTACTATCACTTTTTGATTGTTGGCTGCTCGAAGCTACCTCGCTCCCAAAAGCAACAAAACTTAAACAAGATAAAATTAGTAGAATCCATTTCATACGCGCCCCCTCGTTTTCTTTAAGCTTAGGCACGTAATGAATAGAATGCGAAAAAATATGATCCAAGTCACTAAATTTTAAGTGCGAAGTAACCAATTTTTTAAATACGAAGTAACTGGGTGACACAATCACTCGCAAAAACAATCTTTAAATATGAGCTATTCAGAAGATATCGAAGCGTTAATGGGCAGAGAAACACCGCGATTCTTGTCAAATCTCAGATACAAAAAAAAGCGAGCCTAAGCTCGCTTTTCAAATAGTACGTCTTTAAACAATCACCTTTTGACAGGTGTTTTGTTTATTTCTTGATCATATCCAGCATGATAGCAACTGATTCATCAAGATAAGCATCTGGGGCTTCGTAGTCTTTAGGAATATCATCTAACGTTTTAAATGCCTCTAACTTAGCGGCTTTTTGACGTTGATTGATACGCTCTAGACGAAGCACATCCGCATCATCACTCTCTTGCTGACGTACCTTTTCATTCAAAGAAAGGTCGTTATCGTCTTTATCTGCCTTATATTTTTCAATATCTTGCGCGATAAAGCCAAATTCCATGTCAGTAGCAATGCGAGCTTGGTGTTGTGCAGTTAAAGCAACTATCTTGTCATCGTTACGCTGTAACACTGAGTAGTTTGCTTTATCAATACTGTCCCAAGGCAGAGCATTATCTTCAACACTTTCACCCGTATCTGCTGGATCAATTGGCGTTGGGTAAGCAATATCAGGTACTACACCTTTGTTTTGCGTACTGCCACCATTGATTCGGTAGAATTTCTGGATTGTGTATTGAACGTAGCCCAACTCTTTATCAAACAAATCATAGATATGATTCAAAGAGCGATGTTGTTGCACCGTTCCTTTACCGAAAGAGTTTTCGCCAAGGATAATCGCACGACCGTAATCTTGCATCGCTGCTGCAAAGATCTCAGAAGCTGACGCACTGTAGCGATTCACCAATACCGTTAATGGACCTTGGTAGCTGATTTCGCCGTCAGTATCACTGTTCACTTTGACACGACCGTAGCTATCACGAACCTGAACAACTGGTCCCTCTTTGATAAATAAACCAGAGAGTTCGGTTGCTTCAGTCAGCGCACCACCACCGTTGTTTCGAAGATCAACGATAATACCTTCAACACCTTGCTGTTTAAGCTCAGTGATCAGTTTATCGGTATCTTTAGAAAGGCCAACATAGAAACTTGGTACTTCAAGAACACCAATCTTCTTGCCATCTTTCTCGATAACTTCAGATTTAACAGCGCGGTCTTCTAAACGAATCTTATCGCGTACAATTGTGACAACGTGACTTTTCGCATCATTACCTTCCGGCAAGATCTGTAGCTTAACTTTGGTCCCTTTCGGGCCCTTAATCAGTTGTACTACGTCGTCTAAACGCCAGCCGATAACATCAACAACCTCTTCGCCATCTTGACCAACACCGACAATGCGGTCACCATCACTCAATTGTTTGCTGTTTGACGCAGGGCCACCAGCAACTAACGAGCGAATAACGGTATAGTCATCGGTCATCTGAAGCACAGCACCAATACCTTCCAAAGATAGATTCATCTCTGATTGGAATTGTTCTGCATTTCTTGGAGAAAGGTAACTGGTGTGAGGGTCAACTTCACGCGCAAATGCGTTCATGTAGATTTGGAAAGCATCTTCATTATGCGATTGCGTAATACGCTTCATCGCATTGTTGTAACGCTTTTCCAAAACCTCTTGAATCTCTGGCCACTCTTTACCAGTAAGTTTTAGATTCAACGCATCGTATTTAACACGTTTTCTCCAAAGCTCATTTACTTCGGCGATATCTTTCGGCCACTCTGCTTCACTACGATTGAGCTCAATACTTTCATCGGTATCAAACTTAATCTCAGTATCTAGCAAAGACAACGCATACTGAAAACGTTCAAAACGCTTCTGCATGGAAAGATTATAAACATCGAAAGCAATCTGGTTATTACCCGCTTTCAGCTGATCATCAATTTGCACAGATGAAGAGGAGAAAGAGTCAATATCAGCTTGAGTGAAGATATTACGATTATAATCCAGCATCTCTAAATAACGATTAAAGATAGCTTGAGAGAAATCATCGTTGAGATTGAAGTGTTTATAGTGAGAACGAGTAAATCGAGAAGTAACACGTTTACTAGCAGTTTCGTGTTGGACCTCAGGAGCGAGTAAAGGTAAATCGTCCTGATCTAATTTGGCTTCAAGAGCCTGAGCTGAAGCTGCTAGACAAAAGCTAGCAGCAATCAGTGTCAATTTTGAACGGCATTTCATGCGTAGGAGTATCTCCTTTAAGCGCGCAAGTGCTCCGCTTTAACAACCATTTGTAGGCCGTTTGCTAACTGAACACGTACATCTTCCTTATTGATTTCAATAATGGTCGCAGCCATGTTTCCTGTACCCATGTTCACATTTACTTCTTTGCCAGCGATGAATTCATCGGCGTTCAAAGCGCGTGTTTCTACAGGCTTTTCTACTTTTGGTGCTTTAGGCGCTTGACGACGAGGCTGTTGAGCTTTCTTCGCCTTAGTTTTCGCTTTGCCTTCTTCACGAGCTTTCTGTGCTTGTTCTTTACGACGAGCCTGAACTTTCGCTTTGCTTTCTGCAAGTGTAGCTTTAGCGTGTTCTACGTGCTCTTCTTCTAATGTGCCACACGCGTTGCCGTCTAGGTCAACACGATCTGCGCCAGCTTTTACGCCGTGCAGGTAACGCCATGATGATGTGTACTGTCTTAACGCTGCACGAAGCTGAGTCTTACTTACTTTTTCGTCTTCATTTAGACGTTCAGCAAGATCTTGAAAAATACCAATTTTAAGTGGTTTTGCTTCACCTTCTAGAGTAAAGCATTTAGGGAAACATTCAGCAACATATGCGATAACTTCTTTGCTGTTTTTTAACTTTTCAGTGTTTTCCATGTGGGTTCCTGGTTTTTGCGGTTTTCCGCGAGCATTAAGAAAATATTTTTACGTATTATAGAGAGATGCTTGGGAAAAACCACAGTAAGAGAATAATTTATGCCTTGTTCGCGTGCGAATTAAGCACCTTTTCCACTTCAGCCATAAAAAATGTCAATCCGTCTTCATCAATTTGAGAAAAACGACCAATATTTGGACTATCGATGTCAAGAACACCCACGACTTTACCATCGATAGAGAATGGAATAACGATTTCTGAGTTACTTGCAACGTCACAAGCGATGTGACCTTCGAACTCATGCACATCATGAATGCGCTGAACTGTATTCGTCGCAACTGCAGTTCCACAGACTCCACGCCCTACTGGAATTCGAACACACGCTGGCTGTCCTTGGAATGGACCAAGCACAAGCTCATCTTGTTGCATTTGCTTGTCTTGCTTCATTAAGTAGAAACCAGCCCAATTAAGTTCATCTAATTCCATGAACAATAGTGAGCTAATATTTGCAAGATTCGCAATTAGATCGGTTTCTGATTCAATTAATGCAACGGCTTGTTTGGTTAAGCGTTGGTAATGTTCTATTTTCATATTAACTTCCAATTAAATTGAGACTTCCATTATCAAGAGAACGCAGTAAAATGCGGCCATCAAACTAAATAGGACTTATTCTCATTACAATGAACAATTCAGAAGACACTATTAGCCGTTCTTGGTTGATAACTCAAGTAAAAAAACACAAGTCCAAATTACTGTTTGCTAACTTTGTTGCCATTCTTGCAACCTTAATTAGCGTCCCTATCCCTCTGCTTATGCCACTCATGGTCGATGAAGTTTTGCTTGATAAGCCAGCTTCAGGGTTAGAGATGATGAATCACCTACTTCCAGTCTCGCTGCAAACGCCAACTGGCTATATTGCTCTTACTCTCTTGTTGGTCATCTTGATGCGCTCTGCTAGCCAAGCGTTGAATATTCTACAAGGTCGTCAATTCACTTTGGTTTCCAAAACGATCACCTACCAAATGCGTAGCAAGATGATCGATAAACTTGGCCGCATTAGCATCCGACAATACGAGACCAAAGGCAGCGGCGGTATTAATGCTCACCTTATTACAGACATAGAGACTATTGATAAGTTCATTGGCTCTACCCTTTCTAAATTTATCATCAGCTTCTTAACGGTGCTCGGTACCGCTATCGTCCTACTATGGTTAGAGTGGCGCTTAGGGCTGTTCATTCTACTGGTCAATCCTGTTGTTATTTATTTTTCTCGTAAACTTGGTAGCCGTGTTAAACACCTTAAGAAATATGAAAACCAGTCTTTTGAGCGTTTTCAGAATCGCCTAGTTGAAACGTTAGATGGCATCTATCAACTTCGTGCTGCTAATAAAGAGCGTATCTTTCTTGATGAGCTGAAAGTTCAAGCAAACCAAGTAAGAATCGATGCCGATAAATACGCATGGCAATCTGAAGCCGCAGGTCGAGTGTCCTTTTTACTGTTTCTGTTAGGCTTTGAACTGTTCCGTGCTGTAGCAATGTTGATGGTGTTATTTAGTGATTTAACCATTGGCCAAATTTTCGCAGTCTTCGGCTACTTATGGTTCATGCTCGGCCCTGTTCAAGAGTTATTAGGCATTCAGTTTTCTTGGTATAGCGCGAAGGCCGCGCTTCAACGCATTAACGATCTACTCCTACTTGAAGAAGAACATCGTCCGGTGAGTAAAGTGAACCCGTTCAATGAACATCAAGAAGTGACCGTCGATATTGAAGATGTTACATTCTCTTACACATTAGAAAACACTGTTTTAAATAAGCTATCCTTACATATACCCGCGGGTAAAAAGGTCGCTCTTGTCGGTGCCAGTGGTGGAGGTAAATCGACATTAATACAGTTGCTGATTGGGGTTTATCAAGCCGACTCTGGGTGTATTCGCTATAACGGAGAAACAACGGACGACATCAGCTTTGATGTAATTCGCAATCAAATTGCCGTTGTTTTACAGCAACCTATACTTTTTAATGACACATTGAGGCATAATCTGACCCTCGGCGCCGAATACGATGAAATGTCGCTATGGCGTGCGCTTGAAGTGTCTCAGATGCAAGATGTAATTAAGCAACTAAGTAACGGTTTAGATACTCAAATTGGTAGGAATGGCGTTCGACTGTCTGGTGGCCAACGACAACGACTGGCCATCGCCCGTATGGTGTTGAGCAATCCGAAGTTTGTTATTCTAGATGAAGCAACATCTGCACTTGATACAGCGACAGAGTCAGCTCTGCACAAAGCACTAAGCGAATTTTTGAAAGATCGCACAACTTTGATTGTGGCTCATCGATTATCAGCAGTGAAACAAGCTGATCTGATCTATGTTTTAGAAGATGGACAAGTCACACAGACGGGAACACATGGTGAATTGGTTGAACAACAAGGACTTTATCAAACACTCTATGGCAGTGTGCAATCGCACGCCTGATGTTTGTCGTTCTAGTAAGTTAAGTCACTGCTATGTTTTGACCAACGCTTCAACTCGGGAGGTCTTGTGACCTCCCCCTCTCATACTGTCACCGCTGAACCATTACCGGGCGATCAGCCATCATCCGGACCTTCACAAGGTAAGCACTTGTGCGACAGCAGTTCTGTACGACTATGCCAAGGTTGTGAACTCCCAATAGATAAGATGGACATCCCACATGGGAAGTCAGCTTACTGCCCTAGATGCGGGACTCAATTATACCGCGGAGGCACACCTAGTCTCTCTGGAAACCTAGCCATCGCAATCACCTGCTTATTGCTATTTATTCCTTCGCACTTCTTTGAATTCATCAGTATCCGCCTAATCGGCGTCATGATACCAGCAACACTGCCATCGGGTGTGTTCACCTTAATGGGAGAAGGCTTCCCACTGCTTGGGTTACTCATTTTATTTTGTAGCTCTATCGCGCCGTTCCTTGTTTGTACTTCTGTACTGATCACACACGCATCATTACGTTTTAAAATTTTCACACCATTTCGTTACTCATTAGCGATTATCCAAACCTTAAAGCATTGGATGATGTTGGATGTGTTTTTGGTGAGTGTGGCCATCTCGTGTTTCAAACTACAAGACTATTCCGATATTTTTGTTGGCCCCGGTTTAATTGGATTGATTCTACTGCAGTTATTCAGCGTTCTACTGGTGAGCCGCATTAGTGTGCGACGTTACTGGGAAGCTTGGGCAAAAGAATCAGACTACTCTTTTACAGAAAGCAAAAATGTTCACTGTCACAACTGCCATCTATCTCAGCCTGAGGGTGACGCTTGTGTACGTTGCCACCATGACTTATATCACCGCAAGCCCTACTCTATACAAAAGACTTGGGCACTGTTATTTGCAGCGTCCGTTGCCATAATACCAGCGAACGTGATTCCAATTTCGATCGTAATCACCAACGGACAAAGGCTAGAAGACACGATCATTTCGGGTGTCGCCTCACTCATCAATACGGATATGTACGGCATCGCAGCGATTATCTTTATTGCGAGTATCGTGGTTCCAGTAGCTAAGATTCTCGGGCTTACGTACATATTACTTTGTATTCAAATGAAACGAGCACGCTATCACAGGCAAAGAATGACCATCTATTTCATCGTGAAATGGGTAGGTAAATGGTCGGTGATGGATCTCTTCGTTATTTCGATCATGATGACATTGGTCGACCGTGGACAAATTTTAAACTTTACACCAGGTTATGGTGCTGTGGCTTTCGGTGTCGTTGTTGTTATGACAATGCTGGCAGCGGAAAGCTTAGATCCTAGGCTAATTTGGGATAACCACACCTCTAAAGATGAGTCAGTGAATGAACAACAATAACCAATCACAAACGTCATATTCACCAGAAGTTAGAAAAAACAAAGGGATCTCTCCTTTGTGGATTCTGCCGATCCTAACCGTAGCACTTGCTGGTTGGCTGGTTATGAAGTCAGTACACGATGCAGGACAACGTGTGCAGATCTACTTCTCGGATGCCGCGGGGTTAGTCGCAGGGCGAACCACGATTCGCTATCAAGGCTTAGAAGTAGGTATGGTTCGCGACATCACGTTGTCCAAAGACTTATCGAGCATTTATGTTGATGCTGACATCTACCCTGAGGCTCAAAAGCTTCTTTCGAAGGGAACGCGTTTCTGGCTAGTAAAACCAACAGCAAGCCTCTCTGGCATTTCTGGTTTAGACGCTCTTGTTTCCGGTAACTATATTGCGATTCACCCTAGTGAAACCAAAGAAAAACCAGAAACGGTGTTTCACGCCTTGGAATCATCACCTTCTGACTTACTGGCGTCCGAAGGTCTCAATATATCGTTGACGACTAAAGATCTTGGCGGCGTATCTGTCGGTTCACAAATTGTTTACCGCAAGATCCCGATTGGTGAAGTTTATAACTATCAACTCAATGAAAATGCTAAGTCGGTAACCATTCAAGCGGCCATCAAAGACGAATACAGTCATATCATTACCGACCAAAGTCGTTTTTGGAACGTAAGCGGCTTAGGGGCAAGTATCGGCTTCTCTGGTGTTGACGTACGATTAGAGAGCTTAAGCGCCTTACTTGGCGGCTCGATTGCAGTCGACTCCCCGGGAGAAGGCCAACCCGTTGAAATGAACACCGAATTCAAACTCTATCCCGATCTAAAAACCGCCGGTCGTGGTATCTCAATTAAGATCGCAGTGCCAGACGACAACAAGATCAGTGCAACCGGTGCGCCAATCATGTACCGAGGCATCGAAATTGGTCAAATTACCGATTTATCGTTGAGCAAAGGTCGTGAAAACGTGGTGGCTTCTGCCGCTATCCAGCCTGCATTCAGTGACTTCTTGAACAGCGGAAGTAAATTCGTTCTGGAAGAAGCTGAACTGTCGCTAACAGGTATGAAGAACATTGCTAACTTGGTAACAGGTAACTTCCTGACATTAGTACCTGGTGAAGGTGAAAAGTCTCGTCGGTTTACCGCTATTCGCAAGAACGAGTTCAGTCAGGAGCAAGAAAAGTCTGTTGCGATTCGTCTAACCTCTAACAATTCATTTGGTTTGGATGTTGGAACCCAATTACTTTATAAAGGCATAGCCGTTGGTTCAATCATTGATGTTGGGCTAGTTGAAAGTGTTGGAACCGGTAGCGACAAGCATGAAGTATTCATGGACGCGCTGATCGACAACCAATATGCGCACCTTATCAAAAGTAACAACCGCTTCTTCGTGACAGGCAGTGCGACTGCAGAGCTTACAGAATCGGGGCTAAGCGTCACGGTACCGCCAGCGAAACAATTGCTGAGTGGTTCTATTAGCTTTGTGAGTGAAGGCAACAGCAAGTCTCGCTCTAACTATCAATTATTCCAAAGTAAGTCATTAGCAGAAATCGCCAAGTTCAATCAAACTGGCTCTAAAAAGATGTCGTTGTTTGCTAGCGAGCTGCCTTCTATTTCGAAAGGAAGCCCTCTGCTCTACCGCAACCTTCAAGTTGGTAGTATTTCTAACTTTCAGCTTGCGGATGGTGGCGTAAGAATCGAAGTAACCATCGAAAACCGTTACACACACTTAATCAACAAGCACACTGTGTTCTGGAATCGTTCAGGTGTTGAAGTCGATGCTTCTTTATCAGGGATCAGCATCAAAGCCGCGCCGGTTAAAACGCTGATTCAAGGTGGTATTGCCTTTGATTCACTACCAGGAATCGACAACAAGCTTGGTAACGTTTGGAAGCTATACGCAGATTCGAAATCAGCGAGAAAGTTTGGCCGCGCGATTACCATCACCTCTTCTGGCGACCAAGAAGTCAGCAAAGGCATGGCGATCAAGTATCAGGGCGTAACCGTTGGTGAAGTGACACTCGTGATTCCGAACTTTAGCAAAGGTGGTATCGAAATTACCGCTCGTGTTTTACCGGAATACGTTGAGAAAATTGCAGTCGCAAACAGCCACTTTTGGTTAGCAGAACCGGAGATCGGCCTAAACGGTATCAAAAACGTATCGGCACTCCTGTCTAAACACATCAATGTTGAACCAGGAAAAGGCAGTAAAACCACGGCATTTAAACTCAGCCAAGGCCCCGTTCAACCTGAAGGCAAAGTGTTTATGTTGCAGAGTGAAACAAGAGGTTCTGTATCTGAAGGCACACCTATTCTATTCAGAGAACTAGAGATTGGTTCTGTGATTGACGTAAAACTGGGTGAATTTGCAGACCGTATTATCTCAACCATTCAGATAAAACCTGAATACGCCTATCTGATTCGCTCAAACAGCGTTTTTTGGAATGTATCTGGGGTTGATGTCTCTATCGGTTTGTCTGGTGCAAGCATCAAGGCAGGTACTGTAGATAGCTTGTTAAGAGGCGGGATTACTTTCTCAACGCCACCAACGAATGAACTCCAACCGTTGGCAGAAGAAGACCAATCTTTCTATTTATATCCTCAAGCCGAAGATGAATGGAAATCTTGGAGAACGGCCATCCCTCGCCCTTAGTGAACTAAGCTTCGACACTGAAACGCACATGATTCAACTTAAAATGCAGCCAAACGGCTGCATTTTTATTGTTTAAAGCAAATTTGGTTTAGGACAATCTCATTTTGCTTTAAACTGCGCGCATTAACGCTATAAATCGAGATACCCTTTTGCACGCTAACGTATATATCCCAGAAGAATTCCTGACTCATATTGAAGGCATCATGCCAAGCCACCTAGATATGGCTTCGTTTGTCGCTTCTTGTCAAAAACCACTTCGTAAAAGTATTCGAGTGAACACATTGAAGATCAGTGTTGAAGATTTCCTCGTACGCGCGAAAGACAAAGGTTGGGAACTGGAACCAGTACCTTGGTGTGAAACGGGTTTTTGGATCACTGCAGATGAAAGTGAAGCGCCTTTAGGTAATACGGCAGAGCACATGTCTGGCCTATTCTACATTCAAGAAGCCAGCTCGATGATGCCACCGTCCGCTCTATTCCAAGGTGAAGAGAATTATCAAGCCGTGTTAGACACCGCTGCAGCTCCAGGCTCAAAAACGACTCAAATAGCGGCCTTGATGAATAACCGTGGCGTACTGGTTGCTAATGAATACGCAGCAAGCCGTGTGAAAGTCCTTCACGCCAACATAGAGCGCTGTGGCGTGCGTAATGCAGCACTAAGTAACTTTGATGGCAGAGTCTTCGGTGGTTGGCTACCAGAGCAATTCGATGCCGTGTTGTTAGACGCACCCTGCTCTGGCGAAGGTACGATTCGTAAAGACGCTGACGCGATGAAGAACTGGACTTATCAGTCTGTGGTCGATATTGCTGACACTCAAAAAGATCTGATTGAAAGTGCTTTTCACGCTCTCAAACCTAATGGTGTGTTGGTTTACTCAACCTGCACATTAAGTACCGAAGAGAACCAACAAGTATGTCATCACCTAAAAGAGACGTTTGGTGACGCAGTTGAGTTTGAGTCTTTAGAAAACTTATTCGACAATGCAAAAGCGACGACGACCGAGGAAGGCTTTCTTCACATCTTCCCGCAGGTTTATGACTCGGAAGGTTTCTTCGTTGCACGTATCCGTAAACTCGCTTCTGTGACACCACCAGAAGTGAAGAAACGTTTGGGTAAATTTCCATTTGAAAAAGCCAATAAAAAAGCACAGCAAGAAGTCGCTGATCAGCTTTTAGGCGCACTGGATATCGAATTACCAAGTGATACTCAGGTATGGATTCGTGACAAAGACGTTTGGCTATTCCCTGAAGCACTAGAGCCGATGATTGGCGAGTTCCGTTTCTCTCGTATGGGCATCAAGATCGCTGAGACTCATAAGAAAGGCTATCGTTGGCAGCATCAGGTAGCGACAACGCTGGCTACAGGTAACGAAGCCAACGTTGTAGAACTTAACATCGAAGACGCGCGTGAGTGGTTCATGGGACGAGATGTTCGCCCAGAAGGCTTGTCAGGTAAAGGCGAAGTGCTGGTTAAATACAACGGCGCGATCATCGGCCTTGGTAAGTGGGTTGGCAACCGAGTGAAGAACGGTTTACCGCGAGAGCTCGTACGCGATAAGAACCTGTTCTAATTGTGCTTATGCTTAACTGCTTAACTGCTTAACTGCTTAACTGCTTAACTGCTTAACTGCTTAAAGCATACGAATAAACAAAAAGCCCAAACAACGTAAATTGTTTGGGCTTTTTCTATTCACATCAGATAGCTCGGTGCGATTAAAAATAATGTCGAATCAACGCTTAATTACATAAATATCAATTCAAATCACTATTTGCGTTATGGAAAATCGCTTATTGAGGAATCTAAACTAGACTTCAGTCTATCAGACAAAGAATTACAACGATTAGCGTAGGCTCTTCGGAGCCCTTTCCCCTAAGCCCAAACAGGAAAGTTTGGGCTTTTTTTTAACCGAGAAACTCGCTTATTCAGCTAAGCGAATGCCTTCTTTATCAATAGAGATTTTACCTGACTTGTACAGACCACCGATGGTCTTTTTGAACGTACCTTTACTGGTTCTGAATGCCGTGAAAATCGCTTCAGGTGAAGACTTGTCGTTCAGTGGTAAAAAGCCGCCTTTCTTCTCAAGCAGATCGAGAATCTTAGTGCTCAAGTCATCCATCTTAGCAACACCGACTTTTTGAAGAGACAAGTCAATCTTACCGTCTTCTTCACGAATGTTTTTGATGTAGCCTTTTAGTGATTTACCAATGAATAGCTTACCAATAATGTCTGATGGGAAAATCATTCCCCAGTGTTCGCCATTAACGATCGCTTTGTAGCCCAATTGACTGCGCTCTGCGATGATAAGATCAACTTGTTCGTTTTGCTTATAAGTCGCTGGCGTGTTGTCTAACCACTTGTTGAACTTAGTTGTTCCAACAATACGGCTCGATGCTTTATCGATATACACATATACTAAGATTGACTGACCTTCGTTTAAACGGCCACGCTGCTCGCTGAAAGGAACCAGAAGATCTTTGCCTTTCACACCCCAGCTCATGAAAGCACCGGTGCTGTTTACACCTTCAACCGTCATCAAACCAAACTGCCCTACTTGAGCGATCGGTTTTTCAGTGGTTGCAGCGATCTGGTTGTCAGAATCAATGTATAAGAAAACATCTAGCTTTTGACCAATTTCAACACCTTCAGGAGTAAATCGTTTCGGCAGCAACACCGTTCCATAGTCGCTAGCGTCAAGGAATACACCGAAGTCTGCTTGTTTTACTACTTCTAGGTTGTTTATTTGACCAATATTAATCATCAAGATTGTCTCTACTTTAAATTTGGCGGTGATTATACGTGATCTCTGATATGCTTTCGCTAGTTTCATTCATATTTTTATATTCTAGGAGACATCGTTGATCACCGTTGATAAACAAGATGCGATAACACTTAAAATTAACCATGCGATGGCTAAGACAAAAAAGCTCGACATGGACGTTTATCTATTCATTCCCGGTGAACTCGGACTGACGCCTGAAGTCCTTTCTGAAAGCGCATTTTTCTACAGCTCAATTACTCAGAAACGCGCTTACTACAGTGATAAAACACTGCTACCTCTGGTACACAGCCGTTTAGCAAAACGTGGTCGACTCTCCATCACGCAATATCGTGTCAGTTTGAGTTTGTTCGCTTATCAATATGTTATCGCGTTAGACAAAGCCGTCAGCAGCTTGAACAAAAATGAGAGTGACAATGTCACGGCTGATGAAGTAGATGAAGTCATCGAACTGGCTCTCGATATATTAAAGAAACTGCGCCGAAGCATTCCTTATGAAGAAAACCTTAAACGTTACTATGCCAATATAGATAACTACCTATCTTGGTACACAGAGCAGAAGTTTTTATCACTGGTTTCCCACATGCCACGCGGCAGTGAGTATTCAACCATCAAAGAACGCCTATTAACGCTTTGTGATAAAGAAACCGCCCACCGCAAGCTTAATCGATATAACTCGGCCAAGGTTCGAGAAGACGTCACTCGTTTGAGCAACAAGATGCGATTGCTGCGTCGTTTGATTGAGCACCCTATCGTCCTCAAAGAAAAGACGACATCAATGGGTAAGAACGTGAAGCGAGCAGTTAAAGGCATCGCAACGGGCTTGGTCATGGTGGTGGTTACCACGACCGTCATATTGGCTCGTGACTTCCTAGGAGAGATTACCGCGTCTTTCATCGTGTCCATGTCATTCATCTACGCTTTGCGTGAAATCTTCAAGGATGATTTAAGGGATATACTTTGGCGTTGGCTCCGCAAAGGAAAACCGAAGTGGAAGCGCCGCTACTTTGACCCAACAACGAATAAGTCAGTCGGTCACAAACTTGAATGGTTGGATTACGCCAATTTCTCTAAGTTAGCGGACAAAATTCAGTTGATTCGTAAGAAGCGAGTAGTGCAGCGCGAAGAGCAAATTTTGCATTATCGTTCTCAAACCGAAATGTCGACATCGACGTTTATGAGTGGTTACGAAGAGACGCGTGAAACTCTATCCGTCAGCCTAAGAGCTCTCACTCGATTGATGGACAAAGGTTCAAATAACGTATACCGCCTAAATGAAGGTCAAGTAAGTCGTGAGTCGGTAGAAAAACGGCACCTGCTGAACTTGATCATCAAAGAGAACAATCATGATAGCGAACCGACCTATTACCGTTGGAAAATCGTAATGAACCGTTCAAAAATCGTTGATATCGAGCAGATCACTCAAGAGTCATAGTCTTTAGAGTATGTGTACGAAATAGGGTATGTGGGCACAAAATCCACATACCCTATTTCATTTATCAATCGTTTATTACTGCTTCCACAAAGCATTTAACTTACTTTCTCGAAGGCACTTTCTTAATAGAAAGCGTTAGCGTGAATTCCGCCATCGGTTCATCACCATGTAGAGACGGACAAGTCGCGATAATCGTCACGGGTTGGTTAACACGCTCTCCAGTCGACATAGTTTCAGCCAACATGGTATTGATTAGCTCTCCATCGTTACACGTAAAATGCACATCTCCCTCAGGGCGCTTCAAAAAATTGCCGGTCACCTCTTTAAATGCCAACGAGATCTTTTCACCTTGTTGCTGCGACTTACTCATAGCTAGAAAGCCACCTGCGACATCTGCGCCAACAGCCAACACACCAAAATACATGCTATTAAGGTGATTCTTCGTTCGCCTTTTAAGAGGGATTTTCACTTCAACATGTTGGTTGTCCAGTGCGAGCAGCTTTGGGCGACACAACCAGATCAAAGGCACTTTGAAAAAGCCAAACATGCTCAAATAGAAATTTGCTTTTTGTAGAGGGGTCAACATTCGGATTACCTAATCAAATCAGTCATCAGACCAGTTAATCCGTTAGCGATAGAGATGTCAAAAAAATGTTACAAAAAAGAGATATCACGTCTCCATGATATCTCTTCATTTTCAAACTCTTGCAATAAGGGAAGATTAAGCCGTAATAACGGTATCAACCCCTTCCAGATCTGCAATATAACCTTGAAGTCTCGGGTAATCGACCAAACCTTGAGTCACGATTAGCACAGGCTTTTTCGCGTGTTGCGTCGCTTTTACGATGCTAGAAATCAACGTAATCACCGCTTCATTTTGTGGATCAAACGCATGTTGCTGAGCTTCATTCTGCTTATCAACACCCAACGCAAATTGAGTCAGACTATCAACATTCACCGCTGTACCATCAAAGTAATGCAGAAGTCGTTCACTCAGTAAAACGGCAGAAGGGACATCGCACGAGAAGAGTACTTTTAGGCCATTCAAACCACGTGGTAACCCTTGCTCAGCTAACAGATCAATGATTTTCGCTGCATCACTCAGAGCTCGAACATAAGGAACAACGATTTCAACGTTGATGCCTTGTTCACGCAGGGTTTTGATCACCTGACACTCTAGCGCAAAAGCTTTGCTGTATTCAGGTGTCGCATAACGCGCTACGCCACGTACACCCAGTGCCGGGTTGACTTCTTCAACTTCGCAGTTGCCGCCAAGTAAAGAGCGGAACCCATAGCTGTCGGCTCTGCTCAACGCAACACGAACCGCATTATGGTTTGGTTGAACTGCGGCTTGAATAGCGACAACTAAGGTTGAAACAAAATGTTCATCAACACTTTTATCGCCAAGAACAGCGTCTAAAGAGGTTTTCTCAATATCAGACAAAGTATCTAAGTGACTTTCAATACTTGGATGATAGAACACACGATCCATGACCAATTCAGACAGGGAAACGTACAAGTGGTTGGAATTATTATTATCGTTATAAGAAGGCAGCACATCACCTAAAACAAGTTCTGGGTGCAAAGTGCTTTGATTTTCTTGAGTCATTGCTGCTCCAGCATTTTTATGTTGTGTTCAAACGAAAATACCGATAGCTGCCTGTTAATACAAGTGAAAATCCCTTATTTGACGCTGGCCTGCTGATAAAAATAAGAATATTAGCAATAACTGAGATAACTTTGACTTAAGAGAGTTTATTCCTCTGTTCAATTCCGTTATCTTAACCACTTCGCAATAGAATAAAAAAGCTATCACATGCCATTAAAAACTGATGAGTTGAGAACCCAAGCTCTGGGTCCTATGCCAACTCCTGCCGAATTAGGCAATGCACACCCTATTACTGACGACGTTGCTGAGCGTATTAAACAATCTCGCCGCCAAATCGAAGATATCTTAACGGGTCGTGATGACCGCCTATTAGTTATCGTTGGCCCTTGTTCTGTTCACGATACAGATGCGGCACTTGATTACGCTGAGCGCTTAAGTCAGATTCAAGATCAATACAAAGACGAATTGTTCGTTGTAATGAGAACCTACTTCGAGAAACCTCGTACAATTGTAGGTTGGAAGGGTTTGATTACCGATCCGAATCTAGATGGTTCATACGCACTTGAAACTGGCTTGAACAAAGCACGTAAACTGCTGCTTGATATCAACAAGCTTGGCCTAGCTACCGCGACTGAATTCCTTGATATGATCACAGGTCAGTACATTGCAGACCTGATCACTTGGGGTGCAATTGGCGCTCGTACCACAGAATCTCAGATTCACCGTGAAATGGCTTCAGCACTTTCTTGCCCAGTAGGCTTCAAGAATGCAACCAACGGCAACATCAAGATCGCAATCGATGCGATTCGTGCTGCGCATGCTTCACACTACTTCTATTCTCCAGACAAGAATGGTCGTATGACGGTTTACCGCACTTCAGGTAACCCATACGGTCACGTTATTCTACGTGGTGGTGATAAAGGTCCTAACTTTGACGCTGAATCTGTTGAAAACGCATGTAAGCAACTGGCAGAAGTTAACCTTCCAGAGCGCTTAGTTGTCGACTTCAGCCACGCAAACTGCCAAAAGCAGCATCGTAAGCAGTTAGAAGTAGCACAAGACATTTGCGAGCAGATCAAATCTAACAAGAACCAAATTGCAGGCATCATGGCAGAAAGCTTCATTAAAGAAGGTAACCAGCCAATGACTGACATCAATAACCTAGAATACGGTAAGTCAATCACTGACCCTTGCCTAAGCTGGGAAGATACTGCAACTATGCTAGACATGCTTGCAACTGCAATTAAAGATAGAAATTTAGCTTAAGGAACGAACACAATGCCATCATTTGACATTATCTCTGAAGTAGAAGCAGTAGAACTACGTAACGCTGTAGACAACGCAAACCGCGAACTATCGACTCGTTTCGATTTCCGTGGCGTTGAAGCTAGCTTCGATTACAAAGACGAATCAGTAAAACTGACAGCGCAAGATGACTTCCAACTAAAGCAGATGCGCGACATTCTTCGTAGCAACCTAACGAAGCGCAACGTTGATCCTAACGCGATGGAAGCGAAAGCAGCAGACCAAACAGGTCGCACTTGGCACCAAACGGTTATCTTCAAGCAAGGCATCGAAACTGATGTTGCGAAGAAAATCGTTAAGCTAATCAAAGATAACAAAGTGAAAGTTCAAGCTTCTATCCAAGGCGACAAAGTTCGCGTAACAGGTAAAAAGCGTGACGATCTACAAGCAGTTATGGCTCTAGTTCGTAGCGGTGAGCTTGGTCAACCTTTCCAGTTTGACAACTTCCGTGACTAATTCACTCTAAAACCACAAGCCGTCAATAATAGATGTGTTTGTAGGTTGATTGGGTTGAATTAAAACGGTGAATTTCAAATACTAAAAAGCCTCTGCTTCAATAAAGCAGAGGCTTTTTTATCTTTAGTGATAACTGCAAGTAGTCGATTAGCTTACAAGAGCCAACCTACTACATGCTGTAATTGGCTGACGCATGCCGCAATTTACTAACAGATGCTTTAGCTAGCTAATGACCTTTGCTGTAGACAGTTTCAAATCACGGCCGACAAGTAAATTGAACTCTACGCTTGCTGGTGGAATAAACACACACACGCGTAAGTTCTCTGCTCTTGCCTTCTCAAGCTTTGTCGATAACTCTCCACTATCACTGAAACTCTCTCTCTCAGCGTCTCTGCGGCACAAGTCAATGTAATCAAATGGGCATTCTTTTGGTGACAGCACCAATTCTGCTTCTTGCATCAGACGCAGCGCCTTCATTGAGAGAAGTTCTACATCGTCTTCAAATTCAATCCAAGTCACTTGCCCTTCATTATCGACAGGTTCCGCCAAAGATTGCTGATAATAAGTTTCCAGTTGCTCGCGTTCCGTTACTTGATTGATAAAGCTGGAAGACAAAAAACGCTCCCAGAATTTGCGGCGTTCATCAACCGTAGGAAAGGACTCTTTAATCGAATTGCGTTTTGATGCACCAAAGTCTGCGATCAAACCAATATTCTGAGGCAAGACGGTTTCGAGTTTTTCTCTAATATTTCTCACCAAAACAGGTGATGCACCCCCACTTGAGATCGCAATTTGGATTCTTCCGCGATTTATCATTGAAGGAGTGATGAAGTCACAATAGGGTAAGTCATCGACCACATTGACAAGAATACCCATTTTTTTTGCATCATTATGTACTTGATGATTTAGGTCTGGGTTGTCTGTGGTTGCCCACACTTGTAAGTAGTTTTTCGAGATAAGTTGTGAAGAGTAAAAGTTTTGAACCCAATGGACTTTATTATCATCAACAAGCTGCTTTAAGTAAGGCTCTACCTTAGGGGACACTAAAGTGACATCCGCCCCAGCTCTTAACAAGCTATCTACTTTTCGGCAAGCAACCTCGCCCCCGCCCACCACTAAGATCGGCTTATTTTCTACATCTAAAAACATTGGGAAATAACGCATGTTCTTCCTTGAGATGACTTCAATAACTATTCAGCCATGCTACCAAATTTGGAGCATATTAATAACTATCCAAGTGCAATAAAAATATTTATTCACCAAATTTCAATCTTTCTGAAGTTTAATGTTTCATCATTGTGATGTTGATTCAGAATATTTACCTAGTCAATTGTCAATATAAAAATCTAAATCTCGTTGCACCAACAGTGTGAAGCGCTGCACTATTTACATTAACTTAACATTTGGTCATTCTAATTGTGTTCGGATTTGTGATTTCATTCAAAATTCTTTTTAAATTATACATTTGTGAAAATACAGATCCTTTCCTAACCTTATAAACAGTTGTTTAAATCGCACACAGTTTCATTTGCAAAATGCAACCAGTTTGATTTGAGTAACAAGGTCATAGAAAACGCAACACATATAGAAAAACTCAAATGAGCACGAGTATCAGGTGTCACCTGGTTAACAAGGAAGGATACAAATGACAAATAAACTAACACTTCTTGCTTCAGTAGTAGCTGCATCAACTGCAATGATGGCAACATCAGCATCAGCGGCAGAAAGCACTCTGGACAAAGTCACATCTCAAGGTTTTTTAACTTGTGGTGTAAGTACAGGTCTTCCAGGGTTCTCTAACCCTAACTCAAAAGGTGAATGGGAAGGAATCGATGTTGAGTATTGTCAAGCTCTTGCAGCGGCTGTACTCGGTGACAAGACTAAAGTTAAGTATGTACCTTTAACAGCGAAAGAACGTTTCACTGCCCTTCAATCGGGTGAAATCGACGTACTATCTCGTAACACAACATGGACACTCCATCGTGACACTGCTCTAGGTCTGAACTTCGTAGGTGTTAACTACTACGATGGTCAAGGCTTCATGGTTAAGAAAGAACTTGGTCTTACAAGTGCTCAAGAACTTGATGGCGCTTCAGTATGTGTACAATCAGGTACAACGACTGAACTTAACCTAGCTGATTACTTCCGTAATAGTGGTATGTCATACAAGCCAGTAGTATTTGATACTGCAGCACAAACGTCTAAAGGTTTTGATGCGGGTCGTTGTGATGTTCTTACAACAGACCAATCTGGCCTATATGCACTTCGCTTGAACCTAGCTGATCCTAAATCTGCACAAGTACTTCCTGAAATCATCTCTAAAGAACCACTAGGTCCTGTTGTTCGTCAAGATGATGACAAATGGTTCAACGTAGCTAAATGGACACTTTCAGCGATGATTAACGCGGAAGAGTACGGTATCTCTTCTAAGAATGCTGATGAAATGCTTAAGTCAAAAGATCCAAACATCAAGCGTATTCTTGGCGTTGACGGTCCTAAAGGTAAAGGCCTAGGTATTCGTGATGACTGGGGTTACCAAGTAATTAAACAAGTTGGTAACTACGGTGAGAGCTTCGAACGTACTGTTGGTACAGGTTCACCACTACAGATCTCTCGTGGCGTAAATGCACTATGGAATGCGGGCGGCTTTATGTACGCTCCACCAATCCGTTAATAAATTTCCAAGCATCAATTAGGGCGGACTTTTCCGCCCTATTTATTAAATGGATTTGAGGTTATAGCAGTATGAAACCTAATGAAACTATTTCTCCAGCTCAGGCAAAGCCACAGCCCAAAAGTGCCAACCTTTTTTACAACCCCACTTTTCGCTCAGTTATTTTCCAAATTCTCGCTGTCGGAGCACTCTGTGCTTTCTTTTACACGATCGTAAATAATGCACTCACTAACTTAGACTCCCGTGGTATCGCCACTGGTTTTGACTTTCTTTCCCAAGAAGCTGGTTTTGGTATCGGCTTAACTCTCATTGAATACGACGAAACGTTCTCATACGGTCGTACTTTCTTTATCGGTCTTCTCAATACCGCTTTAGTTTCTGTGCTAGGCATCATGTTGGCCACAGTACTCGGCTTTAGTATGGGTATTGCTAGACTCTCTTCAAACTGGCTAGTGAGCCGATTTGCGGCGGTCTACATAGAAATATTCCGAAATATCCCTCTTCTTCTACAAATATTTTTTTGGTATTTCGCCGTTCTACAAGCATTGCCATCCGCTCGTCAAAGTATGAGCCTTGGTGAAGCCATTTTCTTGAACGTACGTGGTCTGTACTTCCCAGCCCCTGTCATGGAGCAAGGCAGTAGCATTGTTATCGCATCACTAATTGCCGGTATCATCGCTACGTTTGTTATCAACATCTGGGCGAACAATAAGCAGAAATTAACGGGTCAGCAAACACCGATGGTACGTATCGCTGCAGCATTAATTGTCGGTTTACCACTGGTCACTTACTTTGTAATGGGCATGCCTATCTCTGCGGAATACCCTGTTTTAAAAGGGTTTAACTTCAAAGGTGGTATTAGCATCATCCCTGAGCTTGCTGCATTGATGCTTGCTTTAAGTATCTATACAGCTGCATTCATCGCTGAAATTGTGCGTTCAGGTATTAATGCGGTAAATCATGGACAAACCGAGGCTGCGATGTCTCTGGGTATCCCAAGAGCAAGAACACTTAAGCTCGTGATTATTCCACAAGCATTAAGAATCATTATCCCACCATTAACCAGTCAGTATCTAAACCTGACTAAAAACTCATCACTTGCGATGGCCATTGGTTATCCCGATCTTGTCTCTGTATTTGCAGGAACAACATTGAACCAAACTGGACAAGCTATCGAAGTAATCGCGATGACAATGGGCGTCTACCTGACTCTAAGCCTATTAACATCCGCACTAATGAACATATACAACCGCAAAGTAGCGTTGGTGGAGAGATAAGATGAGTACACATCAATTTCAACCTGATCTTCCGCCTCCAGCGAATACCGTTGGGCCAGTCGGTTGGTTAAGAAAAAATCTATTTAATGGACCTGTTAACAGTGTCGTCACTGTGGTGCTTGCTTATTTTGCTTTCACTTTATTGTGGGCAATAGCAGATTGGGCATTCATTAATGCTGATTGGATAGGAACAACACGAGATGCTTGTACAAGTGATGGTGCTTGTTGGGTGTTTATTAGCGTGCGTTGGGATCAGTTCATGTATGGCTTCTACCCTGAAGCTGAACTTTGGCGCCCACGCTTATTCTATATCACGCTAGCGATATTTGTTGCTTTACTGGCATACGAAAGAACACCAAAGCGTACTTGGATTTGGTTGTTTTTTGTAAACATCTACCCTTTCTTGATCGCTGGTCTTCTATACGGCGGTATCTTCGGACTTGAAGTCGTCGATACACATAAATGGGGTGGATTGCTAGTTACACTGATCATCGCGCTTGTGGGTATTGTGGTATCACTGCCTATTGGTGTCGCACTCGCACTGGGTCGACGTTCAGAGATGCCAATCATCCGCAGTATGTGTACCGTTTACATCGAGATTTGGCGTGGTGTACCACTGATTACGGTTCTGTTCATGGCCTCGGTAATGCTTCCCCTCTTTCTATCTGAAGGGACAGAAACCGATAAGCTGATCAGAGCGCTTGTTGGGGTTGTACTATTCAGTGCGGCTTATATGGCAGAGGTAATCCGTGGTGGTTTACAAGCAATACCAAAAGGTCAATACGAAGCGGCTGACGCTCTAGGGTTAAGCTACTGGAAAAAAACTGGGCTTATTATTCTGCCTCAAGCTCTAAAAATCACAATCCCTTCAATTGTGAACACCTTTATTGGTTTGTTCAAAGATACCAGTCTAGTTTTGATTATCGGTATGTTTGATGTACTAGGGATTGGCCAAGCCGCGAATACCGACCCTGAATGGCTTGGTTTCTCCACAGAAAGTTATGTATTTGTCGCGTTAGTGTTCTGGGTGTTTTGTTTTGGCATGTCGAGATACTCGATTTGGCTAGAAAACAAACTTCACACCGGTCACAAACGATAATTAACAAGATCAAGGACGTATTATGACGCAGCAAACAGAAAACAACTCTCAAGGTCTTATGATCGAGTTAAAAGACATGAACAAGTGGTACGGTGAGTTCCACGTTCTTAAAAACATCAACTTGGAAGTAAAAAAAGGCGAGAAGATCGTTATTTGTGGCCCTTCAGGTTCAGGAAAATCAACGATGATTCGTTGTATCAACCGCCTAGAAGAGCACCAAAAAGGCCATATCTTTGTATCCGGTAATGAACTAACGGAAGACCTGAAAAACATTGAAGCCGTTCGCCGCGATGTCGGTATGTGTTTCCAGCATTTCAACTTGTTCCCTCACCTAACGGTATTGGAAAACTGTACCCTAGCACCAATCTGGGTGAAGAAGATGCCGAAAGAGGAAGCCGAAGCCATCGCGATGAAATTCCTCGAACGTGTAAAAATACCAGAGCAAGCCGATAAATTCCCAGGTCAACTGTCTGGTGGTCAACAACAACGTGTGGCAATTGCTCGTTCTTTATGTATGAACCCGCAAGTTATGCTGTTTGATGAACCTACATCAGCACTCGACCCAGAGATGGTACGTGAGGTACTCGATGTAATGGTCGAACTCGCAGAAGAAGGCATGACGATGTTGTGTGTAACGCACGAGATGGGTTTTGCTAAAGAAGTTGCTGACCGCGTTATCTTTATGGATGCAGGTGAGATTATTGAAGAAAACAACCCAGTCGATTTCTTCGAGAACCCACAATCGGATCGAACTCAGAACTTCTTGAGTCAAATCTTGCACCATTAATGTGATACTATACTGATATAGACAGAGGCGGCTTCGGTCGCCTCTTCGTTATTAAAGCTTCTTAAAATTGTAAACATGAAACACTAGCAACAATTTGTTACATCTTGAGAAACACTTAAACGACTATTTTGATTATTATTTTAAGTATACAGAAGGAATGAAAGACTTGATTTTTCGAACTTTCGGCCCCATATATGTACTAATAACTATTGAAGTCACCTTACGAGGAAGATTATGAACAGCCCTATGTTTTCACGCACAGCAACTCAAGAGAATGCTCTGCAAACCAATAAAGTGTTGCGTAACACATACGCACTACTGTCTATGACACTACTTTGGTCTGCTGTTGTAGCAGGCGTATCTATGGCGATGAACCTTCCTCGTCCTGGTCTTATTATCATGCTGGTTGGTTTTTACGGCCTGCTATTCCTAACAGAAAAGAACCGTGACAACGGCATGGGTCTTGTATTTACGTTCCTGTTTACAGGTTTCCTAGGCTACACGATCGGTCCAATCTTAAACATGTACGTTGGCGCAGGTATGGGTGATGTCATCCTAACTGCACTTGGCGGTACTGCGCTTGCCTTTATGGCAGCGTCAGCTTACGCACTAACAACTAAACGCGACCTTTCATTCCTTAACGGCATGTTAATGGCTGGTTTCGTTGTGCTGCTAGTGGGTATGGTTGCAAACATCTTCCTACAGATGCCTCTATTATCATTGGCAATGAGCGGTATGTTCATCCTGTTCTCGACTGGTGTTATCTTGCTAACAACGCAAAGCATCATCCGTGGCGGTGAAACGAACTACATCTCAGCAACTATCAGCTTGTATGTTTCGATCTACAACATCTTCATCAGCCTACTAAGCATCTTAGGCATTATGAACAGCAACGACTAATCATAGTTCGTTCAAAATCGAGCCCAAGAGCCTGTCTCTTGGGCTTTTTTGTATCTGTAGATGCAATATTCCTAAAGATAACGACAATACTTCTTGAGAAAGGTAAACGTGGTCATGTACCCTATTTACTGAGTTAAACTGATTCTGGACTAAACATGTTTGAATATAACGGCAAACAAATTGAAACCGACGCTCAAGGCTACCTATTGGACTACACACAATGGGAAGAAGGTATGATTCAAATCCTGGCTGAAGACGAAGCGATTGAACTGACTGATGCACACTTGGAAGTCGTACATTTTGTAAGAAGCTTTTACGAAGAATTCAAGACATCTCCAGCCGTTCGCATGCTCGTTAAAGCAATGGAAAAAGCCCACGGCCCTGAAAAAGGTAACAGTAAATACCTGTTTAAATTATTCAAGAAAGGCCCAGCTAAACAAGCAACAAAGTTAGCGGGCTTACCTAAGCCAGCGAAATGTTTATAAGCTCTATCCGCTAACAAGAGCTACCTGTAAATACTGTAGCTACAGCGCTACAGTATTTTAAACTCTCCAACAGAAACAGTCCGCTTATCCGCCTCACTGATTTGATGCTTGACAACCTGGTCTACTGTGGCGCTAGACGGCCCTAATTGTAACCAAGCGTATAACTTCTCTATCTGCTCCCAATTCCCAACCGCTAATACTTCGACACGACCATCATTTAAATTTTTTGCATAGCCCGTAATCGACAAGGCTTGTGCTTGCCTGCTTGTGTGATAGCGAAAGCCAACACATTGAACTCGGCCTGATACGACAAATATACATTGTGAATTTTTCATAACGTTGCCTCATAAATTATATGAATGATATAGTTGAGATTCTATTCATTCACCGTTTGGCGGTGGCATTACTTCGAGTATAACGATTATGAAAGAAATCCCATTTCGTTGGATTGACAAATATCTCATTCACCTAAAAATCCAAGAAAAGTTCTATCTACTCTTCTTATTACCTCTTCTCGCCCTGGTTATTTTAACGCTTGATTTAGATAGTGCTGCGGACTCTTTACTGGCTCACCTTTACCAAGAAGAAATGCTCTTGATGAAAGGGCTAATCGAGGCCGGTCAACTCACCAAAGACCAAGTAGCTCAGCTTGTCAGTAACTCTGACACCATCTCCCTAGGTTATGGTGCTGGCTCAGTTTCGGTCATGAACGGTGCATTCAGCTTAATCGCCAACCACGATCAAAACCTTTGGTCAGCGCTCTCAGCGACTCAAGTTTCAATCATTGCCGTTACTCTATCTCTGATCGCGCTAGGCGTTTATTACATCATGACGTTCATTGGCGGTGCGATGTTCTCTATGAACAAAGCATTAAGCACGCGGCTCTTCTCCGCTTAGA
>NZ_MCZK01000157.1 GCF_002875945.1 Vibrio lentus
AGTTCATTGAAATCAATTTTGATTCCGAAGAATCTGTTTTATCTAACGATAAAACGTTTTGATATTCATCAACGAGTGCCCACACAGATTGATAGGTTTAAATTGTTAAAGAGCTTTTCCTTTTTGAGCTTCGCTCAAATCGGACGGCCATTTTAGCGATTTAAGTTTTAGTGTCAACCACTATTTTCAAAACTTTTTTCAAGCGCTTAGCTTGGCTAATTTGACCTGCTGATTCGTTTTGGTTTCTTTCGAAGCCTTCCCGTTTCAACGAGGTGGCATTATAGAGATTTCGATCACACTGGCAAGCCCTTTTTGAAGTTTTTCTCGTTTTTTTATTCGTTCGATTAAAAAGAACTCAAAACGCCTCAAAAGTAGGCTTTTATCTTACATATTCTTTAGTTTTTCAGTGAACAAAGAGACTTTTTCCCAGTTCGTGTACTCAACTTCCTTGGTTGTATCCGTTTCTCCACCTGTCATATTCATAATGAAGCGAATCATGGTTTTATCGAACCAATTATAACGAGGGTAATAGAGGGCACCCGCGAATACACCGATCAAAGTCGGCTGCCACGGTGACTTGAGAAGAAACTTCTTAATATAAGCGCTACCTTCTGGGGTATCTTTACCTTGGTCTTCTTTACGAGCCGTTAAGTTAACGCAGAAGAAAGCGACCTTGTTTGATTGCAGCTGAGCAAGATTGGCATCAATAAACTGGTATAGCTTCTTATTAAGGTGACCGTAACGAATAGATGCACCAATCAACACTCTGTCGTACTGAGCAAAGTCGACATTATTAACAGTGTGCAGATCTTGAAGCTCACATTCGAACTCATTCATTTCTTCTTTTATATAGTTCAAGATTTTCTTGGTCTGCCCTTCACGGCTTGAATACAAAAATAGAGCTTTTGCCACGGTATGTCCTTAGCTACGCCAAAACGTAGGGGTCAATAAAATTAATAAGGTGAATATTTCTAAACGGCCAAACAACATAGACACGATCAATACCCACTTTGCTTTGTCATTAACATCGCCAAAGTGCATTGCAACCTCGCCAAGACCAGGACCAAGGTTATTCAATGTTGCCGCTACAGCAGAGAAAGCACTAAGCTCATCCATCCCCGTAGCAATAAGAGCCAACATACAAACCACAAAAACCAATGCGTATGCAGAGAAGAAGCCCCAAACCGCATCAACGACACGTTGTGGTAGTGCCGAACCACCAACCTTGATGGTATAAACAGCTCGCGGGTGAACAAGACGCTTCATTTCACGAGCACCTTGCAAGGTAAGCAGCAATATTCGAATGACTTTCATACCGCCACCCGTTGAACCTGCACACCCACCTATAAAAGAAGAGAACAGAAGCAGCACAGGTAAGAACAACGGCCACTCAGAAAAACCGGTGGTAGTGAAGCCTGCGGTTGTTGAAATAGATACTGTCTGGAACAGCGCCTGATCGAAAGCATCATAATACGAATCGTAAGAGTGATGATTCAGCAGTAATAAGAAACAAACTAAGAACAGGACTACTTGAATAAAGATAAAGGCGCGGAACTCAGGATCTTTCCAATAATACTTAGGATGCACGCCACCTGAAGCAAATGCTGCAAAGTGAAGAGAATAGTTACACGCAGAGATAAGAAGGAACACGACCGTAATCATATTGATAGCAGGGCTATTGAAGTACCCCATACTCGCATCGTGAGTCGAGAAGCCACCAATAGCAATGGTTGAGAAACTGTGGCTGATTGCATCAAAGAAACTCATGCCAGCAAGCCAAAACGCTACCGCACAAGCAATAGTTAAGCTGAGATAGATGTACCAGAGCGCTTTTGCCGTTTCAGCAATGCGCGGGGTCATCTTACTGTCTTTTACAGGGCCCGGGATTTCAGCACGATACAGCTGCATACCACCGATGCCCAGAACCGGGAGGATGGCTACCGCCAATACGATGATACCCATACCACCAAACCATTGCAGGAATTGGCGATAAAATAGAATTGCCTTGGGTAAGTCATCGAGTCCAACAATAACCGTTGCACCTGTCGTTGTTAATGCAGAAAACGATTCAAAAAAGGCATCAGTAACGGAAACGCTCGGATTATCCGCAATCAAAAACGGCAATGCGCCTGCACTGCCGATTACCGTCCAGAACAACACCACAATGAGAAAGCCATCTCGCGCCTTCAATTCATGTTTATAGCGTCGGTTTGGAAACCAGCAAGTTGCTCCACAAAATAATAGAACGAAGAAAGTCGTCACAAATGGCACACCCGCACCATCTCTATAGATCAGTGCGACGAGCGCAGGTGCGAGCATTGATACACTAAAAAGTGCTAATAATAATCCGACGATTCGAATAATTGAGCGAAATTGCATGAGCTATTGAACGAAGCGAAATGCTTCACACTTCCTAGTTGTCTTTGACTTTCGTTACCAGTGCCTTGGCACCGCTTTTATTGATCATGGTTTGGGTAAACGAATCTACCTGAAGGAGCTCTATTTCAATAATAAGCTCAACTTGAACACCATAATCCGCTTGGACTTCAACAGCCTGATGCTGAGCCATAATGGATTGCGCGATTGGCACAAAGCCATAGTCTAACTCTAGCCGTAATTTTGTGGTTATTTTTTTCTCGATAGTTTGAAGCAGCTTGAGAGCTTGTTGTACTCCACCACCGTAAGCCTTTACTAGGCCACCCGTTCCAAGCTTGATTCCGCCAGAATAACGAGTGACAACAGCCGTCAGTTCACCGACACCAGAACCAGACAGTTGCGCCAAAATAGGCTTACCCGCAGTACCAGATGGCTCTCCATCATCACTAAAGCCCCATTTCATTGAGTCTTCAGGTCGCCCTGCAGCAAAACCCCAACAATTATGTCGCGCTGATGAATGCTCTTTTTTTACCTGTTCTACGAACTGTTTAGCAGCTTCTACACTTGGAGTATGAGCAAGATGAGTAATGAAGACGCTCTTCTTTATCTCTTCTTCAAACAGAGCCGACGTAGACGGTATTAAATAGGGCTGTTCATTCATATCGTTAACTTAATTAATAAGAGCGGCGAAGTGTATCACGCGTGAATAATAAGGGTTAGAGGATCTGTGCCATCGCACAATGTTAAACAATTGTTTAAAAAATGTATTGAAATTCACCAAGCAGAGGTACAGACTAAGATAACTGGTCTTACCAGGTATTCTACAATAATAGAAAGATAACAAGATTCTCTCAAACAATCGTGGATTGTATGTCATGGAGATAGACAATGATTTACCAAGCTAACACCTTACAGGTAAAGGAATTACAAGACGGTATTGCAGAGCTTAGCTTCTGTGCGCCAGCCTCTGTAAACAAACTCGACCTTGCTACTTTAGAATCACTAGATAAAGCGTTAGATGCTCTTAATGCTCACGCTGGATTACGTGGTTTAATCTTAACTTCAAACAAAGACGCGTTCATCGTAGGCGCAGACATCACTGAATTTCTTGGCCTATTTGCTAAGCCAGAAGCAGAACTTGATGAATGGTTAAGATTCGCGAATTCAATCTTCAGCAAGCTCGAAGACCTTCCTGTCCCAACTCTTTCAATGATGCGTGGCCATGCCCTAGGTGGCGGCTGTGAATGTGTCTTAGCGACCGATTTCCGTATCGGTGACAAGACCACCAGCATAGGTCTACCAGAAACCAAACTTGGCATCATGCCTGGCTTTGGTGGTTGTGTGCGCCTGCCACGTGTTATCGGTGCTGACAGCGCAATGGAAATTATCACGCAAGGTAAAGCATGCCGTGCCGATGAGGCACTTAAAGTTGGCTTGTTAGATGCGATTGTTGAAACCGATCAACTACTAGAATCAGCGATTAACACTGTTTCTCTAGCAGCCAATGAGAAACTTGATTGGCAGCTACGCCGTAAACAAAAAACATCAGCGCTTTCATTAAGCAAACTAGAAGCGATGATGAGCTTTACTATGGCTAAGGGCTTAGTGGCTCAAAAAGCAGGGCCTCATTACCCAGCACCAATCACTTCGGTTATCGCTATCGAAGAAGCAGCACGTAGCGATCGCGATGCAGCACTAGATATCGAACGTAAACACTTCGTTAAGCTAGCGAAATCTGAAGAAGCAAAAGCATTGGTCGGTCTATTCTTGAATGACCAATACATCAAAGGCCTAGCGAAACAAGCGGGTAAGTCTGCCAACAAAGCGACTGAACGTGCAGCAGTACTTGGCGCTGGCATCATGGGCGGCGGTATTGCTTACCAGTCAGCCTTGAAAGGCGTGCCAGTGATGATGAAAGACATCGCACAAGCATCGCTTGATCTTGGTATGAACGAAGCTTCTAAGCTGTTGAATAAACGCTTATCGCGCGGCCGCCTAGATGGGTTCAAGATGGCAGGCATTCTGTCTTCTATTACTCCAAGCCTACATTACGCAGGTGTTGAGCAGTCAGATGTGATTGTGGAAGCAGTTGTAGAGAACCCTAAAGTAAAGGCAGCCGTACTGAGCGAAGTGGAAGGTTTGGTTGGTGAAGACACGGTTCTAACATCAAATACCTCAACGATTCCGATTAACCTGTTAGCGAAATCTTTGAAGCGTCCAGAGAATTTCTGTGGCATGCACTTCTTTAACCCAGTGCACCGCATGCCTTTGGTTGAGATCATCCGTGGCGAGCATACTTCTGAAGAAACGATCAATCGCGTGGTTGCTTACGCAGCGAAGATGGGTAAATCCCCTATCGTTGTTAACGACTGTCCAGGCTTCTTCGTTAACCGTGTACTTTTCCCTTACTTTGGCGGTTTCAGCATGTTGCTACGCGACGGTGCTGATTTCACTAAGATCGATAAAGTCATGGAGCGCAAGTTCGGTTGGCCAATGGGCCCTGCTTACTTGCTAGACGTTGTAGGTTTAGACACAGCACACCATGCACAAGCAGTAATGGCGCAAGGTTTCCCTGAGCGCATGGGTAAAGAAGGTCGTGATGCGATTGACGCACTTTACGTCGCTGAAAAATACGGCCAGAAGAACGGCAGCGGTTTCTACACGTACAGCGTAGACAAACGCGGTCGTCCGAAGAAAACTTTCTCTGAAGACATTCTTCCTATCTTGGCTGACGTATGCCAACAGCCACAAGACTTTGATGACCAGACAATTATCCAACGTGTGATGATTCCTATGATCAACGAAGTGGTGCTTTGTTTAGAAGAAGGCATCATCGCGACACCACAAGAAGCGGATATGGCACTGGTTTACGGTTTAGGCTTCCCTCCATTCAGAGGCGGCGTATTCCGCTACTTAGACAGTGTGGGTATTGGTAACTTCGTTGAAATGGCGAAGAGCTATCAAGACTTAGGTGCAATGTACCAAGTTCCTCAACTATTACTTGATATGGCAGCGAAAGGCGAAAGCTTTTACGACGGCCAACAAGCCAGTTCTCTGTAACCCACATTTGGAAAAGGAATAGCAAAATGAATAATGTAGTTGTTGTTGATTGCCTTCGTACCCCAATGGGACGTTCCAAAGGTGGAGCTTTCCGTCACACTCGTGCTGAAGATCTATCGGCACATTTGATGAAAGGCATTTTAGAGCGCAACCCAGAAGTAAACCCTGTCGAAATTGAAGACATTTACTGGGGTTGTGTACAACAAACGCTAGAGCAAGGCTTTAACGTGGCTCGTAACGCTGCTTTGCTTGCTGGCCTACCGATTGAAATTGGTGCCGTAACGGTGAACCGTTTATGTGGTTCATCTATGCAAGCTTTGCATGATGCTGCTCGTTCAATCATGGTTGGAGATGCGGAAATCTGCTTGATCGGTGGTGTAGAACACATGGGGCATGTACCTATGAACCACGGTGTCGATTTCCACCCAGGCATGTCTAAGCACGTAGCAAAAGCAGCAGGAATGATGGGCCTAACGGCTGAGATGCTTGGCAAGATGCATGGCATCAGCCGTGAAGACCAAGATGCCTTCGCTGCTCGTTCACACGCTAGAGCACAAGCTGCAACAGTAGAAGGTCGTTTCAAGAACGAAATCCTACCAACAGAAGCTCACGCAGCAGACGGTTCACTGTTCACTCTGGATTACGATGAAGTTATTCGCCCAGAAACAACGGTTGAAGGTCTATCTCAACTTCGTCCTGTATTCGACCCAGCTAACGGCACGGTAACAGCAGGTACTTCATCAGCATTGTCTGATGGTGCATCGGCAATGCTGATCATGAGTGAAGATAAAGCCAACGCGCTTGGCCTTAAGATCCGCGCTCGCGTGAAGTCGATGGCTATCGCAGGTTGTGATCCTTCAATCATGGGTTACGGCCCAGTACCGGCGACTCAAAAAGCGTTAAAACGTGCAGGTCTGAACATTGAAGATATGGGCGTTATTGAACTCAACGAAGCGTTCGCTGCTCAATCTCTGCCATGTGCTAAAGACCTAGGTCTGTTGGATGTGGTTGATGAGAAAGTTAACCTTAACGGCGGTGCGATTGCACTCGGTCACCCACTGGGTTGTTCTGGCTCTCGTATATCGACCACCCTAATCAACCTAATGGAAGCGCAAGACGTGAAATACGGCTTAGCGACCATGTGTATTGGTTTAGGCCAAGGTATTGCAACGGTATTTGAACGCCCATAGCGATCACTGACAGTAATACTTGAAGGGTAATCTTTTGTGCAGCTATATTTATATAGCTGCACTTTTTATTACTCGGTATCCGATAATCTATCGATTCGTTAAGCGAACTTGGCAAAAGAAAAAGCACCACCTACATCTATGCACAAAATGCATAGATTCAATGTTGATGTTTCATTATTTTTTCTCCAACGATTCAACTAAAGTTACTTCAGTTTCCTAATATTCCTCCTACGGAGCAGATCATGTTTAAAGCACTTGTACTAAACCAAGAAGACAAAAAAACTATCGCATCAGTTTCTCAAATTGATGAGTCTCAACTACCAGAAGGTAACGTGAAGGTTGATGTGAGCTACTCTTCTTTAAACTACAAAGATGGTTTAGCGATAACAGGTAAAGGGCGCATTGTTCGCAACTTCCCTATGGTTCCTGGTATCGACCTTTCTGGTGTGGTTTCACAATCTGATGACCCGCGCTACAAAGCAGGCGACGAAGTTGTTCTAACGGGTTGGGGTGTTGGTGAAGGCCACTGGGGCGGTATGGCTGAGAAAGCGAGCCTAAATGGTGACTGGTTAGTGCCAATGCCTGCAGGTCTAGACGCTAAGAAAGTCATGGCGATTGGTACAGCTGGCTTCACCGCTATGCTTTGTGTGCAAGCTATCGTAGATGCTGGTATCAAACCTGAAGACGGTGAAATCCTAGTAACCGGTGCAAGTGGTGGTGTAGGCAGCGTGTCTATCACTCTACTTAACCAACTGGGCTACAAAGTGGCAGCAGTGACTGGCCGTGCTTCAGAAAATGGCGAGCTTCTAAAATCACTAGGCGCGACACGCATTGTTGAGCGTGCTGAACTAGAAGAACCAGCAAAACCACTTGAGAAACAACTGTGGGCTGGTGCTATCGATACAGTAGGCAGCAAAGTACTTGCGAAAGTATTGGCGCAAATTGATTACAACGGTGCGGTTGCAATGTGTGGCCTAGCAGGCGGCTTTGACTTACCAACTACGGTAATGCCATTCATTCTGCGTAACGTTCGCCTACAAGGTGTTGATTCAGTAATGTGCCCTCGTGAGGAACGTATTAAAGCGTGGGAACAACTTGCTGAGCTGCTACCTGAATCTTTCTACGGCCAAGCTACTAAAGAAGTATCTTTAGATGGCGCTATTGAAGCTGCAGAAGACATCACTAACGGTCAAATCACTGGTCGCGTAGTTATAAAGCTTTAATAATCAGCTAAAGCTCAAATATCCTAGAACAACAAAGGGCTGATAGTAATCAGCCCTTTTGCGTTTTCGTCATTGAGATCGAGTAAACCAAAGCTAGATCTAAGTTAAGTTACCCCAAGCCAACATCCGCAATACGCTTCTGAATCAACTCACCACACTCCTCTTTTACCACCCTTCTTAACCATTGTTGCGAGGCAGAAGAATCGCAGCGTGAGTGCCAGATCAGCGAGTAGTCAAACGGCACAAACTCAAATGGCAGCGGCTTAACGACTAAGTCATAACGCTCTGCCACTAAATAAGCTAAATCAGCAGGTACAGTAATCACCAATGGCATTCTATCGACAATCGCTAATGCAGCTTCGAGGTGATAAGCGCGCAGCACCATTTTGCGAGGCTGTTGATTAGCTAAAGCGTTATCGAGTAAAGCCTTAACACCATCACTGATCGCAATCATCGCGTGAGGTAAAGAAACATAATCTTCAAGACTTAACGATCGATCGGCTAACGGATGATTTTTAGATAACAAACATGATACACCCACCGGCCCCAATACTTCTTGATGAAGTGGTGCGATGCTGCCGCTCGGGCGACAAATCGCCATATCAACACGTTCGGTACTGAGCTGCTTAAACAAATGCTCATGCTGCAGTGGTGCAAACTCCAAAGAAATGTTCGGCGCTTGCTCATAAATCTTCGGCAGAGCATAAGGCAAGATGGTTTGCATCGCGTAGTCAGTGGTCGCGATCAGAAAACGCTCACTGCAATAATAAGGGTCGAAATCACTCGGACTCAATAGTTGGCGAAAAGACTCCAAAGGCTGATCAATACGCTGGCTTATCTCGAGTGCTTTCTTGGTGGGAATAAGGTGCTGACCTTGGCGTGTAAACAAGGGATCGTTGAGTAGTTCTCTTAAGCGACCTAATACTCGGCTGGTTGCCGATTGGCTTAGGTTAAGACGAAGCGCAGCCTGACTAACACTGCCCTCTTCAATCAATACCTTTAAGGCGACCAGTAAATTCAGGTCTCTACGATAGATGTCTTCTAATTCCACGCCACTTACCTAGCTGTATACAATTATCATTGGTCACTAAGTTGTTTATAGCATGCTTTAGATAAAAAAAATCCCGCAATTACGCGGGGAAGCCCAAGAAAATCTGGGGATAGTGTCGGAATGTTGTCGTATCGGAATTTGCTTGTTGTATCCGGGTTAGTGCTCTTGCTCCTCGGCTATGCCTTGCCAACGGCGCATCTCTACCCAGATACCAATAATCGTTGCTACTATGCCAAAGATTGGCATTAGAGAGGTCTCTGTCGATGAGCGTAGTACTAACGCACAAAAAGAAATAAAACAGAGAACTGAATAAATTGTTAATCTATCTAATCCTGTCAACATCGCCACTCCTTAGCTAGTTGCCCTTGTTACAAGTTGTTATCAACTTGTTAACTAAGTTATAGGAAATGATTCTGTTTGCCAAGCACTTATTGCATATTTTTTCTGCAGACGTATTATTCACTCGTTAGATAGATATAGAGATACAAACCATGACATTCAAACCTGAACTGGCAACCCACACTTTAGAAGCTGAAGGCCTACGTTGCCCAGAACCAGTAATGATGGTCAGGAAGACAATTAGAAACATGCAGGATGGCGATGTGTTACTGGTAAAAGCAGACGATCCTTCGACAACTCGTGATATTCCGAGTTTTTGTCGTTTTATGGATCATCAGTTAGTCGGCCAAGCGACTGAAGCTTTGCCTTACCAATATTTGATAAGAAAAGGTCTGGAGGCATAAAGCCTCACCTAAATATCAAGCATCAAAAAAGCCGCTCGTACCTTATGTTCTTCAACAGAACTCAGAGTACGAGCGGCTTTTTGTTTATTCGTTTCTAGATTTGCTTTGCAGATGCTCAAGCTGATGCTGAATTTCTCGGATATCTTTTCGCATAGGAATAATATGCGCGACCCGAATCCAAGCTTCTACCGCAAGCCCGGTCATGATCATCGAACCCGCCACCATTGGTAGCCACATGTCCGTCAACACCATGCCTAATAGTGTAAGTGCAAGACCAAAGGTAAAGAGATAACTTTGGCTTTGTGGAGTAATACCCATATAACGCGTCAACATAATCATGCCCTCGTGTTCTTAACTCACAAGATTAAAATATCATGACAAGTATGACAGTTATATGTCCATTCTCTCGATAAACCCCACAATACTGTAAGAGTATGACCTGCAACACATTACTCTACTGGTTGAGTATAATAAGACTCAATACTACCGCTTAATAGAACGCCGCTGCGATAGCCAAACCCACGAATAACAAGGCCGTGATCTTGCGAATCAGGTCAAGTGGCATCTTATCTGCCGATAGTTTACCAATGATCACCACGGGCACGTTCGCCAGCAACATACCAATGGTAGTACCGAGTATTACCCACGTTAAAGCATCCGAATATTGAGCTCCTAGAATAGAGGTCGCTATCTGGGTCTTATCACCAATCTCAGCGATGAAGAAAGCGATAAAACTGGCGACAAATGGCCCTCGGTTCGAGATCTGCTCATCATCGTCTAATTTATCAGGGATCAGAATCCAGCCCGCCATCGCAATGAAGCTGACCACCAGCACCCACTTTAAAACTTCTGGCGACAGGTAATCTGCAATCACCACACCGAGCCATGCAGCGAGGGCATGATTGGCGATAGTGGCAAAGAAAATAGCAGCAATGATCGGTATCGGTTTTCGATATCGACTGGCTAATAAAAGGGACAGCAACTGGGTTTTATCACCGATCTCGGCAAGGGCCACAGTTGTAATTGAAATAGCTAAAACGCTCACGACATGCTCATTTGGGATGGAGATTATTATATTTAACCAAAGACAAACCTCGCGCCCCATCCCGGTTCACGATGCTTGTCTAAGGTCTTGCTAAGCGCCACCAAGGTGGTGGTTGCCTCGAACGCCATGATGATTTTGCATCAATTATGTTGACGGACGAACTCATTCAATAGGATATGAATAAGTAAGCTACTCCCCAAAGACCGCGAGATTTTAATCACCCACGCTTTCAAACACAAGTGTCAAAGTTATCAAAATATCCACTTGTGCCGAAAAACAAACATTAAAGGCAAAAAAATCCACTAAACGACATTTTAGACCACTAATTAAACAAGATTACCCCTACTCGCTTTACCAATATCTCGGTATACTCAGAGGTTATTTTTATCATTCATTTAAAAGAATCGCGCGAACCTGACTATGCAAAAATACGATATCAAAACCTTCCAGGGAATGATCCTCGCGCTGCAGGATTACTGGGCACAAAACGGTTGTACCATTGTTCAACCACTAGATATGGAAGTAGGTGCTGGCACCTCTCACCCAATGACATGTCTACGTGCACTTGGCCCAGAGCCAATGTCTACGGCATACGTTCAACCTTCTCGTCGTCCGACCGATGGTCGTTACGGTGAAAACCCGAACCGCCTGCAGCACTACTATCAATTCCAAGTAGCTCTAAAACCTTCTCCAGATAACATCCAGGAGTTGTACTTAGGCTCTCTTGAAGTTCTTGGTGTCGATCCACTTGTTCACGATATTCGCTTCGTAGAAGACAACTGGGAAAACCCAACGCTAGGCGCATGGGGTCTTGGTTGGGAAGTATGGCTAAACGGTATGGAAGTGACTCAATTCACTTACTTCCAACAAGTTGGCGGTCTTGAGTGTAAGCCAGTAACGGGTGAGATCACTTACGGTATCGAGCGTCTAGCAATGTACATCCAAGAAGTAGACTCTGTTTACGACCTAGTATGGAACGTAGCACCAGACGGCTCTAACGTAACTTACGGTGACATCTTCCACCAAAACGAAGTTGAGCAATCAACGTACAACTTCGAGCACGCAGACGTAGATTTCCTATTCACTTTCTTCGACCAGTGCGAAAAAGAGTGTAAAGAGCTACTTGAGCTTGAGAAGCCACTGCCGCTTCCAGCTTACGAGCGCATTCTAAAAGCAGGTCACGCATTCAACATCCTTGATGCGCGTAAAGCTATCTCTGTAACAGAGCGTCAACGTTACATCCTTCGTATCCGCAACCTGACTAAAGCTGTTGCAGAAGCGTACTACGCGTCACGTGAAGCACTTGGCTTCCCAATGTGTAAGAAGGAAGGTAAATAATCATGGCGAAGAATTTTCTAATTGAACTAGGTACGGAAGAGCTTCCACCAACGGCACTTCGTTCTCTAGCAGAAGCCTTTGCTTCTAACTTTGAAGCGGGCCTTAAAACTGCTGAGCTTTCTCACGAAGGCATCAAGTGGTACGCAGCACCTCGTCGTCTAGCACTTAAAGTGACTGCACTGGCTGAAGGCCAAGCAGACAAAGTCGTTGAGAAGCGCGGTCCTGCAATTTCTGTGGCATTCGATGCTGAAGGCAATGCGACGAAAGCTGCACAAGGTTGGGCGCGTGGTAACGGTATTACTGTTGAGCAAGCTGACCGTCTGAAAACAGACAAAGGCGAGTGGCTTCTTTTCAAACAAGAAGTGGCTGGCAAACCAGTTCAAGAATTGGTAATGGACATCGCTGCGAAAGCACTGGCTGGCCTACCAATTCCTAAAGCAATGCGCTGGGGTAACTCAGACATTCAATTTATCCGTCCAGTGAAAACACTGACAGTACTACTAGGTGATGAGCTTGTTGAAGGCAAAATCCTAGGCGTAGCTTCTGCTCGTACTATCCGTGGCCACCGTTTCATGGGCGAACAAGAGTTCACAATCGATTCTGCTGACCAATACCCTGCGATCTTAGAAGAGCGCGGTAAAGTAATGGCAGATTACGATGCGCGTAAAGCGATCATCCTTGCTGATGCTAAAAAAGCAGCAGACGCAGTTGGCGGTATTGCTGATCTAGAAGATGACCTTGTTGAAGAAGTTACCTCTTTGGTTGAATGGCCAGTAGTGCTTACTGCTAAGTTTGAGCAAGAGTTCCTAAAAGTGCCTTCTGAAGCCTTGGTTTACACCATGAAAGGCGACCAGAAATACTTCCCAGTGTATGACGCTGATAAAAACCTTCTGCCAAACTTCATCTTCGTTTCGAACATCGAGTCTAAAGAGCCTCGTCACGTCATCGAAGGTAACGAGAAGGTTGTACGTCCACGTCTTGCTGATGCTGAGTTCTTCTTCAACACAGACCGTAAGCGTCCACTGATCGACCGTCTTGCTGAACTAGACCAAGCTATCTTCCAGAAGCAACTGGGGACGATCAAAGACAAAACCGACCGCATCACAGAGCTTGCTGGCTACATTGCTGAGCAAATCGATGCTGACGTTGAGAAATCTAAGCGTGCAGGCCTACTGGCTAAGTGTGACCTAATGACATCTATGGTATTCGAATTTACGGATACTCAAGGTGTGATGGGTATGCACTACGCGACTCACGATGGTGAAGACGAGCAAGTAGCACTGGCACTTTACGAGCAGTACATGCCTCGTTTCGCGGGTGACACATTGCCAAGCACTGGTATTTCATCAGCAGTAGCAATGGCAGACAAGCTAGACACTATCGTAGGTATCTTCGGTATTGGCCAAGCTCCAAAAGGTTCTGACCCATTCGCTCTACGTCGTGCATCACTAGGTGTGCTACGTATCATCGTTGAAAACGGCTACAACCTAGACCTAACCGATCTAATCGGTAAAGCGAAAGAGCTACTAGGCGACAAGCTAACTAACGACAACGTTGAAGCTGACGTTATCGACTTCATGCTAGGTCGTTTCCGCGCATGGTACCAAGATGCTGGTTTCAGCGTTGATATCATCCAAGCGGTACTAGCACGTCGTCCAACTAAGCCAGCAGACTTTGACCAACGTGTTAAAGCGGTTTCTCACTTCCGTGAACTGGAAGCAGCAGAAGCACTAGCAGCAGCGAACAAGCGTGTAGGTAACATCCTTGCGAAATTTGATGGCGAGCTACCAGCTGAAATCGACCTAACGCTCCTTCAAGAAGACGCAGAGAAAGCACTAGCTGAGAACGTTGAAGTAATGACGGAAGCACTAGAGCCAGCATTCGCAACAGGTAACTACCAAGAAGCCCTAAGCAAGCTTGCTGACCTACGTGAACCCGTTGATGCATTCTTCGATAACGTAATGGTTATGGCTGATGACGAAGCGCTTAAGAAAAACCGTCTAACGCTACTGAACAACCTACGTAACCTGTTCCTACAGATTGCTGATATCTCTCTACTGCAAAAATAAGCACGAGTGAGACAGTTGCTCTAAGCCATACTCTGAGTAACTAACGGGAAACACCCAAAGGGAAGCGAAAGCTTCCCTTTTTGTTTTTGTGAACCAAGCATTTGTTTGTAGAGGTGTTATTGATTAACTGAATGAATCAGCACTCAGACTGTAGAGGGCATTATTTGCTATAAATAACCTGTTTATTCAGGGGAAGGGAACAATGAAAAAAACAGTACTCGCGCTTTCAATACTCGCACTCAGCGCATGCAGCCAAACCAGTGACAACAATCTACTGCTGACGATTGATAACGACACGATCGTATTTGAATCGACAGGTAAAGGCACCGTGATCGCAGAACAAGAGCTCGCTAAAGGTAGCTATACCTTCTCTATCAGCGACGCTCAAAATACCTGTGGCACCAACTTTGCGCTGGCTGAAGAGAGTCGCATCAAATTCAATAAACCCCTTCGCCTAGACGATTGTGCCGATAAGTCTGAAATAGATATTAAGGTCTTTCGCGCTAACACCTACCAGTTTACGCTCAACCCTCAGACTAATGAGCTGACGGTTCAGATAAAGCCAAAGCAGCAACAAGTACAAAGTTTTGCCTGCCCAGTACCTAGTGACCAGCCAACCACCATCGATGTTACTCAAACCTTTGATGAAGGTACCTTAGTTAGAGATGCTCTTTCAGGCAAACAAGTCACAGTTACCAATGGCAGCGTCATCATGCAGCCAGCAGAAAATAGCCAAGGCGTTTTGCTACTTGAGAAAGTAGAACCTGAAACCAAAGCTGAATTTAGTTGGGATAACGCCACGGTTTACTTCGTGATGACCGACCGCTTCCATAACGGCAATCCTGATAACGACAACAGTTACGGGCGCAGCCAAGACGGACAAGATGAAATAGGCACCTTCCACGGTGGTGACCTGGCAGGCTTAACCGAAAAACTCGACTACATTGAATCACTCGGCGCCAATGCTATTTGGATTACCTCTCCACTAGAGCAAATCCACGGCTGGGTTGGCGGTGGTGATCGCGGTGACTTCAAACATTACGGCTACCATGGCTACTACCATCAAGACTGGACCAAACTTGACGACAACATGGGTACCGAAGACGAGCTAAAAACCTTCATCGATACCGCCCACAGCAAAGGCATTCGCGTCGTCTGGGACGTGGTAATGAACCACACAGGCTATGCGACACTTGCTGATATGCAAGAGTTCGACTTTGGAAAACTCAACCTTACTGATGAACAAGCTAAACAAACCCTTGGTGAAAACTGGACAGACTGGCAACCAGAAGCCGGCCAGAATTGGCACTACTTCAATAACTACATCTCTTACAGCGATAAAGAAGCGTGGGAAAAATGGTGGGGGAAAGCTTGGCTACGCAGCGATATCGGCGCTTATGACTCTCCAGGTTACAACAACCTGACCATGTCTTTGGCACACCTGCCCGACTTCAAAACAGAATCGACAGAGACAACCGGGCTACCTAATTTCTATCGCAACAAGTCCACCAGCGCGACCGATGAACTTAAAACGCCTCGTGAACATCTAATCACTTGGTTATCTGATTGGGTGCGCGAATACGGCGTTGATGGCTTTAGGGTTGATACCGCCAAGCACGTTGAACTGGACGCTTGGGCTGAATTGAAGGAAAGCACCAATCAAGCACTAGCTGAATGGAAACAGAATAACCCAGACAAAGCCTTAGATGACTTACCCTTCTGGATGACAGGCGAAGTGTGGGCACATAGCGTGGTGAAATCAGATTACTTCGCTAACGGTTTTGATTCGATCATCAACTTTGAATTCCAAAGCGATATCGCACCAAAGGCGCTTAAGTGTCTATCCGATCTCGATGCTGATTACCTCCGCTACGCAGAGAAGATCAACAGTGACAGCGAGTTCAACGTGTTGAGTTACCTATCGTCTCACGATACCTCGCTATTCTGGACACAGCACGGCAGTGACTTTGCTAAACAAACCAAAGCCGCGAATGCATTAATGCTTGCTCCGGGTGCAGTGCAGATCTATTACGGTGATGAAATCGCCCGTGACTTTGGTCCAACAGGTTCCGATCCAATGCAAGGCACGCGTTCAGACATGCCTTGGGATCAAATCACAGGCGAACGAGCGCAGCTGTTAGAACACTGGCAAACCCTTGGCCAATTCCGCCAACGCCACCCAGCTGTCGCTCAAGGTAAGCACATCATCCGCAACAGCAAGGGCTATTACGCCTTCGAACGCCAATATAAAGATGACAAGGTGTTGGTTGTCTATACCGGCGCTAAATAAACGCTGATAGAAATAAACCGTAGAAACTAAAAGGAGAAGCTCAGCTTCTCCTTTTTTGATCACAAAACACTCGTTCAATAAGAAAGCGAACACTCATTAGCTAAACTTTATAGAAGTTTTTTTCGTGTTAGAGCATTTGGCGCTATGCGTCGCAAAAACATTGCGGTATGTTCAAGGAATACACTGATGGCAGGCATAAGGCCTGCCTTAATGACACATAACAAGCAATCACAATGAATTAGGTAAAATAAGTAATGCAGTTCTCTAAGTTTGGTGAAAAGTTTAATCGTTACTCTGGAATCACTCGTTTAATGGATGATTTGAATGATGGCCTGCGCACTCCTGGCGCAATCATGCTCGGTGGTGGTAATCCAGCCGCTATCCCAGCCATGCTCGATTACTTTAACCAAGCCAGTGCCGACATGCTCGCCAGTGGAGAACTCATCGCCGCCCTCGCCAACTACGATGGTCCGCAGGGCAAAGACAGCTTCATTAAGTCATTAGCGGCGATGCTAAAAGAGACTTATGGCTGGGACATCAGCGAGAAGAACATCAGCCTGACTAATGGTAGTCAGAGCGGCTTCTTTTACCTATTCAACCTGTTAGCGGGTCAACAGCCAGACGGTTCACACAAGAAAATCCTACTGCCGATCGCACCGGAATACATCGGCTACGGCGATGCTGGCATTGATGACGATATCTTTATCTCTTACCACCCAGAGATCGAGCTGCTTGAAAACAGACAGTTCAAATACCACGTCGATTTTGAACAGCTAAAGGTTGATGACTCGGTTGCCGCTATCTGCGCCTCTCGTCCAACCAACCCAACGGGTAACGTACTGACCGACGAAGAAGTGCGTAAGCTCGATAAGCTGGCGCGTGAAAACAACATCCCGCTACTGATCGACAATGCCTACGGCCTGCCGTTTCCAAACATCATCTTTGAAGATGTAGAACCGTTCTGGAATGAAAATACCATTCTGTGCATGAGCTTATCTAAACTCGGCTTGCCGGGTGTGCGTTGCGGTATCGTGATTGCGAGCGAAGAGGTCACACAAGCGCTGACTAACATGAATGGCATTATCAGCCTAGCGCCAAGCAGCGTTGGTCCTGCAATTGCTAACCACATGATTGAGAACGGCGACCTACTGCGTTTAAGCAGCGAAGTGATTAAGCCTTTCTACAAAGAGAAATCTTTGCGCGCGGTTGAGTTGTTACAACAAGCTATCGATGACCCACGCTTCCGTATTCACAAACCGGAAGGCGCTATCTTCTTGTGGTTATGGTTTGATGAACTGCCGATCACCACTATGGAACTGTACGACCGCCTCAAAGCTCGCGGCGTATTGATTGTTCCGGGTGAATACTTCTTTATCGGTCAAGAAGACGAGTGGGATCATGCTCACCAGTGCTTGCGCATGAACTACGTACAAGACGATGAAGCGATGCAGAAAGGCATTAAGATTATCGCAGAAGAAGTGAAAAAAGCTTACTCAGAACAGCAATAAGACCTTTTAGCTTCCTGCAACCCAAATACAAAAAGAGCACCGACCTTCTTCAAGGTACTGGTGCTCTTTCACTTCTACTTCCCGATACGCTTTAACTCAATTGAGCTAAGCCAATAGCTTTAGCCTTCTAGTAGGCTATTACCATTAATAGCAATCTTACGTGGTTGCATCGCTTCTGGGATTTCACGTTCTAGGTCGATGTGAAGAAGACCATTTTCCATGCTTGCGCCCACCACTTTTACGTAGTCAGCCAGTTGGAATTTGCGTTCGAAATCGCGCTCTGCAATACCTTGGTATACGAAGGTTTTTTCGGCTTCTGCTTTACGCTCACCTTTAACAATTAGCATGTTCTCTTTTTGAGTAAGGTCTAATTGATCATCTGCAAAACCAGCGACTGCCATAGTAATACGGTAGTTGTTCTCGTCTTTTTGCTCGATGTTATACGGAGGGTAACCGCCAGAAGTATTTTTCGACGTGTTCGATTCCATCATGTTGAATAGACGATCGAAGCCGATTGCGTTGCGGTAAAGTGGAGTGAAATCTACAGTTCTCATAATGCTATCCTTTTAGTAAGCAATAGTCTTAGCTGTGATTTTTACTGAGATCGAACCTGTGAGTGATTCAGTAAACAGCTAAGGGATTCAGTTCGCATTCCACGGGTTTCACCTCTATTGGCGACAACGCTGGGACATGGCAATGAATCAATTTTTAAGTTGTGTGCTGCCAAAGTTATCCTCTATTGAGCGATACTTCGTTAGCGGTAATGAAGGTTCTGTTTCTTCTCTTGTAGAGCAAGACAGTCATCCTCTTCACAACTAGATATGTGGATTGAGCAAAATAGTTTCAAGGGATTATTTTCAATTATTTTTCCAATCCAATATTTTTCAATCACTTAATAACAAAAAAGACCGTCATTTCTGACAGTCTTTTCAATAAGATATTGAGTTTTTTGAGACGAAGCTATTTCGTTTTAGTTCAAGGAAGAGGCGCGGAGCATACGAATGTATGTGAGCACCTCTGACACAGAAATTAAGCGAAAGAGCGAAGTATCAAAGATACTAAACGTCTAGGTTAGCTACTTTAAGTGCGTTTTCTTCGATGAAGTTACGACGCGGTTCTACTTGGTCGCCCATCAACGTTGTAAACAACAGATCCGCACCAACAGCATCTTCAATCGTTACTTGCATCATACGACGAGTTTCAGGATCCATTGTCGTTTCCCAAAGCTGATCAGGGTTCATCTCACCTAGACCTTTGTATCGTTGTAGACTTAGGCCACGACGAGACTCTTTCACTAACCAGTTCAGAGCTTCAACAAAGCTAGAAACTGCTTGAGTACGCTCACCACGCTTGATGTAAGCACCTTCTTCGATCAAGCCATTAAGAGCTTCAGAAAGGTCTGCTAGCTTACCAAACTCTTTCGAGTTGATAAGGTCAATGCTGAGTACATGTTCGTGAGTAACACCGTGTGTACGCACTACAATCTTAGGAACGCTCAAACCTAGCTCTTCGTGTTTTTCAACTTCAAGAGAGTATTGGCTCGCACCCGCTTCTTTGCCGTTTAGCTGCTCTACAAGCTGCTTGCCCCAAGCTTCAACGGCTGCTTCATCATGACACTGCTCTGCCGTTAGGCGAGGTACATAAATCAGTTCGTGAACCAATGCGCGTGGGTAACGACGACTCATACGATCAACTAGCTTGATACCTGCATTGTATTGATGAACAAGCTTCTCTAAGCCTTCACCAGCAAACGCAGGCGCTTCAGGGTTTACGTGCAATTCTGCATTGTCTAAAGCTAAAGATACTTGATACTGGTTCATCGCATCTTCATCTTTGATGTACTGCTCTTGCTTACCCTTCTTCACTTTGTAAAGTGGTGGCTGAGCAATGTAGATGTAACCACGTTCAATCAACTCTGGCATTTGACGGTAGAAGAACGTCAGTAGCAGAGTACGGATGTGAGAACCATCGACATCGGCATCGGTCATGATGATGATGTTGTGGTAACGCAGTTTATCTGGGTTGTATTCGTCACGACCAATACCACAACCAAGTGCTGTAATTAGCGTTGCAACTTCTTGAGAAGATAGCATTTTATCGAAACGTGCTTTCTCTACGTTAAGGATTTTACCTTTAAGCGGTAGGATTGCTTGGTTCTTACGGTTACGCCCCTGCTTAGCTGATCCGCCAGCAGAGTCTCCTTCCACAATATATAGTTCAGACAGTGCAGGATCTTTTTCCTGACAGTCAGCTAGTTTACCTGGAAGACCCGCTAAATCTAATGCGCCTTTACGACGAGTCATCTCACGAGCTTTACGCGCTGCATCACGAGCACGCGCTGCATCGATAATTTTAGAACAAACGATTTTCGCTTCACCTGGGTTCTCAATTAGGAACTCAGATAGCTTCTCACCCATCGTAGACTCAACGGCAGACTTCACTTCTGAAGAAACCAACTTGTCTTTAGTTTGGCTTGAGAATTTAGGATCTGGCACTTTCACCGAAACAATCGCCGTCAAACCTTCACGAGCATCATCACCTGATGTTGAAGTCTTCGCTTTCTTCGAGAAGCCTTCTTTGTCCATGAAGCTGTTCAATGTACGTGTTAGTGCAGCACGGAAGCCCGCTAAGTGGGCACCGCCATCGCGTTGAGGGATGTTGTTGGTGAAACAGTAGATGTTTTCTTGGTAACCATCGTTCCACTGCATCGCAACTTCAACGGTAATGCCATCATCACGCTCTGAATCAAAGTGGAAAATCTTCTGGATGATTGGTGTTTTGTTGGTGTTAAGGTGCTCAACAAACGCTTGGATACCGCCTTCGTATTCGAAGTGATCCATTTTGTCTTCTTCGCGTTCATCAATTAACTTAATTGATACACCTGAGTTCAAGAATGATAGCTCGCGTAGACGCTTAGCTAAAATATCGTAATGGAACTCGATGTTAGTGAAGGTTTCTTCACTCGGCCAGAAACGAATCTCTGTACCTGTTTTGTCCGTGTCACCCACAACCGCTAGTGGCGCTTGAGGCTCACCGTGGCTGTATGTTTGAGTGTGGATTTTGCCACCGCGGTGGATAGTAAGAGTAACTTGCTTAGAAAGTGCGTTAACTACTGAAACACCAACACCGTGCAAACCACCAGAAACTTTGTACGAGTTATCATCGAACTTACCACCAGCGTGAAGAACCGTCATGATTACTTCTGCTGCTGATACTTTTTCTTCTGGGTGCAATTCAGTTGGAATACCACGGCCGTCATCGCTTACTGACACAGAACTATCTTCATGGATAGTTACGATGATGTCATTACAGTGACCAGCGAGTGCTTCATCAATAGAGTTATCTACCACCTCAAAAACCATGTGGTGCAGACCGGTACCATCATCCGTGTCGCCAATGTACATTCCAGGACGCTTACGTACCGCATCCAGACCCTTCAGTACTTTAATACTCGATGAATCGTAATTATCTGACATAGTTACTCTCTGACTAATTATCCTTGCTCTATTTTGCCATGTTCCACATGAAACATCCTGCTATTTTCGTCATGCATATCTGCAATCTGATCAGCGGTAATAGAGCTTACAAAAACTTGAGCCTCGGTCGCCTTTAAACACTCAGCAAGACGTGCTCGGCGTTGGCTATCTAATTCGGAAGCGAAGTCATCTATCAAATAGATGCACTGCTTACCTGTCATTTGAGTGAGGTGTTGCCCTTGTGCTACTCGTAGCGCGCACACCATCAACTTCAACTGACCTCGTGACAAGACATCTTCCACTGGAGTGCCGTTCACTTTTATCTTTAGATCCGCTTTGTTTGGCCCACTAAAGGTGTAACCAAGCTGCTGATCCCTTTCAAAATTCTTTTCTAAAATCTCGGCGTACGGTGTGTCTTTATCCCAGCCACGATAATAGTTAATCTTTATCTCAAACTCAGGTAAGAAGGTCGCGCAGATTTCTTCAGCGACTTCTTTAAGCTGCTCAACGTAAGTGGCACGCCACTGGCTGATACTTTCCGCTAAACGGGCCAATTCTTGATCCCAATAGCTCAGCTCTCGGTAGTTCGTCGCCGTTTTCAATAAGGCATTACGCTGTTTATTGAGGCGCTTTACCCTGCCCCAAGCATCATAAAAGCCCGACTCACTGTGGAAGACTCCCCAATCAATGAATGCACGACGATGCTTAGGTCCATCGGTTAGTAAATCAAACCCTTCAGGGTGAATCAACTGCAAAGGTAAGACTTGAGCTAACTGAGCCAATTTTTGCCCAGTTTGGCCGCTTATTTTAACCTCTGTGGTGCCATCACGCTGCTTATTAATGCCAATTGGCAGCTCAAATTGATCCGAGGTCATAAAACGGCCATGCACAAACAGTTCACTGCACTCATTTTGAATGATACGACCGGTTAAGGAGCTTTTGAACGAGCGACCATGTCCGAGCAGATACACCGCTTCAAGGACACTGGTTTTGCCGCTTCCGTTAGCCCCTATAAGAAAGTTAAAGCCTGATGACGGTTGAATGTCACAGGCTTCAATATTTCTAAACTGCTTTACGATTAAGCGCGATAAAGGCATAACGTCTTCATATTAATCTTCAATCACGGCTCGATAGACAAACGTTGTTGATAAGCAAACATAATGTATAAACAAACACGGCTTACAAACGAATCGGCATAACAACGTACATCGCGCTGTCATCTTGTGCATTTTCAATCAACGCACTCGCATTCGCGTCTGACATTGAGATTCGAACCTGTTCACAACGTAGCGTATTCAATACATCCAATACGTAGCTTACGTTGAAGCCAATCTCTAGTGCGTCACCATCAAAGGTTACGTCTAGCACTTCTTCGGCTTCTTCTTGCTCTGGGTTGTTCGCGGTAATGCGCATCTCGCTATCTACAAGATTAACGCGAACACCACGGAATTTTTCATTCGACAGAATCGCAGCACGAGAAAACGCTGAACGTAACTCATCACAGCCGGCTTCTAATGTCTTGGTGGTATTTTGCGGCATTACGCGGCGATAATCCGGGAAACGACCATCAACGAGCTTAGAAGTGAAGACATAGTTGTTCACTTCAGCACGCACGTTAGAGTTACCAATCTGCAGTGTTACTGGCTGTTCTGGAGCATCCAGTAGCTTCACTAGCTCTTGAACACCTTTACGAGGAACAATGATCTGCTTTTGAGCAAAATCCGCACCCAGTTGAGCTTGTGATACCGCCATACGGTGACCATCGGTCGCCACGCTACGTAGGATTGAGCCTTCAATCTCAAACAACATACCGTTGAGGTAGTAACGAACGTCTTGGTTCGCCATTGAGAATTGTGTTTTCTCGATCAGACCGCGCAATTCAGCTTGTGTCACTGACACTTCAACTTCGCTGCTCCAGTCTTCAATATTTGGAAAATCTGCCGCAGGTAGTGTTGCCAATGAGAAGCGGCTACGACCCGAACGAACCTGAACACGGTCACCATCCAATACCACAGTGATCACTGAACTGTCTGGCAAGCCACGACAGATATCTAGGAACTTACGTGAAGGTACGGTGATGCTGCCCGCTTCGAAATCACCTTCAAGCGTTACACGGCTGATCAGTTCAACTTCTAGATCCGTCGCTGTCATCGACAACACGTTATCTTCTACTTTAATCAGTAGGTTTCCTAGAATTGGAAGCGTTGGCCTGCCACCGAGCGCGCCAGATACTTGTTGCAATGGCTTTATCAGGTGACTACGTTCAATGGTAAATTTCATATCTTGCTCTTACGGTCTAAATGGCACTGCGTAATAGTACGTGGCCAAGATTCTGCTTATTAAGGTTAAGAATACTGTGTATTAAGAAGAAAGGGTACGAATCAAGTTCGAATAATCTTCTTTAATGTCGTGGCTCTCTTCACGCAGCTGAGCAATCTTACGACAAGCGTGCAGCACGGTCGTGTGGTCACGGCCACCGAATGCATCACCAATCTCAGGCAAGCTGTGGTTAGTCAGCTCTTTAGCCAGTGCCATCGCCAATTGGCGTGGACGAGCAACAGAACGAGAACGACGTTTAGATAATAGATCAGCAACTTTGATTTTGTAGTATTCAGCGACTGTCTTTTGAATGTTATCAATGGTGACCAGTTTTTCTTGCAGGGCAAGTAAGTCACGCAGTGCTTCACGCACGAAATCGATCGTGATCGGACGGCCAGTGAAGTTTGCATTCGCAATAACACGGTTCAATGCGCCTTCTAGCTCGCGAACGTTAGAGCGTAAACGCTTAGCAATAAAGAATGCCACTTCATCCGCTAGGTGAATTTGGTGGTCTTCTGCTTTCTTCATTAAGATCGCAACACGAGTCTCAAGCTCTGGTGGCTCAATCGCAACCGTCAAACCCCAACCGAAGCGGGATTTTAGACGATCCTCTACGCCGTTGATCTCTTTTGGATAACGGTCAGACGTTAGGATGATCTGTTGGTTGCCTTCAAGCAGCGCGTTAAAGGTATGGAAGAACTCTTCTTGAGAACGCTCTTTATTCGCGAAGAATTGAATATCATCGATAAGCAGCGCGTCAACACTACGGTAGTAGCGCTTAAATTCTTCAATCGCGTTATTTTGTAGCGCTTTCACCATGTCTTGAACAAAACGCTCAGAATGCATGTAAACCACTTTAGCATTCGGTTTGTTGTCAACAATGGCATTACCCACCGCATGCAACAAGTGCGTTTTACCTAAACCGGTACCACCGTATAAAAACAACGGATTATAGGCTGTTCCTGGATTATCAGAAACCTGACGTGCCGCCGCCAAACCCAATTGGTTTGATTTACCCTCTACAAAGTTATTGAACTTATGTTTTGGGTTTACGTTTGAACGGTGGTTAAGGTCAACCGCTACAGGCTCTTCATCACGCCATATATTGTGAACAGGCTTACGAGCTTGTAACTGAGCAGGTGCTGACGATTCAGCGGCCACATCGGCTGCTGTACGTGTACGAGCTGGGGCGACAGTCTCAGATTTTGGAGCAGTCACTCGTTTGCTTCCGATCTCAAAATGAAGATGCGGAATATCATTACCACAATATTCTTGTAGCAAACGGTTGATGCTATTTAAGTACTTATCGCGCACCCAATCGAGTACAAATCGGTTTGGTGCAAATAGAGTTAGAGTATTACCATTGAGCTCCGCTTGTAACGGACGTACCCACATACTGAATTCTGTAGCTGGTAACTCTTCTTGAAGCTGTTGCAAGCATTGCAACCAAAGCGAAGATGACACGGTGCCCCACTCTATTTAAGTTATATGAAATGACCGCTAATTTTACCTGTTGATAAGTCAGATCACCAGCAATTGATCACAGATCAAGTGAATAAGATCCAAGTTATTCACAATAAATAGGGCAAATTTGGCTGGATCCACACATCTTGCCCCTACTTTACTCACACAACGATCCACTTATGCCCGGATCCTTGCTAGTTATCCCCAAATCGAGAATGCGATCTGGTTATGGTTAATAACATCTGGTTATTTATTCTATTGAGCATTTTCCCAGTAACATCCAACCCTATAAATATAAGGAGTTACCAAATGAATAACTGGATTAAGGCTGCAATTGCGGCTATCGCACTCTCTGCTGCTACTGTTCAAGCTGCGACTGAAGTTAAAGTCGGCATGTCTGGTCGCTACTTCCCATTTACGTTCGTTAAACAAGACCAACTACAAGGTTTTGAAGTGGATTTATGGGATGAGATCGGTAAACGTAATGACTATAGCGTTGAATACGTGACAGCAAACTTCTCTGGTCTGTTCGGTCTTCTTGAAACAGGTCGAATCGATACGATTTCAAACCAAATTACAATCACGGATGCACGTAAAGCGAAATACCTATTCGCAGACCCATACGTAGTAGACGGCGCACAGATTACCGTTCGTAAAGGTAATGACAGCATTCAAGGCATCGAAGACCTTGATGGTAAGACGGTTGCAGTAAACCTTGGATCAAACTTTGAGCAACTATTACGCAGCTACGATAAAGATGGCAAAATCAATGTGAAAACCTACGATACAGGTATTGAGCATGATGTTGCACTGGGTCGTGCCGATGCATTCGTTATGGATCGCCTATCAGCACTAGAGCTTATTAAGAAGACTGGTCTACCATTACAGCTAGCAGGACAGCCATTCGAGACTATCGAGAATGCATGGCCTTTCGTAAACAACGATAACGGCAAAAAATTGCAAGCTGAAGTAAACCAAGCACTCGCAGCAATGCGTGAAGATGGTACGCTAGAGAGCATCTCTCAAAAATGGTTCGGTGCAGACATTACTAAGAAGTAATTACCCACTCAACGCATTCAGAGCCCACTGCTTATACAGCGGTGGGCTTTTTGCTTTTGTGTACTGATTAAAAAGCCTGATATAACAGTATTTCCAAACAATACTTCCAATAAAAATATGAGATAGATTATGGGATTTGACTTTAACTACATGCTAGGTCTGTTGCCAATACTGCTGAAGTATTTAGGCACCACTATGGAGATGGCAATCTGGGGCTTATTTTTCGCTCTGATTCTATCTTTGATACTGGCGAACATTCGTGTATTCAAAATCCCAGTACTCGACCAACTGAGCCAGCTGTATATTAGCTTCTTCCGAGGCACGCCACTGTTGGTGCAACTGTTCCTTCTCTACTACGGCCTACCTCAGGTATTTCCGTGGATGGTTGGACTCGATGCGTTTGGCGCCGCCGTTATCGGCTTAACCTTACACTTTGCTGCCTACATGGCTGAAAGTATTCGTGCTGCCATTATCGGTATCGAACGTAGCCAAATGGAAGCCAGCCTCTCAGTCGGTATGACAACCAGCCAAGCTATGCGTCGAGTGATCTTGCCGCAGGCTACCCGTGTGGCACTGCCGTCTTTGATGAACTATTTCATCGACATGATTAAGTCGACTTCCCTTGCCTTCACCTTAGGTGTGGCTGAAATCATGGCCAAAGCTCAAATGGAAGCATCATCAAGTTTCCGCTTCTTTGAGGCTTTCCTAGCGGTTGCGCTGATTTATTGGGGCGTGGTGGTTATCCTTACTCGCATTCAAATCTGGGCCGAAGTGAAACTGAATAAGGCGTATGTACGATGATCAAATTAGAAAATATCCACAAGCAGTTTGGTGACACCGAAGTTCTTAAAGGGATCGACCTAGAAATCAATCAAGGTGAGATAATTGTCATCATAGGTTCAAGTGGTACGGGTAAGTCTACACTGCTGCGCTGCGTTAACTTTCTCGAGCAAGCCGATCAAGGCAAGATTTCCATCGATGATATTAACGTTGATGTAAAAAAACACACCAAAGCCGAGGTACTGGCACTGCGTCGTAAGACTGGTTTTGTGTTCCAAAACTACGCCTTGTTTGCTCACCAAACGGCAAAGCAGAATATTGCCGAAGGTTTGATTACCGTTCGTGGTTGGAAAAAGCAGCAAGCTCATGAAAAAGCACAACAAATATTAGATGATATCGGGTTAGGTGACAGAGCAGATAGCTACCCAGCAGCGCTCTCTGGTGGACAACAGCAACGCGTTGGTATTGGCCGAGCTATGGCCCTTCAACCGGAGCTTTTATTGTTCGATGAGCCGACTTCAGCACTCGATCCTGAGTGGGTTGGTGAAGTGCTTAACCTAATGAAAAAATTGGCAAATCAGCATCAAACCATGCTGGTGGTCACCCATGAAATGCAATTTGCTAAAGAGGTTGCAGACCGAGTGATCTTCATGGCTGATGGCCATATTGTCGAACAGGGATCTCCACAGGATATTTTTGGTAATCCACAGGATCCTAAATTACAAAAATTCTTAAATAAGGTTGGGATCGACTAAGGATCCTTGTGATTTTAGTTATTCTACGTATAATCCCCCGACCGGAATTTTAGTTAACCCAATCATTGACACTTTTTGTGACAGTGATTACAATTCCGCCTCTTTGTTGAGAGGCGTCGGTTTTCCTTTCTTATATAAAGAAGAGAAAAAATGCCCACGCCGGGTTTAACAAAAACCTAAAACTACTGATCAGTAAGGTAATTACAATGAAACGCACTTTTCAACCTACAGTTCTAAAGCGTAAGCGTACACACGGTTTCCGTGCTCGCATGGCTACTAAGAACGGTCGCGCAACAATCAATGCACGTCGTGCAAAAGGCCGTAAGCGTCTTTCTAAGTAATCTTTGATTATTTTGAATAAGCTAGCCTTCGGTCGGGAGTTACGCTTGTTAACTCCCGAACATTATCAGAATGTCTTCAAGCAAGCTCATCGAGCAGGCTCCCCTCATTTCACCATCATTGCCCGAAATAACTCTCTTTCAAATCCTCGCCTTGGATTAGCTGTTCCGAAAAAGCAGATTAAAACCGCCGTGGGTCGTAACCGATTCAAGCGTCTTACTCGTGAAAGCTTTCGTAACACTCAACACAAACTTCCTAACAAAGATTTTGTTGTAATCGCTAAGAAGAGCGCGCAAGATTTAAGCAATGAAGAAATGTTCAAGCTACTCGACAAATTATGGCTTCGCCTGTCTCGCCCTTCGCGTGGATAGCGCTAATACCCATCTATTTTTATAGATGGTTTATTAGTCCACTCATCGGCCCACGCTGCCGATTTACTCCAACCTGCTCTTTATATGCGATAGAAGCGTTGAAAGCTCACGGTTTTGTAAAAGGGTGTTGGTTATCAGGCAAACGTCTATTAAAATGCCATCCTTTGAACGAAGGGGGCTTTGACCCCGTTCCACCGGTCCAAAAACAAGACAGAGATAAATAACGATGGATTCTCAACGTAATATCCTGTTAATCGCACTGGCATTGGTTTCTTTTCTACTGTTCCAACAATGGAACGTAGCTCAGAACCCAGCACCACAAGCGGTTGAGCAGGCACAATCTGGCAGCACCCTACCAGCGCCATCTTATGCAGATGATCTAGACCCAACTCCGGGTCAAGTTGCTTCTGCAAAAACTATCACAGTAACAACTGATGTACTGACTCTGTCAATTGATACGGTTGGTGGTGATGTCGTTAAAGCAAATCTAAATGATTACTCTGCTGAGTTTGATTCTGAAGATACGTTTGTTCTTCTTAAGAACGAACCAGGTCACCAATTTATCGCACAAAGCGGTCTAGTGGGTCCTCAAGGTATCGACCTAAGCAGCACAAACCGCCCAAGCTACACAGTTTCAGCAGACAGCTTCACGCTTGCTGATGGTCAGGATGAACTACGCATCCCGATGACTTACCAAGCGAACGGCCTTGATTACACGAAAACATTCGTCCTTAAGCGTGGTAGCTACGCAATGGATGTTGAATACGATGTAGTCAACAACTCTGGTAACAACGCGACATTCGGCATGTACGCTCACCTACGTCAGAACGTAATGGATGACGGCGGTAGCCTAACAATGCCAACTTACCGTGGTGGTGCTTACTCTACGGAAGATACGCGTTACAAAAAATACAGCTTCGACGACATGCAAGATCGCAATCTGTCTCTTAACCTAGCAAATGGTCAAGGTTGGGCAGCGATGATTCAGCACTACTTTGCAAGTGCATGGATCCCACGCGACGAAGCAGGCAGCAACCTTTACACTCGTGTAATAGGTAACCTTGGCGACATCGGTGTTCGTATGCCGAACAAAACCATCGCTACTGGCGACGAAGCAAGCTTTAAAGCAACGCTTTGGGTTGGTCCTAAACTTCAAGACCAAATGGCTGCTGTTGCACCAAACCTAGACCTAGTAGTTGACTACGGTTGGTTATGGTTCATTGCGAAACCACTTCATACTCTGCTTTCATTCATTCAAGGCATCGTTGTGAACTGGGGTCTGGCAATTATCTGTCTAACGTTTATCGTTCGTGGTGCTATGTACCCACTAACGAAAGCTCAGTACACGTCTATGGCGAAAATGCGTATGCTTCAGCCTAAGCTGACAGCAATGCGTGAGCGTATTGGCGACGACCGTCAACGCATGAGCCAAGAAATGATGGAGCTGTACAAGAAAGAGAAAGTAAACCCACTTGGTGGCTGTTTACCTATCATCTTGCAAATGCCGATCTTCATTTCGCTATACTGGGCACTAATGGAGTCTGTTGAACTGCGTCACTCACCGTTCTTCGGTTGGATTACTGACCTTTCAGCACAAGACCCTTACTACATCTTGCCACTTCTGATGGGTGCTTCAATGTTCCTAATCCAGAAGATGAGCCCGACAACTGTAACGGATCCAATGCAGCAGAAAATCATGACCTTTATGCCGGTTATGTTTACTTTCTTCTTCTTGTTCTTCCCTTCAGGTCTGGTTCTTTACTGGCTAGTATCGAACATCGTAACTCTGATTCAGCAAACGCTTATCTACCGCGCGCTGGAAAAGAAAGGCTTACACTCTAAGTAAGTTCGATAACAGAAAGAGATAAAAGAAAGGCGACCAAAAGGTCGCCTTTTTGTTTTGAGCTGATTACAATTCAGCTAATTGATTAATCGTGAACGCCCCCTTTGGCCTTCACATGCTAGCAGGCACAACTATGACTACAGATACGATTGTTGCTCAAGCGACTGCGCCAGGGCGTGGTGGCGTCGGTATTATCCGCGTTTCAGGCCCACAAGCCGCTCAAGTCGCTCTAGAAGTAACAGGCAAAGTACTAAAACCGCGCTATGCCGAGTACCTGCCTTTTAAATCTCACAATGGCACCGAACTCGACCAAGGTATTGCACTTTACTTCCCTAACCCACACTCGTTCACTGGCGAAGATGTGTTAGAGCTGCAAGGCCACGGTGGTCCTGTGGTTATGGACATGCTGATCAAACGTATCCTATCCATCTCAGGTGTACGTGCCGCACGTCCTGGTGAGTTCTCTGAACGTGCGTTCTTGAACGACAAGATGGACTTAACACAAGCAGAAGCGATTGCCGACCTGATTGACGCAAGCTCAGAAGAAGCAGCGAAATCAGCACTACAATCCCTGCAAGGTGAATTCTCTAAACGCATTAATACGCTAGTAGATTCTCTGATTTACTTAAGAATCTACGTTGAAGCGGCGATTGATTTCCCAGAAGAAGAAATTGATTTTCTGGCTGACGGTAAAGTAAGTACTGACTTACAAGCTATCATTGATAACCTAGAAGCTGTACGCCAAGAAGCCAATCAAGGCTCAATCATGCGTGAAGGCATGAAAGTCGTGATTGCAGGTCGCCCAAATGCGGGTAAATCAAGCCTATTGAATGCACTGTCGGGTAAAGAGTCTGCCATTGTGACCGATATTGCGGGAACGACACGTGATGTACTGCGTGAACATATCCATATTGACGGTATGCCATTGCACATTATTGATACCGCAGGCCTACGTGACGCCTCCGATGAAGTAGAAAAAATCGGTATTGAACGCGCTTGGGAAGAAATTGCACAAGCAGACCGCGTATTATTTATGGTGGATGGCACAACAACAACGGCAACGGACCCTAAAGAAATTTGGCCAGATTTCGTTGATCGTCTGCCCAATAACATCGGTATGACTGTGATCCGCAACAAAGCAGATCAAACCAGTGAAGAGCTCGGGATCTGCCATGTAAATGATCCGACTCTCATCCGCCTATCTGCAAAAACAGGTGAAGGTGTCGATGCCCTACGTAGCCATCTTAAAGAGTGCATGGGCTTTGCTGGTGGCAACGAAGGTGGCTTTATGGCACGTCGCCGCCACTTAGATGCCCTAGAACGCGCATCGGAACACCTTGATATTGGGCAACAACAGCTTGAAGGCTACATGGCCGGAGAGATATTAGCGGAAGAGCTCAGAATCACCCAACAGCACCTCAATGAGATCACTGGCGAATTCAGTTCAGATGATTTATTAGGTCGTATATTTTCTTCATTCTGTATCGGTAAATAACCATAAAGGCTGGCTTGCGCTGGCCTTTTCTTTTGTAAGGACGGCTTAATGATCCACATTATTACTGGCAGCACCTTAGGTGGCGCTGAATACGTTGGCGATCACCTTAACGATCTTCTAGAGGCTCAAGGGCACGAGATCGAGCTTCATAATCAGCCTGAATACGACAATATTCCGCAACAAGGTACTTGGTTATTGGTGACATCGACGCATGGTGCGGGTGAGTTTCCTGATAACATCCAACCTTTGATCAAGTCATTGAATCAAGAATCTCCAGATTTAAGCGCGATTCGCTTTGCTGTGGTTGCTCTTGGTGACTCAAGCTACGACACCTTCTGTTCTGCAGGCCAGTCAGCTTATTCGCTTCTAGAAAAGCTTGGTGCTCAGCCCATTTCAGCGTGTTTTACTATCGATGTTCTTGAAACACCGGTTCCTGAGGATGCTGCAGAGGATTGGTTTAACGATCATAGTGACCAGTTTTAACTCCTCAATCTTCTAAAAAGCGGCTTATGCCGCTTTTTTTGTCTCTGAATATCGTGATTGTGAATAACTTTTTTGAAAATAAATCGAAATACATGTCATTTTTTTCAATTTTCTCTGTGGATAAGATCATACATATACGGTGATTAACCTATAGTTATCCAAATAACAACTTTCTAGGTAATTTCCCCTTGTGTATAAGTAGCCATTTTGATCCCAGCTAATCCTCATCATGATCAAAGTTAGATCACACCCTTTGATCCAAAAAAGATCCATGATCTTGTTGATCATTTTTGACTTATCCACAGACACCCTCGATCCTAATAATAGATCTAATAAAAGATCTCTTTAAAGATCTTATCTATATTAATTAAAAACAGCTTTCTCGAAAAATTCCAAAAACGTTTTCTCAAGCTATGAAAACAGGTAGAATATCGCTCCTTTTTATCAATCTAGAAACGTTTGAGTACCTGAGGTCGGTTCATGCTTTATCACGAAAAATTTGACGTCATCGTTGTTGGTGGTGGCCATGCAGGAACGGAAGCCGCACTCGCATCTGCACGTACTGGTCAAAGTACGTTATTACTAACTCATAATATCGATACGTTGGGACAGATGTCTTGCAACCCAGCCATTGGCGGGATCGGTAAGGGCCACTTGGTAAAAGAGGTCGATGCTATGGGTGGATTAATGGCGCAAGCTATTGATCATGCAGGTATTCAGTTCAGAACATTAAACGCATCAAAAGGCCCAGCGGTACGTGCTACTCGTGCACAAGCTGACCGCGCACTTTACAAAGCCTTTGTCCGTAATGTTCTTGAAAACACACCAAACCTAACTCTGTTCCAACAGTCGGTTGATGACTTGATCGTTGAACAAGATCAAGTGGTGGGTGTGGCTACGCAAATGGGCCTCAAATTCCGCGCTAACGCTGTGGTCTTAACGGTAGGCACATTCCTAGGCGGTAAGATCCATATTGGTATGGAAAGTTCATCGGGTGGACGTGCGGGTGATCCACCATCGATCGCGCTTGCTGACCGTCTTCGTGATCTTCCATTTCGTGTTAATCGCCTGAAAACGGGTACACCTCCTCGCATCGATGCACGCAGCGTTGATTTTTCTGAGCTTGAGGTTCAACACGGCGATAATCCGACTCCGGTTTTCTCATTCATGGGTAACCGAGCTCAGCAACCGCGTCAGATTCCATGTTACATCACGCACACTAACGAAAATACGCATGACGTTATTCGTGCCAATCTCGATCGCAGCCCAATGTACGCTGGTGTGATTGAAGGTATTGGCCCTCGTTACTGTCCGTCGATTGAAGACAAAGTGATGCGCTTTGCTGATAAAAACAGTCACCAAATTTTCATTGAGCCTGAGGGCCTAACGACGCACGAGTTATACCCGAATGGTATTTCAACCAGTTTGCCGTTTGATGTTCAGGTAAAAATTGTTCACTCAATGAAAGGTTTTGAGAACGCACACATCGTTCGTCCTGGCTACGCGATTGAGTACGATTTCTTTGACCCTCGCGATCTTAAACTGACTTACGAAACCAAGTTTATTAAGGGTCTGTTCTTTGCGGGACAAATCAATGGCACCACTGGCTACGAAGAAGCCGCAGCACAAGGCTTAATGGCCGGTTTGAATGCGAGTTTGTTTACGCAAGGCAAAGAGGGCTGGAGCCCACGCCGCGATCAAGCTTACATGGGTGTACTTATTGATGACTTGTCGACAATGGGTACTAAAGAACCGTACCGCATGTTTACATCTCGTGCCGAATACCGCTTGTTGCTACGTGAAGACAACGCCGATATCCGTTTGACTGAAAAGTCACGTGAACTTGGCTTGGTCGACGATGCTCGTTGGACACGATTCAACGAGAAGATGGAAAACATGGAGAAGGAGCGTCAACGTCTTAAAGAAACATGGATTAATCCAAAATCTGAAGATATTGATCAATTGAACCAGATCCTTAAAACACCAATGTCTCGTGAAGCGAGTGGTGAAGATCTTCTTCGTCGTCCTGAAATGACTTATTCACAGCTAACGTCGTTAGATCGTTTCGGTCCAGCTCTGGAAGATCAACAAGCCTCTGAGCAAGTTGAGATCCAAGTTAAGTACGATGGCTATATCCAGCGTCAACAAGATGAAATTGAAAAATCACTGCGTCATGAAAACACCAAACTGCCGCCTGACATCGATTACAGCAAGGTAAAAGGGCTCTCTAACGAAGTGGTTCTAAAACTAACTACTGCTAAACCTGACTCGATCGGTATTGCTTCGCGTATCTCTGGTATCACGCCTGCTGCAATCTCGATTTTGTTGGTTTATCTGAAAAAGCACGGCCTATTGAAAAAAGGTGAGGAAGCTTAATGAGCGCATTACGCGAAAAACTGGATCACCTGATTGGCCAGACTGAACTTGAAGTATCGGAAAAACAACGTAGCCAATTAGTGGGCTACGTTGAGTTACTCAACAAATGGAACAAGGCTTATAATTTAACGTCTGTTCGTGACCCGCAAGAAATGATGGTGAAACATATCTTAGATAGCATCATTGTTAGCACTCACTTACAAGGCAAGCGCTTTATTGATGTAGGTACGGGCCCTGGTCTTCCTGGGATTCCGCTCTCAATCATGAACCCTGACTGCGAGTTTTACTTGCTCGATAGCCTAGGCAAGCGTATTCGTTTTATTAAACAAGTGATCCATGAATTGGGCATCGACAACGTTGTTCCAGTACAAAGTCGTGTTGAAGAATTTCAACCAGAAGAAAAGTTTGATGCAGTGCTCAGTCGTGCGTTTGCTTCAATGACAGACATGGTAGAGTGGTGTCACCATTTACCTAAAGAGCAATCCGGTGTATTTTTGGCTCTTAAGGGACAACATCCTAGAGACGAAATCGACCTGTTACCTGAATGGTGTTCAGTGACAGACATCAAAGCTTTGCAAGTGCCAGAGCTTGATGGAGAGCGTCATTTAGTTACTTTATCGCGTCAGGGATAATCAGCGAGGCCATAGTGGGTAGAATTGTAGCAATTGCCAACCAGAAAGGTGGCGTAGGAAAAACAACAACTTGTGTTAACTTAGCAGCATCAATGGCGGCAACTAAACGCAAGATCTTGGTTGTTGACCTCGACCCTCAAGGTAATGCCACTATGGCGAGTGGTGTCGACAAATATCAGGTTGAAGCAACTGCTTACGATTTGCTAGTTGAAGACAGCCCATTCGATGAGGTAGTTTGCCGAAGTACATCTGGTAATTACGACCTCATCGCCGCAAACGGTGATGTTACTGCGGCAGAAATCAAGCTGATGGAAGTGTTTGCTCGCGAAGTTCGCCTAAAGAACGCACTGGCATCCATTCGTGGCAACTATGATTTCATCTTTATTGATTGCCCACCGTCATTAAATCTTCTTACAATCAACGCGATGGCTGCGGCCGATTCCGTTTTGGTTCCTATGCAATGTGAATACTTTGCTTTAGAAGGTTTAACTGCATTGATGGATACCATCAGTAAACTTGCTGCTGTAGTAAACGAGGATCTGAAGATCGAAGGTCTTCTGCGTACAATGTATGATCCTCGTAACCGCTTATCGAATGAAGTCTCTGATCAACTCAAAAAACACTTCGGTAATAAAGTCTACCGAACTGTGATCCCTCGTAATGTGCGTCTGGCAGAAGCGCCAAGTCATGGCAAGCCAGCAATGTACTACGACAAATATTCCGCAGGAGCTAAAGCATATCTTGCTCTGGCTGGCGAAATGTTGCGTCGTGAAGAAGTCCCAGTATAAGTCTAACCAAAGGAATTCGCTCAATGTCTAAGCGTGGTTTAGGAAAAGGGCTAGATGCATTGCTTGCAACTAGCTCGTTGGCTCGTGAAAAACAACAAGTTGCTTCTCATAGCCAGGCTTTGTCTGCTGATGGAGAGCTGATCGAGATTGCTGTTGGTTGCTTAAAGCCAGGTGTATATCAACCGCGTAAAGATATTGCGCCAGAAGCGCTAGAAGAGTTGGCAGCTTCAATCCAATCTCAAGGCATTATTCAGCCGATTGTTGTGCGTCATTTAACGCAGGACCAGTTTGAGATTATCGCTGGTGAACGTCGTTGGAGAGCAGCTCGTCAAGCTGGTCTTAAGCAGGTTCCGTGTCTGGTTAAGAAAGTCGCTGACAAGGCCGCTATTGCTATGGCATTGATCGAGAATATTCAGCGTGAAGACCTGAATGTGATTGAGGAAGCACAGGCTCTAGAACGTTTACAGAACGAATTTGAACTGACGCACCAAAAGGTGGCTGATGTGATAGGTAAATCTCGCGCAACTGTGAGTAACCTGCTGCGTCTTAACCAATTGGCTGAGCCGGTAAAGGCGTTAGTCGTGTCAAAGCAGCTTGAGATGGGCCATGCTCGTGCATTACTCGCACTTGAAGGCGATGTTCAAGTCGAAGCGGCTAACACCGCAGCAAGCAAACAAATGACCGTGCGTCAAACTGAGCAACTCGTTAAAAAGTGCTTAAAACCAGAGGTTGAGTCTGAATCGAAGCCCGAGGACAAAGAAGCCATCGAACTTTCACGAAGACTTACGGAAAAATTGCAAGCAAACGTTTCAGTTACTCGTTCTGTTAGCGGTAAGTCAAAAGTGACAATTACTCTTGATGAGCCTCACAAATTAGAGCAACTTATTGCTAAACTAGAGTACTAAATGAGATAATTGATTTAGGTCAATTATGTAATAAACAAGTAATTTCGTACAAAAGTTGTCGGTTTGTATGCAAAAATGTAAATGATTGCTGCATTGTGATTGCAATCAATTTGGCTGAACGTATAATTTTCGCCAATTTCTCAGCACGCTTTTAAGCGAGTGGTAAAGTGGGCTTAAAGAGGAACGAATACATGGTAGCGGCGTTAGCAAGACCAGGACGAGTGCTTGCAAAGCAAATGTTATTGATCGAGCTTAGCGCGGTTATATTAGTGGCGATAGGGTTAGGTTTAGCTGTTAATCCTGATTGGGGTTTTGCTGCATTAATCGGTGGCGGTATTTTTGTCATCGCGAATGTAGTTTTTTGTGTGTGTGCTTTCCTATTTTGTGGAGCTCGCGCAACTAAGTTAGTTGCGGCGTCGTTCTATGCTGGCGAAGTGCTCAAAATCTTAATCACAGTTTTACTATTCTCTATTGTCTACATGTATATGCAGGTGGAATTAATTCCCCTCAAACTGACCTATTTACTGGTTCTAGGTATTAATATCTTTGCGCCAGTGCTTTTCATTAACAATAAAAAATAGGATGAGTTATGGCTGCGCCAACAGCATCCGGATACATTGAACACCATTTACAAAACCTTTCTTTAGCTAAGTTTGGTCTTGTAGAGGAAACAAGTTTCTGGAACGTACATATAGACAGTCTGTTTTTTTCTGTGCTGACAGGGGTGTTATTCCTTTGGGTTTTTCGCTCAGTCGCTAAGAAAGCAACAGTAGGTGTACCTGGTAAGCTTCAGTGTTTTGTTGAAATGGTAGTGGAATTCGTTGGCGACAACGTTAAAGAAACTTTCCATGGCCGCAATCCTCTGGTAGCTCCATTAGCACTGACTATATTCTGCTGGATTATCATAATGAACTTGATGGACTTAGTGCCTATCGATTTCTTACCGTATCCTGCAGAGCATTGGCTAGGTATCCCTTACTTGAAAGTGGTTCCTACAGCTGATGTAAATATAACAATGGCAATGGCTTTAGGTGTTTTTGCTCTGATGATCTACTACAGCATCAAAGTGAAAGGCTTGGGCGGATTTGCTAAAGAATTGGCACTGCATCCATTTAATCACCCAATCATGATTCCATTTAACTTGGTACTTGAGGTAATTTCGTTATTAGCGAAGCCACTATCTCTAGGTATGCGTTTATTTGGTAATATGTTTGCGGGTGAGGTGGTGTTTATTCTTATCGCGGCAATGCTACCGTGGTACTTACAATGGGTAGGTGCACTACCTTGGGCTATCTTCCATATCTTGGTTATTTTGATTCAAGCGTTTGTTTTCATGATGTTGACAATCGTTTATCTATCAATGGCCCATGAAGATAGTGATCACTAAAAAAATTTTTAAGCTTTATTCTAACTATTAATGTTAATCGGAGAACGTAAATGGAAACTGTACTAAGTTTTTCAGCAATCGCTGTTGCTATCATTGTTGGTCTTTGTGCCGTAGGTACTGCAATTGGTTTTGCTATTCTTGGTGGTAAATTCCTAGAAGGCGCTGCGCGTCAACCTGAAATGGCTCCAATGCTACAAGTTAAGATGTTCATCATCGCTGGTCTACTGGATGCTGTTCCAATGATCGGTATCGTAATCGCACTACTATTCACGTTTGCTAACCCATTTGTAAGTCAGCTAGCAGGCTAATTAACTCTCAATAGTTAATTAAATTTTTGTAGTTGATTCTTAACGAGGAGTAGCTGTTGTGAATATGAACGCAACTCTGTTAGGTCAAGCAATTGCTTTTTCGCTGTTTGTTTGGTTCTGCATGAAATATGTATGGCCACCAATTATGCAAGCAATTGAAGAACGTCAGAAAAAAATTGCTGACGGTCTTGTAGCCGCTGAACGCGCTGCTAAAGACTTGAACCTGGCACAAGCCAACGCTTCTGAGCAAATGAAGGAAGCGAAGCGCACTGCAACTGAGGTTATTGATCAGGCAAACAAACGTAAAGCTCAAATTATTGATGAAGCACGCGAAGAGGCTCAGGCAGAACGCCAGAAGATCTTAACGCAAGCTGAAGCAGAAATTGAAGCTGAACGCACACGTGCCCGTGATGACCTGCGCAAACAAGTCGCAACTCTGGCTATAGCTGGTGCTGAGAAAATCCTTGAGCGTACTATCGATAAAGATGTACACAATGATCTTCTTAACAACATTACTGCAAAACTTTAAAGCAAGGGGCTGTATATGTCTGATTTGACTACAATCGCACGCCCCTATGCTAAAGCAGCGTTTGACTTTGCGGTAGATAAAGGTGAGCTAGACCAATGGGGTCAAATGCTTACTTTTGCTGCCGAAGTGGCACAAAATGATGATGTTCATAATTTATTAAGCAGTTCTATGACTGCTGAAAAGTTAGCTGAAGTATTCATTGTAATTTGTGGCGAACAATTTGATGAATTCGGCCAGAACTTAATTAAAGTGATGGCAGAGAATGGTCGTTTAATGGCCTTTCCTGATGTTTGCAAACAGTTCTTATTGCTTAAACAAGAGCATGAGAAAGAAATCGACGTTGAAGTAACTTCAGCGGTTGAGCTTTCTGAAGAACAACGTTCAAGCATCATCAGCAAATTGGAACTGCGCCTAGCGCGCAAAGTTCAGCTGAATTGCAGTATAGATGAGACTCTACTTAGTGGAGTTATTATTCGAGCCGGAGACCTAGTCATCGATAACTCAGCGCGCAGTCGTTTAGACCGCCTGAGCGATGCATTGCAGTCTTAATGGGGATTGGAGCATGCAACTTAATTCCACTGAAATTAGCGATCTAATTAAACAACGTATTGAATCTTTCGACGTTGTTAGTGAAGCTCGCAATGAAGGTACTATCGTTTCTGTAAGCGATGGCATCCTTAGCATCCACGGCCTAGCGGACGTGATGCAAGGTGAAATGATCGAACTACCGGGTGGCCGTTACGCGCTAGCACTAAACTTGAACCGTGATTCGGTTGGTGCTGTTGTAATGGGCCCGTATGCTGACCTACAGGAAGGCATGAAAGTTACAGGTACTGGTCGTATTCTTGAAGTACCAGTAGGTCCTGAAATGCTTGGTCGTGTTGTAAACACGCTAGGTGAGCCAATTGATGGTAAAGGTCCTATCGAAGCGAAACTAACTTCGCCTGTAGAAATTATCGCACCAGGTGTAATCGACCGTAAATCGGTAGATCAACCTGTTCAAACTGGTTACAAGTCAGTTGACTCAATGATCCCTATCGGTCGTGGTCAACGTGAACTAGTAATCGGTGACCGTCAGACTGGTAAAACAGCAATGGCGATCGATGCGATTATCAACCAGAAAGACTCTGGTATTTTCTCTATCTACGTAGCTATCGGCCAAAAAGCGTCGACTATTGCTAACGTAGTTCGCAAACTAGAAGAGCACGGCGCACTGGCTAACACTGTTGTTGTTGTTGCATCTGCTTCTGAATCTGCAGCGCTGCAATACCTTGCACCGTATGCTGGTTGTGCGATGGGTGAATACTTCCGTGATCGCGGCGAAGATGCACTGATTGTTTATGATGATCTATCTAAGCAAGCGGTAGCTTACCGTCAAATTTCACTACTACTTAAGCGTCCACCTGGCCGTGAAGCGTTCCCTGGTGATGTTTTCTACCTTCACTCTCGTCTACTAGAGCGTGCTGCTCGTGTAAGCGAAGCATACGTAGAAAAGTTCACTAACGGTGAAGTGACAGGCAAGACTGGTTCTTTAACTGCTCTTCCTATCATCGAAACGCAAGCTGGTGACGTATCTGCATTCGTACCAACGAACGTAATCTCGATTACTGATGGTCAGATCTTCCTACAAACTGAACTATTCAACGCGGGCGTACGTCCAGCTGTTGACCCTGGTATCTCAGTTTCTCGTGTAGGTGGTTCGGCGCAGACTAAAATCATCAAGAAGCTATCTGGCGGTATCCGTACTGCTCTAGCTCAATACCGTGAACTAGCAGCATTTGCACAGTTCTCATCGGATCTTGATGAAGCGACCAAAAAGCAACTAGACCACGGTCAAAAAGTTACAGAACTGATGAAGCAGAAACAATATGCTCCTATGTCTGTATTTGACCAAGCTCTAGTAATCTTCGCTGCAGAGCGTGGATACCTTCAAGACGTAGAGCTTTCTAAAGTTCTAGATTTTGAAGCTGCTTTACTGTCGTTTGCTCGTGGTCAATACGCTGATCTAGCAACACAGATCGACGCAACGGGTGCTTTCAACAAAGAAATCGAAGCTGAGCTGAAGAAGCTTGTTGACGATTTCAAGGCAACCCAGACCTGGTAATTGGTAGGTGGTCTTAGGGCCACCTCATACCATTAACGGAGAGTAACGATGGCCGGCGCAAAAGAGATACGTAATAAAATCGGTAGTGTTAAAAGCACACAGAAGATTACGAAAGCAATGGAAATGGTAGCAGCTTCAAAAATGCGTCGTTCTCAAGACGCAATGGAAGCTACTCGTCCATATGCAGAAACAATGCGTAAAGTGATCGGTCATTTGGCTAATGGTAGCCTCGAGTATAAGCATCCTTATCTTGAGGAACGTGAAGCCAAACGTGTTGGTTACATCATCGTTTCTACAGACCGTGGTCTTTGTGGTGGTTTGAACATTAACTTGTTCAAGAAAGCTATGAATGACATGAAAGATTGGTCTGAGAAAGGTGCTGATGTAGAGCTTGCAATTGTAGGTTCTAAAGCAACAGCATTTTTCAATAACAGCGGCGCGAAAGTAGCAGCTCAAGTTTCTGGTCTGGGCGATCGTCCAAGCCTTGAAGACTTGATTGGCTCTGTAAGCGTTATGCTGAAGAAATATGATGAAGGTGAATTGGATCGCCTGTTCGTAGTGTTTAACAGATTTGAAAACACTATGGTTCAAGAACCAACGATCGATCAATTACTTCCTTTGCCTAAATCAGACAGCGAAGACATGAAACGCGATCATGCTTGGGACTACATTTATGAGCCTGAGCCAAAACCATTACTAGATGCACTATTAGTTCGATACGTCGAATCTCAAGTGTATCAAGGTGTGGTAGAGAATCTTGCTTGTGAGCAAGCGGCTCGAATGATTGCAATGAAATCAGCAACAGATAACGCTGGTGACATTATTGATGACTTAGAACTTGTGTATAACAAAGCCCGTCAATCGGCGATTACACAAGAACTTTCTGAGATCGTTTCAGGCGCAGCTGCGGTTTAAGCTTAGGTAAAACTAAATAGTTAGAGGATTAACGATGGCTACAGGTAAGATCGTACAGATCATTGGTGCGGTAGTCGACGTAGAGTTCCCACAGGGCGAAGTACCTCGTGTATACGATGCTCTGAATGTTAATGAAGTGAAAGAGCGTCTAGTTCTTGAAGTTCAGCAACAACTTGGCGGTGGCGTAGTACGCGCAATCGTAATGGGTAGCTCTGATGGTTTACGTCGTGGTTTGACAGTTGAAAATACTGGCGCTCCAATCTCGGTACCAGTAGGTACTAAGACACTTGGTCGTATCATGAACGTCCTAGGTGACGCAATTGATGAGTGTGGTGAAATCGGTGCTGAAGAGCATTACGCAATTCACCGCGAAGCTCCAAGCTACGAAGAGCAGTCTAACGAGACTTCTCTTCTAGAAACTGGTGTTAAAGTAATCGACTTGATTTGTCCATTCGCTAAGGGTGGTAAAATCGGTCTATTCGGTGGTGCTGGTGTAGGTAAGACCGTTAACATGATGGAACTTATCAACAACATCGCACTTCAACACTCAGGCCTATCTGTATTTGCAGGTGTAGGTGAGCGTACTCGTGAAGGTAACGATTTCTACTTTGAAATGCAGGAAGCTGGTGTTGTAAACATCGAAAAACCTGAAGAATCAAAAGTAGCGATGGTTTACGGTCAGATGAACGAGCCACCAGGTAACCGTCTACGTGTTGCACTGACTGGTCTAACAATGGCAGAACGCTTCCGTGACGAAGGTCGTGACGTTCTACTGTTCGTTGATAACATCTACCGTTACACACTAGCAGGTACTGAAGTATCAGCACTTCTAGGTCGTATGCCTTCTGCGGTAGGTTACCAACCTACACTAGCTGAAGAAATGGGTGTTCTACAAGAGCGTATCACGTCAACTAAAGCTGGTTCTATCACGTCTGTACAGGCGGTATACGTACCTGCGGATGACTTGACTGACCCGTCTCCAGCAACAACGTTCGCTCACTTAGATGCAACGGTAGTACTTAACCGTAATATCGCATCTATGGGTCTATACCCAGCGATCGACCCGCTAGATTCTACTTCACGTCAACTGGATCCATTGGTAGTTGGACAAGAGCACTACGACATCGCTCGTGGCGTTCAGTCTACACTTCAGCGCTATAAAGAGCTGAAAGATATCATTGCTATCCTAGGTATGGATGAGCTATCTGAAGAAGATAAGCAAGTCGTATCTCGTGCTCGTAAGATTGAGAAGTTCCTAACTCAGCCTTACCACGTAGCGGAAGTATTTACAGGTGACCCAGGCGTTTACGTACCTCTTAAAGAGACTCTACGTGGCTTCCAAGGTCTTCTATCTGGTGAATACGATGACATTCCAGAGCAAGCGTTCATGTACTGTGGTGCAATTGACGAAGCTATTGAGAATGCTAAGAAGCTATAAGGCTAACTAGGAGGCGATATGGCAGCAATAACCTTTCACCTAGACGTTGTAAGCGCAGAGAAACAACTTTTCTCTGGTCTTGTTGAAACGTTTCAGGTGACCGGTAGTGAGGGTGAGCTTGGTATTTTCCATGGTCATACTCCACTGCTGACCGCTATCAAGCCTGGTATGGTGCGTATTGTTAAGCAGCACGGCCACGAAGAAATTATTTATGTTTCTGGTGGTATGGTAGAAGTTCAACCTGGTACAGCGACTGTACTAGCTGATACGGCTATCCGTGGTGAAGAACTAGACGCAGCAAAGGCGGAAGAAGCTAAACGCAAGGCTGTGGAGAATATCCAAAATCAGCATGGCGACATAGACTTCGCACAAGCGGCCGGTGAACTGGCTAAAGCCATTGCTCAGTTACGAGTTATCGAACTGACAAAACAGCGTCGTTAATCTTTTATAAGATTACTGATTCTGAGATAAAGGCGACCTAAGGGTCGCCTTTTTGCATTTTTGGATTCTCAAAAATGTTCCTTTTACATATCAATACCGGTTAAATGGTTATTGCGATTTAATTTTTTGGCCAAAAACGGTTACAATATCGGCTTAATAAAAAATAATGTTGGATAGGTTTACAATGAAGTTTAGCGCGGTAATTCTCGCAGCGGGCAAAGGCACTCGCATGTATTCAAACACACCAAAGGTTCTGCACACTCTTGCGGGTAAGCCGATGGTTAAACACGTTATCGATACTTGTAACGGCTTAGGCGCTCAAAACATCCACTTGGTCTACGGCCACGGTGGTGAGCAGATGAAATCTACGCTAGCGAGCGAGACGGTTAACTGGGCACTGCAAGCTGAACAGCTGGGCACTGGCCATGCGGTCGATCAGGCTTCTGCGCATTTCGCTGATGATGAAAAAGTACTTGTACTATACGGTGATGTTCCGCTTATCTCGCCAGAAACCATTGAAAACCTATTAGACGCTCAACCAAACGGTGGTATTGCACTGCTTACTGTCGTTCTAGATAACCCTATGGGTTACGGTCGTATCATTCGTCGCAATGGCCCTGTCGTGGCAATCGTTGAGCAGAAAGATGCAACCGATGAGCAGAAGCTTATCAAAGAGATCAACACCGGCGTTATGGTCGCAACAGGTGGCGATCTTAAGCGTTGGTTATCAGGCCTAAGCAATGACAACGCACAAGGTGAATACTACCTGACTGACGTTATTGCAGCCGCTCACGATGAAGGCCGTGCGGTTGAAGCGGTTCATCCTGTGAACCCAATTGAAGTTGAAGGCGTTAATGATCGCTCTCAACTGGCTCGTCTAGAGCGTGCTTACCAATCTGAGCAAGCAGACAAGCTATTAAAGCAAGGCGTAATGCTGCGCGACCCAAGCCGCTTTGACCTACGTGGTGAGCTTCAATGTGGTATGGATGTTGAGATTGATACCAACGTAATCATTGAAGGCAGCGTAAGCATTGGTGATAACGTGGTTATCGGCACTGGTTGTGTACTGAAAGACTGTGAGATTGATGACAACACTATCGTTCGCCCATACAGCGTAATCGAAGGTGCGACAATTGGTGAAGACTGTACGGTTGGTCCTTTCACTCGTCTGCGTCCTGGTGCTGACATGCGTAACAACTCGCACGTGGGTAACTTTGTAGAAGTGAAGAACACCCGTCTTGGTGAGGGCTCTAAAGCCAACCACCTAACGTATCTAGGCGATGCTGAAATTGGTCAGCGCGTAAATGTAGGTGCCGGTGCTATCACTTGTAACTACGACGGCGCGAACAAGTTTAAGACCATCATTGGCGATGACGTATTTGTTGGTTCAGATAGCCAACTCATTGCTCCAGTTACTATTGGTAACGGTGCTACCGTTGGTGCTGGCTCTACAGTAACGCGTGATGTTGCTGAAAATGAGTTAGTTATCAGCCGTGCAAAAGAACGCAAGATTGCTGATTGGAAACGTCCAACTAAGAAGTAATTTCTGACGTTTGAAATCTTATTCTGATAAAAGCCAGTAACGATTGTTGCTGGCTTTTTTGTCATCCTTTACTGACAAAAAAATAATCTATTTCCCAATTGTATTTTGTTGTAGTCTTGTTACTATTCGGGCGGTAGTTCTGTAAAATGGAAGTGAACACACTGTGAGACTTGTCGATAAGAAATGGCAGACCCTGCCAATCGTGATTTTATCTTTTTCAATGCTGGTGGGCCTATATGGCTTTTACATCACCTTGGAAAAGTTAGTGGTAGAAAACGAACGCAACCACTTAGTGTCGTTGATGTCTGATGTCGTTTATGAAATCCGTGAAGACAGTAGTTTGTTTACGGATGGTGTCGATGCTGATGACTATATTGGTAACCTTACGCAAGCCAACACACGGTTAAGAATTCAGATTATTAACCCTGATGGCGTGGTGATTGGTGATACTGACCTGTCTGATCATGCACTGGCAAGCGTTGAAAATCATAGTGATCGCCCTGAATTTCAACAAGCTCTGAAAACCGGACTTGGCAGTGATGTGCGTTTTAGTACCGTCACCTCTGTCGACCGAATCTATTACTCCTACAAAGAATCTATCAACGATAACAGTTTCGTTATCGTGATCTCTTCGCCTATGCACCAGCTTAAGCAGATGAACTTCCAGTTAATGGGAATTCTGATCGGTATGGTATTACTGAGCTTGAGTTTCCTGATTGGTACGTCTTATGTAAGTAACCGTCAGATCGTTCATAAAGTCGAAGAAGAACAGAAGAAGCAAGATGAGCGTATTCGCCAAAGAACTCATGAAATAGAACTGATGCACCGCCTCGCGAACATGCTGGCAGCGTGTAATAACATGGTTGAAGCACAGCAGATTGTTTCTGATATCTTGCCGCGAATTCTTGGTAACGTCAACGGCAGTGTTTCTCTGATGCGTGCATCGCGTAACCAGCTGATCACTCAGCTCGACTGGGGAGAAGCGTGGCCGGGTAGCGCAAGCTTTGCACCGGAAGAGTGTTGGTCATTGCGTAAAGGTCGTGCGCATCAATCGAATGATGATTTCCATTCGTTGACTTGTGGGCACATGCACGAGATGGATAACAACCAAACGCTTTGTATTCCGTTGACTGCACACGGCAATACCATCGGTATTATGCACCTTTACTTCGGGGTGGGTGATATCAAGATTGATCCTATTACCGAGCAACTGGCTTTCAGTGTTTCAGAGCATTTAGGATTAGCATTGGCTAACTTGAGCTTACAAGAGAAGCTTCGCTCACAAGCATTGAGCGATCCATTAACCGGTCTGTTTAACCGTCGTTTCTTCGAGCAAAAACTTGAAGAACATTCGATGAACTCCGCCACCAGCGAGCAGCCGTTATCATTGCTGATGCTCGATTTGGATCACTTTAAACGTTTCAATGACAACTTTGGCCATGATGCAGGTGATTTCGTATTGAAAGAGATCAGCGCACTGCTCAAACAGAGTGTGAGTGAAGATGAGATCGCATGCCGATTGGGTGGTGAGGAGTTAGCGATACTGCTTCCGCATTACTCGATGGAACAAGCTACGGAGTTTGGTCAGACATTGTGTGATGCGGTGCGCTCTATGCACCTTGAGCACAAAGGGCTTTCATTAGGGCAGTTGGGCGTCTCTATTGGTGTTGCCACCTATCCTAAACCAGCGTCTGATACTGAATCTTTGGTTAAGATGGCAGACAACGCGCTCTATATGGCCAAAGATATGGGGCGTAGCCGAGTGGTTAACTATGACGAATACAGTCGCCACAAAGCACCAGTATTGGAAGCCGTTGAAGTGTAATCAAAGCGGTATTTAAGTAACCGTAGATATAAAAAAGAGCGAGTAATTTCGCTCTTTTTTGTTTTCTTAAGCTAGAAGCTAGAAGCTAGAAGCTAGAAGCTAGAAGCTAGTCTTGCTTCTCTTCTGCCACTACGCGAGAGTTATCTGGCGCAACAAAGTGATCAGACAGTTCTTTGTTCGAAACGATGTAACCAATCCACAAAGTACCTAAACAAATCACCACAGCAATACCCGTAGCGCTCAGTGCTTGGCTCGCCATTGCAGCAACGAGTGCGCTTGATAGGCTACTAATACTGATCTGAAGGCTGTTCTGTAGGCCTGCAGCCGTTGCTGGGCTCTGTTTTGCGCTTGATAGGGCACGGTTTACTACGATTGGGTAAAGTGCGCCGTTTGCTACTGCAATCAGACAGAACGGTGCCAGTAGAGGCCAAATTGAAGTCAGTTCCCATTGTGATGCGATGAAAATCAGTAACGCAGCAACACTAAACAAACCAATCAGGTTTCGTAACACGATGCCATCACCGTACTTTTTCACTGCTTGCTTACCGAAGTAACCACCCGCCATAAAGGCAATAGTCTGTGGAATGAAGCTCAGGCCAATGTCTTTTGCTTCATAACCTAGTTGAGCCATGATCTCTGGCATACCCGTTAGGTAAGCGAAGAACGCTGCTGACGCCGATGCAAACATCAACACATTGCCCATGTATGGCTTAGACTTAAGTAGCGTCTTAATATCCGTTTTGATCGATGTTTGTTTTACTTCCGGCGCTTCTTTTGGTTGAGCCATTGTCGTTGCGATCAACAATGCGCCCATTAGCGTCAATGTGATAAAGATACTGTGCCAACCAAAGCTGTCTGCTAACAACACACCCAGTTGAGGTGCTAATGCTGGAGATAGTGCTACTAGAGGCATGATAGTCGCAAAAATTTGCTGGCTACTGCTCTGAGAGTAACGCTTGATAACCATTGCTTGCCAAATTACCGCAGGCGCACATACACCGATCGCTTGAATGAAGCGCAGTGTCAGTAGGTGCCATACTTCGGTACTGAATGCTAAGCCGAATGAAGCAGCAGTAAATATCACTAGACCGACAGCTAGCGTATTGCGGTGACCATATTTGTCACTGGCTAGACCCCAAAGAAGCTGACCTAGAGCCATACCGCCAAGGAATACGGTTAGAGACAAGGCGATCTGCTCTGGTCCGGTTGCAAAGTCGACTTCCATTGCTTTAAACGCTGGAAGATACATATCAGTCGCGATGAAACCAAGCATTGAAAGTACTGCAAGGTAGACCAATTGAAATTTAGAAATATTCATAAGATGCCATTAAGCTAAAAGTAGTGATGTTTTTATCATCAAAAAAATTGTTAGATAATCAGGAGTGAAAGTCCCTGTTTATTTATGCTGACATTCTATTTTTCAGAGCTGATAAAATAAAACGCTAAAATATGTAGTTATCAATCAAAAAATTTGAAGGCTTATGTTCTCTAAATCCTCGTTAGAAATGCTTGATACCGTTGCTCGCTTGGGCAGCTTCACTGCGGCTGCTGAGCAATTGCACAAAGTACCATCGGCGATCAGCTATGGGGTTAGGCAGGTAGAGCAAGAGCTTGATGTTTTACTTTTCAGACGCTTACCAAGAAAAGTAGAGCTGACGCCCGCTGGGGAGTTGTTTATTGAAGAGGCTCGCCAGCTGCTGAGGCAAATGGAAGAACTCAGTGCACAAACTCGCCGAGCTGCGCGTGGTTGGAAGAAAACCTTACGTCTAACCCTTGATAATGTGGTTAAGCTCGACAAGATGAAGCCAATGATTGAAGAGTTTTATCAAACCTTTGAGTTCGCTGAACTGCAGATCAACATGGAAGTGTTTAATGGTTCTTGGGAAGCCATTGCACAGGGCAGGGCGGATATTGTGATTGGTGCTACTTCGGCGATTCCGGTTGGCGGTGACTTTGAAGTAAAGGACATGGGGCGGTTAGATTGGGCATTTGTTATGTCACCCAGTCATCCTTGTGTGCGAGAGCAAAACCTCAATGAAGCCTTTGTCAGTCAATATCCGGCGATCTGTTTGGATGATACCTCTAGCGTGCTGCCTAAGCGTCACACTGGTCACTATGCGAGTCAGAGACGTCTTCTATTACCTAACTGGTACAGCGCAATAGAGTGCCTTAAAAATGGTGTTGGGGTGGGTTACATGCCAAGGCATATCGCCGCACCTATTATTGAGCAAGGTTTGCTGGTGGAAAAAATATTGCCCGAGCCAAGCCCGCAGAGTCATTGCTGCTTAGTGTGGCGTAAAGACGACAACCATAAGTTGATCGAGTGGATGGTTAAGTATTTAGGATCGAGTGAACAGCTTCACCAAGATTGGTTGGATCATCGTAAAGCGATCTAAATGATGCGATCTGTTAAGGATCTTCCGAGTGAGGTTTGAATCCGACCAATAAAAAGAGCGAGTTATGATAACTCGCTCTTTTTGATGCTTAGGCCGAACCCTTAAGACAAGAAGAACTTGTAGGAAGGGTTATCGGTTTCATCTTTGCATTGGTAGCCGAGTTCTTCTAAGTGCGTAGAGAACTGAGCCAAATCGTCATCACCAAGCTCAAAACCACACAGCACACGACCGTAATCAGCACCATGGTTACGATAGTTGAACAAGCTGATATTCCAGTGAGTGCCTAAGGTATCAAGGAATTTAATCAATGCACCTGGGTATTCAGGAAACTCAAAACTGTATAGACGTTCTTTCAATGGCTTCGATGGTTTACCGCCAATCATGTAACGAATGTGCAGCTTTGCCATCTCGTCATCAGACAAGTCGACAACCGCGTAGTCACCTTCACGCAGGTCATTGATGATGTGTTGCAGTTCTTCTTGACCACCTTGTAGGCGTACACCAACGAAGATATTCGCTAGGCTTTCGTCGTTGTGGCGGTAGTTAAACTCCGTCACTGCGCGACCACCAATCAGATTGCAGAACTCTAAGAATGCACCTTGTCGTTCTGGAATCGTAACCGCAAGCAGACCCTCTCGCTTCTCACCTAACTCACAACGCTCAGATACATAACGTAGACCGTGGAAGTTGGTGTTAGCACCAGACAATACCGTCGCCAATTGCTTATCTTGCAGTTTGTTTTGTTCAGCAAACTTTTTAAGACCTGCCAGAGCAAGCGCTCCTGAAGGCTCGGCAATCGCACGAGTGTCTTCAAAGATATCTTTTACCGCCGAGCAGATCTCATCGCTAGAAACTGCAATATGGCCATCGATGTACTGCTGGCAAAGGCGGAAGGTTTCTTCGCCAATACGTTTAACCGCAACGCCATCAGCAAACATGCTGACTTGATCCAGTACTACAGGCTCACCCGCATCGAGTGCTGCTTTCAAGCAAGAAGAGTCTTCAGGCTCTACCGCAATCACCTTAATCTCTGGCATTAGCTGTTTAACGAGTACAGCAACACCAGCGGCTAGACCACCACCACCAACCGGTACAAAGATATAATCCATGTGACCGTTTTGCTGCAGCATCTCCATGCCCATAGTACCTTGCCCTGCAATCACGAGTGGGTGATCGAAAGGAGGAACAAAGGTGAAGCCATGTTCAGCTGATAGGCGTTCCGCTTCCGCTTTCGCTTCATCGAAATTACTGCCGTGCAAAACCACTTTGCCGCCAAATCCACGTACCGCATCGACCTTGATATCCGGCGTCGTTTTTGGCATCACGATCGTGGTTTGAATACCCAGCTTAGAGCCAGATAGCGCCATTCCTTGTGCGTGGTTCCCTGCTGATGCTGCGATCACACCTGCGGCTTTCTGTTGTTCAGAAAGGCTTGAAACCATGTTGTAGGCACCGCGCAGCTTAAACGAGTGTACCGGCTGGCGGTCTTCTCGTTTTAGCTGAACCTGATTACCGATACGAGCGCTTAGACGTGGCATATCTTGCAGAGGCGTCACGATTGCTGCTTCGTAAACCGGTGCTCTCAGGATCTGGCGCAGATAATCTGCGCCACTTTGTTTTTTGGGACTGGAGGTGTCGTCACTCATAGATTAGTCCTCAAGTTTTGACTTATCACGCACTGCGCCTTTGTCGGCACTGGTTGCCATGCTCGCGTAAGCTTTCAGTGCGAATGACACTTCACGCTGACGGTTTTCTGGTTTCCAGCCTAATGCATCTTGTTTTTCACGACGTGCTGTTAGTTCCGCTTCTGGTACATCAAGCGTGATTGAACGGCTAGGGATGTCGATAGTGATGATATCGCCCGTGTTAACTAGACCAATTACACCGCCACTTGCTGCTTCTGGAGAAGCGTGGCCGATAGACAGACCCGATGTACCACCAGAGAAGCGACCATCAGTCAGTAGAGCACATGACTTGCCTAGGCCCATTGATTTCAAGTAAGTGGTTGGGTACAGCATTTCTTGCATACCTGGACCACCTTTAGGGCCTTCGTAGCGAATAACCACGACTTCGCCTGCTTTTACTTTACCCGCTAAGATACCTTCTACTGCTGTATCTTGGCTTTCAAATACGATTGCTGGGCCTTGGAATTTAAGGTTTTCTTCATCAACACCCGCAGTCTTAACGATACAACCATCAACGGCGATGTTACCTGAAAGAACCGCTAGGCCGCCTTCTTGGCTGAATGCGTTTTCTTTAGTACGAATACAACCTTCTTTGCGATCGTCATCAAGGCGATCCCAACGGCAATCTTGTGAGAAAGCTTTAGTTGTACGGATGCCCGCAGGGCCAGCACGGAAGAACTTAAGCACGGCTTCGTCTTCTGTCTGCATGATATCGTACTGTGCAAGTTGCTCTTGCATGCTTAGACCAAGCACAGTGCGAGTTTGGTTGTTCAGTAGACCTGCACGGTCAAGTTCACCAAGGATAGCCATCACACCACCAGCGCGGTGAACGTCTTCCATGTGGTACTTAGGTGTTGAAGGTGCCACTTTACATAGGTGTGGAACACGGCGAGACATCGCATCGATATCATCCATATCGAAATCAATGTCGCCTTCTTGAGCGGCCGCTAAAAGGTGAAGAACGGTGTTACTAGAACCACCCATTGCGATATCAAGCGCCATCGCATTATCAAAAGCAGCGCGGTTTGCGATATTGCGTGGCAGTGCTGATTCGTCGTCTTGCTCGTAGTAACGCTTGGTTAGATCAACGATGCGCTTACCGGCATTGATGAACAGTTCTTCGCGGTCTGCGTGGGTTGCCAGCATAGAACCGTTACCAGGCTGAGATAGGCCAAGTGCTTCTGTTAGGCAGTTCATTGAGTTGGCTGTGAACATACCTGAACATGAACCACAGGTTGGACATGCAGAGCGTTCTACTTGCTCACTTTGCTCATCTGAAATCGTTGGATCGGCACCTTGGATCATTGCATCAACAAGGTCGAGCTTGATGATCTGATCTGAAAGCTTGGTTTTACCTGCTTCCATTGGGCCGCCTGATACAAAGATCACTGGGATGTTTAGGCGCATTGCAGCCATCATCATTCCCGGAGTGATTTTGTCACAGTTAGAGATACACACCATTGCATCCGCACAGTGTGCATTGACCATGTATTCTACTGAGTCTGCAATAAGCTCACGTGATGGCAGTGAGTACAGCATGCCGCCGTGGCCCATTGCGATACCATCATCGACTGCGATGGTGTTGAATTCCTTTGCGATACCACCCGCTTTCTCGATTTCACCCGCAACCAGCTGACCCATATCTTTAAGGTGAACGTGGCCTGGAACAAATTGAGTGAAAGAGTTTACAACCGCGATGATCGGCTTACCGAAGTCATCATCTTTAACGCCAGTTGCACGCCATAAAGCGCGCGCACCAGCCATGTTGCGTCCGTGGGTAGTAGTTGCTGAACGATAGATTGGCATTGCTTAAATCCTTATAAAATATTTGGCTGTTGCTTACTTAGTGGTTTGTGTTTGGCTTTCTGACGCGTGGTCTGCTGGGTAAACGTAATCTAACCAGCCCCACTTATCTTCAGTCGTCCCATTGAATAAACCAAAGTAAGCAGCTTGAACTTTTTCAGTGATAGGACCGCGTTTGCCTTCACCTACTGTAATTTTGTCTACGCTGCGAACCGGAACGATCTCTGCAGCTGTGCCTGTCATGAAGACTTCGTCAGCAAGGTACAGTGCTTCACGAGCAATGTTCTCTTCACGGATTTCATAACCCATGTCTTTTGCTAACGTCATGATCGAGTCACGAGTGATGCCCGGCAGAATCGCGCTGGTTGCTGGTGGTGTAGAAAGAATGCCGTTACGAATAACAAAAATGTTCTCGCCCGCGCCCTCTGAAAGATAACCATCAACACTCAGAGCAATACCTTCATCGTAACCATGACGACGAGCTTCACCACCAACGAGTAGTGATGATAGGTAGTTACCACCAGCCTTTGCTGAGGTTGGGATAGTATTTGGCGCTGCACGGTTCCAGCTTGAGATCATCGCATCTACGCCATTTTCTAGCGCTTCTTCACCTAGGTAAGAACATGGGAAAGCGGCGATGATCAGATCCATTTCTGTGTTTTCAGGAGGACAAACACCTAAACCAACGTTACCCACAAAGCCGAGAGGGCGGATGTACGCTGACTCTAGCTTATTTTGGCGTAGCGTTTCGCGAGTCGCTTCCATAATTTCTTCTTCAGTGAAAGGAATTGGGAAGCGGTAGATTTTCGCTGAATCTTTTAGGCGTCTAGCATGCTCTGGGTGACGGAAGATAACCGGACCCTTTGGCGTGTTGTAGCAACGAACGCCTTCAAATACAGAAGTACCGTAGTGCATTGCGTGAGTCAGGACGTGAACGTTCGCCTCTGCCCAAGGAACCATTTCACCGTTAAACCAAATATAGTCTGCCGTTTTAGCTGTCATGTTTGCGGTTCCTTATGCACTTATTTTTTGTTGTAAGTTATTGTTTGGCAATTCATTACGACTGATAGAGATAACGTCAACGGTACGTACATCCCACAGCTTCTCGATCTGATTAACTAAGAAAGAAATCGGGCGGTCACTGTCGACAATGATCTCAACGCTCGCGACTTTGCTTTCGTGGTTTTGGGTGCCTGCCACTTGCTTAACGATGAAGCCACGGTGACGAATAACACGAAGAACACGTTCTAACAGTACTGGTTTATCATCGGCTTTGATGTCTAATAAGTATCTTTTCATGTTATGTGTTCTCCAACATTTCGCTGTTTGAAGCACCTGGCGGTACTAGTGGCCATACGTTTTCTTCTTCATCGATAAGGACATGAAGTAGGTAAGCGGTTTTGCTCTCAAGCATCTCTTTCAATGCTGGCTCTACTTCTTCTTTACGCGTGATGGTTTTGCCCGGGATATCGAACGCTTTCGCTAGCATGACGAAATCTGGGTTGTCATCCAAGATAGTTTCACTGTGTCGGCCATCAAAGAACAGAGATTGCCATTGACGAACCATGCCTAAACGAGAGTTGTTAAGCAGCACCATCTTTACTGGGATTTGGCGACGCTTCAGCGTACCAAGCTCTTGTACGTTCATCATGAATGAGCCGTCACCAGAAATAAGAATGGATTGGTCATCAGGACGACCAACTGATGCACCCATCGCTGCAGGTAGGCCAAAGCCCATAGTGCCTAAGCCCGCTGAAGTGATGAAGTTTTGTGGATCGCGTGGCTGAATATGTTGAGCTGCCCACATCTGGTGTTGGCCAACATCAGTCGAAACCATAGAACTCGCAGGCATCATGTCTGACAGTTGTTTCAACAGTAGAGGTGCGAAGATAAGGTCGCCTGGGTGGTCGTAGCGCCACTTAAATGAGCTACGCAGCCCTTCAGAATGGTGAACCCAAGATGAGATGTCTTGGCTGAGTTCCAGTTGAGGCATGATCTTGTTGATGTCACCACGAATAGGCGCATTGGCTAGACGCAGTTTACTGAACTCTGCCGCATCGATATCGATATGGATAACCTTAGCGTGCGGTGCAAAGGTATCGAGCTTACCGGTAACTCGGTCATCAAATCGAGCGCCAACAACAATCAACAGGTCACTTTCTTGAACCACTAGGTTAGCCGCTTTGGTGCCGTGCATACCCAGCATGCCCAAGTAGTGTGGGTCGTCACGTTCAATGGTGCCTAAGCCTTTTAGTGTGCTTACTGCAGGCATTGGGTTTAGACGTAAAAACTCACGAACTGCATCGGTTGCTTTCGCCAGTTGAACGCCACCACCTACGTATAAAACAGGACGAGTCGCTTGAGACAAGAAGTACTGAGCTTGTTCAATCGCATCCGTTGTCACAACAGGAATTGCTGGTGGTGTAAATTCAGGAAGAATTTTTACAGGGGATTCTGCTAGCTGAACATCTTTAGCGATATCGACAATAACCGGACCGGGACGCCCTGCTTTTGCAACGATAAATGCTTCAGCCAGTGTTGGAGCAAGATCTTCAATATCGGTAACGAGGTAGCTGTGTTTAGTACACGACAGAGACATACCAATCACATCCATTTCTTGGAATGCATCGGTACCAATGTGGGAGCTAGCAACCTGGCCTGTGATGGCGACGAGTGGGATGGAGTCCATAAACGCATCAGCAAGACCTGTCACTAGGTTAGTTGCGCCAGGGCCTGAGGTTGCCATACAAACAGCCACGTCTTGTGTTGCACGTGCCATACCGATAGCGGCCATTGCAGCACCTTGCTCATGGCGACACAGGATATGTTCAACCCCGCCGTCATAAAGTGCATCGTAGATTGGCATGATGGCACCACCTGGGTAACCAAATACGGTTTCAATACCCTGCTGTTTTAATGCGGATACAACTAGTTCTGCGCCTTTCATCGGAATTTCCCCGTATTACCTATATTTTGGTAACTGTTTCCATTGTCTATGCACATCTTGTGCTCCCATTCTTCCTGTAAATCGGCAAAGCCGAAAATGTTTCAAATATAAAAATCGAATCGTCAAATTAGAAAAAACCCCCGGACTTTTCAGTGCGGGGGTTTTTTCTAATTCGTGGTTACTTTTTTCCCACTCGCCCCCGCGTAGTCTTAATAATGACTACGATAATCAGGTTAATCAGTGCGTAAATGCGAGCGTTAAATATCATAAAATTCGAGTTTTCTCGTTTATTGTCTTAAGTAATTGTCTACATCTCTAGTGTTATCACACAAATCTGCCGCATGACAAGGAAAATGTCATTCTTTTTTCACATTAAAACACCATTCCACCACGCTATATAACAACCTTATCGCTTTGGTGAGCAATGAATATCCAGAGTGAATACTTTTAAATCAAAGACAAAGGAAAGTTATGGGACTCGCGATAATTCATAGCCGAGCTAGTGTGGGTGTAGAGGCGCCAGAAGTGACCGTTGAGGTGCATATAAGCAACGGAATGCCCGGTTTTACGCTGGTGGGTTTACCTGAGACGACGGTTAAAGAATCGAAAGACCGAGTGAGGAGTGCCATCATCAATTCTCGCTTTGAATTCCCATCGAAAAGAATCACTGTCAATCTTGCTCCTGCGGATTTACCCAAAGAAGGAGGGCGTTTTGACTTACCAATTGCTCTGGGTATTTTGGTGGCGTCCGATCAACTACCCACATCAAAAATAGCCCAACATGAGTTTATTGGTGAGTTAGCACTGTCGGGAGAGCTGCGTTCAGTCAAGGGAGTGCTACCAGCTACATTAGCGGCGGATAGTGTTGAGCGATGCTTGGTGGTACCACATCACAATGGCGATCAGGCAGCCTTAGTTGGTAAGGGCGCGCATAAATCCGCGCAAACGTTGTTGGAGGTTTGTGCCGATATGTGTGGTCAGGCTCAGCTTGGGTTGTATCGTACAGAGCAACATCAGGTCGATGCAGTCGAACATCGAGATTTGCAAGATATCATTGGTCAACAGCAAGGTAAGCGTGCATTAGAAATCGCAGCGGCAGGCAATCACAACTTACTGTTCCTTGGTCCACCGGGAACAGGCAAGACTATGCTCGCTTCTCGATTGCGTGACTTACTGCCTGAAATGAGTGATGACGAGGCAATGGAAACCGCTTCGGTGGCCTCGTTAACGCAGCAAGAGATCAATCAATACAACTGGAAGCAAAGGCCTTTTCGGTCGCCTCATCATTCCAGTTCGATGGCGGCATTGGTGGGTGGTGGCTCCGTACCTCGCCCCGGAGAGATCTCTTTGGCGCATAACGGATTATTGTTTCTTGATGAGATGCCGGAGTTTGAACGCAAGGTGCTCGATTCATTACGAGAGCCACTGGAATCAGGTGAGATCATTATTTCACGCGTGGCAGGCAAGACTCGTTTCCCTGCGCGTTTTCAACTGGTGGGTGCGTTGAACCCTAGCCCAACAGGTTATTATGAAGGTAATCGAGCGCGAGCGAATCCACAGATCATATTGCGCTATCTCAATCGATTATCGGGGCCGTTACTGGATAGGTTCGATATGTCATTAGAGATCCCATTACTGCCCAAAGGGATGTTGGCTGAAGGTGGCGACCGTGGAGAAACAACTCAAGTGGTCAAACAAAGGGTCAAGCAAGCGCGCCAGTTGATGCTGTCTAGGAACCATAAATCGAATGCGTTGTTAGGCAGCCGAGAAATCGAAAAGTATTGTCCGTTGCGACGCGAGGATGCGGAGTTTTTAGAAACGGCGCTGCATCGATTGGGTTTATCTATTCGTGCGTACCATCGAATCATCAAGGTAGCGCGTACTATTGCAGACCTAGAAGGAAACGAGCAGATTGAAAAGAAGCATCTATCGGAGGCGCTTGGCTATCGAGCTATGGATCGACTATTGAAACAACTCTCTGCTCAAGCTGTATAGCTGTATAGCTGCATAGCTGGAAGCAAGAAAGCCTGCTTTTTACACAGGCTTTCGTTGTTATGAACTCATGGTGATTAGTGAGCAGTGATGCCTAACTAAAACTTGTAGTTCAAGCCAACGGAAACGATGTATTGTGATTCATCGTAGAAGGTAATGTTTGACTCGCTGGTACCGTAACCCGCAAGGGAAACGAACGACCAGTTTTCCCAATCCATGAATTGATCATATTCATACGCGGCAAACAAGTTGATGTTGTCGTCGCTGCGCTTCTTTTGAAAAGTCATGCTGCTTGCATCGTAAGAGCGTTGGTTATAACCCGCTGTTAGTGCGTACTGGTGACGACCCATACCACCGAATAAGCTGACTTCACCACCGAACTGTTCGAATGATGCTGCATCACCTTCTGCATCCGTTGATTGATAAATCAAAGACGGAACCAGCATCATGGTGCGGCTAATAGGCTGACGGTACTGACCTTTCAGGTAGAAGGTATCCGCATCGCGCTTTAGTGCGTCTTCAACCAGATCATCTTCTACATCTCTGGTCGCGAAAGCCATATCGACAGAGAACGCCGAGCCAGCAATGCTATCTAGCTTTAGACGGAACGCATTACCTGTTTCGTCAGTTTTGCTTCGAGCAATACCTTCTGCGTAAGGGTTTGCCCAAGTTTCACCAGACATAATCGTTGGTAGAAGTGAAGCATCGATCACCATGCCTGACTCAAGTTGGTATTTGTAACCTACTTCAAGTACCACGGTACCCGTTGCCACATCATCACGGGCAGTACCTGTGTAAACTTGATGGTTTAGCTTTTCACCAAAGGTGTAAGCAACGCTACCTAAAGGAGCAACCAGAAACGAGCTTTCCGAAGAAGCCTTCTGTTGGTTAGATGAAATAGTGCTGTCAGCATCGGTATTAAAATTTGAGGTTGAGGAAGTAAAACCGGTGTTGATAGAGATTTCACCACTGAAGCCTGCTTCATCAGCAAGCTTGGCAAAAGCAGGTGCTGCGGCAACGCTCAGTGCTAATAACGTATATTTAATTTTCATTCAGAGGCTCCTTGCCCCAGTGAGTGGTAGCAACAAATGCTTGTTAATAAAAGGTTATAGAAAACAACATAATCTAAAGGTTCACTTTATCGCGCACCTTATAAAGGTTTATTAGATAAATGGGAAGTAGAACCGTATCGCGGGCTAAAAATTATGTGTTTGCTAAAGATTATTAAAAAGCGTCAGGCACAAAAAAGGAAGCCGAAGCTCCCTTAATATGGTTTTTTGATTGTTTTTTACTTCTTCAGTAGGAAGTTAACCAATGCAAAATATTCGTCTAGGCTGTTGATGCCTTGTGCTTCTACCAAGTAACGGTTATTCACCACGACTGCTGGTACGCCAGAAAGGCCGCTGTCTTTGAATGCTTTGTCAAAACGACGAACCATCGAATCTACTGCAAAGCCATTGTAAGCCGCATCAAACTTCTTCGCGTCGATGCCTTCGTCCAAGAAGATTTGGCGTAGTTCTGCTTCATCACGTGGTGGCTTGTTCATGTTGTGAATGCGGTTAAACATCACTGGCACCATTTTGTCTTCCACTTTCAGCGCAATCATTGTCGCGTAAGCTTTGCTCATTGGCAGACCCATGTTACCACCCATGAATGAAACATGGTTCTTCTGTAGCTTAGCGTCAGCTGGTAGCTGTTGTTTTAGCTGCTGGATGATAGGCTCAAAGCTATTACAGTGTGGGCAGTAGAAAGAGAAAAACTCTGTCACCATTGGTTTCTTTGATGCTTCTAGATCGAGAACTTTGTAGTGTTCACCTTCGTTAAATTTCGCAGCGTGAGCTGAAAGGCTCAACATGATCAATGAGAAAAATGCGAATAGCTTTTTCATTTATCCAATCTCCATTATGTTTGAATTTTTATCTAGTTGTATGTTGCGATTGCGTTTACCACTGAGGCATTAACGAAAGTGGTGGCTCTTGCAGGGTAGCAATTTGCTCTTTACAAGCAAGTACTTGTTGCTCCCAATATTTTGGGTCATTAAACCATGGGAAGGCCAAAGGAAACGCCGGATCATGCCATCGCTTCGCCAACCATGCCATGTAATGCACCATACGTAGACCGCGTAGTGGTTCGATTAGTTTCAGTTGCGAGGGATTAAAATCACAAAACTCTTGATAACTCTCTAGCAGAATATCGAGTTGCATCAGCTTATCTTGGCGCTCACCGTTAAGCAGCATCCACAGATCTTGAACCGCAGGGCCATTACGCGCGTCATCGAGATCGACAAACATTGGCCCGTCGCGCCATAGAATATTACCCGGGTGGCAATCGCCATGCAGGCGGATATTTTCAGTATTGCTCGGCCATTGGCTCTCTAACTCTTTAATCAGTAGGTCGACGTCATTGAAGAACGCGTTTTCTAGATGCGTGGGGATAAATTGCGAGTTTTCTAATATCTTACGTGGCTGATACAAATACTCATCTAGGCTGATGGTTGGGCGATGTTGGAATGTTTTGCCTGCACTCGCCTTATGAATTCGACCAAGGAAACGACCTACACCTTCCAATTGGTTTAAATTATCCACTTCATACTGTCGACCACCGACACTTTCAAACAGTGCAAACAGATAGCCTTGGTATTCGTGTAAGGTCGCACCATTGATACGCATTGGCGGTGCGATTGGCATCTCTTGTTCGATCAGCTCTAATGCGAAGTCGTGTTCTTCTTGGATTTGTGCTTTGTTCCAACGCTGTGGGCGATAAAACTTAACAACGTAGCGTTTGCGGTCTTCATCGGTGAATTGGTAGACCCGATTTTCGTAACTGTTGAGAGCGAGAAGCCCGGATTCAGCGTGAACCCCAATACTCTCCAGTGCGTACCACATGAAGTCAGGAGTCAGGTTATCAAAGTTAAAGGCTTGCATCGTCATATAATAAAAAAGGCTCATTACTGAGCCTTTTTCCATTTATTGGGGTGTTATACCAACCGTTAAGGTGATTGGTATCAGAGCTTCTTGATAAAGCGGCTTTCGACTTCCATCGTAAACTCTTCATTATCCGAGAGTATAAACTGAATTGTCGAAACTGGTGAGCTCAGTTTTTCTGGATCGACTCCCAAACTGATAGGTAGGTTCAGAACCTCGCCTGGTTCTACAGTAATGGTTTGCTTACCGTACCAGATCGACTCTGGAAGCCCACTCACATCGAGCTTATATTCTTGCTCCTGCTGAGTTTTGTTAATGACTTTCAAGTTGTAAGTATTTTCGACAAGCCCTTGGCTATTGATTTTAAATAGCTGGTTTCTATCACGCAGAACACTTAAACCTGCAGGATCAACACTCGCGATTTGTGCGAAAAACAGACCCAACATAACGATCAATATTACGCCATAGCCCAAGAGCTTAGGACGCATCACTTTGGTTGAGTGCCCTTCAAGCCTGTGTTCGGTGGTGTAGTTGATCAGGCCTTTCTCATAACCCATACGCTCCATTGTGTTGTCACAGGCATCGATACACGCGCCACAGTTAATACACTCGTATTGTAGGCCGTCACGGATATCAATCCCGGTAGGACATACTTGCACACACAAATTGCAGTCAATACAGTCGCCTAAGCCGAGTTGCTTGTGGTCGACTTTACGTGACCGAGGGCCTCGGCTTTCACCACGTTCGGTGTCATAGCCAACAATGAAGGTATCTTTGTCGAACATAGCCGATTGGAAACGCGCATACGGACACATGTGAAGACAAACTATCGAGCGCATCCAACCCGCGTTGGCATACGTACAACCTGCGAAGAATAGTACCCAAAACACAGGCCAAAAAGTGGAGTTAAAGGTAAAGAAGCCAACCACCAACTCTTTGATTGGAATGAAGTAGCCAACGAAGGTGAGACCGGTTGCGATAGCAATAGCCCACCATGCGATGTGTTTGAGTGTTTTCCTGATCGCCAAATTGGCGGTGAGTTTGTTTGAATCTTGCTTCTTACGCTTGTTAGCCGCGCCTTCCAGTTTCTCTTCGAACCAGATGTACATGAAGGTCCAGACGGTTTGCGGGCACAAATAGCCACACCAGACTCGTCCTAAGAAGGTGGTTATGAAGAACAAGCCAAACGCCGCAATCATGAATAGGATGGCGAGTAGCGTCAGATCTTGTGGGTACAAAGTTGTACCAAAGAAGTTGAACTGTTGGCTGCCGATATCGAGCAAGATCGCTTGTCGCTCACCAAATGGGATCCATGGGATAAGCGCAAAAAGTAAAAGTAAGAACCAACCGCCATAGCGGCGTAACTGTTGGAATTTACCTTTGCTTTCTCGCACATAGATGCGGTTACTTGGGTTAAATCGATCTCCATTACCTTTATGTGTCTTGGGATTAAAGGTTTTAGGAGTCACATCTTTGATATCGATTTTATCCTGACTCATGGAATATCCTTTTGGTGGCTATACCCTTCTGCGAGAGTATTGACGACATTGCTTTAAAATATGGTGTTAGAGAACCTAAGCTTCGAGTTTGGTGCATGGCTGACTTAGCACTGACTCTTATTATTTTAGAAGGTTCTTATGGGTGGCGATTATAACGGCAATCTTGTTGTCATTTCTTTAACGCAATCAACCTTTAACAACAAAAGTGGTAACAGTTGTGACGAAAAAATAGCGAACAGAAACAAAATAAGCGACCGAGTGGTCGCTTATTGAAAGTCTGGGTGATCGTTTGAAGCCAGTTAGATGATGCCGCGCGCTTTAAGAATCGCTGTTTTGAAGTCATCTTCTTGGTCTTTTTTTAGACCTGGGATCATTTCATCTTTTTCGCTGTTACGCATTTTTAGATGATAGATAAGAACATCATCAGTCAGATCTTCAAGCTTACCTTGGTAGCCTGCTTCTTTTGATAGCTTAATGATGAACTCTAATAAGTTAAGCTCTTGATCTTTTTGCCACTCAGGCTCCATAAGCTCAAGAAGTTCCTCAATGCGGTGACACTTCATACTTTAATTCTCCACAAATTTTATAATGATTTGTGGTTAAGGTATCAAATCGGATAGGGAATACCAATGTGTAAACACATTTCAGGACGGGACAGTGCAAGAAAAGAAAAAAGCGCAGTAAAAACTGCGCTTTTTGTTAAGCGGCTTTAATTACTTTGGTTGGAGTCGGTGCTAATAAAGCAGTCTTCTCTACTAAAGTCATTGTTGGAGCCAATTTCTTTGCCATTGGAGCAGCAACAAAGCCACTACGACGACGCATCGCACTACGGTTGGTGTGCGAGAACCTGACAGCTGTTGGGCGCATTCAGTAACCTAACGGTCAGGCATATCCATTGCCAATCTAATGGCCTGACTTATCATGAGCTGGGCTTCAATTGCTTGAGGCTTCACTCGTCTGGCTCTCGCCAATCCGAATAATAAATCAGGATAATGATATGCATGCATATCAAGGCTAGATTATCACTATCTCAGTTATCGATCGACGCCTGAGTGATAAATAGACGATATTAGAGCTAAAATAGTGTGAGCAGTATATTTGAGTTTGAACCTCTTTCAGGCTTAAGATGATGCTTTAAAGGAGGTGCATATGTCGTTCTTGAAGAAAACGTTAGCAAGTTTTGGAATTGGGTCTGCCAAGGTGGACTCTGTATTGCAACAGGAAGTGCTTTACCCAGGTAAGAAGGCGAGCATTATTGTGCATGTCTACGGTGGCGCTCAACCGCAGGAGATTGACAATATCGATCTCAATCTGTGTTGCCGCTATGTCAAAGAAGTCACCATGAATTCCCAAAGGCAAGAGGGTGGTCATAAACGCCGAATGCACCAAACATACTCGTTGGCCAAATGGAGCCTACCGTATGCTTTTGTTATTCAGCCGGGTGAAACTCGCGATTTTGAATGTGAGTTCGATGTGCCATTGAATACCCCAGTGACGATTGGTGATTCCAAGGTTTGGTTAGAGACAGGACTCGATATTGCGATGGCAATCGATCCGTCTGATAAAGATATTTTAACGGTTCGTCCCGATCCACTACTCGATGGCATTTTTAACGAACTTGAAGCTCAAGGGCTACGCATTCGCCAAGTCGAGTGTGAAGCGGTGGAAGGTTTTGAATTACCGTTTGTGCAAGAGTTCGAATTTGTTCCAACCACGGGGCCTTACCATGGCCGTTGGCGTGAATTGGAAGTGGTTGCACACCATGATGAAACAGAGCTCAAGCTGTGGTTTGAGATCGATAGAAATCGCGATGGTGCCAAAGGTATGTTAGCGAGCTTGCTTGGTATTGGTCAGCTACAACGCCAATTGAGCGTCCCGCTTGATATCCCACCAGAGGATGCCGGTAAGATGGTGGTTGAGTATTTAGAAAGCGCCTCTTAGCTGAATCGTATGTATTTACTTAATCACATCGGTTAGCTTTATTGCGCATCTCACAAGTCATTTTGTCATAAAAATTTAAGCTTACACGTGTAAGCTTAATGTGCAATACTAGTCTAATCGAACATTTACTCTAGTAGGATAATCATGTCTGCATCATCGGCGAGCGAATACAGTGACATCGAAGAACGCGCTAATGCGATAACTCATGGCTTAGGCGTGGTGCTTGGTGTGGTTGGGTTAATCCTGCTACTGATTTGTGCGTTTGACTATCAAGCTGACATGCTGACTATTACCAGTATGACGGTCTATGGCAGCAGCATTATCCTTCTGTTTCTTGCTTCTACGCTTTACCACTCGATCACCACAGAAAAAACCAAGCGCTTGCTGAAAACCCTCGATCATTGTGCGATTTACTTACTGATCGCAGGCAGCTACACGCCTTTTTTATTGGTCGGATTAAGAACCCCACTCGCAATGGGCTTGATGGCGGTTATCTGGGGAATTGCGTTGGTCGGTATTATTATGAAGATTGCCTTTGTATACCGATTTAAGCGCCTATCGCTGTTCATTTACTTAGCGATGGGTTGGCTATCTTTGATTGTGGTTTATCAATTGGCGATGAACATCGATATCGGTGGTTTGGTGTTACTGGCAGTGGGTGGGGTTATTTACTCGCTGGGTGTGATTTTCTATGTGGCAAAACGCATCCCTTATAACCATGCCATATGGCACTTGTTTGTATTGGCGGGCTGCGCTTGCCATTTCTTCGCTATTTATCTGTACGTGACGCCAGTTTAGCCGTCACAACGCTAGGTCAAATTAGCGTGTTGAAACGTCAGTAATCTCTACATCGATTTTATATTCTGGGTATTTAGCCACATCAATTGCGAGGTACTTACCTTCGGCAGAGGTTTGTGGGCGAAGGTAAGTATCCGCCATACGTTTGATAGATTGCCATGTATTAATGCTTTCTTGATGAAGTAGCTCACCTGTTGGTGAGTAGACCGTAACTTCTAAGGTAACTAACACTACCGCTTGTGTACTTTGGTTAGTAATTGAAATCGGCAGAATCAGTTGTTCATTTTCGTAGAGTCCAGCCCCAATCAAAACATCCACACCGGATTTAGAAATCTGTAAACTTGGTTTTGTATCACCAATTATGATTGTGGTACCGCGCGTATTTTTGGCTACTGGGATACTTTTTAGTACAGGCTCTCCGTCCGACGAAGCCTTGTTATGATATTGCCATGTAAAGTCATCTTTTAGCAGTATCTGTTTACCATCTTGCAGAGTCACCATTTGGTCGGCGAATGCAGAGCTGCTAAGCAGTGCGCTTGCGATAAGTAGGTATGATTTCATCTGTGTTTCCTTAAATATTCGCGTAATTAGCGTCGCCAAAAGGCTGGGAAAAATAGAACAATTAGCGTCAGTATCTCAAGCCTGCCCATCAACATACCTAAACTTAATAACCATTTAGCGGCGTCTGGTAGTGGGGCAAAGTTCCCGGTTGGACCTATCACGCTGCCCATACCTGGGCCTACGTTGGCTACGGCTGTGATAGCGCCCGAGATGCTCGTTATTGGGTCTAATCCCATCGCACTCAAACCACCAGCGATTAAGATAATAGTAATAAAGAACATCAAACCAAATGCGACTAATGAGCGAACAATGTCGTCACTGACTGGTCGTTGGTTGTAGCGTTGAACAAACACACCAGATGGATGAATTAGCTTCATCATTTGTTTGTGGAGCATTGTCATCGCGATCTGAAAGCGGAAGATTTTAATACCACCAGAGGTAGAACCCGAGCAGGCCCCTGCCATCATTAGAAACGCAAACAGTGTAGTTGGTAGTGCGCCCCATGCGGTGAAGTCTTCTAAGCCAAAACCAGTTGTGGTGACAACAGACACGATGTTGAACATAGAGACACGCAGAGCATCCATCACGCTATACCCATCTCTCATCACCAACCATGTGGAGATCACAGCACTGGTGACTAAGAATAGGTAAGTGAAGCCTCTGACTTGCGCGTCTTTGTAGAGCAGTGAGAGCTTTCGGCCGCGAAGTGCACTGACAAACAGTAAGAACGGTAGGCCGCCAAGGAACATGAACGCAGTTCCGACCCAGTGGGCGCTGTTCGAGAAGTGATTCATTGAGCTATCTGAGGTCGAGTAACCGCCAGTCGAGAGCGTTGTGAATGCATGATTGATGGCATCAAATACGCTCATTCCGGCAAACAGGTAACTCACCAAGCACAAGCCTGTCAGTACCAGATAAACCGCCACAATGTTTTTTGCGACGGTTTTCGCTCGTGGGCTGCTTTTATCTGACCAATCGGAAGACTCAGTTTGGAACAGGCGCATACCACCGACGTTAAGCATTGGCAGAACAGCTACCGCCATCACGATAAAGCCGATGCCGCCTAACCATTGCAGTATAGAACGCCACAATAGAATACTTGGCGCCATGCTGTCTAAGCCACTTAGTACGGTTGAACCAGTCGTGGTGATACCCGACATGGTTTCAAAGTAGGCGTCAGTAAAGCTGATGTGATTGATAAAAACAAACGGCAGTGCAGCGAAGGCGCTGGCAATAGTCCAGACCAGAGAGGTGATCAGGAACATGTCCCGCACCCCTAGTCGAAACTTAGCGGAGCGGCCTAAACTCAAGCAGATGAACGCCACAATGTGCGTGATCACTACCGATTGACCAAACTCGAGGAAACCACCGGTGCCAGTAAAAAAGGCAACCAATGTAGGGATGTACATGAAAAGGGCGAGTTTTGATAACACTAACCCTATCACTAATAATATCGGACGAAAGTTGACCATAGCTTAATAGACCATCGCTTTGTGCCGGAGCGTCGTTCTCACAAGAAAAAAGTTGTGAGAAGAAGCTTACGAAACAAGGCTATAAGAAGAACGGGCTCGGTTGGAATAGAGACTCAACATCAGGTACGTATTTCTTGTCCACTAGGAACATTACTACATGGTCATCTTGTTCGATTACGGTTCTATCGTGCGCGATAAGCACCTCTTCTCCGCGAACAATCGCACCAATGGTAGTGCCCGGTGGCAGTTTGATGTCGCCAATCGCTCGACCTACAACCTTAGATGTGGTTTCGTCACCGTGCGCAATGGCTTCGATAGCCTCTGCAGCGCCACGGCGTAGAGAGGATACGTTAACAATATCAGCACGACGAACGTGAGTAAGCAGCGCAGAAATGGTCGCTTGCTGTGGAGAGATAGCAATATCAATCACACCGCCCTGAACCAGATCGACGTAGGCACCACGCTGAATCAGTACCATTACTTTCTTGGCACCCATTCGTTTAGCCAACATCGCAGACATGATGTTGGTTTCATCTTCATTGGTTAGGGCAATGAACACATCCACTTGATCGATGTTCTCTTCGGTTAGCAGTTCTTGGTCGGCTGCATCACCACAGAATACGATGGTGTTTTCTAATTCTTCAGATAGCTTCTCGGCACGAGTGTAGCTGCGCTCGATAAGCTTGATGCTGTAGCTCTGCTCAAGGCGTTTTGCCAAGCTTGCACCAATGTTACCACCGCCAACAATCATGATGCGGCGGTATGGTTTCTCTAGGCGTTGCAGTTCACTCATTACTGAGCGGATATGGTTACTCGCTGCCACAAAGAAAACCTCATCATCAGCTTCAATGATGGTCGTGCCTTGTGGGCGAATAGGGCGACCTTGACGGAAGATAGCCGCAACACGAGTATCAATGTGAGGCATGTGCTCACGCAAAGCAGACAGTGCGTTACCAACCAATGGTCCACCATAGTAGGCTTTTACTGCTACTAGGCTCACTTTTTGCTCAGCGAAACTCACAACTTGCAGTGCACCAGGGTATTGAATTAGACGCTCGATGTAGCTAGTGACCAGTTCTTCCGGGGCAATTAAATGATCGACCGGAATCGCCCCTGATTTGAAGAGGGCTTCTTTCTCTTCTAAATACTGTGGAGAGCGGATTCGGGCAATACGGTTCGGTGTGTTAAACAGAGAGAAGGCAACCTGACATGCGGCCATGTTGGTTTCATCCATGTTGGTTACGGCAACCAACATATCGGCATCTTGCGCGCCCGCTTCACGTAGTGTGTTGGGGTGGCTGGCATAGCCGTTTACAACCCTAAGGTCGTACTTGTCTTGAAGTTCACGCAGTCGGTCGGCATTACGGTCGACGATCGTGATGTCATTGTTTTCACCCACTAGGTTTTCAGCAAGGGTACCGCCAACTTGTCCAGCACCTAGAATAATGATCTTCATAGCCTTTCTCTTATTTTTTGCCGTTGTAATTCTAGTGAATTCATTTCGCTTTGATAATGCACTAGAAAGAAACAGCGGCTAAGAAATAAATTCTTAGCCGCTGTTAGTTGTTATGCCTGTTTTACTAGAACTGCGTAGTAGAAGCCATCCATATCTTCTTCACCAGGCAGTATTTGACGACCCGGTTTTTCGATATCAGACCCAACCAGCGTTGCGTTCTCGGTGCGTTCTAAGAATGCTTTCACTTGCAGCACGTTTTCTTGCGGCGTGATAGAGCATGTCGCATAAACCATGGTGCCGCCTTCTTTTAGCTGGCGCCACATTGCATCCAAGATTTCGCTTTGTAGTTCTGCTAGTGCATCGATATCAGAGGCACGGCGTAGCCACTTAATGTCAGGGTGACGGCGAATTACACCGGTCGCTGAACACGGAGCATCAAGTAGGATGCGGTCGAACTGACTGCCTGTCCACCACTCTTCAGGGTAGCGAGCATCACCACAGATTACGTCGGCACGTAGTTGTAGGCGCTCAAGGTTATCGTAAACGCGGTCTAGGCGTTTAATATCACTGTCAATCGCAACCACTTCAGTGTCTTGAGTATGTTCAAGAATGTGTGCAGTTTTACCGCCAGGAGCAGCACAGCAATCAAGGATTAGCTCACCATCTTTTGGTGTTAGGTAATCAACAGAAAGTTGAGCAGCAGCGTCTTGTACTGATACCCAGCCTCGGTCGAAACCAGGAAGCAAGGTAACATCACAAGGTGACGCTAATTTTATGGCATCAGCCGCTTCTGGGTGCAGTGTGTATTCAATGTTTTCGTTTTTAAGCAGTTCTACATACTCGTCACGAGTGTGGTGTTGACGGTTTACGCGCAACCACATTGGTGCTTTGCTGTTGTTTGCTTCAACCAATTGCTCCCACTGATCTGGGTAGCTTTCTTGAAGCATTTTTAGAATCCAGCTTGGATGGCTGTATTTGCCTGCATTGTGGCTAACGGCTTTCTCATCTAGCTCATCTTGATCGCGCAGATAGCTGCGAAGCACTGCATTGATCAAACCACTGAGGCTTGGGCCGCGCAGTGTTTTGGTTGCTTCAACGGTTTCAGCAACGGCAGCATGCGAAGGAATGCGCATAAAGCTCAACTGATAAATGCCTACTAAGATCAGATGGTGGAATACGCGCTTTTTACCTTTAAGCGAGTTTTCCATCAGTTCGTTAGCGATTGACTCTAAGCGAGGCAGGTAACGAAGTGCGCCGTAGCAAATCTCTTGCAGTAGAGCATGGTCTCGCGGGCGGATCGTTTTTTGAGCCGCAGGGAGAGCGTGTGAAAGAGAGTGGCCTTTATCGACAACTTGGAATAGGACATTTGCAGCAGCAGCGCGAACATTCATGAGGGGTACCGAATATTTATTTGAATACATGAGGGCATCTCTGCCCTCGTAAAGGTTTTCTAAACTGTGTTTTTATAAGCTACACGTTTTAAAGTACATATTGAGTAGCTTTAAAGCGGTTAAGAAAGTTGAGTACCAACTTCAAACCAGCTTGCACGTGAGTTCAAGATGTCTTGAACTGACATGGCTTTTTTACCTGGAACTTGTAGCTGTTCCAAAACCAGTACTTTGTCGCCAGTCGCAACATAAATACCAGTCTTATCTGCTTTGATGATTGAGCCAGCTGGCGCAGATGTCGATTCTTCATCAACACGTGTCTGCCAAACTTTAATGCTTTTTTCATCATTCGAGCTGCTATCAACAATCGCAAAGTGACTCATTGGCCATGGGTTGAAAGCGCGCACACAACGTTCGATGTGTTCTGCACTGTCATTCCAATCAATTTTCGCTTCTTCTTTGCTTAGCTTCTTCGCATAGTTAGCAAGCTCGTCGTTTTGCTTCTCAGCTACAGCTTTGCTAGAAGCGATGTCTGCTAAACATTCAACAAGAGCATCAGGACCAAGGCCAGCCAACTTCTCGTACATTGACGCACTGGTGTCTGTTGCTTCGATTGGTAGCGCTGCGATGCTGAGCATATCACCAGTATCTAGGCCGATATCCATCTGCATGATCGTTACGCCAGTCTCTTTATCGCCCGCCCAGATAGAGCGTTGGATCGGAGCAGCACCACGCCAGCGCGGTAGGATAGAACCATGCACGTTGATACAACCCAAGCGAGGCGTATCTAATACAGCTTGTGGAAGAAGCAAGCCGTAAGCGACAACAACCATGATGTCAGCATTCAATTCAGCTAGCTCTTGCTTAGCCTCATCTGACTTGAAATTTTCTGGTTGGTAAACCGGAATATTGTTTTCAAGTGCGATGTTTTTTACTGGGCTCGCAGTCAGTTTTTTACCGCGGCCTGCTGGACGATCTGGCTGTGTGTAAACAGCAATAACTTCATGCTCCGAAGACAACAACGCCGCCAAATGACGGGCGGCGAAATCCGGAGTACCTGCGAAGACAATTCTTAAAGATTGACCCAAGGTAGACTTCCTTCTTAATTTAGTAATAGCAGCGGTTATTAACCTTGTTTCTCGTTGAAACGTTTAATCTTCGCTAGCTTATCTTGAATACGTTTGCGCTTTAGTGGCGATAGGTAATCAACAAACAACTTGCCTTCTAGGTGGTCAAGTTCGTGCTGAACACAGATAGCCAGAAGGTCGTCAGCGTCGAATGTGAATTCGTTGCCTTCACGGTCTAAAGCTTTAACCGTTACTTCTGCAGCGCGAGGTACTAGAGCTCGAGCGCCTGGTACAGATAGACAGCCTTCTTCGATACCATCTTCGCCACGTTTGTCGGTAATTTCAGGGTTGATCAGAACCATAGGCTCGTCACGTGTTTCTGAAATATCGATAACAACGATGCGCTGGTGGAAATCTACTTGCGTTGCAGCAAGGCCGATACCTTCTTCGTCGTACATGGTTTCAATCATGTCATCAACGAACTTTTGAATCTCTGGGGTAACTTCTTTTACCGGTTTCGCCACGGTACGTAGACGATCATCTGGTAATGTTAATACTTGTAATACAGACATATACACTCGAAATATTGAACTGTGCCGAAACAGCTTAAACCTTGTTGGCTCAATTCTAGACATTTTAGAGGCCAAATGACAGCATCCTGAAGGTAATTCTCTAATCAGATGTCATATATTCAGACCAAGGAACCTAGGTCATGCGTCATTTTTTCCCCGCTTTATCTCTTATTTGTGCCTCGCTTTCGTTCGCCATTATGGCTGAAAATAGTGAGCAACCTTTAACCATTAAACAAGGCGCACCCGAGACGTATGTGGTGGTTAAGGGCGATACTTTGTGGGATATCTCCGCGATGTATCTTGATAGCCCATGGCTGTGGCCAAGGTTATGGCAGGTAAACCCTGAAATAGAAAACCCTCACCTTATTTACCCTGGAGATAAATTGTCTCTAGTTTGGATTAATGGCGAGCCTGTATTGAGCCTCAAACCCGTCATCAAGCTAAGCCCTAAGATTCGTGTATCAGAGAAGAAGGCAGTACCTACCGTGAATGAGGGGCTTGTTCTGCCGTATCTACAATCTGATCGCTTGGTTGAGCAGCAAGATATCCAATTGGCTCAACGAGTGTTGGGGACAAGTGATGGTAAACGTTTCTTATCGGGTGAAGACCGACTATTTATCTCGGGTAACCAACAACATCAAAAATGGGGTATCTACCGCGCTGTTGAAACCTATCAAAGGCAGCAACCTCAAGCGAGTATGACTTCTTTGCGTTTGGTCGCCACTGCGCGCTTGAAAGAGGTGGATACTGAGTTCAGTAGTTTGCAAATAGATACTCAGCTGCAAGAGGTGTTACTTAATGACCTCGTGTTACCAGAGCTTGGCGTTGATCAGGTGAAGCTCTCAACCACGTTTTATCCTGCGCCTAGTGCTGCGGGTCAGTTTGCTAATATCTTGGGTTCGTTAGATGGCAGCCAATACAGCGCAAAGAATCAGGTCGTGGTTATTAACAAAGGCTCGCAAGACAATCTTCGCCAAGGCTCTATGTTTACCCTCAGCGAAAGCGGCGCGGTGGTGTTTGGTAAGCAAGGCGAATACAGCTATAAAGAGTCAGCGGCGAGCGATAAGGTGCAATTGCCAAGTACTTCACTCGGTAGTTTGATGGTTATTCGTCCTTACGAGTATTTTAGCCTCGCGTTGATCACTCAGAGCTCTAAGCCGGTTAGCAATGACATTCTGGCAGTATCGCCTTTGGACCTTACTTTGACGGAAGAGGTTAAGGGCACCGAGTGAACGAGCAACAATTGAGTGCTTGGTTAACTCTAAGTTTTGTTCCGCAACTGGGTGGCAAGCGCCTTGCTCGTTTGCTGAGTATTGATTCTCCTTTTAATATTGTTGGCTACTCAAGTCAGCAGCTTCAAGCGATTGGCTTGTCAGCTAAGCAAATTGCCTATCTAAGAGAGCAAGCCCCAAGAGAAGTTGAGGCTTGTCTCGCGTGGCAAGCAAGACAACCCAACCATCACATCATTACTCCTAATTGCTCACATTATCCCAAACTGCTGAGCGAGATCGCCTCTGCGCCAAGTGTTCTTTTCGTTAAAGGTCATGTTGAAAAACTGATCGAGCCTCAAATCGCGATGGTCGGCAGTCGTAATGCCAGTATTGAAGGGCTGCAGACAGCTAAGTCCTTCGCCAAAGAGTTCGTCCAAAACGGTTTGATTGTCACGAGTGGATTAGCGTTGGGCATTGACGGCTATGCTCATGATGGTGCTTTGGATAAAGGAGGAGAGACTTTCGCGGTGCTGGGCTCTGGATTGGATTCCATTTATCCTGCGCGGCACAGAAATCTAGCGGAGAGGATCTGTGAAAATGGGGCACTGATTTCAGAGTTTCGTCCAAGCGCAAAACCACGGCCTGAACATTTCCCTCGCCGTAACCGTATTATAAGTGGGTTGTCGCTCGGAACTTTGGTGGTTGAGGCAGCTGAAAAGAGTGGTTCTTTGATTACGGCTCGCTATGCCATGGAGCAAGGTCGAGAGGTGTTTGCGCTGCCCGGTTCAATTCATAGCCCAACCAGTCGCGGAGGTAACAGCTTAATTAAAGCTGGAGCATGTTTAGTACAAAATGCTCAAGATGTTCTGATTGAAATAAAGAGTCTGTTAGACTGGTCTATAGATCAGCAGCCCAGTTTGTTCGAGCCTACGCCGAATGAGGGTGAAAATGAGCAATTGCCATTTCCACAGCTGTTAGCTAACGTAGGATTAGAGGCGACACCCGTTGATATTTTGGCACAGAGAACCCATATACCTGTGCATGAGGTCATGATGCAGCTTTTAGAGCTTGAGCTCTCAGGGCATGTTGTTGCAGTTTCCGGTGGCTATATTCGAAAGGGGAGAGGCTAAGCTATGATGATGGACATACTGATGTACTTGTTTGAAACCTACATCCATAGCGATTCTGAATTGCAGGTGGATCAAGATGAGTTGGAAGATGAGCTTCTTCGAGCAGGGTTTCACCAAGATGATATTTATAAGGCCCTCCATTGGTTAGAAGATCTTGCGGCATTGCAAGATACTGAGAACCAAGCGGCGATTAGTGTGTGTTCTAATACTTCGATGCGTATTTATACCAGTCGAGAGGTTTCACGTATTAATATGGAGTGTCGAGGTTTCTTGCTGTTCCTCGAACAGATCAACGTACTCACGACAGAGATTCGTGAAATGGTGATTGATCGTGTGATGGGGCTTGAGACAAACGAATTTGAATTGGATGATCTGAAATGGATTATCTTAATGGTGCTATTTAATGTGCCGGGTAATGAAAGTGCTTACACGCAAATGGAAGAGCTGTTGTACACCAAAGAGCAAGGTATCTTGCATTAATACAGGCTTGTCATGAGTAGTAAGATTGATAATCAGCTTTTTTCAGCACATGAACATGCATTAGAGCATGAACCATGTCCACAGTGTGGTGGAGAGCTTCAGCTTCGCCATGGTAAGCACGGTCCATTTTTAGGCTGTAAGCAGTATCCGAGCTGTGATTACATTAAGCCGTTGCATCAAAACGATGGTCACGTGGTGAAAGAGTTGGGTGTACCGTGTCCTAAATGCCAAAATGAATTGGTACTAAGACAAGGTCGCTTTGGGATGTTTATTGGCTGTAGCAGCTATCCAGAGTGTAATCACATCGAATCTTTGGACCAACCAAAAGAACAACCTGAAGAGCAGCCACTTGTTGCTTGCCCTGAGTGTGGCAGAGGCCATTTGGTTGAGCGTAAATCTCGCTATGGCAAAACCTTCTATGCGTGTGATAACTACCCTAAATGTAAGTTCGCAGTTAACCAACCACCTGTTATCGGTCGTTGTGAAGAGTGCCAGTTCCCGTTGTTACTTGAGAAGAAAACAGCCAGTGGTACCAAGAAGCAATGCGCAGATCGCAAGTGTCACCGCATTCAATCTCAATAACTCGATATTATAGACACAAAAAAAACGGCGCTCACAGAGCGCCGTTTTTGTATCCAATAAACTTTTTACATCAATAAGCCAATGTAGGCTTACTTCATCTGCTCAGCAAATTCATGGACAGCAGGGTAGGCTTGCTTATCAAGAATCTCAGCCAATGAGCACAACGCTCTTTGCAGTTCTGCGTTGTAGTCAGCGCTCACGTTGATGTGGCCCATCTTACGACCTGCACGCTTTTCTTTGCCATACCAATGAACATGACAGCCACCTTGAGCAAGAATTGCTTCAGGTAGAGTATCTTCGCCAAGAATGTTGATCATTGCGGTTGGACGAATCAGTTTAGTGCTACCTAGTGGCATGCCACACACTGCACGTAGGTGGTTTTCAAACTGACAAGTCTCTGCGCCTTGTTGCGTCCAGTGGCCCGAGTTATGAACACGTGGTGCAATCTCATTAACAAGCAGTGAACCTTGAACGTCAAAGAACTCAAGTGCTAGCACGCCAACGTAATCTAAACGCTCAGCAATGGCAGTGAACATGGCTTTCGCTTGCTCTTGCAGTTCAATGTCATCAATCGCTGTCGATAAGCTCAACACGCCGTCGGTGTGAACATTTTCAGCCAGTGGGTACACCTGAACCTCACCATTGGCGCCACGAGCACCAACCAGTGATACTTCACGGTCGAACGGAACGAACTCTTCAGCCACAATCGCTTGGTTGTCGGTTGCGGTAATGCACTCAGCCATTTCTGCCCAAGTCGCGTCAACATTGTCTAATGTCTTTAAGCGCCACTGGCCTTTGCCATCGTAGCCGCCAAGTGTGCTCTTCAACACCATTGGCAAGCCTACGTGAGCAATTGCAGCGACAAAGTCTTCGCGAGAGTTAATCACGTAGTACTTAGCATTTTTCACGTTTGCTTCATCTAACAGAGCTTTTTCAAGACGACGGTCACCGCCAGCTTTGATTGCTTCTGTTGTCGGCAAGAACTTACCGCTGCGCTCACACACTTCAAGTACATCGTGAGGGATGTGTTCGAATTCAGCAGTAATGACGTCCGCACGCTCAATCGCATTGTCTAAGCCGTTGCCTAGAATTGCTTGCGTTAATGGGTGAACAATATTTTTGCTGCCAACATCAAAAGCAGAAATTTCAATATTCAGCGGTGCCCCAGCTAGGGACATCATGCGAGCAAGTTGGCCCGCGCCTAACACAAGAACATGCATGGGAATTAGTCCTCTGCAGGGTTTGGATTAGCAAGAACCGTTTCTGTTTGCTCAGAGCGGAACGCTTCTACTTTCGCCATCACTTCTTCATTGTGTGTACCAATGATTTGAGCGGCTAGGATGCCAGCGTTAGCAGCACCAGCTTCACCGATAGCCAGAGTACCTACCGCGATACCTTTTGGCATCTGTACGATAGAAAGTAGCGAGTCCATGCCTTTAAGTGCTTTAGACTGAACAGGAACACCAAGAACTGGGACGCTTGTGAAAGCAGCCGCCATGCCCGGAAGGTGAGCTGCGCCGCCAGCACCAGCAATAATCACTTTAATACCGCGCTCTTTCGCACTGGTTGCGTAGTCTGCTAGCAACTGAGGTGTGCGGTGAGCTGAAACCACTTTTGTTTCGTACGCCACGCCAAACTGATCCAACATTTCTGCAGCTAGCTTCATTGTTGGCCAATCAGATTTAGAACCCATGATAATACCGACAGTCATCTCAAACTCCTTCAGGTACGATTTAATTAGTGATTAGATATTTTGCGCGCATTATACGGGTAAAATCGCCTAAGGAAAACGTTTGCGTCAGTCTAAGTTGTTAATTGATACATTTTATAAACAAATAGCTTTAGTCACAGTGAGTGATAATTTGTACACTTAGTGAGTTAGATAACTGAATTAATGAGGCACCCGTGGATAACTTTCAACATACATTGCAGGCATTACAACAAGGTGAAGTCATTGCTTACCCGACCGAAGGCGTTTTTGGGGTCGGTTGTGATCCAGATAATCCACAAGCTATCCAGAAATTACTCGAGTTAAAACAGCGCCCGGTTGAAAAGGGCTTGATCTTAATTGCGGCAAGTTACGAGCAGTTGCTTCCTTATATAGATGAGAGCCACCTAACCGATGAGCAATTGGCGACGGTTAAAGCTACATGGCCGGGGCCAGTCACTTGGATTATGCCAACCAGCAGTAAAGTTACTTACTGGGTAAGCGGTCAATTTGATTCGATCGCGGTACGCGTGACTGATCACCCTTTGGTTCAAAGAATGTGTAATGAATTCGGTAAGCCGTTAACCTCTACCAGTGCTAACCTAACGGGTGAGCCGCCTTGTATGACGACTGAAGAAGTCCAACAGCAACTGGGTCAACACTTGGTCGCGATTCTTGAAGGTCAAACGGGTGGTCGCGAGAAGCCTAGCGAAATTAGAGATGCAAAAACGTCGAAAATATTAAGACAGGGTTAAACTCTGCAAAGGAAAGTAAAATGTCAGCGATTGATAAAGAAGCAGTAAAGCAGTTTTTACTGAGCCTACAAGATTCGATTTGCCAACAGCTTGAGCAAGCTGATGGTAGCGCGTTGTTTGAAGAAGACGCATGGGAGCGTGAGCCTGGCGATCGCCTCGGTGGTGGTGGTCGCACACGTGTGATGACCAACGGTGCGGTCTTTGAGCAGGGTGGTGTTAACTTTTCTCACGTTGCAGGTAAGGCAATGCCGGCTTCAGCAACCGCTCACCGCCCTGAATTAGCCGGACGTAAGTTTGAAGCGATGGGTGTATCGTTAGTTATTCACCCAAAAAACCCTTATATCCCAACCTCACACGCCAACGTACGATTCTTTATTGCCGAAAAGGAAGGGGAAGACCCTATTTGGTGGTTTGGTGGTGGTTTTGATTTAACACCATTCTATCCAGTAGATGAAGATTGCCAGTCTTGGCATCAAACCGCTAAAGATCTGTGCGCATCATTTGGTGATAACGTGTATCAAGAGCACAAAGAGTGGTGTGATAAATACTTCTACTTGCCTCACCGTGATGAAACGCGCGGTGTTGGTGGTCTGTTCTTTGATGACTTAAATGAGTGGGGTTTCGATAAGAGCTTTGCTTACATGCAGGCGGTCGGTGAAGGTTTTGCTGCGGCGTACTTGCCTATTGTTGAGCGTCGCAAAGAGACACCTTATGGCGAACGTGAGCGTGACTTCCAACTATACCGTCGTGGCCGCTATGTTGAATTTAACCTAGTGTATGACCGTGGCACCCTATTTGGTCTACAAAGCGGTGGGCGCACAGAGTCTATATTGATGTCGATGCCGCCGTTGGCTCGCTGGGAATATCGCTATGAACCGCAAGCGGGCTCACCAGAAGCTCTGCTTTATAGTGACTACCTCAAACCTCGAGTTTGGTAGTTCTTCCTTCCTTATAGGGATAGTGATAGGGTCATCTACATAGATGACCCTTTTTATTATTTCTGTTAGGTAAGGATATGACACAGCAAGTAGATCGTTATGCCGTTTTCGGTAATCCTATTGGGCAAAGCAAATCGCCATTCATTCATACATTATTTGCTCGCCAAACCAGCCAACAACTTACCTATACAGCACTTCAGCCAGAACAAGGTGAATTCATCACTGCTGCCCAAGCGTTTTTTAGTGAAGGTGGTCGAGGGTGTAATGTCACAGCGCCATTTAAAGAAGATGCTTATCAGTTCGCTAATCGCCTGACTGAAAGAGCTGAACTAGCAGGTGCCGTAAACACACTTAAGAAGCTAGATGATGGGGAGATCATTGGTGATAACACCGATGGTGAAGGTTTAGTTCAAGATCTTCTTCAACATCAAGTAGTCCTAGAAGGGGCTCGCGTTCTTCTACTTGGTGCTGGTGGTGCTGCTCGAGGAGTGATTCAACCTCTACTCGACCAAAAGCCACAACAGTTGGTAGTCGCTAATCGAACCAGTTCAAAGGCTCAACTTCTGGCTGAGATGTTTTCTTCACATGGAAACATCAAAGGAATGGGGTTAAGCGATGTTAATGAAGGGTTTGATGTCATTATTAACTCGACCTCGTCTGGTCTAAGTGGTCAGCTTCCTGAAATTTCTGAGATTATCTTCAATTCGAATAGTGCCGTTTATGACATGGTTTACGGTTCTGGAACGACGGTATTCAATCAATGGGCATTAGATAATGGTGTTCACGCTGCTTATGATGGTTTGGGTATGCTGGTAGGGCAGGCTGCTGAGAGCTTTATGCTGTGGCGTGGTCTTCGCCCTGGAACAAAACAGATTTTAAGAGAATTACGCAAAAACCTAGAGATGTAACAAGGTATTTATAAAAAAATGAATCAATCAATTCTATTTCCTGATATCCAAGATTGGGATGAAGAGAATCAATCAATCACCTTCCCAGCACAGCAGTCGGGCGCACTGATTGAGTGTGTTATGTCTGTTGAAGAGTTGTCTCGATTGGCAGGCAAAGATATAGAAGAAGGCGATCAAGCTTTAGTTATCTTTTCAGAGTTACGTTTTGATATTGAAGAGCTAGCTGAAGAGTTAATAGAAGAAGAGGAGTATGACTCCTCTAATCGGATCCAAATCAAAGCGCTTTAGACTGGAAGCACAAAGTCTAGATAGTCGTTTTTATTCTGAACATAGTTGTCCGCTGACTTCTGTAAAAAGGCACGCTCTTTATCATTTAATGGGCGTGCTTGTTTTACTGGGCTTCCTACATAGAGATAACCGCTTTCAAGTACTTTGTTCGGTGGCACTAAGCTACCAGCACCAATCATCACTTCTTCTTTAATAATCACGCCATCAAGCACGATAGCTCCCATACCAACAAGTACACGATCTTCAATCGTGCAGCCATGCAGCATTACTTTATGACCGATAGTGACATCATTACCTATTAGTAGAGGATAACCTTCAGGGTTTTCAGCATTCTTATGGGTGACGTGCAAAACGCTGCCGTCTTGGATATTCGTTCTATCTCCAATATGAATGTGGTTCACATCTCCTCGAGCTGCAACCAAAGGCCACACACTAGAGTCGTCACCGATTTTGATATCACCAACCAGTACTGAACTTGTATCTATATAGACACCTTGCCCAATCTGAGGGGATATTCCTTTATAACTGCGTATTGAACTCATAAATCCTCCTTTATATAGGCACCTTAAGCCCTTAATTAAGGGGAATACTAGTGAAAATGGGGTGTTTTGAACAAAAAACGCTCGAACAATCAAAAAAGTAAGAAAAACTTCAAAAAGGGCTTGCCAGTGTGATCGAAATCTCTATAATGCGACCTCGTTGAAACGGGAAGGCTTCGTAAGAAACCAAAACGAATCAGCAGGTCAAATTAGCCAAGCTAAACGCTTGAAAAAAGTTTTGAAAATAGTGGTTGACACTAAAACTTAAATCGCTAAAATGGCCGTCCGATTTGAGCAAAGCTCAAAAAGGAAAAGCTCTTTAACAATTTAAACCTATCAATCTGTGTGGGCACTCGTTGATGAATATCAAAACGTTTTATCGTTAGATAAAACAGATTCTTCGGAATCAAAATTGATTTCAATGAACTGAGTGACCAATACGTTTAACTACTTGTAGTTATTCGGCACAGTCAATTCATTACCATTCTGTTGG